>NZ_JAVJSQ010000029.1:0-600000 GCF_040219335.1 Gimesia sp. | reverse complement strand
TGAGAAAACGTACAAAGTCTACCAGAAAAACGAAGGGGTTTTTGCCTCTTTGAAAGGCCTCTGGAAGCGCGATCATAAAACCGTTCACGCGGTGACCGATGTCAGTTTCACCATCGAACAGGGGGAAATCGTCGCTTTCCTCGGCCCGAATGGCGCAGGCAAAACCACAACCCTGAAACTCCTTTCAGGCCTGATTTTCCCTTCTGCAGGCGAAGCCACCGTTTTAGGACATGTTCCCTGGAAACGCGAGAACGAATACCGTCGTCGCTTTTCGCTGGTCATGGGACAGAAGAACCAGCTCTGGTGGGACCTTCCGGCCCAGGAATCCTTCCGGCTGCACAAAGAGATCTACCGCATCGACCCGCAGCAGTATGATCGGCGGATCGATGAACTCACCAGCCTGCTCGAAGTTAAACATCTGATCGGCCAGCCGGTCCGCGAACTTTCGCTCGGGGAGCGGATGCGCATGGAACTCATCGCCGCTCTGCTGCACCGCCCTGATGTTCTGCTGCTCGACGAACCCACGATCGGCCTGGATGTCGTTTCACAACGCCGCGTGCAGGAATTTCTGAAATACTACCAGAACGAACAGAAGACGACGGTCGTACTCACCAGTCATTATATGAAAGATGTGGAAGCCCTCTGTAAACGGGCCATCATCATCAACCAGGGGAGTATCAAACACGACGGGCCTCTGAGCGACATCCTCGACCGCTTCAGCAATTACAAAATTATGGACGTCCAGTTTGACGGCGATGACATGCCCCGCGACTTCTCTCAATGGGGTGAGGTCCTCGAAAATGAAGCGCCACGCGTGAAACTCAAAGTCCCTCGGAATAAAATTCCCGAGATCCTCTCCAGCCTGCTCGCGAAATACCGGATCCTCGATGTCGGCGTCCAGGAACGCCCCCTCGAAGAGGTGATCGCGGAAGTCTTTACCGAACACAAAGAGACGTCGGACTACCAGCAGGCCCAGAGCCTGGAGCCGACAACAACCGAGTAACTCTGTCTGCCACCAGTAAACGTATTCTTAGCATTTCTATAGAGAACCATGATCGCCTGCCTGCGGACTAACTGGATCATCCTCAAAACATCAATCGAAGAACGACTGGTGTACCGGGGAGATTTTGTCTTCGCGACCTTTGTCCGCTTCCTGCCAATCGTCACTCAGATCTTTCTGTGGGGTGCCATTTACGGCATCCACACAACCAAGCCGATCAGTAATATCAAAGGTTACAACTACAAGGAAATGGTCGCTTACTACCTGCTGGTAATGGTCGCACGTGCCTTTTCCAGCATGCCCGGTCTGGCCAATGGCATCGCCAACGATGTGCGGGATGGCACCATTAAAAAGTATCTGATTCAGCCGATCGATATGCTGGGCTACCTCTTCTGGGCCCGCATGGCGCATAAGCTGGTGTACTACATGGTCGCCCTCGGTCCGTTTATCCTGCTCTTCTACCTCTGTCGGGATTACTTCTCGGGCTGGCCGGATGCCTTTACGATTTTCGCCTGGATCCTCTCCCTGCTGATGGCCTTTCTCGTCGGTTTCCTGATTGAGTCACTCATCGGCCTGATCGCGTTCTGGTTCCTGGAAGTCAGCTCGTTAATCTTTATCTATATGATGCTCAACTACTTCCTTTCGGGCCACATGATTCCATTGGACCTCTTTCCGGAACCGCTGAGTCAGTGGATGCAACTGCTGCCATTCAAATACCTGGCCTACTTTCCCGGGACTGTCATTCTGGGGAAATATACCCATCAGGAACTGATCATCGAATTGTCCATAGAAATTGTCTGGATTGTCGTCCTGTTTTCTCTAAATCGCATCGCTTTCCAGCGGGGCATCCGTCGATATAGTGCCTTCGGTGGTTAAAGGCAGTAATCGCCGCCCCGTGGCACGCCTTGAAACCGCCCCGCTGCCCTTTCAACGGCATGGAATCACCGGTTTCCACGCCGTCTGAGTGAAACTTTAACATTTCCCCCTTAGACGGATCGGCCCCACTCTGCTAGAATACTGGCATGGATGTGGTGTACTTCCGACATCTGCGACACCTCGTCAGAAAGTGAGTCGCGACATCCCTCGAAATCACGAACTCGAAGACACCCCGCTGTGTCTCCCCGTTGTGAACCCGCCAGAGAGCCTCACAAGACGCTTGCAGGACACGGACTGATCCCGCCGAATCAGACATGCTGATCCTGAATTGTGAGCGGAAACCGTTTCTGTTTCCGAACGAAAGACTGGTACTACGTCCGGCAATCTGTCCTAACCTGAATAAAAACGAATGTCTATCACTCCTGTAATTCCCTCAGATGAAGAGGAACCTATATACAACCGGCTGTTCTGGTTCTGTTACCTGGCTAATGTGCTACTGGTAACCGCAAATGCAATCACCTTCCGCTTCGCGGATCTGGTCACCTACCTGGGGGGGACTGAAGAGCGCGTCGGTGATATTGTCAGTTGCGGTGTCTTCGTCGCCTTAATCGGCCGCTTCTTCCTTGGTCAGGGTATCGATCGCTATGGTGTGAGAAAACTCTGGGCTCTGTCTGCCGCAATTTTCGTCGTCGGAACCGGCGGCATGACACTTTGTCGTAGCCTGGGCTGGGAAATCTTCGCCTTGCGAATGTGCTTTGCGACCGGTATCGCAGGCATGTTTACCTGCTCCGTCGTACATATCCAGCAGAAAGTCCCACATCACAGGCGGACCGAAGTCATTGGCAGCCTGGGTAGCAGCGGATTCGTCGGTATGATCCTGGGAACCCAGGTCAGTGACCTGATGATGCGCTGGCTTCCCGCCGGCAATGCCCAGTTTTACGCCCTGTTCGGTATCCCTGCATTCCTGGGCTTCAGCTACTTCCTGATCGTCTTATACGTCACCCACAACGATGTTCACCGCAGACCACAGGTCACCCCTGCTGCACACCAGCTCCTGTTTCGCTACTGGCCGGGGCAGGTGATGGTGGTCGCGATCATGATGGGCCTCAGCTTTACCGTGATCAGCGTCTTTTTAACCCGCTTCGTCTCTCAACGTGGCCTGGGCGGGATCGGGACATTCTTCCTGGGTTATGCGATTTCAGCCTTCTTCATTCGCATCTACACCCGCCGCTGGGGAACGACGGTAGGTCGGACCAAAATGATCACCATGGGCCTGATGGGGCACGCGATCGGGCATACAATCCTGCCATCCATCACTCAGGAATGGCAGTTGATTGGCCCCGCGATCCTCTGTGGCTTCGGACACGCCCTGCTCTTTCCGGCGGTAGTCTCACTGGGAACCGAATCCTTTCCGCCTCATTACCGCGGCACGGGGACGACTATCGTATTGGGTTTCTTCGACGCAGGTGCGATTATCTTCGCTCCTATCCTGGGGGGCATCATCGATAACTGGGGCTTCTACCCCATGTTCTACACGTCTGCCTCAGTCATGACGTGCACGGCCCTGGTCTATACGCTGACGACGAATCACAGCATCAGCAAGGATAGCGCGGTCCCCGCACAGAAGCAGGAACTCTGCACCGTAATGGACGATTCCGGCGATTGAGTTCCCCTGCCAGAGTTCGCTAGCGAATCGCCCCGGATTCCAGATCCTTGACGACTTCTGCCAGGATGGCCGGATCGGCGGATTTCAGAACATGATCAATGCGGGTCGGCGGAACATTCAGGCGTTCCATGATCTCCTGAGCTTTGTCCCACAGCTTCTGTTTCTTTTTACCTTCCGTCAAAAACAGATTGGTGCAGAGCTCAGACAATCGTTGCTGATCAATCGATTCCCGATTGTCATAGTAACGTTTGATCACATCCTTTTGATAATTTGAATATTCTGGCATCGGAAAGACTTAACTCCTGAGATCTTTTTCCCAAAAAATATAACGCAAAACGGGAAGACAATCTGTCCCGGGCAGGGTGATTGAAGACTTATATCGGTTTGAATTATCGCAGGTCTGACTACAATTTCTACTCAGCCTGCAGGTTTTGAAAAATTGGGATTTCCGCACTTTTTTCAAGTGCAAGTTCCATAAACCAGTTATAATAATGAATTTCCGACATTAGGGGCTAGAGATTTGCGGTAGAACCCGCATTTCCCCAAAATCAACCTAACTGTCTTAACACTCCCATTATAAATATTACTCCCGAATAGTCCGACTTAAAAAAAATAATTGCATCATGAGCGCGAGATCACAAGACATGATGTAGTAAATAAAGAGAATGGCCGAAATTTCTGATAAGTTGACTCACAGTTTTGCTGTGAGTAACATTTTAACTGGTTTAACTTGATTTCATTGTAACGCAGCGCCGTTACTCACAACTGGTTAAATAAAATATTAGAAACGTGCTGGTAGTTTATTAGACCGGAGCTCAACGTGTCCGTAACACAATTCACCGAACAGGAATTAAAAGCACTAGAAGAAAAAACGACCATCCCTCGTTTTTTGTTCCTGCCTGTCGGATTGGTCGCAATCTGGTGTCTTGCCGTTTACTGGCCCACTGATGCCATCAGCTGGCAGATCTTTCTGACACTGTTTATTTCATACTGTCTTTTCTGCTGGACCAGCTGCTTCCACGAATGTTCTCACCATACGCTCTCCGGCTCCAAGAATGCGAGCATCTGGCTGGGGCGAATCCTGGGAACGGCGATGTTTGTCCCCTATACGGTTTACCGTGAGAGTCATATTCGCCACCACGCTTACCTGAATAAACCCAGCGACTGGGAACTCTGGCCCTATTCAGACCCGAACACTTCACTCCGCTTTCGCAGAGTGTTTGTCTGGTTCGACCTGGCCCTGGGGCTATTCATGGCTCCGTTCATTTACGGTCGCATTTTCTGGCACAAAGATTCCCCCCTGACCGACCCTAAACTCCGCAGAACCATTCGCTACGAATACGCGGCGATTGTAATCTTCTGGGGTTCCGTAATCGCTCTCTGCGGCTACTACGGTGCACTCATCGGTCTGCTGCGTGTCTGGGTTCTGCCCCACTATCTCGCAGGGATCTACCAGAACACCCGTAAGTTCACAGAACATCTCGGAATGAGCAGTTACGATCCCATGCTGGGAACCCGTACGGTCGTGGGAAATAATATCATCACGAAGCTCTGCACCTACTTCAACTTTGACATCTTTGTACACGGACCGCATCACCGCCATCCGAAAATCGCCCACAACCTGCTTCTGCAGAAAATGGACGATTACAAAGAACAGAATCCCGATGTCAAATACCCGGTCTTCACGACCTACTGGAGTGCCATCATCGACATGGCCCCCTCCTTCTTAAAACAACCGGGTGTTGGCATGAATGCGGGCGCACCAGAGCCTGGCAAAGAGAAGAAACAGATCGACAACTTCGTCGGCGACGTTGCCCAGGAAGTTCTGGCAGACACCGACTATGTTTCCAAAAAAGAACAGAAGACGAACGCTTCCGGTTCTTAAGCTTGCCTGAAGCGTTTACAGTCTTGCGTTCATTCTGTGGCATTGTCGGTTTGACACGCTGTTAAGGAATCAGACCGGAAGAAATTCAGCTTAAGCGTAGCCGATACACCTTCCCGGCTACGCCTCGCCTGTGGTTCTCTAAGTGTCGCGTTTGTAGAATGGCAGTGCGGTCACTTTTACCGGAAATCGCTTGCCGCGAATATCTGCTTCCAGCACCTGTCCCGGCTCTGCATAGGCGGCTTCGACATAAGCCATGCCGAGCGGCAGATCCAACGTTGGTGAGAAGGACCCAGACGTCACGACGCCCACCTGCTGATCGCCATCGTACAGCTCAGCACCTTCGCGTGCCGCCCGTTTCCCTTCCAGGCTAAAACCGATGCGTACTTTACGATCTTCACGAGCCTTGGCGGCGATCAATGCCTCTTTACCGACGAAATCAGCCGCCTGCAGCTTCACAGCGAAGTTGAGCCCCGCTGTAAAGGGATCGGTCTCTTCATCCAGTTCATGTCCATACAGGGGCATTGCGGCCTCCAGACGGAGTGTATCGCGACATCCCAACCCCGCAGGAACCAGTCCTGCACTCTGACCGTCGGCCATCAGTCGCTCCCACAGCGCCAGACCTTCAGCCTGATCAACGACGACCTCGAAGCCGTCTTCCCCCGTATATCCAGTCCGGCTCACGAGAGCATCCACGCCCAGCACTTTGGTTTCCACGCCGTAATAATATTTAATTTCGCTCAACTCCGCCTCAGCCAGCGGATTCAAAATTCCCAACGAAGCAGGTCCCTGCAGGGCCAGCATGAACTTCTCGCAGGTCTTGTCATCGATCTGCACATCGAAGCCTTCCCGCTGCTGTTCGATCCAGTCAACGATTTTCAGTCGATTGGATGCATTCACCACCAGCAGATAGAAATCGGAAAATCGATAGACCAGCACGTCATCCAGGATCCCCCCGGATTCATTGGTTACAAGTGAATAGCGGATCTGTCCCGGCTTCAGTGATTCAACGTTATTCGTCAGCAGATGATCGAGGAAGCGGCATGCACCCGGACCACTGAAAAAGAGCCGCCCCATGTGGGCGATGTCAAACAAACCTGCCGCCTGGCGTACCGCATGATGCTCATCGGTGATATTCGAATACAGCAGAGGCATTTCCCAGCCCGCGAAATCGACCATTCGGCCGCCATGATCAACGTGCCACTGGTGGCAGGCAGTAGTGAGTAAAGATTCAGACACAGCTCTCTCTTCTGACTTTAAAATGGGGACTGATAAAGGGGAATTCAGGCGCTGTCGACTATTGTGGAACTTCCAGGACTATCTCGCAATCAACAGACTCTGCGAATCTTAAAAATCCTAATTTAATCAAAACCAACCGCCGAATCCCAATAAAAAAAGCGAGGGCCCCGCAGGTCCCCTCGCTCTGTAGATGATCATTCCGTAGTGTGCTTAGTCTTTTGCACACAGCTTTGCACGCAGGTATTCGCGGTTCAGACGGGCAATGTTGGAGACCGAAATCTCAGCGGGACACGCAGCCGAACACTCTTCCGTATTCGTACAGTTTCCAAAGCCTTCTTCGTCCATCTGGGCAACCATGTTCTGCACACGGCTCGCACGCTCGGGAGCCCCCTGAGGCAGTGTCGAAAGATGTGACACCTTCGCAGAAACAAACAGCATGGCCGAAGCATTCTTACAGGCGGCCACACAGGCACCACAGCCAATACAGGCTGCGGCATCCATGGCTGTCTCCTGAACCGGCAGAGGAACGGGAATATTGTTCGCATCGGGAGCATTCCCGGTGTTGACCGAGATAAAGCCCCCCTTCTCGATGATCCGGTCAAATGCACTGCGATCAACGACCAGGTCGCGAACCACAGGAAACGCCTGCGAGCGCCAGGGTTCAATCACAATCGTGTCGCCATTCTTGAACCGCCGCATATGCAGCTGACAGGTGGTTGTGCCTGAATCCGGACCATGTGCCTGTCCGTTGATCATCAGGCTGCACATCCCGCAGATCCCTTCGCGACAGTCATGGTCGAAGGCAACCATCTCTTCGCCCTGCTGCAGCAGTTGCTCGTTCAACACGTCCAGCATTTCCAGGAAGGACATATGCGTGGAGATGTCGGTAAGTTTGTAATCGACGTAACGCCCGACGGCATCGGGGCCAGGCTGGCGCCAGATTCTGAGCGTCAGATCCAGAGTCTCGCTCATTATTTATAACTCCTCGTAGCCAGAGGTACTTCAGTAAATTCTAATTGTTCTCGGTGTTCGACCGGCTCATTGCCGACCCCTGTGAATTCCCAGGCAGCCACGTGACAGAAATTCTCATCGTCACGCAACGCTTCATTTTCCGGAGTCTGATGTTCTTCACGGAAGTGACCACCGCAGGATTCTTCACGCACGAGGGCATCTCGCACCATCAATTCACCGAATTCCAGGAAGTCTGCCAGACGACCAGCATGTTCCAGGTTCTGGTTCAACTGTTCGCCTTCACCCAGCACTTTGACGCTCGACCAGAACTCATCCCGCAGTTCGCGAATCTTGCCGATAGCGGTTTCCAGCCCCTGGCGTTCGCGGGACATCCCACAGTATTCCCAGAGAATATGTCCCAGCTCGCGATGTATGCTGTCAGACGAACGGGTTCCGTTGACTCCCAGAATCTTAGAGTTCCTGTCCTGGGCATTGGCCATCGCTTCCTTGAACGCCTCATCCTCAATTGATACTTCAGGCAGACTGTTCGCAGCCAGGAAGTGACCGGTTGTGTAAGGAGCGACGAAGTAACCGTCTGCGAGTCCCTGCATCAAAGCGGAAGCCCCCAGCCGGTTGGCACCATGGTCCGAGAAGTTTGCTTCGCCCAGCACGAACAGACCGGGAATCGTACTCTGCAGATGATAGTCCACCCACAGCCCGCCCATCGTATAGTGCACAGCAGGATAAATCCGCATCGGTACTTCGTAAGGGTTTTCGCCGGTAATCTTCTGATACATGTGGAACAGGTTGCCGTACTTCGTCTCGATGGCGTGTCTTCCGTCGCGGATAATCGCATCCCGGAAATCCAGGAAGACCGCCTGTCCGGTCGAACCGACACCGTAACCGGCATCGCAGCGCTCCTTGGCAGCACGAGATGCCACGTCACGAGGTACCAGGTTACCGAATGCAGGGTAACGTCGTTCCAGGTAATAGTCCCGTTCTGCATCTGGAATCTCATTACCGCGACGTTTGTCATCGGCTGATTTGGGAACCCAGACCCGGCCGTCGTTTCGCAAACTTTCACTCATCAAAGTCAGCTTGGACTGGTAATCGCCACTCACGGGGATACATGTCGGGTGGATTTGTGTGTAACAGGGATTCGCGAAGAACGCCCCCCGTTTATGGCACCGCCAGGCGGCGGTCACATTCGAGCCCTTCGCGTTGGTTGAAAGATAGAAGGCGTTTCCGTAACCACCGGTTGCCAGCAGCACACAGTCCGCGGAATAGGTTTCGAATTCACCGGTAATCAGATTGCGGACGATAATCCCCCGGGCAACGCCGTCGACCACAACCAGGTCCAGCATTTCACGTCGCGGGAACAGTTTGATACGTCCGGTGCCCACCTGCCGCATCAAAGCGCTGTAAGCCCCCAGCAGCAACTGCTGTCCGGTCTGCCCACGGGCATAAAAAGTACGGGAAACCTGGGCCCCACCAAAGGACCGGTTGGCCAGCAATCCGCCGTAATCACGGGCGAAAGGCACACCCTGGGCAGCACACTGGTCGATAATATTGTTACTGACCTGGGCCAGGCGGTGAACGTTAGCCTCGCGACTTCGGAAGTCGCCCCCCTTCACTGTATCGTAGAACAGACGCCACACGCTGTCGCCGTCATTGGGATAGTTCTTGGCGGCGTTAATCCCCCCCTGGGCAGCAATACTGTGAGCCCGACGGGGAGAGTCCTGAAAACAGAACGATTGTACCTGGTAGCCCAGTTCAGCCAGCGAGGCAGCAGCAGAAGCACCTGCCAGACCGGTTCCCACCACAATAATCTTTTTCTTCCGTTTATTCGCCGGGTTAACCAGCTTCATCTCCTGTTTACAACGATCCCATTTTTCGGCCATGGGACCTTCAGGAACTCGAGAATTCAAAACCGTCGTAGCCGACTCGGCCATGATATCTACCTTCAAAACGGAACGTGTGAAACTATCTATTGGATGGTGCTAAACAGACGCAAATGACTGGCGGAGGGTTAGCGGATAAAAAAGCCCCAGAGTGGCAGACTGACAAAGCCAGCCGCAATGACGATCGCAAATAGAATCGCCAGCTTCTTAATCAGGGGCGTGTATTTGGGATGATTCAGTCCCAGCGACTGGAACGCACTCCAGAAACCGTGGGACAGGTGAAATCCGAGGACAAGCGTTCCCACAATATAAATCGGGGCACTCAAACCACTGCCCAGAACCTGCACGATGATGCCATAGGGTGACTGGTCTTTGTAATCGACCGTCGGATTCAGATGCAGTTTCATGTCGATCATGTGCATGATCAGGAAGATCAGAATGATGGATCCCGAAATGAACATCCAGGAACTGGTCCGCCCCATCGGAGTACGTCCGAAAATGGAAGGCGGCTCCTGAATCTTGCTCTGCTTCTCATGATAAGTGATCTGGCGTGCCTTGCGGTTATCGCTGGTCAGCTTGAATGCCAGTGCAATGTGGGCGAACAGCAGCAGGAACAGTCCCGTCTCCGCTACCGGCAGCAGCATCATGCTGTGCAGCTCTTTTGCGTACTTGTTGTAGGCGTCTGCCCCGACGTACACGAGCAGGTTCCCCGCCAGATGCACGACCAGGAAGCCGCACAAGAGAAGACCCGTGATGCCCATCACGAACTTCTGGCCAATGGAAGAGGAAAGCAGGGTCATAATCCACTTCGTCGCTGATTTTCCGCCTGCTGACGGAGAGGATTGCTGTTTCTCAGCCAATTTCGTCACCATAATCAAGCACTCACCCGGTGATCTGCTTGAGATCCCGTGAATAATATTGTGATAGTGAAATCTATAAACAAAGCAACCAGCGTGGCGGTCACTCAGTATGATCTGATTGAATCTGCCGGCGCCGAACGATGCATATTCGTTATAGAGCTTAAGTTATTATATTTCTTCGCCTTCGTACATCAATCTTCACAGAATTATAAACTGGAGTCCTTTTTCAAATTTCCGTTACTCTAGCTTGTTTTTAGCTCCAGCTTGCCCGGTTTCAAGTAAAACATCCGTACCCTGCAGACACTTCGTAAAGGAACCCGGCCTACTTGCGTTTCTTCTTTTTGCTCCGCTGGGACTTTCCCGAACGGTTCTTATTCTTTTTCACAGCGGCCTTCCCCTTGGAAGAGGCCCGAGACGACTTCGTACCTGATCGCTTCGAGCTGCCCTTATCTGATTTTGACTTCGATTTGGCTGATTTTTCCGATCGGGGCATTCGAAAGTCCAGCTCCCGACGATCCAGATCGATCTTTTCGACTTCCACCTCCAGAAAATCGCCAATACGGAACTCCTGACCTGTCCGCTCCCCGACGATACTGAATTTGGCTGGATCCTGGTGAAAGTAATCATTTTTGCCCAGTCGGCTGATGTGCAACAACCCTTCGACAGGCACATCCACACCCCTACAGAACAGCCCGAACGACTCTACTCCCGTGATCATGGTTTTCAGCGTGGTGATTTTATTCTCGACCATCCAGGTCAGCAGTTTGACCTTGGTCAGTTCCCGTTCTGCCGACTCGGCACGACGCTCACGCAATGAGAGGTCGTGGCCCAACTGGCGCAGCCCCTGGGGGCTCTGCCCTTTCCCTTTGTCGGGACGCTCCAGAATTTCATCAATCATGCGATGAATCGTCAGGTCCGGGTATCGTCGAATCGGGCTGGTGAAGTGACAGTAATGCTCGACGGCCAGAGCATAGTGCCCGAGCTCTTCATCGGTATATTCCGCCTGCTTGAGACTGCGCAACATGGAATAATTGATCGCCTGCTCGACGGCGGTTCCATGCACTTGCTCGATCAGACGTTGCAGGTCCTTACGACTCTGGGCCTTTTTGAGTGTATAACCCAGTGCACTCACAAACTCGGCGAATTCCACCTGCCGCTGGTAGTCGGGCGACGGATGGACGCGGCGCAGAAACCGCAGTCCCCGGTCATTGAGTCCTTCTGCCACAGCGATATTCGCCGCCAGCATGAACTCTTCGATGATCTGGTGGCTTTCGTCATGCTCGCGCTCAACGGCGCCACTGACACGATGTTTGTCATCAAAGGTGAGCCGCACTTCGGAGAGGTGCAACTCCAGTGCACCGGCGGCAAAGCGGCGTTTTCGCAGCATCATTGCCAGATGATGCATGTTTTTCAGCAGTTCGCGGACGTCCCGGGGAATCCGGTCCCCTTCCTCGTCGCACTCCTGAATGATGGGCAGTACCTGCTCATAGGCGAACCGCTTCTTGACCCGAATCGCGGAATTGACGAACTCGGTATGGACCGGCACGCCATCCGAGGTAAATTCGATAAACGCAGATTTGGTAAACCGCACCTGGTCCTGTTGCAGACTGGCCAGACCATTTGAAATGATCTCGGGCAGCATCGGAATTACCTGGCCGGGCAGATACACACTGGTCCCTCGCCGGCGGGCCTCACGGTCCAGTAGGGATCCCTCTTTAACAAAGTGCGCTACATCGGCAATATGCACGCCCAGCACCCAGTGCCCGCGCTCGTTCTGAGTCAGCGAAATCGCATCATCGAAGTCCCGGGCATCCGCAGGGTCAATCGTCACGATTGTCTCTTTGGTCAGGTCGCGTCGATTCCCCAGTTTTGTCTCATCAAACAGGCTTGCCTGCTCACGGGCCGCCTCAAGGACCTCTTCGGGAAAGTCCATCGGGATGCCGAATTCGTAGACAATGGACAGCAGATCGACGCCCGGCTTCCCATGCGGCCCCAGAACTTTGGAAATCACTCCCTGCCCTAGGTAGCTCTTTGAAGGGAAATGCAGAATGTCGATGACGACCTTATCTTCGGGTGCGACACCTTTCGCCCCGGGATCGCCCACATGAATCGGCGAGTTGAATATCTTGCCATCCACGTGCACATAGCCTTCGCCCTGTGTTTCGAAGTAAGTGCCGACAAATGTCGTCGATGCCCGCTCGATGATCTCCACAACACGACCGCAGATCTGGCCTCCGCTGCGGCGGCGATTGATCACGGTGGCATAAACTTCATCGCCGGTCTGGGCATCCCCTATATCCCGCTCGGAAATATACAGATCGCCGGCATGACGCTGGTCGTGGGCAATGTCATCCGGCTTGTGATGGGGAATCAGATACCCGGCCCCGGAATTGATTTTCTTGATAATCCCGGCAATCCAACCCTCTTTCTTCACGGGCCGAATCAGTCCCGAATCGGAGACGAGAATCTCTTTGCGGGACTGGAGGCTCTGCATGGCCTGCTCGAATTCAGAAGAAGTTGACTTGGAGCCTCCCACTTTTTTCAGCAGCGCTTTTTCCCGAATCGGTGTGTAACCGGGGCGGGCTACGTACTCGAGAATCTTCTTCTCAAAATCGGGCATTCACTCAGTCCTCAGTCATTCCCTTAAACAGTTTTCGCTGCAGGCGAGGCGAATAGGGAGTCCAGCTGGATGTGGAATTGAGATCATCGTCAATGAACCGCGCGAACTCATTGACTTTCGCATCCAGGTTATCCAGATGATGCAGGGCGACTGCTTCCGGAGTCATCGGCAGGCGGGGGCTGCCAAATTCATACGTGCCATGATGGCTTACAATCATGTGTTTCAGCCGTAATTCCGCTTCCTTGGGGAAGGATTCTCCCGTCATTTCCTGGTAAGCGCGAATCTTCTCGGTCAGCATTTCTACGCCAATAATCAGGTGCCCCAGCAGTTGGCCTTCGTCGGTATAGATAAATTCGTTCTCGTAGCCCAGTTCGCGGACCTTGCCGATATCGTGCAGGAACACACCTGCCAGCAGTAGACTCATATCCGCTTTGGGATACAGATCCGCGATCCGATGCGCGGTCTCCATCAGGTTGACCACATGCTCGATCAGCCCGCCATGGTAGGCATGATGCGTCTTCACACCCGCCGGTGCCCGACAGAACTCTTCCATCAGTGATTCATCAACCAGGAAGCACTCCATCAGGGTGCGGACCTCGTTATTTTCAATTCCCAGCAGCATCTCACGTAATCGCGCCAGCAGTGCCTGCACATCATGTGACGCCTGGGGTTGAAACTCAGCCGGGTCCAGATTCTCCGCGGAGACCGGTTCGATGTAGGTCAGAATGATCTGCAATGCGCCCTGAAAGAGATGCACTTTGCCTTTCACCTGAACGTAGTTGCCCGATTGAAAATGCTGCATCCGATCTTCAACAACATTCCACATCCGCGCATTGACGACACCCGAAGCATCTCTCAAATCAGCAGACAGAAACAGACTTGCATTCCGATTCGCTCGTAACTGCTTGTCAACTAACAGATAAACCTCGTTTACAGTATCCCCGTCCTTCAGTTGATTTATATTTTGTCGAGACATCTCGAATCGGCTTTCAGAATCTCAATTCAAACGCAGCGGTCGATCTACAGTTTCGCTAAGAAACACAATAGAACGATCTTAAGCCGATCCATCCTGCTCAACAAGTCCGACACCTGTCTGATCTGAAACTCTCTCCTATTTGCTCTCCGATTGTGAAGAACAGCCCCGGTCAGCCCAATCTGGGCTACTTGTCTCGACAAGCTATTGTCCGACAGGCATTTATCTCATCCGAATATTTTTGTCCCCCACTCAGGCGAACCTTTTGGAGTTGAACCCGTTCTGCTAGAATACGCGGCCATCAGTCGGCTGAAAAAGCGAGACTCCATCCGGCCGATTCACTAGTAACATAAACACCTACTCTTCAATCACTTAAGGAATTCAAGTGCGCTGGTCAAATACGCTGATCCCCACGATTAAAGAAGTCCCCTCCGATGCGGAAATTCCCAGCCATCAGCTGATGCTCCGCGCCGGACTGATCCGACAGTTGATGGCAGGCGCTTACACCTACCTCCCTCTGGGCTGGAAATCGATCCAGAAAGCAGCCCAGATTGTGCGGGAAGAGATGGACGCCGCCGGCGCCGCTGAACTCCACATGCCCGCTCTGCAACCCCTGGGTCTGTTTGAACGCACTCAGCGGAAAGACGCATTTGGCTCCGTACTGATTCAGTTCAACGTCCCCCGTGGAAATCGTCAGATCCCCATGGCACTCGGTCCCACACACGAAGAGGTCGTCACCGACCTCATCAGTCACTGCATCAGCAGTTACAAACAGCTGCCGCTGACCGTCTATCAGATCCAGACCAAGTTCCGCAACGAAGAACGCCCCCGCTTCGGCGTGCTGCGGACCAGTGAGTTCCTGATGAAAGACGCCTACAGCTTCAGCTCTTCGGTAGAACAGCTGGATGAAATCTACGACCGCATGTACCGCGCTTACTGCCGCATCTTTGCCCGCTGCGGCCTGAAGTACCTGCCCGTGGAAGCAGAAAGTGGCCCCATCGGCGGCGATGCCTCGCACGAATTCATGATCCCCGCTGAAAACGGCGAAGACTCGATCGTATACTGCGAAGCCTCTGGATACGCAGCCAACATGGAACGGGCCGACACCGGTCGTCCCACCCCTGAAATCAAAACCCCCGCTGATGCTGGGACTATGGAAAAACAAGCCACTCCTGAGGCAACCAGCATTGAGCAGGTCAGCCAGATGCTGGGCTGTGAACCTTCACAGATGATCAAAACGCTGATCTACCAGGCTGATGACGAACCGGTGGCTGTCCTGATTCGCGGCGACCATGAAGCCAACGAAGGCAAGATTCGCCGTGCCCTGGGTGCGACCACTGTCGAACTGGCCGATGACAAGACCATCCGGGAAGTCACAGCCGCCCCCACCGGTTTCGCCGGTCCTGTGGGCATCAAATGTAAGATCATCGCCGATCATGACATCCCCCTGATCACCAATGCCATCACTGGTGCGAACGAAGCCGACGCCCATTTAGTCAATGTGAACGTGGGCCGGGATTACGAACTGGAAACCACCTACGACCTGCGTAACGCTGCTGCCGGCGATCCCTGCCCCAAAAGTGGGGAACCTCTGGCGATCGTACATGGCATCGAAGTCGGTCACGTCTTCAAACTGGGCACTAAATATACGGAAGCCCTCGACGCCGACTTTCTGGATGAGAAAGAGAAACGGCATCCGATTATCATGGGTTGCTACGGCATCGGGATAAACCGCATCATCGCAGGCCTCGCTGAGACAAAGCATGATGACAAAGGCCTGATCTGGCCGCTTTCAATTGCCCCCTACGAAGTGCTTGTCATTCCGCTGAATACCAAGGATGACGAAGTCATGCAGACTGCTGAACGCTACTATGAAGAGCTTAAAGCAGCCGGCGTCGACGTCCTCTTTGATGACCGTAACGCCCGGCCAGGTGTCAAATTCAATGACGCCGACCTGATTGGGATTCCCTATCGCGTCGTCATCGGCGGCAAGGGACTCAAGAACGGCGAAATCGAAACCAAATGGCGGACCGCAGACGATGCAGAAATGATCGCCCTCGATGCTGGCATCACCCCCATTCTGGATGCTCTCGCTGCCCGCAAAGCGGAAGAATATAAAGCCGCAAACGTACCTGAATAGAACGAATTCAGTACTCGCAAAACAAAACAGGCCGGCAGGAAATCTATCCTGCCGGCCTGTTTTTTTATTTCAGTTTCGGTCTTCAGAACTAGTCGAGTTCTTTGATCCGAATGTTTTTCCAGGCAACCGAATAAGGACCGGTCCCCTTCTTGATGCCGTGTACCTGCAGGCCAATGAAGCCCGTAGGATGCGTCTTATAGATCGCTTCGTCCGTCAGATCTTCGATCTGCTTACCATTGATCCAGGTCTGGATCCGGGGACCTTTGGCAACGATCCGAAACTTGTTCCACTCGCCATCTTTCATGTTTTTATGTGGCTTCAGACGATCCTCGGGAGTCAACCAGCCCCGACCGGTAGCTTCGCCATACACATAACCGGCTTCGGCTCCGTTCTTACCACTGGCTTCGATCTCAACCTGGGGACCATTCACGCGACCATTGCCGTCTTTCTGCTGGCTGCGAATCTGACAACCGGAGTTCAGTTCATCTGCCACCTTAACTTCGAACTCCAGCTCGAAATCGCCGTAGTTCTTTTTGGTGCACATGAACGAGTTGGGGCTGCCTTCAGAGGTCGTTCCCACGATCGTCCCATCTTCAACCTTGTAGGTCGCTGTTCCGTTATGCTGTGTCCAGCCTTCGAGATTTTTGCCGTTGAACAGCTCGACCCAGCCAGATTCTCCAGCCTGCACAGAACCTGCCAGACAGAGGCTTGCCAGGAACGCCAGGGTTAAGCCCCATACTTGATTGCGTTTCATACTTTCTCTCCAAAATAAAGTCTCAAAGTTGTCAATTGATTGATAGCGGGTTATTGAATCGCCGGCACCTACCGTGCCGACAGGCTTGAAGTCTTAAACGCACCCGAGATCAGTCTGCCAATACAGGGCCGGGCTGATTGACCTTCTGCGCATCACGGGCATCGCCGGGCATCTCACGATGTTCAAACTCACCCGGTTTCGGCTCCCCGGGACGCTGGTTCCGGTCTGGAGTCGGATTGTCGGGAATCGTATCCCCGGTCTGCTCAGCCCACTGATCCAGCACGGTGCGAAGACGAGCCAGTTCACTCGCATATTCAGGCTGTTCCGCCAGATTCTCAAACTGGTGAGGGTCTTTGCTGACCTTGTATAACTCTTCCCGTGGACGGGGCTTGAGAAACACATCCTTCTGATTTTTATTCAACTTGCCAGCTTCGAAACGTTCCCATAATGCTTCGCCCGAGGGGAAGTCGATTGATTCCACGCACAGATTGCGCTGCCCCGGCAACGCGTTTCTGATATAGAGCCAGTCGCCGGTACGAACCATACGTTCGTGGGCTTTGAAAACGTGCCAGTTGTGTTCGGCAAATGCGTAGTCGCGGACTTTCGCCTTCGGATCTGTAAACAGCTTCTCAAAGCTGACACCCTGCATTCGTGGATCCGCTTTGACTCCCGCAACCTGCAGAAATGTCGGCCCGAGGTCAATTGTGCTGACCAGGCTGTTCGTCACGGTTCCCGACGGAATCACTTTGGGCCAGCGAACCATCATCGGCGTTTTGATACCACTATCGTAGAGTCTGGTTTTACAACGGGGAAAGGGACGCCCGTTATCAGCGAAGAACAGCACCAGCGTATTGTCCGCGATTCCCTGGGCATCCAGTTCATCCAGAATCTGACCGGTGAAGTAATCCAGGCGGCTGATCTCATCGTAATACTGGGCGAGGTCTTTCCGCGTTTCCGGACTGTCAATCAGATACGGAGGCACAACCACATCTTCGGGTTGATGCGGCTGAGTCTGTTTGGATTTCTGCCAGGCACGGTGTGCATCGGTGGAAGCGAACCAGCAGAAGAAGGGCTGATCCTTAGGCCGTTTTTTGAGAATCGGTACCCAGTCTTCCTCGCGCCCCGGTCCTTTTCCCTTCGAAACATGGTCGAAGGAGGTCAATGCATACGGGCCCATATGCTGTTTACCAGAGATGACCGTGTAATAACCAGCATCGCGCAGTAACTGGGGAAACAACACCTGTCCTTCCGGCAGCGGCGTATGCAGTTCCGGGGCTCCTGTATTGTGTGGATAACGACTGGTGATCACACTGCAGCGACTGGGGCTGCAACTGCTGATGGTTAGATAAGCGTTATCAAAACGCAGACCCTCTTTCGCCAGCCGATCCAGATTAGGAGTACGGATCGAGGGATGACCATAACAGCCCAGATCATTCCAGGAGACATCGTCTGCCAGGATCATCACGATATTCGGGCGCGTTTCGGCAGCCGAGGAAACAGAGACACACAGCAGGGAGAGCAGACAGAATGTAAACAGGCAGAGCAGCCCGTTTCGAGAACGTATCAGAACATGCATCGGGCACGTCACCTCGTTGAGAAAGATTGCAGGATCAATAAAAAACGACCTGTCACCAGACCGCAGACTCTACGGTACTACAACAGGTCGGACTTCACAATCTTGAGGTGGTAATTCTACGGAGAAGATTCTCAGCAAGTCATTTCATAAACAAAGGTTAGTAAATCAGCTTCATTCAATTTCAGGGTCAATTCCGAAGTCTTCAGTCTCTTCATTTTCGAGCAGAATATCTTTGTCTGACTGGGCCTGTTCTTCTTCAGGCATCGGTTCAAAGTTGATGGTGAGATGCACTTCATGGTGGACGACGGGATTGTATTGCGAGCCCAGTGGTTCAAAACGCAGATGGATATTCGCTTCTGAGGCGATTTCATCCGCCGTCTGCTCGGCTGTTTCCGCCAGATCACTCTGGCCACTTTCCCGATAACAGGCTCCCAGTGATTTCCAGGGAAGTTGACTGTGCGGGATCGGCAGCAAATCTGCCGCGTACTGTAACGGTTTGATCGCCTCCGAGAAACGACCGATCCGTTTTAAAGATTCCCCTCGCAGGAAAGAAAAGGACGCCGTCAGGGATCCTGGATCAGTCACTTTATCCAATTCTCTGAGTGCCTGATGGGGCATGCCCAGTTCCAGGTACCCCTCTGCAGCAATCAGTCTGCGAACTGTTTTTTGAGGAATTCGAGGAATCATCATCATTACCTCCCATATCACCATCAGCAGGTGAAGACGCTGGTTGAATTTCAGGGGAAATTAAAACCTCTCGACCCGCTTACCGTCTCCCATCATTTTGAAACGTCTCGACGGGTCTGCTGGTTTAATTTTATTGCATAGAATGTGCCAAATCTGCATCCCTGCAACAAAAGCAATCCCTAAACCCATAAATAACTATCACTTAACACATCATGGCAGCCTTGCAATCGGCATAGACAGTGCCAATTTGGCGGTCGCTCAGGTATCAATCTGGTGGCAGATCGAATCAAAACTGCACAACCACAAGGCTTTTCTTAAGACAAGCGAGAAACGGAACCGGTTCACTTCCGGGATGGAAATCGAAGTCAGCACCCTCTGCTGCCCTTTGCCAGGCCTGTGTACCTACTACGTAAAAACGGACAACTATTCAGCAGGAATTTTCCGAAACATCTGTTCTAAATCCTGTTTTTCTTCAGTGTCCGTTTTCGGAGAGGCAGCATCGGACTCTGCCTGAGGACTGTTCGGCCAGACAGTGGAGAGGCGTGAGGTGTCGCCCTGCAACCAGTCTTTATGGCCGTTCGCTTCTTCTGGTTTCAGGAAGAGCACGGTTTTAAACTTTTCCGGCTCCAGCGCGACTTGTTGTTTCTCACTGACCTTTGGTACATTATCAGCCTTGGTGACCTGCTTCCCGCCCTGTTTCTCTGCCTCTGCAGGGGCCTCTTGCTTCGGCTTGGCTGTCGCGTCCTGTTTGCTCTGTGGCTTTTCTTTCGGCTTGTCTTTTGCCGTCGACTCTTCCTGGATCCACTCGGCCAGCGTCTTTACTTTTCGGTCCTTGATTTCAGCAGGAATTTCATTGGCGGCATCTGAAGTCTCAACGAACTTCGCAGGCTCGAGATAATCCACCGTGCTCTCATTATTGAACTCATCACCTGAGCCAATGGGGATTTCAATCCTGGCCCCCGCAAACTGAGCTCCATCTTTATAGATCGATCCTCGTTGGAATGGTCCTGCTCCCAGAATCCAGGTATCACGGGCCGTGCTCTTCGCCTGCAGCACACCAGACTGCCAGACACGCTCCTTCGTCTTCTGGTTATAGGCAAACACACTGATTTTCGCAGCCGCGATCTGATTGTTCTTTTTTGCCAGCGAGATTTCCGGAATCGTCGGAATCGCGGGAGCAGTGGGGACCAGCGAAGCAGCTGAGGAAAGCATATTACTGGCCGGGATCCCATAATTCACTTCATGGCCGTTCGTGGCCAGGGTTCCCACGCGGGCTTCAATAATGTAATCCGCGTCTTCCTTCTTTTCCTGAATCAGACAGTTCGCAGCGACGATCTGCTGCCTGAGGGAACTGATGATATAGTCGCCATTCACGAACCCGACCCCTTTGATATTCTTGATATAAGAGGTATCAAAGAAGACTTTTTTATTCGAAAGCGTGCTGAAGTCGAGATGTGAAATCGTCTGATCAACTGCATCAGATGTCAGCAGCTGTTCGGTCGCGCTGTTGCTGATCATCTTACCGCACCCACATAAACACGGGAGCAGCAGCACCAGCAACCAGATCGAAATCCTGTTGTTGAAGAACCGAATTTTATCAAACATGAGTTTCAGCGATCGTGAGTTCAGCACAGAGTAGATCCACACGGTTTCCACTGGCAATTCGGTCAACACCGAGAGACAGTAGCCCGGAAGACTGTGTGAAAGGCACATCAGTACGCAATCTCTGTTCCTTCATGCGCACATGAAAAAACAAAGGCAGGTATACTAAATTGTAATGTGGGAAATGCAGGCCAATTCCAGGACGGAATCAAGACCAGGAGGAGATACAGAGCCCATCGGTTGTAGAACCGACCAAAACCCGGTATCAGTCAGCGGGCGACCTTAATTGAGAGTGATTAAGAAACCCGCCTAGGAGCGGCAGTATAGCTGACACATCGCGAAACTCAAATATGATTCTGCAATCCGTTCAAATCACATAATTCATTCTAAGACAATCACTTACAAGAATTCTAAATCTGACACTCAGAAATAATTTCTGAGTTTTTCTCAGCAAATCAGCGGGGAATTCGGGGCAGATCACGCCAGTTACTCCCCACCGATCCGCTCATCCGGGAAGAGACCTGCATCCATTCCCAGCGCGGAAATTCTTCGCGCGGAGCCCGCAGAACTTCGCACGACGATTCGATTTCCTCGACCGCCTCAGCAGTCAGCAGTGCGACTTCCGCCAGCTCGTGATAGCCCCCCAGTCGGAAGCATTCACTCAGGGAACTCCAGGCCTTACGACTTTCCATTACGGGAAACAGGCGGGCAGCCTGATGCAGTGGCTCGATCGCTTCATGGTAGCGTTCCTGACGCAGATACGATTCGCCAATCAGAAACAGCCGCATCGCTTCCAGTGGGCCGGCTTCTTCAACCGTCGAGAGCGCTTCCAGAGCCTGAATCGGCATTCCCAGTTCCAGGTATCCTTCAGCGGCCATCAGTTTGTGTACAACTTTGGGAGAAACGTTTTCTAACATTATCAATTCCTTTTTAACCGGTGGGGCAAGCAATCCATTGCCCGGCTGCAGTCAGTTTCTTTACAGGCCTCAATCCTCTGAGACACAAATCACGATGAGAAAGTTCAAATGCAAGCCGCATACCAAAGGCGATCCTTCAGTATTGCAATTCTCCTATCTCCCGCTCAGACAACAGTTTTCAGGCTGAAGATTTTTCACTTCGTATACGAAGGACCGATGTTTCTGCACTTTCTACTCTGAAAAACACTGTAATTTATACATCATCAGAATTTGATATCTCGTTTTCGCAGACCTCTCAGAAGATGCGAAAACTTGCACTTCCTCTCTCTAAACTGCATGATAGAAATCAATCCAGAGACTCAGATACGATTTGCATGCACACTCATTTCTACACCAGCTTGAGGACGAACCCGATGCAGCCGCGCTTAGAACACCTTTTCCGTTTCACATTCACTCTGCTCGCCGCTTTCTGTTTGAGCCAGTTGCTGCTCACAGGCCACGGTCTGCAGAAACTCGCTGCAGCTTCCAAACAGCGCCCCAACATCCTGTTCATTTTTACTGACGATCACGCCTCACACGCGATGAGCTGCTACGGCTCCAAGGTCAACGAGACTCCCAACCTCGACCGGATTGCCCGCGAAGGCATGCGGTTTGATAACTGCTTCTGCACCAACAGCATCTGTGGCCCCAGCCGTGCTGTGATTCTTACCGGAAAACATAGCCATCTCAACGGCTTCAAACAGAACGGCAACAAATTCGACGGTTCGCAACAGACCTTCCCCAAACTGCTCCGCAAGCAGGGTTACCAGACCGCCATCGTCGGGAAATGGCACCTCGCCTCCGATCCCACCGGCTTCGATTACTCCGAGATCCTGATCGGCCAGGGGCCTTACTACAATCCTCCTATGATTCGCAATGGGGAACGTGTTAAACACGAAGGCTACACCACTGACATCATCACGGACCTGGCACTTGACTACCTCAAGAACCAGCGAGATCCCAACAAGCCTTTCATGCTGATGTTCCAGCACAAGGCCCCGCACCGCAACTGGCAGCCCGGCCCGAAACACCTGCACATGTACGACGACGTCACCATCCCCGAACCGGAAAACCTGTTTGACAACTACGAAGGTCGCGGCACCGCAGCCAGACAACAGGACATGACCATCGCTAAGACGATGACCGATTTCGACCTGAAACTCACGCCTCCCAAAAATCTGACTCCGGAACAGCTGAAGGTCTGGAATGCCGCTTACGAGCCGAAAAACGAGGCCTTTCGCAAAGCCAATCTCAAAGGCAAAGATCTGGTCCGCTGGAAATATCAGCGTTATATGAAAGACTATATACGCTGTGTCGCCTCAGTCGATGATAACGTGGGCCGTATGCTCGACTATCTGGAACAGTCCGGACTGGCTGAAAACACCGTCGTCATGTATTCCTCAGACCAGGGGTTTTATCTCGGCGATCACGGCTGGTTCGACAAGCGGTTCATGTATGAAGAATCCTACCGTATGCCACTGCTGGCCCGCTGGCCTGGCGTCATCAAACCGGGCAGTGTCAACACAGACCTCGTCTCCAACCTCGACTTTGCAGAAACCTTCCTGAACATTGCCGGTGCCCCCATCCCCTCCGACATGCAGGGAGTCAGCCTGGTCCCCCTTTTCAAAGGTGAAGAAACCGCATGGCGTAAAAGCCTGTATTACCATTACTACGAGTTCTACAACGACCGCCGTTCCGCCCATATGGTTCGTCGACACAACGGGGTCCGTACAAAACGCTACAAGCTGATTCACTTCTATAACCTGGGTGAATGGGAACTCTATGACCTGGAGAAGGATCCCCAGGAAATGCACAGCGTGTACGATGATCCCGCCTATGCTCCCATTGTTAAAGAGCTGAAAGCAGAACTCAAAAGTCTCCAGAAGCAGTATCAGGTTCCTGATGACACCGGTTCGGTCCAGAAGGATCCCCCGTCTCTGTATCTGAAACCGCGGAACAGCGGTACGCCTCAGAAGAAAAAGGCACCGAAGAAGCAGAAGTAGTAAGCCGCATTAACTCTACGACGGTCAGGCTTCGGGAATCCGCTCAAAGCGGATCCCGGCCACCGCGTATTGCCGCATACCAAGATCCCAGCGCCAGGGTGGCAACATTTCCAGATTGCAGACCTGTTTCGCCAGGGGCGACTTACCCTGCAATTGCGCGAGCAGGATTCCGGGATGCACACCGTGGAAAAAATTACGCGACGAAAGCAGCTGCGAAAGGTACTGCGTAAACTGGAAATCGGGAACCTGTTTCAGATCAGCAGCCGACTCTGATGAGACAAAATCACTCACGATCAAGCCGCTGCCCCCCGGAGTAATCAGATCCACTATCGTGCGATAATGCTGTGCGCGGACAGCCTGCATTAATTCCTCGAACCGGGGATCGGTCTCCCCGACCGCATGAATGACCTGCAAAACCAGTTGGCTCAAAATGCAGGTGGAACAGACCACATCGAACGGACCGGGCAATTCCAGCGGATTCGATCCCGACAATTTTTCCAGGACTTCATCCAGCAGAGATTGTGACGTGTCCTCCTTCCGGGATAATTCCGCAAGCTGCTCACCGACTCCGGTCAGATCACCTGTATGGCAGAAAACCGCCGACTCTTCAGCAAGGTTCTGGGCTTCCAGTGCATACTCCAGTGCACTCTGATCCAGATCGACCAGATGAATTTCAGCGTAGACCTGCAACAGCTGGTTCAAATCGAGATCATTACAGTTCCCTGCCCCCAGCACACACAGCCGATTCCCCTGTACACGGGACAGCTGTTTCAGATAACCGGTCAAGGCATCTCGATGCCCTTGACTCGATTCCCAGCTGGGACGGCTGGCTTGATTAAATCGAAATTCTTCCTCGAATAGTGGATTCATTTACCTGGTCTGAACACTTTGGAATGTTGAGTGGGTTCTCGGATTATAGGAGTCAGTTCAACTGTAATTCCTGCACCAGATATATCAATCGAAAACGGAGTAGAAATGCATTTTTCGCTACCACTACCGCGTTGATTCAGCCAAACTAGGGGTCCATCAACCTGGAAGGGACTGGTAATCGATAGCAAGCGCACGCCAGTCGGCGGGCAGATCACTTGATTCAGTGTGTTGTTCCCGGCCTGATAAAGTACTCTGAACTTAACTTCGCAAGAACTCTCTTACCCAAGCTGATAATCCATAAACATGTTATTTTTCGTATTTGCCTGCCTGGTTCCGGCCTTTGTCATTTCCTTTCTGGCAACGGCACTCATGCGCAAACTGGCCCCGCGCTGGGGACTCATCGATCAACCCGCCCAGCGGAAAGTTCATGTCACCCCCACCCCGCTAGGAGGGGGAGTCGGCATCTGGATGGGCGTGATCATTCCCATCGCTTCCGCTCAACTGATTGCCTGGATCATTTTGAAGTCAGGCAGCACTCCCGCGTGGATTCCCCGCGAACTGGCTCCGCATCTGGAAGGTGTCCTCTATCGCTCCCAGCAACTCTGGATGGTCCTGGGCGGAGGCACCATCCTCGCTGTCATGGGACTGCTCGATGACAAACTTAATATTTCCTGGAAACCCCGGTTAATCATTCAACTGCTTGTCGCCATCGGCCTGGTGCTGGGCGGCGTGCGGGGCACCCTGTTTGTCGAACAACCCTGGGTGGGGATGGTACTCACAGTTGCCTGGATTATCGTCCTCGTCAACTCCCTGAACTTCCTGGACAATATGGATGGACTCACTTCGGGCATCGGCCTGATCGCTGCAGTACTCTTCGCCTGGATCATGCTGCGTTACACCGGAGAACCGCGCTGGCTGGTAGCAGGTGTCCTGCTCGTTCTGGCGGGAGCCATCGCTGGCTTCCTCTGTCATAACTGGCCCCCGGCAAAAATCTTTATGGGAGACTCCGGCAGCTATTTCATCGGGTTACTGCTCTCTACCATGACGGTTCTGGGAACCTTCTATTCGGGGAACTCTTCTGCAGGTGCGTCCGAAGGTGCCCGCCACGTGATTCTGGCCCCGCTTTGTATTCTGGCGATTCCCCTGTATGATTTCTGTACGGTGATGATCATTCGCCTGAAGGAAGGACGCAGCCCGTTCCATGCAGATAAAAGTCACTTTTCACATCGTCTGGTTGAACTGGGACTCAGCAAACGGGACACCGTGCTGACCATTCACCTGGCAACACTCACCACCGGTGTCGGAGGCCTGATCCTGTATGAGGTTTCCTCCTGGAACGCGGCACTGCTGATTATCCTGATGATTCTCTGCGTGCTGTCCATCGTTACGATTCTGGAGAACGTAGGTCGGAAAAATCGGAATGAGTAAACGCCGAAAACAAAACCGATCACAACCAGAGGCGTCCAGCCCTGCACTACCGGATGCAGCACCGATTTCGCTGGGACTTTTCTGTGACGCCAAGCTGCTCTTTTTGACCGGGTTACTGATCACCGCCCGCTATTTCCTGCCGGCGGAATCGGCCCCCCAGGGAGAGACACTCCCGCTCGTGCTGGCCTGGTTTCTGGTCGCAATCCTGTTCTTCACGTCTCAATTTACCGACTGCGCCCGTTCGCTCCGACTCGACCGGTTTGACGCAGCTGTCTGGTTGCTGGTACTGGGACAGGCATTGTCAGTCCTGGTAATGATCCTCTTCTACGAAGGTCAACAACGGGCGGCGCTCCACATGCTCTGGGAGTGGATGGCCCTCGGCTTGACGTTTTCTCTATTCCGCCGCATCGTAAGGTTCCCCTCTCAACGGATGACCTTTCTGCATTGTTTTATGGCCACCATCGTCCTGCTCTCCCTCTACGGAATCTGGCAACATCACTGGATGTACAAGCAGCTCGCCCGGGAATATCAGTCGGTGAGGCAGCAGTACGATGCCGCCGTCACTCCAGAAACGCAGGCAAAATTCCAACACGAACTCATCTCAATGGGGGTCCCCGCGAATGCCCTCAGTGGCAGCGGCCGAAAGCAGTTCGAAGCGCGCCTCTTGGACAGCAGCGAACCGCTGGGCATGTTCGCCCTGGCCAACACTTTCGCCGGCCTGCTCGCTGTCGGCTTCCTGATCGCCGTAGGACTGAGTGTTAACAGTCTCCTGCCTCCCAGAACCGAAGGTAGTCCGCCAGCGAACCGTAACAGGCTCCAGATCGCGGTCTACCTGATCTCGACCATGCTCATAATCTACTGCCTGATTCTGACGAAAAGTCGCAGTGCCTGGGGCGGGGCCCTGGCGGGCCTGGTCTGCCTGGGTCTCCTGAAACTGCTCCAGCGTCAACGCCTCCGTCAGACCACGCAGCGGCTTTCCCGCAAACAACTGATCACAGGCATCACCCTGGTTGTCTGTGTGCTGGCCGGATTTTTCCTGCTCGCCACACTCAGCGGTGGCTTCGACCGCGCCGTTCTTTCCGAAGCCCCCAAGTCACTGCAGTACCGCATCGAATACTGGACCGGGACCTGGGGCGTCATTAAAGAAAACCTGATGTGGGGAACCGGTCCAGGCAATTTTCGCGAACACTATCTGAAATATAAGCTCCCCGGTTCGAGCGAGGAAATCGCCGATCCACACAATCTGTTTCTCGACGTCTGGGCGAATGCCGGCTTGATAGCCCTGGCCGGTCTTTTATTGATCATCGCGCTGGCAGGCTATCAGTGGTTCCTGAAGCCGCTGCTCCAAAAGCAGCCGGCAGACTCGATATCCCCCGTGAATGATGAAGCTGATTCCTTCCTGCGAATGGCACTGGTTCTGGGTTTCGCTTTCACATTTCCCCTGCTCTGGATTCTGCAGCTCTTTCTGTCGGGCATCGATGAATCGGTGCTCTGGCTGTTTCTTCCCGGCTGGGTTGTCATTTATGTCCTGCTCCGAGGTGGTAGAAAACAGACCGCCGCCCAAGCCGCACTGGATCTGTCTGCTACATCATTGGTCCCCCTTTCACTGGCAGCCGGCTTTGTCGCTCTCTCTGTGCATCTGCTGGTGGCGGGAGGCATCGCGATGCCTGCCATCACCCAGACCTGGCTGCTCCTGCTCGCGCTGGCTTTCCCTGTGATTCCCGCTCCGTCTCCCGAAAATTCAGAACAGGTCGACTCAGATCAAACACAACAGCGCCCCCCCCAAAGTGTACATAAGAAAACCCTGGTTCTCGTAATATGTAGTCTGTTGCTGATTTTATTCGTGATGAGCGACTTTGCGCCAACAATTCAGCGTCAATCGCTCGTAAAGAGGGCAGAGCAGACGCTCATGCGTGGGCAGTCGGCTCGGATTGCGCAACAGCTATTCAGTCAGGCCGGTCAGGCGGACCCGTTCTCCCCCGAACCCTGGCAGGCCCTGGCTGAGCTGAAATTCAGAGAGGGAGTCCAGAATCGACAGGCTTTCGAGGAGGCTGTTTCCTTGAAACAGGCAGCCATCCAGCGAAATCCGTTGAGTCCGCTCAACTATTTTGAGCTGGGACGTCGGTACTATGAACAGTTCGAAGCATCTCATCAGCAGGAGGATCTGACCGACGCGATCGAGAATCTCAATCGGGCCGTCTCCGGTTACCCGCACAATGCCCGCTACCGCGCTCTACTGGCGGAGGTCTTCCACGCAGCGGGACAAATCAGCGAAAGCCGAGAAGAGGCCGAACAGGCACTTAAGCTCGATCAGGCCAACCGCAGTGCACAACACGTGGACAAATATCTGACAGACGAAACGGTAAGTCGCATGAAACAAATAATTAACGAGAGACAAACGAATCAGAATTGAACTCAACCATGCTTGGGCTCATAATGACATAAGGTTTGATTACAGACTTGTTTTTATTGCTGGTATTTTAATTCTTTCTTCGTTGGTGTCACAATGAATTTTCGAACTGTTACAACTGTGGTTGTTCTGTTTATCGCCCTCGCGGGTACCGTCTGGCTGGGCCGGACCAATAGTGAACTCAAGACAGTTGCCCCCGTCAAACCCGCCTCCGAGCCGGATGAGAAGCGTCCCAAAATCGCCGCTTCCGGACCGTATCCCAAAGCAGTCGTACCACAGCCGATCTACTTCTTCGGCAGCATGGCCGTCGGGCAGTCCATGTCCCACAAATTTGTCATCAAAAACGAAGGCGAAGTCCCTCTGGAAGTCCAGAAAGGGGCTACCACCTGTAAATGTACTATGAGTGAGATGCAGGACAATCTGGTCCCGCCTGGCAAACACATTGAAGTCGAACTCACCTGGACCCCCAAAGCAGCTCAGGAACGCTTCGGCCAGACCGCAACGATTTGGACCAATGATCCCGAGAAAAAAGAAATCAAACTCCAGATCGAAGGAGCCGCAAACAGCCTGATCTCCTTTACTGGCGATTATCAGGGCTCTGCAAACTGGGCCTTACCCGTCATGAGCAGTACGGAACCAGTTAAATACACCGGAAAGATTCATACGAAATATCTGGATGAATTCAAAATTCTGGAAATCGAAGCCGATCACCCCGGCCTCACTTCCACCTTTCGGCCGCTCACCAAACAGGAACTCAAAGAAGTGGATGCCAAGACCGGCTACGCGGTTGAAGTCACCGCAGATCCGGATAAATTCCCCCTGGGTGGATTCAACGAACGCATGCTGCTCAAAACCGACATCCCCAACGAGCCACACGACCATCCAGAGGGCGAAGGACATGATCATAAACATGACGCCGATCCGGGAACCAGAGATTTCATCGTCCAGGTATCGGGAAATCACACCGGCCCCATCCGCATCGTCCCCACATTCGGCGTCCGCTGGGATCCGGCCAGTATGCACCTGAATCTGGGTGAGTTTTCAGCAGAAAAAGGAAAAACAGCGGTCCTTTCCATGTTCGTGGAAGGGCTTGACGAACCGCTGAAAATCCTCGACCAGAAAATCGAGCCCGGCTCCCTTAAATTTGAAATTGAAAAAGACGAATCCTTTGATTCCAAAAACAAACAGCGCTACTTACTGAAATTTATCATTCCTGAAGGGCAACCTCCTGTCTCATTCGGCCGTGGGAATCTGGCAAAGGTGAAATTAAGTACCAACCACCCCCGCGCCAAAAACATCGAGTTCAAGGTTCAGTTCATTTCACTGTAAGCAGTATAAATTTCAATACGTTACCAATTCAGAACACCCGGGCGTTCACCTCTCTGGGATGGATCTGAATTATCAGATCAACCTCCCGGGCCAGAGGCAGATCGACTTTGACGCAAGACCATGTTTTGAACTAAGATAAACCATGCGGAGTTCCTTCTGCATCGTTATGTTACTCAATCAATTCCATGGAAGGCCGCACTGAATGTCTTACCTGCCACAATCCTCTTTCACCTGCCTGCTGGCACTCTTTCTGACTCTCCTGCTGGGATGCGAAGGGCAATCAACACCGCCCGCCACCACGGAAACAGCCACCGAAACAACTCCGCAGAGCACTGCTCAGACAGAACCAGAACCGTCAGCAGAGAAAACCCCGGCGGAAACAACCAGTCCCAAGCAGCCAACCGTTAAATCTGAGGAAAAACAGACTCCAGTCGCCGCGGGGCACACGCCGGCCAAATCAGAAAAAACGCACCCGAAATCATCTGATACACCTCCGCCCAAACCAATATTCGAAGGCTGGCCCACCCCTAAACTGGCCATTGTCCTGACCGGCGAACGCCATGGATATCTGGAACCCTGTGGTTGTACACAAAACCAGACAGGCGGCGTCTCGTTACTGGCTAATCTCTTCAAGCAGATTGAAGACCGTAAGTGGCCCGTCACTGCCTTTGATCTGGGCGGTCTGGTCAAACGCAACCGTCGACAGAGCCAGATCAAATACGAAACCATTCTGGCTGCCATGAAAGACATGAAGTATGGCGGACTGGCTCTCGGACCGGAAGAACTTCGCTTTGGAGCCGATATCTTTCTGCAGTTACACAATCCGGATCCCCCACAGCCTGATACCACACCAACCTTCCTGGCGGCAAATCTCCTGATCCTGGAAACCCCCGAACTGGGAAAAACCAAATTCAAAGTCGTTGAGTCGAATGGCGTGAAGATCGCCGTCACATCCATTCTGGGGAAAAGTCGCAAAGGACAGTTTCCGGACATTACCTGGCAGGAACCCGCCAAAGTTCTGCCCGAAGTCATCAAAGAAATGCAGGCCACCAAACCGGACCTGATGTTGCTGCTGTCGCAATCCAGCAAGGATGAATCCAAGGAACTCGCCAAACAGTTCCCCGACTTCGACATTCTACTCACCGCCGGCGGAGTCGAAGACCCACTGGGAGATCCCGAGTACATTGGCAAAACGATGATGGTCGACGTGGGACACAAAGGGAAAAGCGCTGGCGTGGTCGGTTACTATCCCGATGCCGATGCCAAAGGCGATCCCAAGAAGCGTTTCCGCTTCACGGTCATCTCTCTCGACCGACAGCGGTTTAAAGAAACACCGAAAATGGCCGAACACATGCAGTTCTATCAGGATCGCCTCAAGCAGGAAGATCTTGCTGCCAAAGAACTGCCGATTGACCACCCCCGCGGTGCGACCTTCGTCGGAGCGGAAAAGTGTGGTGAATGTCACACCAAAGCCTATGAAAAATGGTTAACGACCGCCCACGCCCATGCCTACGAAAGCCTGATCAACGGCCGGGAGGATCAGATTGAACGGGGAGAGAAAATCATCTCCCGCATCTATGATCCCGAGTGTCTCTCCTGCCACGTCACAGGCTGGCATCCGCAGGAAGTCATCCGCTACAAAAGCGGCTTTGTCAACAAACAACAGTCACCGCATCTGCTCGGACAGCAATGTGAAAACTGTCACGGCCCGGGAAGCGGACACATTGAACTCATCGATATGGACAAAGTCGAAGAGGCCAAAAAGGTCATGCGGGTCACGCTTGCCGAAGCCAAAAAAACGACCTGCTATCAGTGTCACGATCTGGATAACAGCCCGAAGTTTGAGTTCGATTCTTACTGGGAAAAGATCAAGCACCCTTGGCGGGATTAATTCGGTACCAGTTGCCCAACACTACAGACTTCTACTTTCATCAGAGACGTTTCCCCATGCTGGAAATCGAACAGAAATTTCGAATCCCCGATCAATCGCAGCTGCTTGCGCAACTCGAACAGATTGGTGCTGAGCAGGGTGCGACGCTGGATCAGGAAGATTATTACTTCGCTCATCCCAGTCGGAACTTTGTCGAAACTGACGAGGCACTCCGCATCCGCCGGATTGGCACAGAGAATCACATTACCTACAAAGGCCCGAAGCGGGCCACGGTCAGCAAGATCCGTAAAGAGATCGAACTTTCATTCGAAACGGGCCCCGAGGCTCTGGACCAGTTGAAAGAGATGCTCGAACTCCTCGGCTTCCAGCCCGTGCGAAATGTGAAAAAACAGCGGACCCCCTACTCTTTTCATCATGAGCAGCGGCACTTCGAGATCACCATTGACGAAGTCGAAGGGCTCGGCACCTTTGCCGAGGTAGAAACTCTGGCAGAAGAAGCGGAACTGGAACAGGCCGAAGCTGCAGTCATCCAGCTGGCAGAACAACTCGGGCTCTCCTCCCCCATCCGCACCTCATACCTGGGAATGTTGATGCAACAGGCTGAGAACTCCTGAACGGAAGCGGTCTTCTCCAATTTTTCATCGTTTTCCGGCCAATTAGTACTTTTCAGACTGTGGAAAATCTGAAATAATTGCCGACAGCTATAAATGTCTCATGTTTGCCGTTGTGACAGGAGTTGATTCAAGATAATATATCTTTGTTCACAACAGGCACTTCTTTGAAAACCATGGGTCGAGACGGCGTTCAATAATAGGCGTCCCCGCAATTCTCGATAAATTAGGCACTTGCTTCGCCTGACGGACTCGAACTCATTTGCGGGGCAATTGCATATTATTGAAGGAAGACCTCAATGGCCGCTAAAGCAAGATCAAAACGGGCCGCTACCCCCCCCGCTCCCAGCAACAACGGAACCAAAGATTCCGAGGGGATGCTCAAAAACGCCTTGGGACAAATCGAACAGGCGTTCGGTAAAGGCTCCATCATGAAACTCACCGGGGAAAACGCCCGCGCGGTCCCCTCGATCGCCAGCGGTGCCCTGTCCCTTGACCTGGCCCTCGGAGGCCATGGATTTCCCCGTGGCCGTATTATCGAACTCTACGGACCGGAATCCAGCGGTAAAACCACCCTGGCCCTGCACGTTATCGCCAACGCCCAGAAAGAGGGTGGCATCGCCGCGTTTATCGACGCCGAGCATGCTCTCGATCCTGTCTGGGCCAAAAAACTGGGCGTCAACATTTCCGAACTGCTGGTCAGTCAGCCGACCTACGGCGAAGAAGGCCTGCAGATCGCTGAAATGCTGATCAAATCCAATTCGGTCGATGTCATCGTTGTTGACTCCGTCGCTGCACTGGTCCCCAAAGCGGAACTGGATGGCGAAATTGGTGACACACACGTCGGCCTGCAGGCACGTATGATGAGCCAGGCCATGCGGAAACTGACCGGTGCCATTTCCAAATCCAAAACGACAGTGATCTTCATCAACCAGATCCGTGAAAAGATCGGCGTCATGTTCGGCAGCCCCGAAACGACTCCCGGCGGTCGCGCACTGAAGTTCTACAGTTCTGTCCGAGTTGACGTCCGTCGTATCGCAACACTCAAAGACGGTGACACGGTGACAGGCATTCGCATGAAGGCTAAGATCGTCAAGAACAAAATTGCACCTCCGTTCCGCATTGCTGAGTTTGACATGCTCTCCACCGGAGGCATCAATTTCGAACTCGACCTGCTGGACCTTGCCGTGGAAAACAAAATCGTCAAGAAGAGCGGCAGCTGGTTCAGCTATGGTGAAACGCGACTGGGTCAGGGGCGGGACCGTTCCAAAGCGGTGCTCGAGGAAAACCCCGAACTCTGTCTGGAGATTAAACAGAAGGTCCTGGAAGCCCAGGGGCTGGTTGCCTCCACCGAGGAAGAACTGGAACCGGAAACGGAACCCGAAGCTGTCGAGGCCTGACCCTCTCGGCTGGCCACAGCCTGACAAATACACCTGCTAACGATGAAACGACCTTGATGCCCCACGGGTATTCAAGGTCGTTTTGCATTGGGTTCTGTACGAAAACACTGTAAAATAAGGACTATCCGAATATCAGCGATTTCGCTTTCCGCATGATTTCTGTTCCCGACGCTCTACTCTGAGGCAAAGTATGTCTGCAGCTCTGAAAAATCTGATTCGCTTTCATCACACGCTGATTTGCCTCATTACCATCAGTGTCTGCTGGCTCTCTTTGCCGACGCGACATCTGAACGCTCAATCGCCCGATGCTCGCGCTGTCGCCTTTGCCGTCCAGCAGCAGTTGGTCAAGGCAATTGAGAAAGCAGAACACTCCGTCGTCGCGATCTCCAAAATCAAAACCCGCAAACAGCAGTTCCAGTCGCGCATCCCCGCTCCGTTCGGACTCGATCCCAATCAGGATCTGAATCTGAGCCATGACCCGCAGGATCTGAATTTTATTCCCACCGAATTCGGATCAGGTGTGATCATTCCGGATCCCACCAATCAGCAAAGGGTATTGGTGCTGACGAATTTCCACCTCACTCAGGGAGGTCCAATCACGGGACAGAAAAAGGTTCCTGAGTACCGTCTATACGTCCACACTGAGGACCGCCGCGGATTCTATGCCACGCTCCTCGCTGCCGACCCCAGAAGTGATCTCGCAGTCCTGGTTCCCGCAGGACGAGTAGCAGCAGATGCTTCCCGCCCTCTCAAACCGGTCCAGTATGGAAACACGGAATCAGTCCGCAAGGGACAGTTTGTGATCGCACTGGGGAACCCTTACGCCATTGCCCGTGATGGTTCACCGAGTGCCAGCTGGGGCATTGTAAGTAACTTCCACCGCTACCCCGTCCCCATATTTAAAAACTTCCTGAATCAGGAGCTGTCCAAGAAAGAAACCATCCATCACTTCGGAACCCTGCTTCAGGTGGATACACACCTCGACCTGGGAACCAGTGGCGGCGCTCTGCTTGATCTGGATGGTAATCTGATCGGAGTCACAACATCCCTGGCGGCTCTGGAAGGTTATGAAAAATCGGCAGGCTACGCGATTCCCATTGACCCGGATACGCGGCGGATCATCGACAGCCTGGCAAACGGGCTTGAGCCGGAATACGGTTTCCTGGGGATCACCCCTGGTACACTTGATCGCAATGAAGCGAACCGAAATCTTGCCGGTGCTGTCAACCTTACAGAGTCGAGCTATGTTCAGACGAGCGGCGTCAAACAGCATTCACCGGCCCAACAGGCGGGATTGCGCACCGGCGATCTGATCCTTTCAATCAACGGTAAGCCGCTACGCAACGAACTTGACCTGATGCGTGAAGTAGGGAAAGCAGGCGCAGGGACCGAGGCAAAGCTGCAAATCTTGAGAGGAAAAAATCCGCGTGAGTTGACTCTGACAGTGAAACTGGGAAAATGGCCCGTGGCGGATGATGAAGGGATTGTACAAACCCGCTATCGGCATCCCCTCTGGCGCGGTTTAAGAGTCGATTATCCCACTGCCCGTGCAAAATATACGTTTAGTCCGTTCACTTACCCGCCCGCTGTGGTTGTGACGCATGTCGCTCCCGACAGTCCCGCACAACAGGCCGGGCTGACAGAAGGAACGTTCATTCGCCTGGTCAATGATCAGCCGGTACAAACGCCTGACGCGTTCTATCAGGAAGCACAACGGGCCAGCACTTCACCGGTAACATTACAACTTCTGGATGACCGCAAGGTCGTTCTTCCAAACAGTAAGCAATAAGAAACAATGAAAACAGACGAACTTCGCGAGAGTTATCTTTCCTTCTTTGAAGAAAAAGGCTGTGTCAGAAGACCATCCGACGTTCTGGTCCCCCGGGATGACCCTACGGTTCTGTTTACACCCGCCGGGATGAACCAGTTCAAAGATCAGTTTCTGGGCGTAGGCAAGCTGGAATTCACAAAAGCCACCACCTGTCAGATGTGCCTCCGCACCGGCGATATTCAAAACGTCGGCGTCACCGCTTACCACCATACCTTCTTTGAAATGCTGGGTAATTTCTCCTTCGGAGATTACTTCAAACGCGAAGCCATCCATTGGGCCTGGGAATACCTGACCGATAAGAAATACCTGGGCCTCGATCCCAACCTGCTTTCCGTCACCGTCTACCTGGATGACGATGAGGCCTACAACATCTGGCACGATGAAATCAAGCTTCCCGCCAACCGCATCAGCCGCGAAAACGAACACGAAAACTTCTGGCCCGCCGGTGCTCCTTCGGATGGCCCCGACGGCGTCTGCGGCCCCTGTAGCGAAATCTTCTACCACCCCAACGGCGGTAAAGATAACGTCGAAATCTGGAACCTGGTCTTCACCCAGTTCAACCGCGTTGGCGATCCGCCCAACAATCTCAAACCGCTGCCTAAGAAAAACATCGACACCGGAATGGGGCTGGAACGTACCGCCTCCGTTCTGCAGGGCGTACGGAGCAACTTCGAAATCGATACGCTGAAGCAACTCTGTCTGGCAGCCGGCGATGTTGTCGGCACCGGCTATGGATTCGACAAACCAACGGGTCGTCCGCTCCGCCGTATTTCTGATCACGTTCGCGCCATCACCTTCAGTATCCACGAAGGGGTTAACCCTGGTCGCGATAAAGAAAGCTACGTCGTTCGGCAGCTCCTCCGTCGCGCCTTGCTCGAAGGCTACCTCCTCGGCAAACAGGAACCGTTCCTGTTTCAACTGGTGCCGGCTGTCGTCGACATCATGCAGACTCCCTATCCGGAAATCGCCAAGACCGTCGAACACGTGCAGCACACCATCAAGGAAGAGGAAGAGCAGTTCCTGGGCGTCATCGAAAAAGGTCTCACCCGCTTCGAAGGCTTCCTGAAAAAAGCCGAACAGGAAGGCAAATCGGAAATCGCCGGTGAAGATGCTTTCGATCTGCACCAGACTGACGGCTTCCTGATTGAGCTTACCGAAGCCCTTGCTGCTAAAAACAATATCAGCGTCAATCGCACGGAATTCAATAACCTGATGCAGCAGCACAAAGAAGGCAGCGGCAGCGGGGCGTTCCTCGATTCGGTTATGTCAGAAGGTCCGCTGACAGCGCTGCACAAAACCACCAGCGACACGCAATTCAAAGGCTATGAAACCACCGTTGATGAAGGCACAGTCGTCGGCATTATCGCTGAGGATCGCCTGGTGGAATCTGTCGTAGAAAAGGGTCATGCCCATCCCGTCGTTGTCGTACTCGATCAGACTCCCTTCTACGCCGAAGCCGGTGGTCAGGTGGGAGACACGGGTCACCTCGAAGGAGAGGGCCTGAAATTTGAAGTCGTGAATACCCAGCGTAACGGTGGATTGATTCTGCACATCGGCCATCTGCTGGAAGGCAAACTGGAACAGGGACAAACCCTCAAAGCAACGGTGGTCGAACCACGCCGGTCCGGTATCCAGCGTGCTCACTCGGCCACTCACCTGCTGCATCATGCCCTGCACACCGTCATCGGCGACAGCGCCATGCAGCGTGGGTCGAAAGTCGAACAGGATACTCTCCGCTTCGACTTCTCACACAGCAAGGCACTCACCCCCGAAGAAATCAGCCAGGTCGAAGATATCATCAACCAGCGGATTTCCGAAGGCGCCTCTGTCACCACCCAGTTGATGAAACTGCAGGATGCCCGCAACCTGGGAGCCATGGCTCTCTTTGGTGAGAAATATCCTGACAATGTCCGCGTGGTCCAGATGGGTGACTTCAGCATCGAACTCTGTGGGGGAACCCACCTCACCAATACGGGACAGGTCGGTCTCTGCAAGATCGTCAATGAAGAACCGGTCGCCAAAGGCGTTCGTCGTATCCACGCTTTAACCGGCCCGAAAGCTCTGGAAAAGACACGCAACAGCGAAAAGCTGCTGCAGGAAATCGCTGGTCAGCTCAAAGCGCCGCGACTCGATGAACTTCCCCAGAAGATCGCCCATCTGCAGGACGAAATCCGGGAAATGAAAAAACAACTGCTCAAGTTCTCCAGTAAATCACTGGCGGGAACCGCCGATGAACTGCTGGAGGAAGCCCCCGTCGTGAATGATGTCAAAATTGTGGCCTACCACGCGAAAGATGTCTCACGCGATCAGTTGCGGGAACTGGCAGACCACCTGCGGAAGAAAGGCAAACAGGTCGCACTGATTCTGGGTACCGAGATTGACGGCAAAGTCGCTTTGATGGCCGCCGTTAACCAGGAGCTGGTAAAACAGGGACTCAAAGCCGGTGACTGCGTGAAAGCGGCTGCCAAAGTGGTCGGCGGAGGCGGCGGTGGTCGTCCCGATATGGCCGAAGCCGGTGGTAAGGATCCGGAACAACTCGACGCCGCTCTGAAAACCGGCGCAGACTACTACCGCAGTCAGCTCGAAGGTTAACTCAGACGCGCTAGACGCCTAGAGCAGCTTACGACGATTCAGCTCAGCGACGACATGTTGTACAATCTGCGACACGTCGCTGGCGCTGAGATCTTCGCTGACTCCTGTCGCACAGCCACCGATAGGCTCATTGGTGAAGCCATGCTCTGACAGCATGCACTGCAGAGTACGTCTTAAAGTCACGATGTCCGTTTTCTGCTCCGAGGTAATCGGCTGACGCCCCTGCCCCATGTTGAATCCACGGAGTTCAACCGCAGCCCGGAACCCTTCCGGAAACTCAGCGGAATAGATCATCGTGTCGAACAGCGTCAGCAGATCGTATTGCACACGACGGGCTTCATCGAGCTGACCGGAAGTGGTCAGGTCATACAGCTTGCGTGTCAGTTCCGGTACGACACCAGAACTCGCATTGGTTCCCCCGTCTGCACCAATCAGCATCAAAGGCATGAGTGCCGCATCCCAGCCTGTCAGAAATGAGAATTCCGGACGGTTGGGCCGCACGGCCTGAATCATACGAATCATGTTGGGCAGATCGCCCGAGGAATCTTTAATCGCCACGATCTTTTCGCATTCTTCAGAAAGACGCTGGATCGTAGGCACATCAATCGGGCTCGCAAACATGGGAATGTTATACAGCGTCACATCGATGGGAGTATTATCCCCAATTTCCTTAAAATAGGCATAAACAGAGGCTGGGCTCAACTTGTAATAAAAAGGAGCCACGATGGCGACTGCCCGAATACCCAGTTCGTAGTAGTACTCGCAGGCCTTGATCGTTTCCCGCACATTGGCTTCTGCAGCCCCGGCCAGAATCGGCACACGGCCGCGTGTCTGATCCGCAATGATGGCTACAATCCGCTTGCGCTCTTCAGGAGTAAAACGAGTGAATTCCCCCGTAGAACCGTTGGGGTACAGCCCATGAACTCCCTTTTCGATCAGCCAGTCAATATAACGGCGTAATTCGGGCTCATTAATTTCACCACGAGAATCGTAGGGAACCAGGTTGGGAGTGAAGATACCACGGAGCTTGGTCTCGGACTGCATGTTGGGGGACACCTATACTGAAAATCAAACAGGACTGGGAGTTTGAAGAATTTAGGTGAAGTATAACATATAAATCAGCCCGGGGACACGGATTCAGACCTCTTCTCGCGACTCTTCCGGGGACTCGGAGGGGTCCTCAGAATCGGAATCCGTCTGATCCGATTCACCTGCGCTCTCCGTTTCTTCCTCAGATCCGTTATCCCTGCTGTTAAACTCCTCAGCCGTCACCCCCGCTTCCAGCAGGGCCTTCGCCTCGGTCTCCGCGGATCGGCCATAGAAGAACAGAATCAGGAACAGCACCACCAGACCGACCGGCAACAGGATATAAGGCTGAAATCCGAAGCCCACCGGCAGGTACCCGAAGAGCACCGAGACTCCCGCGACTGTCAAAGCGTAAGGGATCTGGGTCAACACGTGATCGAGATGGTCAGAACCTGATGCTGCCGACGACAGAACCGTCGTATCGGAGATGGGAGAACAGTGATCGCCAAAAATAGCGCCAGCCAGCACACCACCGATTGTTCCCAGCATCAGATGATGATTCGGATCGGCTTCATTCAGTGGCACCAGCAGACTGTACGTCAACGAGATCGACAAAGGCATCAACAGGCCCATGGTGGACCAGGAACTGCCGGTTGCAAAACTGACGACGGCTGCCAGCAGAAATGTAATCGTCGGCATCCAGTTGGGAGACAGTTTTTCAGAAAGCAGTTCCACCAGCACACCGGCAGTATTCAGGTGCTGCTGATCACAAACGGTCGCTACGGACCAGGCCAGTACCAGAATCAGGATCGCCAGGAACATACTCTTGGCCCCGTTCGCCCAGGCCTCTACGCATTCACTCAACGGAAGCGATTTGGAAAGACTGCAACTCACGACCGCTGCAATCGAAGCCAGAAAAGAAGTAATCAACAGTACGCGGTTGGGAGAAGAATGCTCAAGGACATTTTGAAAATTGACTTTGAGTTCTGCCTGCCCCATCTGTTCCCGTTCCAGATTGAGTCGGTTAATCTCGATCGTCCCTGTCCACCAGAGTCCGATCATCGCGAGCCCCAGTAATACCACCAGGGGGACCAGTGCATTCCGCAACAACTGGCGTCTCGCGAGCTCGCCACTTTCTGCGTGTCCCTCTACTTCCGTCACGTTAAACCGCCCGGGACGAACCAACTGTCCATAAGCGATCGCCCGTGTTTCTGCTTTTAACATCGGCCCAAAATCATTTCCGATGTAAGCCACCAGCCAGACAAATGCCAGCAACTGTAACGGATAGAACCGGTAAGGCAGACTGTATAAGAAGGTCGTATAGTAGTCCCCGGTCATCCCCAGACTTGCGTAGGTATCTGCGATGTATCCGATCTCGACACCAACCCAGGTGGAAATAATCGCAATTCCTGAAACGGGTGCCGCGGTTGAGTCGACCAGGAAAGCCAGCTTTTCCCGCGAGACTTTCATCCGATCGGTAAATGGTCGCATTGAACTGCCGACCAGCAACGAATTCGCGTAGTCATCAAAAAAGATAATCAACCCCAGAAACCAGGTCATAACCTGGCTGTGCTCTCGCTTTGATGCATAGCGGGAGAGACGATTGACCAGAGCAGCCGTACCGCCCCCTGCGGACATCACACCGACCATCGCTCCCAGGAACATCGTAAACATGATGATCATCATGTGGGAATAACTGGTACTGCCTGGCTCGACAATCTCATGGATCACGAACGTGTCCAGCGTATGCACAAATCCCAGAAACAGGTTTCCATGCGCTAAGATCACAGCTCCCACCCAGATACTGACCAGCAAAGCGAGGATGATATTCCGAAACCAGATCGCCAGTATCACCGCAATCAAAGGAGGTAACAGGCTCAGCCATTTGGAAATTCGATAAACTTCCACAGCTCCTGACCGGCGCTGGTCTGGATCCACACGGATCACATCACTGGTAATGTAGACCTTTCGATTCTCAGCGAGATCCGTTTTAAGCTCCAATACTCCATTTTTAAAAGGCGGCAGTGCCGTGTCGACTTCATGGACCCAGAGCTCGAGACCGACAACTTTCTGAGGATGCTCTGAAAAATCGGTATCCAGACTACCATCCAGATTAAGCGCCCGGATTGTGACCTTGCTCACCGGAATGTCGATCACAGCCACATTGGGGGCTTCAATCTGGTAGCGTGCCGGCTCCTGTTTGAGTGGCACCTCCGCAATCGGTGCGGTCTGCCCCAGCAGGCTGGTGATAATAATCAGAAGTGAATGAGTCGCCGCCATCGTCCCTCAGGCTGCTGAGTGATTCTAAGATTGGGACAGAGCCTGTCCGCGTCAGATCAGACGTTCCATTTCTCGTGAAAACATATTGAAACGGATCATCATCCGAACCGCAAGCGAGGATTTCCAGAAACGCCTGATCGCTGCGCAATCACCGCCGGCAGATGTGAAACTGGCTAAGCTACCGAGTTAATTGGCTTCTCAGCGGGCCAGTAAAGATGGAAGGTCACCCCGCGATCGGAGTTGGGTTCTGCAGCAATCGTAGCACCGTGCTGCGTGGCAATCCGCCAGCACTTGGACAAACCAAACCCGAGCCCTCGTCCCGCCTGTCGAGCCGAGTAAAATGGATCAAACAGGTGGATGCGCTCTTCCTCTGTCAGACCCGCCCCTTCATCGATGACCCTCAAGTGAATGAATGGCCCTGACTCCGTCTCAAGCGGGGACGCACTGATCTTGATCTGCCCACCTGCTTCCATCGCCTGTAGACTGTTCAACAGCAGATTGCTCAACACGACTTTCCATTGTATCTCATCTGCGTGCAAAGAAAGCGACTCAGCAACGTTGACCTCAAGCTGTACTCCCCCTTGTTTGATTTCTTCCTGCAGACTTGTGAGCACGTCGTCAATCGTTTGTGAGAGCGACAATGCTTCGGGTCGGGGAGCAGGCGGACGTGCGAACAACATCGCATCACCAATCATATCCCTGACCCGGTAAGCCTGTCCGCCAATTGTCGACAGGGCCTGCCGACGTTCGGGGTCAGTCTCTGATTTGAGCAGCATCTGCACCCGCCCGACGATGGTCGCTACGGGGTTATTGATTTCGTGTCCGGCCCCGGCGGCAAATTCCGCCATCGCTTCCAGCTTATCAGCATCGGGGAGAATCCATTCCGGTGTGGAAGCCGCCTGCCCTGAACCAGATTCTCCCTGTAGCAAGGCCTGACTCAATAGACGCTGACTCACATCCAGCAATTCAGAAACCAGAAGATCAAACCCGTCTCTCATACTGGGAGTAAATAGAAACAGGCCCAGCATCGTCTCCCGATGACAGGCCTGATAATAAGCGCGTGCAGGTTGATCCGAAATCTCGGCAAAAGCATGAGCCTCATTCATCAAGGCGTACAGTTGTTCTTCGCGGGAAGTCCCGGGAAGTACGGGAACAATCTCACGCTGCACACAAGAGGCTTCCTGCTCTGAAGCATGGAGCACAGCAGCCGAAAACTGAGAGGGCGCTGACTTCAGTACCCCCAGATAAACGGCAGCGGAACCTGTTGCTTCACACCAGACTGAAGCGAGTTCACAAATGGTCGATCCCAGTGAGCGCGTGGGGATCAATGACCAGAGACGTCGATAAATGACAGCCGGTAAGTGAGTCTCTACGCCACCGGTCTCGCTCGACATCTGACACTCCCTGCAGCAGTCTCCACGACGACCGGACGTTTTCCGATCGTCATGAAACCGATGACCGCCCTGGTTCAGGCAGTGTGAACAGACTCCAGGTTCAATAGTGTGCAGACCCGATCTGCCAGTTGCTCAACTTCAAACGGCTTCTGCATGAAGTCGTTGGCGCCGGCTGCTTTCAGATCATCAATCTTGTCTGCTTCGACCATACCACTGATACAGATAATTTTCACATCGTCCATGGATGAATCACTGCGAACCCGCTGACAGACTTCTTTACCATTAATATCGGGCAGCATCACATCCAGAATAATGATGTCCGGATGATATTCTTTTACCATCATCCCTGCATCGAAGCCGTTGTTCGCAACACGAATTTCGAAGCGTGAATCGGCTTCCAGAACGTCGCGAATCAACTCTACCAACTCTTCGTCGTCGTCCACAATTAAAGCTTTGCGCTTCCCACTTTCCAGGGCATCAGTGGGAATTCCGTTGTCCTTCATGAACTTGAACAGAACATCACGCGGAATACGTCGAAAACGAGAACCGGGTACCCGAAATCCCTTTAATTGGCCAGAATCAAAACAGCGAATAATCGTTTGTTGACTCACTTTGCAAATCTTTGCGGCTTCGCCTGTGGTAAAGACCGTTTTCATATTGCTCATCCATCCTTTGAAGACCCGACCCTGTTGAGCGGGAAAGACCAAGCGCTGTAAGGTTATTACGACATGCAATAACCGAGCCCCTGCGCAGGTGCCACAGTGACCCGTTCACTGATCAACCTGCCTGAAACTGACATCTCCATAATCAGCCTCTTATCTATTCACTTGAATCCAGTCAACTGAATTCAGGTAAAGCGATAAAAAACCGCATCCTCCAAGGTGCAGTTCTGTGGCCCGTCACTTGCCAAACGCTACTGATTGGCCAGACGTCACAGGTATCCCACATGGATCCAAACGCCAAAACTTTCAATACCGCTTGACTTTACCAGTATTATCAATAATTCCGATTGTATCTATTCTGACGATTTGGTCAACACGCATTCGCTCGGTTGACCAATTTATTGAAATAAACATGTACAAAACATGAACTTAGAGAAAGTCGGGCAGGCTGAAATCGTACTATTTCAACGACCATTTAATCAGACAGTTAAACAGTGCGCAGCACAGAACTGACACATTCACAATGAGTTATGAGAAATATTCTTCCAGAACGGAAAATTTCAGGTCGCCAGGCGGCTGCTGCTATTGAGATACAGCACCAGAACCGTCAGATCGGCGGGAGTCACTCCACTGATCCTTCCTGCCTGTCCAATGTTACGCGGCTTGACACGACTCAGCTTCTCTTTGGCCTCATTTCTCAGGTTGGGGACCAGCTGATAGTCAATATGGTCAGGTATGTGCAGTGTCTCTACGTTCTTCTGCTTTTCGATTTCTGCAGTCTGACGACGGATATAACCAGCGTATTGGACCTCAATCAGCGTCTGTTTGATGGCTCTCTCCGAAAGCGGCATCTCTTTGAGGGCCGGAGCAATTTCACAGATTTCTTCCCAGCCTGTGTCCTGTCGACGCAGCCATTCCTCCAGCGTGTTCCCCTGGTAACGGGTTCCCTGAATGAACTGTTTGACCTGGTCAATCTCGGCTTCATACGCCTGGTACTTCTGCCAGCGTTCATCATCGACCGAGCCTACTTTCCGTCCCAGCGGTGTCATCCGGCGGTCTGCGTTATCCTGTCTGAGTAGCAGTCGAAACTCGGCCCTTGAAGTAAACATTCTGTAAGGCTCATCGACGCCTTTTGTCACCAGATCATCAATCAGCACACCCAGGTAGGCCTGGTTCCGATCCAGAATCAGGTCTTCTTTACCAGCCAGCTTCAAAGCTGCATTCAAACCGGCCAGCAGCCCCTGCCCGGCTGCCTCTTCATAACCAGTCGTTCCATTCAACTGACCAGCGAAGTAGAGACCGGAAACCCGTTTCGTCTCCAGCGTCGGCTTGAGCTGCGTCGGGGTCGCGAAGTCATATTCGACTGCGTAGCCGTAGCGCATAATCTCGGTCTGCTCCAGTCCCCGAATCGAATGAATCATCTTATCCTGCACATCACGAGGCAGACTGGTGGAGATCCCATTACAGTAATATTCGTTGGTGTAACGTCCTTCTGGCTCCAGAAAGATCTGATGAGAATTCCGCTCCGCGAACCGGACGACCTTATCTTCGATCGATGGACAATAACGCGGCCCAGTCGAATTGATCTGCCCCGAATACATGGGCGCGCGGTGCAGATTCTCGTTGATCAACTGATGCACGTAGTCGTTGGTTTCAGTCAGATAGCAGGGCATCTGCGGCTGTGTCAGCTTCTCTGTCAGATAAGAGAACGGCTGCGGTGCTTCATCACCGGGCTGTTCTTCCAGTACAGAGAAATCAATGGTCCTTCCATTCAGACGGGCGGGAGTTCCTGTTTTGAATCGCTGCAGTTCAAAGCCAAGCTGGGCCAGGCTGTCAGACAGGGTTCCCGTGGTCCCTTCTCCGGCGCGCCCCCCTTTGGTTTTCGCTTCACCGGTATGCATAATCGCCTGCAAAAAAGTTCCCGTCGTCAGGATTACGGCTTGCGCTCGATAACAGGCATCGCCGTGTACCAGCACTCCGGTAACCTGATCCTGTTCCACAATCAGACTTTTGACCATCTCCTGGCGTAACGCTAGATTGTCCTGCTGCTCGACCTTCCACTTCATACAGAACTGGTAAGCCTTTTTATCAGCCTGAGCCCGGGGACTATGCATCGCCGGTCCCTTGGAAAGATTCAGCATCCGAAACTGGATCCCGGTCTCATCGATCACCCGCCCCATTTCGCCACCCAGCGCATCGATCTCTCGCACGATCTGTCCCTTGGCAACTCCACCAATGGCGGGGTTACAGCTCATCTGACCGACGGTGTCGCAGTTCATGGTTAACAGAGCCGTTTTCGCCCCTAACCGGGCTGCAGCCAGAGCCGCTTCGCAACCGGCGTGGCCGGCACCGACAACAACGACATCATAATCATACGTGACAGAGTAACTCATGGTTCTTCTTTGCAGTTCAGAGACGCCAGGCGTGCTAACTTATCGAAACAGGGGACCCGCATCAGGGGGATTGAGCTTCAAATGCTCCAATGCCGCCATCGTGACGATTCGCCCGCGGGGAGAACGCTGAATGAAACCGGAACGCAGTAGAAACGGCTCGACTTCATCTTCCAGCGTATCAGCCGGGATATTCAGACTGTGTCCCAGCGCCTGGACTCCTGCAGGCCCGCCGGAAAATGTCTTGATCAGAGTCTCGAGGTACCGACGATCCTGGCGTTCCAGACCGATCTGATCGATTTCCAGCATGTCAAATGCCTGCTTGACGACTTCATCGGTAATATTACCATCTGCCTTGCTCGTCGCAAAGTCCCGCGCCCAGCGTAACAGGTTATTTGCCTTACGTGGGGTGCCTCGGCTACGGCGGGCAATTTCAAAAGCAGCATCGTCGGTAATCGGTGTTCTGAGTTTGCGGGCATTCCGCCGCACAATTTCGATCAGATCCTGGTCTTCATAAAAATCGAGGTGCTCGCGGCGGACAAAGCGATCCCGCAGCGGCGCGGTCAGCATACCGCTCCGTGTCGTTGCCCCAATAACGGTGAACTTCTGCAGTTTCATATTCACCGTCCGGGCATTCAATCCTTCACCCAGGGTGATATCGACCCGAAAATCTTCCATGGCCGGATAAATAAATTCTTCCACAGTCGCCGGCATTCGGTGAATTTCATCGATAAACAGGAACGAACCGTGGCTGGCATTCGTCAGGTAAGGCAGCAGGTCTTTGGGAGCACTGAGTGCAGGACCAGACGTGATCTGCAGTTCGGTTCCCAGTTCGCGAGGCAATACGGACGCCAGGGTCGTCTTTCCCAGACCAGGCGGACCATCCAGCAGCAGGTGCCCCAGCGGCTCATTCCGCTTTCGGGTCGCATCCAGGAAGACCTCCAGGCGTTCCACGACCTGTCGCTGACCGACCACTTCACTTAAGCGCTGGGGCCTGAGTTCGTCATCGTATTCAGGATCATCGGCCAGATAGCCGGAATTCCAGCCCCCGCCACTGCCGGAAAAATCATCTTCCGGCTCGTCTTCCCCTCTAATTACAGGCTCACGAACCATAGTTTCGACCAGGACCTTATGTATATCATCCGGAGGCCCCACGGCCTCTGCAAATCGGCTGGTATCATAGCAGACAGACTCCCCTGACGTAAAACCCAGACAGGCAGGCTCTGGAGAATTCTGACAGCTCACAGGTCGAAAAAGTTCACGGTGAGTGTGTAATCTGCGCGTAGGCTACCGCTTTGACCAGTAATACATAAGAGTAAAAGAAGACCATCGCCGGAAGGCTCAGCAGAATGGCTCCTCCCAGCACTGCCTCAAATGGTAGTTCGAGCGAATACACCAGCAGAAACGAGATCCCAAATAATGCTGCGACACCCAGCAGAACCAGCCCAAATAGCGAAAGAAATATCAGAAACAATGTCAGCAGATTTCCCTTGGTGACATCAACCGACTTGCCGAAAGCATCGACCCCGGGTAGGTTTCGGTCTACCAGCAGATAAGGATAAGGCCAGAACATCAGCGCCAGTACATACCCCAGCAATGCAAATATCAGATTGGCAAAGAAGATGAGTCCCTGAAACAGGATTGTACAGAGAACCATCCGGCCGACAAAAGGTCTGCCCGCGAACAAGTCCCCCATGACGGGCTGATGATCCCGCGCCACTTTCAGAAACAGGAGCACTTTTCCCAGCTCACAGTAAGCGGCACCATAGAACGTCACAATAACCAGGATCAGCCCCACTAATACCACGCACAACACCATCAGAGGACCTTCCGGCAGCACCGACTGCATCCCCATACAGACCAGAAGAAACACTCCCAGGAGCAGCCCAGCAAAGCAGGCAAACAGAATATTGGCCAGTAGAGGACCAAGGAGACAAAGGCCCGGATACTCCCAGAACAACTGCCAGGAACGGTCCAGAACCTGCCCGACTTTGATTGACTGATACTCGTCTGTTGTTACTGATTTCCGGCTAAGGATCTCTCCACAATCGGTACACGCGTCATCGGATTTGAGGTTCACAGCCCCGCACATGGGGCATTCCACAGTCTCAGTGGCAGGCTGCCGGAGGGGTGGTTCCTCGAAGAAATCGTCGTAGACGTCAGCAGCCAAAGAGTCATCGGGACGCGGAACGGAAATTGTTTCAGTGCACTGAGGACATCGTGCCAGGCTTCCCGCCTTATCGTCAGGAGCAGACAATACTTTCTGGCAAAACGGGCACTCAAACTCAATCGTCAACGAATCAGGACTTTCTCTGATGATTTCGCGGCGTTTAAGCAACCATCAATTACTGGTTAGTCATTTCGGCGTAGGCGACCGTTTGAAGCATGTAAGTGAAGGGGACAATCAAGATCAAACCGACGAACAAAGTCACAAGCCCCCCGACCGCTACGATCAGGAAGCTTAAAATGGATAGCCCGAGGAAATTCAACTTGTTGCCGGCCATGACTTCTTTTGCCTTTTTGAATGACTCAATCCCCGGCAGATCCCGATCGATCAGGATAAACGAGTAAGGCCAGAACATCAGCAACAGAATGATTCCGGGAATGATCAAAGCGATGAATCCCAGCGTGACTACCAGTCCGTAAATGATACTGCAAAGAATCATCCGCCCCAGAAACGGACCTCCACTGAAGAGTTCATTGAATTCAGGGTTCTCTCCGCGGGCCAGTTGGAGGAAGACCCTCTGCCCTCCCAGCTGAAAATAAAACATGACACAGTAGGTCATGAAATTCTGCATGAGCGCCAGGACTGCAATTGCCACCAAGGTCCCTTCTCCGCGTCCTCCTCCCTGCAGAACCGCATTCTGAACGATCTGCATGAAAATTCCGATGACCATGGAAGCCACAAAATAAATACTGCCGGCGACCAGAGGAATGGCAATGACCATTCCGAGATTGGCTTTATAAAGCTCCCAGGCACGGGAGAATGTGTCATTGATGCTGAAGATCCGGGGCTCCCATCCACCTCGACCAGAGCCAGTCGTTGCTTTCAGGGTCTCGCCGCAGTAGTCACATTTCGCAGCGCCTGCAGGGACCGATTCACCACACATCGGGCAAACCTGCTGACCACCGGCGAGAAAACTCTGTTCCTCGCTGACCGTCTGCTCTCCCAGAAAGCTGGACTCCTCCGGGACGGGGGCGTCAAATTCACCAAAGCCATCGTCAGCACTGACATCTGCTGTCGGCGCCGGTACGGTCACCGCTTCGCCGCACTGGGGACATTTTGCTCTGCGGCCGGCTTTGTCGTCTGAAGTTTTGAGAACTTTGTCACAGTGTGAGCAACTAAATTCAATCGTCAAGCCGCTGTCCCCCTCAAAATCAGGTTGTCAATGTTGTCAGCTATTCGGCCATGACCTCGGCCATGATTTCATCTGGAATGTTGAAGTTCGCTGTGACGCTCTGCACATCATCATGGTCTTCCAGTGCTTCCATCAGTTTGAGCACTTTTTTACCATCTTCCACGTCCAAGTCTACAGTTGTCTCGGGAATCCGTGAAATTTCTGCCAGATTGGTGGGAATCTGTTTCTGTTCGAATTCATCTGCCACCTGCTGGAATGCTTCCACACTGCAGGTCACCTCGTAGACATCGCCATTTGCTTTAACGTCATCGGCGCCCGCTTCCAGGGCGATTTCGAACAACTCATCCTCTTCCACGTTTTCACAGGGAACCAGAAACAGTCCCTTCCGCTCAAACATCCAGGCAACACAACCAGTGCTGCCCAGATTACCGCCGTGCACTTCGAAGATTTTTCGAACTTCCCCTGCCGTCCGGTTGCGGTTCTCAGTCAGAATATCACACAGCACGGCGACACCGGCTGAACCATAGCCTTCATAAACCAGTTCTTCAAAATTCTCTCCGGAGAGTTCGCCGCAGCCTTTTTTGACAGCCCGGTCGATGTTCTCCTTAGGCATACTGGCCTTGCGGGCTTTATCGATCGCATAACGCAGGGCCAGGTTCATTACCGGATCCCCACCCCCATGCTGAGCAGCCACGATGATAGCGCGACTTAATTTGCCAAAGAGTTTCCCTCGCTTTTTATCTACCACCCCTTTCTTGGCGGCGATATTAGCCCAGTGTGAATGACCTGCCATGGATGTATTTCGCTTAACTCAAAATAGGTGGAAGATGACCGCGCGGAAATCACGCAGTATGGAATGGATTTGCGCCAATAGTACAAAAACTCACGGGGGATTGAAATCGATCACTGACTCAGTTTTTGCTGGATCTGATCAATCAGTTTGGTGTCAGGCGGAGTTGCTTTCCGGGCTGCTTCCAGAGCTTTTTTCCAGAGTTCAGCAGCCTGCTCGTTCTTATTCAGCTTATGGTAGCAATCTGCCAAATGATCCAGGATCGTACTGTCTCCCCCTCCGGGAAGTTTGCTGGCCTTTTCCAGATATCCCACGGCCTCTTCGTACTTCTTCAGCTTGAACAGCACCCAGCCCATACTGTCGAGGTAAGCCATGTTGTCTGGTTCCGACTTCAAAGCAATCCGGATCATCTTTTCCGCCTTCTCCAGGTTCTTTCCCTGGTCTGCATAGAGATATCCCAGATCGTTGTTGATCGAGGGACTGCTCGGATCTTCTGCCAGCATCTCCTCGAGCACTTTCTCACCTTTGGCGATGTCCCCCTTCTGAACATAACTGTTCGAAAGCATCATCTTGACCTCATAGATCCGGTCTTGCTGCTGAGGATATTTTTTGATGAAGCTCTGAATCTGCTCGATTGCGTTATCCCAGTCATGTGCATGGTAGTAGATCCAGGCATGCTGGTAGTCGAGCATCGGAAACCGCGGAGCAGCCTGGCGTGCTTCCTCGTTGACTTTGAGGGCCGCTTCAGTCTCTCCATTCCGCTCCAGTGCGTCAGCCAGAAACGACATCAGGTTAATTCGCTGCGGTGCCAGCAAAGGATTCTCTACCGCTTTCCGCAACAGGTCAGACAGTTCGCCGTACTTCCCTTCTTCGCGCAGTAAAGTGCTGTACTCTTGCAGAATCAACAGCGTCCAGTTACCACGGATCTGGGGTTTGGCGTGTTTCCCTGCTGCATCAATGGCGTACTCGTAAAATTCTCCAGCAGCCTTGTTGTCGCCCGCTTCGGCAGCCAGTTTCGCAATGATGAATGCCGAAAAGACGTCAACTCCCGGCGGATCTTTCTTTTTCTGCTTTTGTGCTTCAGCGACCAGCGCGTTTACAAGCTTTTTATCCTCAGACATCCGCTGCAGATCCGGCTGAATTTTACGGATCCCTTCACCGGACTGCACGATTTCAGAGAGGGTTGTAATCAGTTGTTCGTATTTCTGATTCTTTTCATAAAGCCTCAAGAGACCTGCCAGCCCCTCGATGTCTGATGATTCTCCGATTGATGTCTTGTAAGTCTTTTCGGCGTCATCGAATCGTCCGGCTTCTCCATACTGCTCAGCCAGGTAATAGTGCAGGGTTCGGTTGTACTTGTCTTTTTCAGCCAGTTTTTCCAGACGGGGAATCAGCTCGTCTGACTGATTCAAAGCCACCAGAATTTCTCCGAGGAACTCATAAGCCTTGCGCCCTTTCGATTGCAACTGCTCATCGAAATAGGACTGCAGTGAGTCGAGTGCCTGCTGATATTGTTTTGAACGATAGTAAACCTGCGCCAGGTGATACTTGAGAATCCCGGGACGCCCCTTCTGTGATTCCGCTGCCTTGTTAAAGGCTTCCACAGCCAGTTTCAGACGATCGGTCTCCAGAAATGACTGACCGATCCGCTCGAAGAGCTTGCCCTGCTTGGCTTCCAGTTGAGCCCGGGTATTGAATTCGAACGTATAATCATCCGGCCTGGTCAGCGCCTTAAATACCACTTCCCAGCACTGGGCCGCTTCTTCCTGTTTTCCCAGCCGCTCATACAGATTGGCCTGATCGTGTTTGATTATGACGTAGACGCCAGACTTCTTATCGATCGCGGGAGACTCAGAAGCTTTCTCCAGAAAGTTGACCGCTTCCTCAAAACGGCCCTGACCAGCCATATGCAGACCGAGTTTCCGCATCAGCTCATAATCACCCGGATCGAGTTCGACGGCTTTCTGGGCATATTGAATGGCTTCGTCAGTCTTATCCAGTCCAGAGGCCAGACGAATCAGTACCCGATAAATTTCGAGTGAATTCGGATTGTCTTCCATCGCCAGCTTATATGCTTCATACGCCCCGACGAAATCGTTGCGTGCTTCGCGCATCCGTCCCGTCATATACCAGGCGGCGGAATCAATCTTTTTCTGCTCGGTCTTCGAACGAGGTTTGGCAGGCACAAAGGGGAGCGTCACATCATCCGCTATTCCCTCTTCCAGAGTGATCACTTTAGGCGAGGTCTGCTTTTGAGCTGGCTCATCTCCCTTCTTCCCGGGCATCTCTGCCGCAAGCGCCCCTGGAATGAGAAGAAGCAAAACGGCGGGCAGGAACAGCCAGCCACAGACTGGCATTTTGATAGACCGACTCATAATTTGAACTCCATTAAAAACAGAGATTTCATTTACGCTTGAGCGTATTCCCCCAACCGGTGATCGTCGGACAGCAGTCAGCCCAACCGGATCAGCTACAGGAAACGCCACAGACAGCCCCGATTCGGGCTGTGGAAAACAGTGGTAGCATCAGCAGATACAATCAATGCGTGCATCCATTGTAACGCGTTTTCACTATCTTCTCCAAGCCTGCTTTTGCCGGAATCCCGTTTTTTCAGCTGGGACTCTAAAAGAATACGCATACCGCCCATGTGAAGAAGGGAAGCGGCAGCGGTACAAAACAGCAGAAACTGAAAAGCGTCAGAGTAAAGCAGCTCTATTTTTTAGTCGACGAAGATTTCTTCGGCACCTTCTTTTTGGTGGACTTTTTCGTCGCTGAGGACTTGGCAGCCGTTTTCTTCACTGCCTTTTTAACAGACTTGGTCTTTTTGGCTGGAACCTTCTTTTTGACTTTGGTGACCGCCTTCTTGCCTTTGACAGCAGCCTTCTTTTTCTTCACTGTCTTCTTTTTCTGCTTCGACAGCGGATTGGCAAACAGATCTTCCAGCCGACTGGGGGCTTCCATCAGATCCACGCCATCCTCGGGCAGCGGATTTTTATCCAGATTAAAATCGGCCTGCAGTTCTTCATCGGTGGCCAGACAACGCAGCAGGTGACTCAACAGAGGAGCATCTGATTTCCGCGCAGTTGATTTCAGGCTGTCACTGGCAGTCTCAATGCTCTCATCGGCAGGCAGCAGGCCCAGCCATTTGCTGGCATTCAGGATCTTCTCATCTGCCGGAACCAGGTGACTGCCCAGCACCACCTGTAACGTGTGATTCAGCACAAATGGCGTCAGAGCCTTCATGCGGGTCAACTGTTTCTGAGCCTGTTCCAGGGTCTTCTTACGCATCCCTTCCAGGTCAAAACAGAATTCTTTATCGAAGACATACTGCAGTACCGAGCGGATTCGATACGAACGCCACTCAGCATCACCCACTGAATCAAAGACCGGTTCCAGTTCGGAAATGGTGCTGACCCGAATCTCGTTCAGATCATGAAACCCGTCGAGCAGATCTTCCAGCACCTGATCTGCCAGCTCATTCGTTGTATTCTCAAGACAGATGCCGTGCAGAATCGTTTCCAGGACAGGACGGTCGTATTTGGGTAATGTCGCTGAATACCGCTTCTTCAGGAGCGTCATCAACTTTTTGCAAATCGCCTGTTTATCCGACGTCGATATTTTTTTAGCAACCATATCTGTCTGCGTAATATTTGAGTTATTTCAAAAGGAATGAATATGAAAACAGCGTCTGTGCTTACTCACATCAACTCTGTCCCTCAATCTTCCGGTGGTGCCTCTTCAAGAGGACCATCTTCTTCAGAAGAAAGATGCTGTGTTGCCTCTTCCTGTTCTCTCTCGTGTTGTAACTCATCCAGAATACGAAGCGTATCCATGGTATCTTTGACGGCAGTGTCCTGGACAAACTTGATCACCGGTGTGTAGCGGGTCTGAATGCGATCTGCAATTTTAGACTGGATGAACCCGCGGGCCGACTCCAGTCCATGCATACAGAGTGCTTTTGTCCGCTCATCCCCCATGATCGAAATATAGACCTTGGCTGACTGCACATCGGGTGCAACTTCAACGTGTAGTACTGTCACATTGCGGATCCGAGGATCGCGCAGTTGAAACAGGACCGTTGTACTTACCGTTTCCTTTATCGCCTGAGCGATTTTTGCTAGTCGACGTGATGTCATTCAGTTCTCGCCTGCATTCCCTGTCTGATCACAGCTGCTTATGAGCTCGAATCCAGAGTTCGTTTGACTTCGTTAATCCGGAATGCTTCCAGCAGGTCTCCCTCTTTAATGTCATTGAAACCGGATAAGAGAATACCGCACTCCATGCCTTCACGAACCTCCTTGACATCATCTTTCTCGCGTTTCAGCGACGCAATCGGATACTGATTCAGAATTTTCTGATCGCGGATCAAATGTACCCGGTCATTGCGGTTGATGGTTCCATTGAGAATCCGACAACCGGCAATCTTTCCGAAGCGGCTGATCGAGAATGTCTGCAGTACGAGTGCCCGACCTGTCTGTTCCTGTACCAGTTCAGGACGCAGCAGGCCTTCCAGTGCAGCCCGGATATCATCCACAACTTCATAGATGATGCTGTAGCGACGGATCTCGACATCTTCCTGGGTTGCCAGGCTCATTGCCCGGTCTTCAGCAACCACATGGAAAGCGATGATAATCGCATTGGAGGCGGTTGCGAGATAGACATCACTCTCGTTCACACCACCAATACCTTCGTGCAGAATTTTAACCCGAACTTCCGGATGCTCAAACTTGTTGATTTCGCTGCGAATCGCTTCGAGTGAACCTGGCGTATCAGCCTTGATAATCAGCGGCAGATCCTGGATAGCACCCTCACGGGCAGACCCCAGAATGTCATCCAGAGTTCGAGGTCCGCCGCTATGACGCGACAGAACATCGGTTCGTCCTTCGTGACGACGTTCTTCAGCCAGTTCGCGGGCCTGCTCGATATCGCCCACAACCACAAAGTGGTCACCGGCACCAGGCACTGAATCCAGACCTGTGACCTTAATGGGAGTAGATGGTGGAGCCTCTTCAATCTGCTGATCCTGGTCATCATACATCGCACGGATATAACCATAGGATTTACCGCAGATCACCGCATCGCCGATCCGCAGGGTTCCCTTCTGTACGATCAGCCAGGCGACCGAACCACGACCTTCATCGCGGAAACCTTCCAGACAGACCCCAACAGCCGGTCGATTCGGATTGGCTTTGAGTTCATGCAGTTCAGCGGTCAGCAGCAGGGTTTCCAGCAGGTTATCCAGGCCGGTCCCCTGGAGCGCGGAGACACGCACGACTTCTGTCTCACCACCCCACTCGGCGGGCAATACGTTCTGTGCTGTCAGCTCCTGCAGCACTTTCTGTTCGTTGATGTCCGGCAGGTCAATTTTATTCATCGCCACGACCATCGGAACTTCCGAGGCTTTCACATGGCTGATACTTTCTGCAGTCTGAGGCATCACACCGTCGTCTGCAGCAACAACCAGGACAACCATATCGGTTACGTTAGCCCCACGGGATCGCATTTCACTGAATGCCGCGTGACCAGGAGTATCAACAAACGTCAGTTTATGGCCATTATATTCAACCTGGTAAGCGGCGATGTGCTGGGTAATCCCACCGGCTTCACCTTCCACAACCTTGGAATTACGCAAGGTATCAACCAGAGTCGTCTTACCATGGTCCACGTGGCCGAGTACGGTGATGATCGGAGGACGTGTCACGAGATCTTCGGGAGCATCTTCCTGCTCCACGATCTCCTCAACCAGTTCCAGAGCACCTTTCTGCTTCTTGAAGGTCAGATCCACGCCCAGTTCCATGGCGACGGCCAGAGCAGTGTCCTCTTCGATGATCTGATTGATGGTGACCATCTCACCGAATTCTTTGAACATGATCGACATGATTGTTTTTGCCGGACGTCCCATCGCTTCCGAGAGACTCCGCACTGTCATTGGCAGTTCCACTTCAGCCTCTGTCTTGTGAACGATATTGGAAGAATCATGCTTACGCCTGGACCGGCGAGGCCGACGACCGACGACGTCCTGCTGTTCGCCACCTTCGGTATTAAAACCTCTGCGCCCTTCTTTACGTTGCTCGCGACGCTGTTTTCGAGCCTCAACCAGGCTCAGACTGCCCCGACGCTGTTTCGAATCATCGTCCTGCACGTCGCGATCTTTGTCGCGTTTCTTCTGCTCTGAATGCTGAGCCAGATGTGCTGCCAGAGGACTTTTTTGTTCCAGGATATCTGCTGTCAAACGCACCTCAGGCTTCTGCGCCTTCTCTTCTTTTTTCTTCTGCTTGGGAATCACGGGCTGTTTGTAGGCCGGTGGAGCAGCAACGGAAGGTAATGCAGTATTTTTCTTCGATTTGGACTGGGGTTTGGAAGACCGCGGCGAACCAATCGGTTTCATCTCGCGGATACTGGAGGTCGGCGCGCCCCCTGCCGGAACATAATCTTCACGGCTCATTCCCTGATCGGTTTCAGGTTTAGTTTCATCTTTGGGTTTCGGAGTTTCTTCTGCCTGTTCTTCGGTAGCTGCAGGCTCTGAAACCTCTTGAGAAGGAAGATCTGTTTCCGAAGCAGTCTGCTCAGCAACTGCTGCTTCAGCCGCGTCTTCCGTCTGCTCAACATCAGCGGAAGACACTTCCTCTTCTATTTCCGGCTTCTCTTCTTCGGTGCGTGCTTTCTGAGAGGATCGGGATGGCTGAGGACGCGAGGTCATCGCCTTGATCGTCCGCATCTTCTGAGGCTCCCTTTGGGGGGCCATCGCAGCCTGTTCGGTCTGATCACTGGCTCCTTCAGCAGGCTGATCCTGCTTCTGGAGGTAATCGATCACGATATCGCGCTCCTCGGGCGTGATGCTGGCCAAAGCGGAGTTTTTGAGCTTCACCCCCGCCTTGTTACATTCATCGATCAGCACCTTGCTGTCCATTCCCAACTCTTTTGCAAGAGCAAAAATACGAATCTTCAACAGCCCTTCTCCCGTGAACAAATCGGCAATCTGCCTGCGGGCCTTATCAGCCCAGACACCCTGCCTGTTGAGGCATGCGCCTCTTGACACTTACTCGTAATAAAACGATTTATTCCTGCTTTTCTGTCGATTCTTCTGTTTCGCTTTCCACCTGCAAAGGCTCTTCCGTGGAACTCGACACATCTTCAGAATCGGTCGTTTCTTCTGTCTGAGTTTCTGCGACCGCCGGCTCCTCTATCGGTTCCGACTCGGATGCAGTTTCTTCAGACTCAGCAGTTTCAGTCTCTGCTGCATTCTCTTCAACAACAGGCGCAGTTGCTTCTTCCGACTCCGAGGCAGCTGCCACATCTGACAGTCCCGGAGCTGGTGCAGCCGGTGCCTGTGCTGCCGGCTGCTTCTGCTGCGCGTGTTTCATTGCTTCTTCTTCCGCTTCCACCCGCTCGCTTTCACGATCGGCAACCTCGACAATCTGCTCGCACTGCTCGGCGGTCAGACCGCCCAGTTCAGCCAGCTGATCCGGCTCAATCACTGACAGATCGTAGTAACTGAAGAAGCCCTGAGAGACCAGGCTTTCAGCCAGCTCTTCAGAGACTCCCGGAATCGAGGAAAAGGCTTCCACGGTTTTATCAAGCTGTTCATCCAGTTCGGTCTGAGTCATGACTTCAATGTCCCAGCCAACCAGTTTCGATGCCAGACGCACATTTTGCCCCTTGCGGCCAATGGCCAGAGGCAACTGATCATCTCGCACCAGCACGATCACTCGGCCCAGCATCGGGCAGAGAATCACGTCTTCTACTTCTGCAGGTTGCAGTGAATTAGGCACCAGTACCTGCAGTGAATCGTTCCAGCGGACGATATCAATGCGTTCGCCCGCCAGTTCATCAACAATATTTTTAATCCGGGCACCACGCATCCCCACACAGGCACCAACACAGTCAATGCTGCTGTCGATACAGGAGACGGCGACCTTTGAGCGATAACCCGCTTCGCGTGCCAGCGACCGAACATCAATGATCCGATCGGCCACTTCCGGAATTTCCAGTTCAAACAGACGACGCACCATGTCGGGATGAGTTCGCGAAAGAATCACTTTCACTCGACTGCCCGCCTTGCGGACATCCAAGACAATCGCCCGCACACGGTCATTTACACGGAATGATTCTCCGGGTATCTGCTCGCCACGCGGCAGAATACCTTCGATTTTCCCCAGGTTAATCAGCACCGCACCACCTTCCACGCGGGACACTGTCCCGGACACGGACTGGTACTGCATCTCCATGTATTCATCAAACACCGTATCGCGTTCTGCTTCACGGATTTTCTGAATCATCACCTGCTTAGCCGTCTGGGCTGCCACACGTCCCAGGATTTCCCCCAGAATGTCCTGTGCCAGCTGTTCCTGATTGCAATAGACGGTTGGCTCCCCTGATTCACGATCGATGTCGACCGTCAATTCCTGATCATCCCCAAAGTGTCGGCGGGCTGCTGACAGGATCGCCTGCTCAATCCCGCTGAACACGATCTCTTTATCGATGCTCTTATCGCGTTGAATCGCATCAACAATTCGGAGAACTTCCTTACCGTCCATAATGTGTTTCCTTCATTCGACAGTTGATAATCCAACTGACTCGAAAACTACTCAAACAAGACCACTGTCGGTCATATTTCTATCTATTATCAACTGAGTCCTGAGGACTCAACTGCTTTATGGCCAGGCCATTAACAAAAAAAAGCGGGAACATGCCCACTTTATGACTACCCGTACCACCGCAGAAACGGTAGCCAGGCATAGCCGCGTCTGGCATTTTTAATGCAGCAAACGCGACAATCGGATTGGTGAGCAAATGCTCGAGTTCCAACCAGCCTACATATGAGAGGACTCCATTCGAGTTTACGAATGCCGATTCATCACAAAGAAACAAACAGCCAAACTGGCATGTCACCCCTTGCAAACACAATGCCTACTGAACATCAGTATGCAAAACCATTGCGCATAGAGCACCATGGTTAATGCTCTACTCTCAGAAATTAATCTTCGCGCGTTCAGATGTCAAGCACCGCAGGCAACTATTTCACAACGACTTAACTTCAGCGCTTCTGCTTACCAGAAAGTCAGCGAATCAGTGTTCAATCGGCCAGATCAGACAGATACAATTCCCGAATACCGGATCAGGGACGCCATACGCTCATTTTTCCGAAATCCCGGCGATGACCGGAAATTGATCTCCATCAAAACGTCAAACTATCATAGTATCATAGGAGAACTCCCGGATTCGTCGACCCTTTTTCTGCGGATCCGGGTTTGTAGTATCTGAATATCAAGCCTGAAATTCAATAAGGACAACTCACCCATGGCTCGCTTACTGCCTGCACTGATCCTCTGCCTGGGGCTTCCCCTCGCCGCGGCAGCCCAACCAACCGCCACCACCAATGATCCATTCTCCCAACTGAAAATGCAGGCCGACCAGGCCCAGCAGCAGGGAGACTACAACAAGTCCGTCCAGCTCGCCTCACAGGTTCTGCAGCAGAAGCCCGACGACCATGTCGCCTACTACCTGCGTGCCAGTGCCCGCGTGGAATCAGGCCGGGAGCAGGGAAATACCCAGACGATCCGGGAAGGCGTCAGTGATGCCCGTGAAGCCATTCGCTACAGCCAGAACCAGAATGTCAATTACTACCTGCCCTACCTGTACGGCATGATGAACCTGGCTGTCATGGAAAACAAGAAAAGCCATGCGGAGACAGCACTGAATGTGGCCAACCAGATCCTGGCTCGCCCCAACCTGAGCACAGAGGAACGCGCCAACTTCCATTATCAGCGGGGCATGATTTATCTTCCTCTGAACAAGCCCCGCGAAGCGGCACAGGACTTCTCAGAAACCATCAAACTCTCGCCAAACCATTTCGCCGCCCTGCTCGCGCTGCCCGACGCTTACGCCCTGGCTGGTGAAAACGACCAGGCACTGGCCAGCTTTAACCAGGTCATCGAAAAACAACCCAATTCCCCCGTGGTCTACAACAACCGGGCGATGTTCTACCAGCAGCAGGGAAAGCTCCAGGAGGCAATCAATGACTTCTCCCGGGCAATCCAGCTCGACCCCAACTATCACCACGCCATCACCAACCGCGGCTTCGCCTACCTGGAAGGGGGCAAACCCGACACTGCAGAAGCGGACCTGAATAAGTCCCTCTCGATCGCCCCTGAGCAGCCCTTTGTACTGGGAATGCGTGGGGAAGCCCGCCTGCTGCAAGGGAAAATTGCCGAAGCCATCCAGGACCAGACCCGCGCCGTGCAACTCGACCCTCAGAACCCTGCACTGCACTCCGACCTGGGTTTCTCCTACTTCTTCAACCAGAATTACGATGAAGCCCTGACCCAGTTCAATCAGGCCACCCAACTGGCACAGGACCAGATGAAGGTGCTTAACCCCTGGGTCTATCTAGCCATGGTCCGCAACAACCAGAAGGCAGAGGCGGACGCAAAATTCCAGACAGTCCTCGCCGAAAAACCCGAAGCGCGCGACTCGGTCGACATGCTCACCGCATACCTGATGGGCGGCGTGACCGAAGCAGACCTGCTTAAATCCATTGACCAGAAGGACCCGCAACGCGCCAAGGCACAAACCTGTGAAGCTCACTATTTCATTGGTCAGAAGGCCCTGCTGGCTGGCGAGACAGCAACCGCTACGCAGAACTTCCAGCAGTCACTGAATACCGGCATGCGTAACCTGTCCGCCTACCGCGGTGCTCAGTACGCACTCAAGAAATTCTGATTCATCCTGAAATGACAATAAAAAAAGCCCCGCCAGGATCATCCCGGCGGGGCTTTTTCAATGATTGATTCGAGTTCAGACGCCACAGACAACCGAGGCACTGGCCTGGCCAAAAGTCGTGGTACTGATCTTCAGGAACAGCTTGTTGTCGGTCGGCTGCGGCTCATTTCGAACCACATTCAACGGACAATCTGCATCCTGAGTTTCATAATTTAATGTCACCGGAATAACTCCCTGCTTCAGCCCCACCAGTGAACCACTGGCCTCCACGATTCCACAGGCGGATCCGGAATTACCAAAGTAACTCTTCAGAGCAGTAACCGGAATTTCTGTCGCCTTGTCACCAAAGATGTCACAAATCGCCTGATACTCTTCGACATCCAGCTTGGTATCACCCAAACCGTGAGCATTAATATGACCAATATCCCCTGCTTCGACACCAGCACGCTTAAATGCGAGTTTAATGGCATTGGCAATCGAAGTCCGGGTATCAGGAACACCATCCCGACCTACAACACAGGAAGCACCAGTCCCGAGCAGTTCGCCCCAGACCTTGGCCCCACGCTTCTCAGCATGAGATTTCTCTTCCAGCAACAGTGAGCAGGCTGCTTCACCCACGACCTGACCATTACGTGCCTTATCAAAAGGACGAGAACGTTTTGAGAAATCTGCCGGAGAGTCAGCCAGTTCATCCCACAACTTCGCGTGAATCGATTTGACTTCATGTATCCGGGTTCCAGTCACACCAGCGACCATGACATCAGCCCAGTCACGTTCGATAATCCTCTGAGCTTCACCCAGCACCAGATTACCGGACGCTTCAGCCTGCGTGATCGAGTTGCTGGGACCGCGCGCATCCATCACAATTCCGATGTGACAGGCCGGCATGTTCGGCAGATATTTCAGCAGCCAAAGTGGCTCCATCTTGGGAAGGCCGTCTGTCCCCCATCTTTCGTATTGAAACTCGGTGCCTTCGGTGCTGGCCATGCAGGCGCTGTAAAGCACTTCCGGAGGGCTGAGCATCAGGTTCGCACCAAACTCAATCCCAAAACGTTCGCTGTCGACGGTTTCCAAGTCGATCCCTGAATCATCCATCGCCAGATTGGCAGAAGCAACACCCAGCTGAATTTCGCGGCACATCACTTTGAGACTTCTGCGCTGCTGCTTCAGATACTCTTTTTTAATCGTACTGTCATTGAAATCAGAGACTTCCGCCACGCAGGTGTCAGGAGCTGCCAGGAAATCATACAGCTCTGATTTTTTAATGCCCGAAGTCCCCGACATCAGACTGGCCTGAAACGCTTCTGTTCCAATTCCGATCGGGCTGAGAATCCCCATCCCGGTAATCAGAATACGACGTCGTGATTCTGTATTCATTTGAATCTCTTTTGAAAGTCCCGCTAATCGAATATGCCGGCTGCTTGTGAATAATGTAACTTCATCGTAGAGGATAATCTGGTCCAGACAAGACTTTTGCCTACCTCAGCACTAAAAACCCTCTTCCCAGGATAGATACTGCTGATATTCAGCACGCCGAGACCAACTGACGAGCGTCTGCTTTGGACTTGAACCCAGCTCAACCACAAAAATCAGACATTCGTACACTATTTTGACCCAGTAATGAACCGGCAACAGGAGATAGTCAAGACAATCGAGGCGCGATTTTCAAGCCTGACGCGACTGCCAGATCAATAATTATCCGGGAAATCTCTTCGGGAGCAGCAGGACAACCATCGAGCGCCGGAGATATATACAGACGAGCACACACCAGACACCAGAACAAGCCCTGCTATTAAGGGGCTTTCTGCATAATCAGACAGGCGTTATGTCCACCGAATCCGAAGCTGTTCTTCATCACCCGCTCGAGCTTCATTTCGCGTGGCTCATTGGGAACATAATCGAGATTGCACCGCTCGTCTGGATTGTCCAGGTTAATCGTAGGAGGTGCGACCTGCTCCATCAGCGCCTTGACGCCCACCACGAACTCGACACCACCAGAAGCCCCCAGCAGGTGCCCCAGATGCCCTTTCGTACTGGAAACAGGCATCGATTTGACGTGCGAACCAAAGACGGTGTTGATGGCCACGGTTTCTGCAACATCACCCAGCGGGGTACTCGTACCATGCGTATTGATGTAATCAATATCTTCCGGGTTCAGCCCGGCGTCCTTGATTGCATGCAGCATGGCACGGGCTGCACCACGGCCTTCCGGATCAGGGGCCGTCATGTGCGTGCCATCAGCAGACATGCCATAACCGACTACCTCAGCCAGAATTGGTACACCCCGTTTTTTGGCGTGTTCGTACTCTTCCAGAACGACGATGCCGGCACCTTCCGCCATCACGAACCCGTCGCGATCACGATCGAAAGGACGGCTGGCCGCCTGGGGATCATCATTTCGCGTGGACAGAGCGTTCATCCGGGCAAAGCCGGAAAGCCCCATCGGAGTGACTGCCGCTTCGCTGCCGCCAGTCACCATGATATCAGCCACATCATTCTGAATCAGCTTGTAGGCATCGCCGATCGCATTTGTCGCCGAAGCACAAGCGGTCGCCACAGCACTATTAGGACCTTTCAGTTCATAAGCAACTGAAATATTCCCACTGGCAGCGTTGACCATCAACTTGGGGATCATGAAAGGCGATACTCGCGCCGGGCCCTGGTTGTAGAGCTTATCGTGCTGGTTTTCAATTTCATTCAAACCGCCGATACCACTGCCAATCAGGACGCCTCTGCGATAAGGATCTCCCTCAAACCCTTCCAACTGTGCCTGGCGGTAGGCAATATGCGCCCCAACCAGACCAAACTGGACGAAACGATCGACTCGCTTCAGATCTTTTGAAGAAAGATTCGTATAATCGGCTGCGTTGAAATCTTTGATTTCGCCGCCAAAACGGACTTTGTAGTCGGAGCAGTCAAAACGTTCGAGGGGACCGATACCGCTTTTACCAGCGCACAACTTGTCCCAAAACTCTGAGACATCTAAACCCAGAGCCGTTACGACAGAAACTCCGGTAACGACGACTCTCCTGCGCATCCGAGAACACTTCCTACAATGAAAAGACAGGACCCTGTAGATTCAAAACACTTGTGGTTTTTGTCTGATTAACGCGTGTTTAATCAGCTGGCTTTTTCAGTGATATAGCCAACCACATCACCAACGGTTTTGATTTTGTCATAATCATCGTCAGGAATGGTGACATCGAATTCATCTTCGAATTCCATTACCAGTTCGACAATGTCGAGTGAATCAGCCTTCAGGTCGTCAATAAACTTGCTGTCGAGAGTGATGTCTTCTTTAGGATGGCCTAACTGCTCGCTTACGATACCAACCACTTTTTCTTCAATTGACACGCTTCTTCTCCTTCACCGTCTTAGTGATAGTTTTTACTTTTTCTATGGCTGGAAACATCTTTACCATATCAACTTGTATGGATTCACCAACAGTTGTAGCGATGATATATCCAGTTTCCCGATTTATGTAAACCTTAAATTGCGACAAGAATTATGAGTCTTGTCTACTCCACCAGAGTTCTCTCATAATCAGCCTCGACCAACTTTACCAGCCCGAGAACTGCTGATTTTGTCTTCTGATAGAATTTCCCTGTCGGAGCCTCGTAAGTTGTTGTAGCACAGATCGATAGAATAGATCAAGCTCTGAATTTTTCAGACAGATGAACCGGAACTCACTACTGCCTTTTTGCATGCACTTTCGCATCTGAGGCACTTTTGCCCCAGATTTCCTATGAATCGTTAACCGTCTCACAGGAAATCTTGCGATTAATACGCTTCATCAGCCCCTTCAAAACTTTCCCAGGACCGATTTCATAGAATTCATCAAATCCCGCATCCAGCATGGCGCGGATCGAATCCTCCCAGAGCACAGGACTGAGAACCTGGCGAATCAGTAATTCGCGAATCTCGTCCGGATCTTCATGAGTTTTGGCGTCCACGTTGGAAATCACCGGAATTTCCGGTTTTTTCAGTCCTACTCCTGCCAGAGCTTCGGATAGTTTACTATCAGCGGGCTTCATGATTTCAGTATGAAACGCACCAGCCACCGCCAGGGGAATCGCACGCCCACCTTCCTGTTCAGCCAGTTCTGCTGCCCGCTCGCAGGCGCTGTTTTCACCTGATAACACAATATTACCCGGACACAGATAATTGGCGATCCAGATCCTTCCGGCTGAAGAAGCGGCCTCACAGATTTCTGCGACCTTATCCCGGTCCAGCAACAGAATGCTGACCATACCGGAAGGGTTGGCATCCGCAGCAGCCTGCATGGCTTCGCCACGACGCTGAACGACCCGCAGGCCATCCTCAAAACTCATTGCACCGGCAAATACCAGAGCCGTGTATTCCCCCAGGCTCAATCCGGCCGTCATTTCGCACGCCAGAACCTTATCGGGAGAATCCGCCCGCAGCATTTCCAGAGCAGCCAGACTGGTCACAAACAGTGCCGGCTGACTGATGACCGTAGAATCCAGTTCTTCACTCGGCCCTTCGAAGCAGAGCTTTGCCAGATCATACTGAAGAATATCCGCTGCGCGATCAAACAGCTCTTTCGCAGCCGGATATTTCTCGACGATGGTCTTACCCATACCTACGTGTTGAGCACCCTGTCCGGGAAACAAAAAGGCGATTCTGCTCACGGGTCGATCCCTCTAAATTGAACTTGCGCTGATCTAGTTATGACGCCGCTATATTAAGCTACCGGCTTTTGAGCCAGATGTTCGGCGATCTGGGAATTGATGCCACGATCCTTGAACATGATACTTCCTTTCAAGGCATTCGTGATAGAGTGGGCATCACTGGAACCATGACAGATAATGCAAATCCCGTCAATTCCCAGCAGCGGAGCTCCGCCTGTCTCATGATAGCGGAATCGCTTGGCCATCTCCTGAAACGCCTGCAATGCCTGCCCCTTCTCCTGATCGAGGCTCCCCAGAATCTGCTGTGACGCTTCCTTCATCAGGAATTCAGCCATACCTTCGCTGACTTTGAGCACCACATTTCCGACGAAACCTTCGCAGATCAGAACGTCTGCCTCTCCCTGGTATAAGCCCCGCCCTTCGACGTTACCTACGAAGCTCCCTTTAAGCGGGCTGTCGTTTAGCAGACGATAGGTATCACGATAGAGATCGTTCCCCTTAACGTCTTCACTGCCGATATTGATCAGACCAACCTTAGGTGATGCCACGCCCAGCACTTCGCGTGCATAGATCTCGCCCATGACTGCATACTGATACAGGTGCGCCGGACGAGCAGAAGGGTTTGCCCCAACGTCCATCAGAACAGCGTGGCCAGCCACAGTTGGCAGCGTGACGGCAATCCCGGGACGCTTAACTTCTTTCAGAAAGAGCCGCGTCTTCAAACCCGATGCGACTACCGCACCGGTATTGCCTGCACTGACAACTGCATCTACTTCGTGCGCCGCCATCAGTTTCCAGCAGACCGAGATAGAGCTGTCAGGCTTTTGCCGCATGGCTTCGGTGGGTTTTTCTTCCATCCCCACCACCTGACTGGCATGCACGATCGACAGACGATCTCCGCTGTAACCGGAAGCCTCAATCTGTGATTCAAGAAGATCCTGCGGACCCACCAGCACCACTTCCAGAGCGGGTTCCGCCTGCAATGCGTCGATCGCTCCCTTTATGTTCGGTTCAGGGGCAAAATCTCCCCCCATTGCATCCAGTGCAATCCGCATGGGTGCTTAGTCCTCAGTATCAACGATGGTTCGCCCCTGATAGAAACCACAGTGAGGGCAAATGGCATGAGAAGGGGACGCGGTACCACATTGGGGGCAATAGGTAGGCTTGCCAGCCTTTACACCATTGTGACTACGTCTCTTACGAGAGTTGGATTTTGACATCCGTCTTTTTGGAACTGCCATGAATCAGACCGCCTTAAAACACCTGACTTAACTTAAACTGTATTAGAAAAACAACTTACTGCATATTGACAGCATTATTATCATTCAGTGAGCGCACCGGGATCTCTCCCACCCACCTTTCTGACAGGAATCGCACATACTACGCAATTTTTAAAACAACTGTCAAGCTACAGGGCACACATCAGACGATATCAAAAATGATATTTTTTGTTTGTGACACCTGACAAGACATCAGTATACATCATCACCAGCCACAAGATCAGGAAGATCGAGAATTGACATGACGGATCATCGTATCAATCGCCCCTTTTTCCAGTCCCTGCTCGTCGCCATCACCGTCCTGGCAACCAGCTTCGCATCAACTGAACACCTGTCAGCAGCTCCCGGGCCCATGACACCTCAGGAATTGCAGGCTTTCGGTAAGGAAATTCAGCTGACCGCCTATTCGCAGGACGCTGCCAAATTCCGCGCCCTGTTTGACTGGACCACCTTCATCAATCGGGTGTTGGGGGACTACGAACAGAATCCAGCCGTCAAAGAGGCTATCCAGCCGGTCCGCAAGCAGCTGGAAACCGCCTACTCTGAAAATAACCAGGGGATTGATTCCGAGATTCTGGCCGAAGTCGGTAGCGGAGCAGATTACCGCTTCCTCGCGATGCGTAAGGAAGACAACCAGTTCAAAGTCATTTTCCGCTTCCTGCGTCCCGACTGGACATTGAACTACCAGGCCCTGATCATCGAGAAGCAGGCCTCCGGCGAACTGAAAATTGTCGACATCGACAGCCTGTCAACAGGCGAACTGATTTCCCAGTCCCTGCAGCGACTTTACCTGCCCGAAATCTATAAAGCACATCTGGACGTCAAAGATAAACTCAGCGATCAGGAAAAGAGCCGGATCATTAACCAGAAAAAGCGGTACGACTTCCTGACAGCAGCAACTGATAAAACAGATCCATTCCAGACATACACACAACTCCCGAACGAGTACAAAAACGAGAAAATCGTCCTGCTCTTCCTGGCTCAGAACACGATCGAAACTGAGAACGATAAAAAATACCAGTCTGTACTAGGCGCCTATCGGAAATATCACCCACAGGACCCGGCAGCAGAACTGCTCAGCATAGATTATTTCTCAATGACCAAACAATACAAACAGGCCCTCGAAAGCATCGATCGCCTGACGGCTGCCATCAAAACCACCGATCCTTACCTCTATTCAGTACGGGCCGGAGTATTGATTGAAATGGGAGATCACAACCTCGCAGGAAAATACGCCAGTAAAGCGTCTGAGCTCGAACCAGACCTGCTGCAGCCTTACCTGCACCTGATCAATCTTTCGGTCATGCAGGGACAGTTCGATGCGAGTATCAAATACCTTGATGTTCTCAACAACAAGTTCGGTTTTGCCTACGAAGACCTCGACCTGAGCGAACTGGACAACTTTGATAAGTTTACTGCGTCCCCTCAGTTCAAACAGTGGCAGTCGGTCAAGAAAGTTGCCGCTCAGCCTAAAGAGGGTTCGGTCAACTGATCTCAACCAGAGACGATCACAATTCAATCACCAGCAGCGGGAAACCATTCCCCTGCTGGTGATTTCGTTTATACATGTGGGGCACCACCGTTGATCAGAAATTAGAATTCACCAACCACCTGGCCATCATCTCGAACCGCCAGCCTTTGAAACGTGGAATTGATGTTCTGCAGATAATTGGCCGTGGACACCGATCCTTTCTTGTAATCAATGTTCTCACTGAGGAAATGCACCGATCCATCGCAGAAAACAAAATGCGCCCCACCAACATGATTACTGCTGAATCCTCGCACATCATGCTCGGCTCCCGCCAATGCATTGATACCGTTATACGTCAGCCCCAGCACCGCCATGCCATTTCCCTTGCGGGCATAACTGCTGCTCTGGGTATTATTCGATCCGGAAAAGCCAATCACATTGGCGCCACCCACCTTATTTGTACTCTTATAAATGTAAGCTCGTTCGCCAACCAGAATGGTGTTGCTGCTACCATCGATGATATCCCGAAAACGAACCCGGGAATTCGCGTATCCAATTCCATGTGCCGCGCCATAGGAAACGGAATATACGGGAGGCGTCGTACTGTCCCAGGCATTGGCCACCATCACATAATCGGAACGGGCAATCTGATAGGGTGTCGTTCCATCTGTAACTGTAAAATTATAATTGTTCGTACCGGAAACGTAGTCGTTAAGGCTCGGCCCCGGATCTGAGGGACAGAGAAAAATAGCCAATGGCTGCTGCAATGCCTGTCGAGTACTGGCATTCGCCAGATTCTGATCCAGCGTCACACCACCAATATTAAGCAGATTGTACAAGGGAGCCTGATCGATAAAGGGCAGTATAAACGCCCCCCAGCCGTAAACACCCAGTTCCCCCTGATTGCAGCCAGACCAGACCGAAGCAGAACTGCAGTGCGTTTTAGTGACATATCCTGGAGGAAAGGTGTTGTGCACATCGTGATAGTTCTGCATCGCCAGTCCGATCTGCTTCATACTGTTTTTGCAGGTCGAACGTCGTGCTGCCTCACGTGCCTGCTGAACCGCAGGCAGCAACAGCGCGATCAGGATTGCTATAATGGCAATCACCACCAGCAGTTCAATCAATGTGAACCCACGTTTTCTCAAGCTTCCAGACTGACTCATGTCGACGCTCCTCTTTATCTCAAAACACTGAAACGAAGCATACCACTCATTGAGAACGCAGCAGTCTCTTCGCGAACATTACTTTGATTTCATTTCGATATCGAACACGTTGTCTCCCGGTTGCACATCCAGTTTTAATTCACTCTTTGTCCCGTATTTCGCCGGGATCTTGGGGCCGCTGGCATCAATGCCCCACTCCAGTCGCACCACACTGGGCCCCACTTTGACACCGGCTTCATCAATCAGATATTGGGCTGAGTAGCTTCCATCCTCTTGCGTAGTAGCCCGGGAAGTGCGCCCCGTTTCTGGCTCGAACAGCAGATTCACGCCAGAGAGCGGCTGACCATCCAGCGTTACCTTTCCATGCACCTGCCCCAGTTCGGGCATATCGGCACCATGGCTGCTGCAACCAGCCGAAACAGAAGTCAGTAACACAAACACCAGGAGTAACAGCAGACGCATGATACAAGTCCTTTCCAGCGCGCAGGCGCGTACCCGGACGGAAAACAATGTATGCTGACATTGAACATGGAAATGGGGGAAATGAGTTGGAATCCATGCAGGTACAGAGCGCAGCCTGAATATCAAGATCTTATTTAGAACATACCTCAGCAACATGAACTGTAAAGATGACTATTGATAAATTTGAGAATTTGTTCAGATATTCATTTCACTTGATATTACAGATCAGCAGCAGACCATTCAGCCAGACAGACTGTTGTGTTTTACTCCTCGCAACACTAAAAGAGTGGGAAGACTTTCATAACTTCTTCAACCCAGCCCGCCTCAAGGTCAATACCTGCGATCGACATGAAGCCCCCACAAATGCCACCGGTAAAACGAACAATTCGTTTCCAGCTTCTGCTGGTCGTGAACATGGTACTGGGAATTTTTGTGGTTGTTTTTCTGCTCTTCTCCTACCAGCGCGATCTCGCAGCCCGCCTGAATGACAAACGCATCGCTCTCGAAGAAGAAGCTGCCACCATCCTCCCCACCATTCTGGAAATGCAGCAGGAAGAACGAACCGAAATTCAGAAATATATCAATACCATCCATCGCCAGATGCAGGAGATCCATGCCCCGGAACATCACATCTTAATTACATTTGAAAAACCGGAACGCCCCGCCATCTCCGACGCAGGTCAATCAGAGGAACTGATCACAGCCATCCGTCAGGCAGCCCGTTCCCCCGGCAAACTAACCCACTTCCATAATTCCGAAATTGTGGTCGGAACATTCCGTGAGGGAGGCATCACTGTCTCCGTCTCTGAAACCGTAGACAATCTGTACGGCGATGTCTTATCGGAAGTGCTGAACCGCCTCACCGGCTTCATCGTGCTCGCCTTCATCACAGGGATCATGATCAACCTGGCCCTGACCTACATTGTCACCCGTCCCCTCGATCAGTTAATGCAAACCGTCCAGCTCATTGGACAGGGCGAACTCGGAACGCAGTCGGAAACCTTCCACAGTATGGAGCTCAATTATCTGACTCATGAAATCAATGCGATGAGTACCTCGCTCGCTGCAGTCGAGAAAGTGCGCCAACGCCAGATGAATAAAGCACGTATGATTCAGGAGAATCTGCATCCCCGAAAAATCGATGTACCAGGCCTGGATGTTGCAACCATCTACCACCCCGCTGACGAAGTTGGCGGTGACTATTATGATGTTCTGCAACTCGAAGATGGTGCCTGGCTGTTCTGTGTCGCAGATATTACCGGTCATGGAATCTCAGCCGCCATGAGCGCCGCAGTTCTGAAGACCCTGCTCATCCAGGCCTGCGAACATTCGAGTTGCCCGGCGGAAATCATGGAATTCATAAACCGTCGCTTTACTGTCATCAGTCCCGTGGGCGAATTCGTTTCCATGCAGTTGATTTCAATCCATCCTGAGACTCATGCCATTGAATACGCCAGTGCAGGGCATGAACCGGCCTGCATTCTCAGCTCGACAGGAGAAATTTCCGAGTCTGAAACAACCGGGCTCCTGGTCGGAATTGAGCAGGAGACGTCCTGGAATACAATCTGTCTCCAACTGAATCAGGGAGACCGCCTGCTGATGCTCACTGACGGCGTCTCCGAAACCCACAGCCCCGCAGGGGAAATGTTTGGTCGCAAACGTTTGACCGCCTTGCTACAGGAGTGTCAGCACCTGTCAGTCAGCGAAACGGCTGAGCAGATCCGCTCAACGCTTTCCCAGTTTCGGGCAGGTGGCGCTCAACAGGATGACATCACGCTTCTGCTCGTCGAGATGACAGCCCCCTGTTCCAGCTCTACCACAACTGCTCCTGAAGTGGATCACCAATGACAATTTCACACTTCAAGGCTATTCTGATCCGACAGTCAAACCACCATTTCTGGTACCAGTTTTTTCCGGATATTATTAACGCAGGGGACCTCTCAGGAGAATTCTGCTATCGGGCCGATCAGGAACAAGTTGAGATCACCCATCCGGTGGAACAGACTCAGGCACGGATTGCTCTGGCTGGACTGACCAGCAAGCTGAAACGGGAAATAAAAAAGACGGGAACCGCCCCAGAAGTCATCACACTCATCTCCTGACAGGCGTCGAATAATTCGCCACCCAGGTCGACCATACCGACACATCACCTGCAGCCCCCCCTTTCAAAGCTGCGAAATATACCAGAATCAACGACAAACTGGTTTGGCACAACTGTTGCGACAGTTAAATCTTTCTAGCTACCTGCCTGATGAGCATTTAAATGAGGGGGAACAGATTTCGTGGCCCGATTGTCCACCAGAAAACCGCGTTTCGGCTTTACGCTGATTGAACTGCTAGTTGTCATCGCCATCATCGCGATTCTGATCGCACTTTTACTTCCAGCCGTACAACAGGCTCGTGAAGCCGCGCGACGGATGAGTTGTAAGAATAATCTCAAACAGATTGCTCTGGCGGCGCACAACTACGAATCCGCATTCAGAGTTCTTCCCCCGCGTAGAATTCTTTCATCAGGAAACCGCCGCGGATGGGGTCCTTCAATTCTACCCTATCTCGATCAGGCAAATCTGCAGGGACGATATGATTTCAACAAGAATTTTTACGACCCCGAAAACGCAGACAATATAAAAGTACCTCTCAAAGTTTTCATGTGCCCTTCTGCTCCCGGACCGCGTCCGATCACCGTTCTCGTCAGTGGTGTTTCATCGGAAGGCATTGCAGGAGACTACTTCGGTCCGAACAGCTTTCGCTCCAATCTGTATGGAGTCTCAAGCTTAAGCGGAAACAACCAGATCACAGCCATGGACGATCTGCCCCGCACTCGCAAGTTCCGGGATATCACAGATGGAACGACGAATACCATGTTGATTACCGAACAGGCGGGCCGTCCCGACTATTACATTCGTGGAATTAAACAACCATCGAATGCTGGTTTGAGCCAGGCAACCAGCTGGGGATCCTGGCCGTCCTATCAGGTGTTTCAGGTCCAGGTCTTCGGCAGTGATGCCGTCACCCGCGATGGCCCCGTAGGGACCTGTTCCATCAACTGTAATAACAGTCAGGGAATCTACAGTTTTCATACAGGCGGCGCACAAGCTTCTTTCGCAGATGGTTCGGTTCACATGCTCTCGGAATCGATTGATGCCAACATCCTCTTCGCCCTCATTACGATCAATGGCGGAGAAGTCATTGGAGAATTCTGATACAGACTTGTACGCTCCTTTTAATAAAGAGAGAACACCTATGCGAGAGTGGTTCACCCTTCTGGAAGTCATCGTCACGACCCTTTGTGTCGCACTTCTGACAGTCATCTTGCTGCCTGGCATGCTCGTCGCCCGGGATACCGCACGAGAACAATCCTGTCAGCACAGCCTGCGTCAGCTGGGAACGGCTTTCTTCGAGTACGAAAAAGTTCACGGCGGCCTGCCTCCCCGTCGTTCCGGATTCAATGACGGCAATGCTTACGGCGGCTGGGGTGGTTTCATCCTGCCGCACCTCTTGACAGACGACCAGGCGACCGCTTACGACACGCGCTTTGATTTCTTCGACCCCCGCAACAAACAAATTGTCGAAACGCAACTACCGGTCTTCCTCTGCCCCGCCAGTCCCGCAGAGCGATTCGTACAGATTCAGTCGCAGGCCTCAACCAAGTCACTCAACCCGAATAAGGAAACCGTCTATTCCTGCAAAGCAGCAGCCGTCGATTTCATCACGTCGAATGGCGTGCAGATGGCCCGTAGCGGTTACGGCATCAACGCGATGGGCCAAGACGGGCGTATCGGCAACCAGCGTCAGCCCATGACCGACAACCAGGATCTTCCCCTTTCAAAAGTGACTGACGGGCTTTCGAACACACTCCTGTTGATCGAACAGGCGGGACGTCCTGCGGCCTGGTACAACCGGGAAAAACAACCCGGCGATGGACAGTTCGGCATGAGCCCTAATGCTCGCGGTGCCTGGGCCGGCTGGGGATCGATTTCCTTTGGAGCAGTCAATCCGGAAACCGGACAACGCCCCCCGAGAGGTGACAGCACCGACTGCAGCGTCAACTGTAACAACTGGCTGGGAATCTACGGTTTTCACAAAGAAGGCGGTAACGTTTTATTTTGCGACGGCAGCGTGCGACTCATCGGAAAAAAACTCGATCCACTCACCTTCGCTTACCTCACCATTCGAGATGACGGGCACCTGATTCAACATGACGACTTCTAAATTCAAGCCACTTACTCATTCACCGGGGATTCAGTGTCCACGCACGGTGTTTTCAGTGCAGAGAATAATCGGGACCAGCCTGTTTTTCCTGGTCGCTACGCTCTCGTTTGCTCCCACCGTCTTCGCCACCGAGATCACACCGCGATCAATTTCCCATCTGATCGACGAACGCCTGGGAACCGATAACCAGCCCCAACTCCAGTTCGCTACCGATGCCGAGTTTCTGCGGCGGGTCTCCCTCGATCTGGGTGGGCGAATTCCCACGAGTATCGAAGTCTATGACTACCTGGAAAATACCTCCGAATCACGTCACAGTGAAGCGATCACGCGTCTGATGAACTCGGGCGTCTATTACCGAAATATGGCGACCTTCTGGCGCCGTTCCTGGGTGCCTCAGGCTGATACCCCTGAATTTGATTCCGTCACCGGCAATTTCGAACGCTGGCTCATTCACCGGCTGCAACAAAAGACGCCTTATGACGAACTCGTCACGAAAATTCTAACCTTAGACCAGGTAGCTATTGTCCCTGAGAGCACCACTCCCGTCGGATTTTACGATGCCAATCTTTCAAAACCGGAAAATCTCGCTGCCAGCTCCACTCGTGCATTCCTGGGTATTAATCTCGATTGTGCACAATGTCACGACCATCCCTTTTCCCGCTGGACTCGCGAGCAGTTCTGGCAGACCGCTGCATTCTTCGCACCGCCGGTAATGGGCAAAGGAGATCAGCCACAGCCCCCTGAAGTCCAGATACCCGATACCAAACTCGCTTATAAACCAGCCCTGCTCTCCAAAACGAAAATTCAATGGCCGCAGCAGCTCGACTCCGTTTCCCTGAGACTGGTGCTGGTTGACTGGATGAAAACCAACCAGGAACAGTTGCTGGCGAAAAATGCCGTTAATCGGCTCTGGGCTCACTTCTTCGGTGAAGCTATCATTGAACCGATGGATGACCTCAGTCGCGATGAATTCCAGTCAGGCCCCCATGCCCAACTGTTGAATGAACTCTCTCAGACTTTCATCGACAGTGGCTATGATCTGCAGACGCTGGTGGAAGGTATCGTCAGCTCCAATGCATATCGGTTGTCATCGTCGCCACAAAGTATCACTGACGCTAAGGGCAGTACTCAGAAACAGAATCCCGCCACGGAAAACGACCCCAAAGCAGACAGCGTCGCAACCTTCCGCATTACAAAAGCAACCATACGTGGGCTCACCGGCGAGCAGATCTACGATAGCCTGCAGACTGCAGCCGGGCTGGCCCCTGAAAGGGACGATGTTCGAGGCGGTAACGATCGCAGTCAGCGAGAAGAGTTTTCAACACAATTTTACATCGAACGCGCACACAGTGCCGAACGTTCGATTGCACAGTCACTGACCCTCATGAACGGCAGATTCATCAACGAACTGACTTGTCCCGACGGGAATCGGGTGCTCGCTTCTCTGGTGAGCTCCCCCTTTATGACTCCTGCAGAGCAGATTGACACCGTATTTATTGCCGTGCTGGGACGACATGCACAACCAGCCGAACTGCAGGCTGTGCAACGCAGTTTCAAATCTCATCCAGACTCTTCCCACTCACAGCATCTGGGAAACCTGTTCTGGGCTCTGATTAATTCGTCTGAGTTCAACACCAACCATTAAGACAAGCGAAGTTTCCTATGGTCACCCCCCCATTTTCACGACGGACCGCTTTAAAAAACATGGCCCTCGGAGTCACTGCCTGGTCGACTTCCAGCTGGCTCCCCGCCCTGGCCGATGTGGCGTCTGCCACAGGGAAAAAGCCCAAATCAGTGATTCTGATCTGGCTGAACGGCGGCCCTGCCACGATCGACCTCTGGGATCTCAAACCCGGAAACCAGAACGGCGGCCCCTTCCGGAAAATTGATACGAAAGTCCCCGGAATGCAGATCAGTGAGCATCTCCCCGGACTGGCTGCCCAGGCAGCGGACTTCTCGCTGATTCGTTCCATGTCAACACGTGAAGGGGATCACTCCCGTGCCCGCTTTGTCTCGATGACGGGCTACACACCTCAGGGCGCGATCAAGTTTCCAGCGTTCGGCTCTCTGGTGGCTCATGAATTCAATGTCGAAAATGATATCCCCTCTTATGTGCATATTGGAGGACGACCGGCTATCAGTGGCGGCGGATTTCTTGGTCCGCAGTTCGCCCCCTTTGTCGTCGGTGGACGCAGTCGTCGCAGAGGCCCCGACAATGCAGATCTGAAGGTCGCGGACCTCGCCCCGGTCTCTCCAGACCAGCAGACAGAACGGTTGCAACTGCAATCCGAACTGGGCTCCCTGTCTACCATGCCCACTTCTGTAGTTACGGATGCACTCAACTCTGCCCGCGACAGGGCCCTGCGACTCATGAATCCCCAGGCTGCTTCTGTCTTCAACCTGGAAGAAGAACAGGCATCAGTCCGTGAAGCCTACGGCCCCGGTTCATTTGGACAGGGCTGCCTGATGGCACGCAGGCTCGTGGAACGGGGCGTCAGCTTTGTGGAAGTATCCCTTAACGGCTGGGACACGCATTCGAATAACTTTGAACGCGTCAAGGAACTGTCGCAACAACTGGATCGTGGCTGTGCCTCACTCCTCAACGATCTCCGCGAGCGGGGGCTCCTGAAAGATACACTGGTTGTCTGCCAGGGTGAATTTGGTCGCACCCCGCGCATCAACGGACAGGATGGGCGGGACCACTGGCCCGCTTCCTGGGCCATGATGCTGGCCGGTGCCGGCATTCGAGGAGGTCAGGTGATTGGAGAGACCAGCGCTGATGGCGCTGAAATCAAATCGAAACCCACCCGCACCGCAGATCTCATGGCCACCATTTTCCGAGGCGTAGGCCTCGATCCCCGTAAACAAAATATGTCCAACGTCGGACGCCCGATCCGACTGGCAGATCCAGATGGCACTCCCCTTGAGGAACTACTATGAAAACTGCATTGATCCTCACATTCGCTCTCTGGTCAGCCGGAATTCAACTTCAGGCGGGACAGACGCAACCGGAGCAGGCCACCACTGTTCTGGAACTTCAGGGAGATGGTCATCCTCGAACAATTGAGATTCCGGTCACCATCAATGGACAACCTTTCGATGTCTACTGGTCCGGGACCTTCGATGCCATTTTTGATTTTGTGGACACCAACCAGAATGGAACTCTCGAGAAAAACGAAATCAAACTGGTCCCCTCCGCCCGCGCCGTCCGTCTCTCACTGGGCAATGCTTTCACGCCCCCCGTCGCCGCGATTACTTCGCTGAGTGAAATCGTCAAAGATTCGTCTCAGAAATGCACAAAGACACAGCTTCGAAACTATTATCTACGCCATGGCGCGGGGCAACTTCAGATCGGCACAGGTACTCTGCCACATACCTCAGCTTTGACACAGGCCCTGGTACAAGCTCTCGACACGGATAAAGACCACCACCTTTCCGAAGTGGAACTCCAACGGGCAGAAACGGTTCTCCGCAGACTTGATACGAATGATGATGAGCTCATCGGCGTCGGTGAACTGATCCCGAATGCCACTTATCCCGGCAGTTGGGCCGCACATGCACTCAAGGCAGAACAGGAAGTCTCCCTGACACCAACAGGTCAATCCGATCTCACCCTGAAACGACACAACTCACAAGCTGAAGTCAAACCGGAGAATCATTCGGTCTGGCGTCTCTCTGTAACCGACCACATCTCCGACCAGCGACTGAACCTGACACCCCCCCAAATACGTTTTGAAAGCTGGAGCATCCCCGGCCCCCTCAACGAACTTTTTTCTCAATTGCGTGAGGAAATTGCTAACGCAGATCCCGATCCACCACAAGCCGAACCAGAACAACGCTCACGAAATCGGCGTCCCTCTCGCGCCTGGCTGACTCCCCTGGGAGACCGGAACGGGAACGGCGTACTCTCGCAGGATGAAATTGATCAATGGCTGCAGCTACAACAGCGACTGATTCACGGCCAGCTGCTAATCAGCATTTACTCTGGCGGAGGGTTATTTGAACTGCTGGATACGAACCACGATGCGGGACTTTCCATTCGCGAACTGAGGAACATCTGGCAGAATCTGAAAGCGGCGGGATGTACTACCGGCTCTCACGTGAATCTTCAGCAGATCCCGCATGTCGTACTATTCGTGGTCAGTCAGGGATACCCGGATCAACTGGGAAAGACGACGACTTCCGATGTGGAATGGTTCAACCTGATGGACCACAACCGGGACGGCGACGTTTCACGCCGCGAATTCACCGGTCCCCCAGCCGCCTTCGACCGTCTCGATCAGGATCATGACAGCCTGATCTCTCCGCTTGAAGCAGTCAAATCGAATTGAGACCTGATACGGACACGGCACTCATCTACTTCACTTCACCTCCGATCGGGAAATCTCTACGAAATCCCGACCTGCACTGGACATCAGGGGGCGACACATAGTTTAATGACCGGCAGTCAGTCTCCGGACTGAAAACCCGCCAAACCCCATGACAACAGGATCTTGATGCGCACCGTATTATGTCCCTGTTTGTGGAGTCCCTCGTGTCTGAAGCTATCGTCGCTCAACAGAATCACTGGCCAGCTGCAAGAAAAATATTGTGGGTCATTCTTTTCCTGTGTGCCCTGATGGTCTTTGCGCCCGGATATATCGCCGCTCTGAGACCCGCCGATGGCCAGGTCTTCGATTTCTTCAAGGAATGGGCATCCGTCCAGAACCGCCTGACTGGTCAGCCCGTTTATTCGGATCAGGAACTGGCGCTGGAAAAGCATCTGAATCTCAAGCTCTCAACTCCCGGTGCTTTTTTTGACCGATACAATACACACCCCCCTTCAGCCAACCTGATTGCAGTCCCTTTTGCCTGGCTCAGTTACCAGGAAGCACAGCTGGCCTGGAACCTGGCCGCCCTGGGCATGCTTGCTCTCTCGCTTTATTGGATCGTAGAGGGCCTGAAGATTCAGATGACCTTCTGGACGACTCTGGCCCTGCTCACACTCCTGCTCGCCACCGATCCCCTGCAGCAGACCCTGATCCAGGGACAACCCAATCTCCTGCTGGGATTGCTTATTGTCGGCGCCTGGAAAAACGGTCGTAGCGGCAAATCGCTCCTGGCCGGCAGCTGTCTTGGCCTGGCAACAGCAGTCAAAATCTATCCGGCGTACCTGTTTCTCTATTTCCTGGTCCGGCGCGACTTCCGCGCCCTGCTGGGGGGAGCACTCTCTCTGGGGCTGGTTACCCTTCTCACCATCGGACTTTTCGGAATCGACGCCTATCGCGATTATCTCTCGGTCGTATTACCTTCTCTCTCAGATGTGACAAACAACTGGGGCAATGCTTCGCTGCTGGCATTCTGGGAACGACTGTTCGAACAGTCGTCTGACAGCGTACTACCAGTTGTCGATTCCCCCGCACTGTTGAAATTCGCGGTCTGGTCTTCCTGGATCGCAGTGACATCCATCGCCGGACTGGCTGCCTGGCGGACGCGCAACGCGAATTTCGACGATCAGGCCTTCGGGATTACAATCGTCGCGATGCTGCTGATGACGCCCACCACCTGGCATCACTACTTCATCATTCTGCTCCTGCCGATCGGGCTGTTGCTCACCATGTATACCCCTTATTCGGGAAAACGCTGGCTTGTCAACCTGCTGATCATCGCCCTGGCCATCAGCCCCCGGCTTACCTGGGCACTGTTGATCTCACAACAACAGACAGCGCCGGGATCCGGTGCCACGCCCTGGGAACAGGGAGGCATGGTCGCCCAACCCTGGCAGTCACTCACGGCGCTCTCATATCAGTGTTACGCCCTGCTGCTCAGCATCGTCATGCTCTGGCCACTGCCTGAACTCGAAGAAGAGCAGGCCAGCCAGACGGGTTGAATCAATCTGAGTGTCACTCAGATCATAACTCGATCCGAATACGTGCTACAGGGTATTTTTCCGACAGGGCACAGCCTCTACCTGACGGTGGTTTCCTTTGAACAACCCCGTCAGGTACAATTGCCCAGCAGGCACTTTTATCTTCAATTCTGATTGCGTACAAAAACACTTCTGTGGGGATGGACCTGCATATGAAGCCAAAAATGGTCTCAGTATTTTTCCCAATTCTTCTCGCCACCTCTCTCTGCGGATGTAACAGAGATGACAACTTGATCTATTATCAATCCCGCTCTCCAGATGCCCCAGCCCGGGTTAGTCGTACTCCTGTGGTCTTGGATGATTCTGATGAAATTCAGCGATGCAGGGAAATCTACGATAATGAACTCGCAGAACTTTATCGACAGGCGATTAATAACATCTCCCAGGGTGAATGGATCTTTTCAGAACACGAGTTTGCCCTGCAACAACGCAAACAACAGGCGATTGCCGATCTAAGCGCTCTCCTCGATAATGAATCACTGACCGCCAAAGGACGAACTAAAGCTGCAGAACAACTGATCCTTCTGGGGGATACCAGAGGTGAAAAGTTCCTGTTTGATTCTCTGGATTCGGATTCGAAAGAATTACGGCTTGCTGCTTTGAAAAGCCTGCGTGAATGGAATCTGGACCTGGATTTTTCTTCTCCAGAACGTACCAGCATACTGCTTGCTCAACTGGATACCGCAGACCAGGAGATCATCCTGGCAGCGGCGGAGCTTTGTATCTATCGCAAAATTCCAGGAACAGAAGACAGGCTGACCACTCTCCTGGAAGCCGGGAAACTGACAGATCCAGAACCGGTTGCTATGGAACTGGCCGAAATTGCCACCACACAGCAGGCCGTCAAGGCATTGTTGCCACATGTGCTTCAGAACAAGTCGGATGAATTCTCACAATGGACCGGTTACACCTTCGAGCAGTTAATCGAAAATCCCGATCCGAAAATTTCGGGTCCTGTTAAACAGGCCCTGTATGACTACACTCTGCAGTTTCCCGAGCAGCGAAATGACCAGATACTTGTTGAGTGCCTGGCAAAATCTGCAAACAAGGCAGCGATCCCGGTACTGAAAGAGATTCTGAACAATGCAAAAGACCCTGTCAGTCGTACCTATGCAATCGGTGCACTTGCCAGACTGCAACCCGATCAGGCACTGGACTTATTGACCAGTCACATCAAACAGGAAGGCCCCGGATACAGTACAATGCGTCTGCTTCAGACATATGCTACTGAGCAGGATTATGATCAGATTATCCCGATCATCGAGGAATGGACGCAAAAATCAGAAGATGTTTTAGACACCGAGGTCCTGCGCCTTTGTCTCCTCAAATTCGGCAACCGGGGAGAGCAATTTGTCCGGGAACATCTGGATCAACTTACAGATCAGGCCCGCATGAGAGCCAGATGGAAACTTGAAGGATTAAACCTGCACTCAGCGCTCAAAGAATTACATATCTCTGGCGTTATACAGACCAGCCCGGATGAACTGATTAAAAAAATAAATGAAGCTGGAAGCCGAAGCGAGGATACTGATCTGTTCGATCCATCTAATCCAGACTCACTCTACTCCTGGAAGGCATCGTGGTGATGTTCGACGCCGAAACCAGTAAGATCCCCTGTCGTCACGATCGTTTGATTCTGGATTTTGCCAATGCTTCTAAAGGAAAATTTACCCCCCAATGGCCCGTTGAGTACTGGCATAGCAAAAATGAAGAGGATTTCGACGCCCCGTATACAGTTCAATTTGTGCTGGAGAATCGACTTTATCGCACGGGGGCTGAAAATTATGGAGACTGGTACGATGTCGAGGCAATCGTGCGGCTGATCAACTTCGCATTGGAAACCACCGGACGACCAGAACGCTTTATCACTGAGCAAAGTGGGGGCCAGATCGCCTCTTTTATCTTTGCCGACCCATTTACGTTTGTGCCCATTGCTCGTAGATATGGTCTCCCTCTTTCAACGGATCCTGCAGAAGCAATGCGGAAGGGACTTGAATTTGAAGAGCGGGTCATCAATCAGTTACGGGAGAATGAAGACTGAAGTTTAAAGCCTATTCCGCTATCACTCGCCGATCTTCACAATGACCTTACCGCTGTTATCTGCCAGTTCATGCCAGGCATCGCGACAGCGGAGGTACAGTTTGCCACTGGCCGGGGCCTGAAATCGCCCCGCTTCACCCAGTTCGAATTCTTCACTGAGTTCATATTCATCACTGTCATTTTCTATTAGCACGGCTCCTACCAGTTTCCCCCGGCCGGCTGCATTCCCTTTCGCGGTCACAGGTTCGTCTTCTTCGCTGATCTTCCAGTCCCCCTCGGTTGAGACTTCATACTCCTGCCCTTCCTCTACCAGCACATGCGACGCTTGCCAGCCCTGTCGGGCTTCGATCTTTGAAGTCTGCGGGCGAACCGAATTGGGTTTGCGGAATTTCGTTTTCCAGTCCCACTGGCACAGGTCACAACGATATCCCTGATCGAAATGCTCCAGGAAAAACAGGTACTCAAACGAGATTTCGCGTGCCATCGATCCATAAGTCTGGTTGAACGAAACCGGCTTCTTCATCAACAGCCCCAGCCCCAGGGGACGAAAACGATTCGCATAATTCGGGTTCGTGGCCAGCAGATGACACAACGCCCACCGCCAGCAGTAATTCTCCCAGGAATCACCGGTGGTCTCCTTCGAATTGACTATCTCATTCAGACTTTTGGGCTCACTGTTCTTGATGTAATCCACTACATAGCGTTCGCAGTTCACCGATAGAGGCTGTCCCTTCTTAGGCACTTCTTTCCAGTTATTGCCCATCTCTGCCATTCCCTCGCTGTACCAGACAGGCCCGGTATGACCAAAATTCTGCCCACAATACGCGTGCACGGCCTCGTGCTGGGGCGTCCCCCGTTCAGCAACGGCATAGACAACAGATTTCGACTGAATCAGACGTCCTCCCCGGTAGCGCGCACGACTGATGGTGACACCTCCGCCTCCTGAAATCGATTGCAATCCGACCGGATGCAGGCTCCCCGACGGCCAGTTTGTCAGATCTTTCACTACATAGCACTCAATCACGCTACGATTCGGACTGGCCCAGTACGCCGAAATAATGACGAGCATCTTTTCCAGTCGTGCCAGTAAATCCTGGGCTTCATCTGGAGAGAGGTCGGTATGAATCAGGAAATTTTTCGAGCGGTAATCGCGGGGCTCTGTGGTAGTCGATCCACTTCGAACCTGGGTTCCCTGGGCAGCCAACTCTGTTCCACCGCCGAACCACAGACAGTAACAGCAGAGAGTCAAACAGACGATAAGTGGCTTACAGATATTCAAAAGTCCTGACACAGACAAACTTCCTTCCTCTGATCTCAACTCCGACAATTCAACTGATTTCTTCACCACACAACAGAGTTTTATGATGTGTTCATAGTATTCTAACACGTATCCGACCTGAAACAATTTACATTGCTAAAACAGGGATAACACATCCCAGTCGCTTGATATGTAACCATCCCCCCTTTACTCTGAGGGAAAACCGTTTATAAAGAAGGTTTAGTTTCTTCTGTTTCGACCTCCCAGAGTTAAGAGGGATTCTCCATGCATTATCTAACGCAGTTTCGCGCCGGCATTCTACTTTTATTGATTTCCTGTGTCTGTCTTTCACAAACTCCACAGAGTTACGCTGACGAGGCACTCTGGAAAGCCGGATCTGCCAGTGCTGTGATCACCCCGCAGGAAGATCTCTGGATGGCTGGCTATGGTGGTCGCACCAAACCGGCTGATGGTAAGATCCACGACCTCTGGCTCAAAGTACTGGTGATTGAAGCGCGCGACGGTCATCGTGGGGTGATCGTCTCGACGGATACTCTGGGAATTCCCCAGTCGATCTACAACAACGTCTGTGCTGCACTTAAGAAAAAATTCGATCTTGATCGCAGCCAGATCATGCTCAATGCATCCCACACCCACTGTGGCCCTGTCTTACGCGGCGCTCTGCATGATATTTACCCCTTGAATAAAGAACAGATCGCACAGGTCAACAAGTATTCCACACAGTTGGAACAGAAACTCGTCGACGCCGTCACCACCGCAATCAAGAACCTGGAGCCAGCGAGCCTCTGGACCGGTGAAGGCCATACCAGTTTCGCAGTGAACCGCCGCAATAATATAGAAGCCGATGTTCCCAAACTGCGAAAAGAGGGAAAGCTGAAAGGCCCCATCGATCACAGCGTCCCAATCCTGGCCGTGAAAGACAAAAACGGTAAACTGAAAACCATCGTCTTCGGCTATGCCTGTCACAATACGACTCTGGGTATTCAGCAGTGGTGTGGCGACTATGCAGGTTTTGCCCAGTACGACCTCGAGGCCATGTTTCCCGGCGTGACCGCCATGTTTTACATGGGCTGTGGTGCTGACCAGAACCCACTGCCCCGCCGAACCATGGAATTGGCTCAGTCCTATGGTTCCCGTCTGGCTCATACCGTCGCCGATACCGTCCGTCTGCCGATGGTCGAACTCGATCCTGTGCTGAAAACCGAAATCGAAATTATTGACATCAAACTGGGTGATGCTCCGACTAAAGAGGAACTCGAAAAACTCGCTGCCGGTAATCAGAATAACTACCGTAACCGCTGGGGCGCCCGCCTGCTCAAGCAACTCAACTCGGGTAAACCATTCCGGACTTCCTATCCCTTCCCGGTTCAGGTCTGGCTGATGGGCAAGCGACAGCTCTGGGTCACCATCGGGGGTGAGGTTGTCGTCGACTACGCCCTGGGAATGAAAAAGTTGTTCGGGGACAGTACCTGGATTGCAGGTTACTGTAATGATGTGATGGCCTATACTCCTTCTCTCCGTGTTCTGGAAGAGGACGTGCCTCCCCGCAAGTCATCCCGCTGGGGCTATGAAGGCAACACATCGATGGCCGTCTATGGAATGCCCGCCAACCGCTGGTCCGACGAAATTGAAGACAAAATCGTCGAGAGTGCCCAGCGACAGGTCGAGAAGGTCCGCAATGGAAAATAGGCCTCGCCAGCGTTAAATTTTGCCCTTTCTGACCCGAATCTGCCGCTAAACTCCAGCTTCTGGGGATGTTTTGCGTTTTTCGCCCCCCTGCCGTTTGTCGCGCGGGAAGCGAAATCCTAGAATGCAACATATTCCGTTCTAAACAGCAATCAATCTATGACAGGTTCGCCGAAGCAGCCTGTATTCAATACTTTACCTGATTTTTAATGTAGCACTGAGGAGAGATAAATGGCTTCCGGAAATCCTTTTGGCGCGGAAGGTCAATTAACAGCAGCCGGTGGTGAGTTTAAATACTACCGTTTACAGAAACTCATCGACGATGGCATTGGAAATATTGAGTCGCTGCCTTACTCGATTCGTGTGCTGCTGGAATCCTGTCTGCGTAACGTAGATGGGTTCGTCGTCAACGAGTCCGACGTGCACAATCTCGCCAATTGGAGTGCAGAATCTCCTAATCCGGTGGAAATCCCCTTCAAACCCGGTCGCGTGGTCTTGCAGGACTTTACCGGCGTTCCCGCTGTGGTCGACCTGGCAGCTCTGCGAAGTGCCATGGTTCGTCTGGGCGGAGATCCTCAGAAAATCAATCCACTGGTTCGCTGTGACCTCGTCATCGACCACAGTGTGCAAGTCGACGAATTCGCGACCAAGCTCTCTCTGCAGCATAACGTCGAAAAAGAATTCGAACGGAACCAGGAACGATACCAGTTTCTCCGCTGGGGACAGCAGGCATTCGACAACTTCGGCGTTGTACCACCGGCAACCGGGATCGTGCACCAGGTGAACCTCGAATACCTGGCCAAAGCCGTTCTGACTAAAGACGGCGTTGCTTACCCGGACAGTCTCGTTGGTACCGACAGTCACACCACCATGATCAACGGCCTGGGCGTTGTCGGCTGGGGCGTGGGTGGTATCGAAGCGGAAGCCGTGATGCTCGGTCAGCCCATTTACATGCTGACCCCCGAAGTCGTCGGTTTCCGTCTGGAAGGCAAGCTACCTGAAGGCGCAACAGCGACTGACCTCGTACTCCGCATCGTCCAGATGCTCCGCGAACACGGTGTCGTTGGCAAGTTCGTCGAATTCTATGGTCCTGGCCTGTCCAACATGAGCCTCGCCGACCGGGCTACTATTGCCAACATGGCTCCCGAATACGGGGCCACTATCGGCTTCTTCCCCGTCGACGATGAAACTCTGAACTACATGCGTCGCACCGGACGTACTGACGCTGAAGTTGATCTGGTCGAGCGTTACTACAAAGAACAGGGTATGTTCCGCACGGAAAGCTCGCCCGAGCCATCCTTCACCAGCAAGCTGAGTCTGGATATTTCCACGATTGAAGTCTCGCTGGCAGGCCCGAAACGTCCACAGGACCGGATCGCATTGACCGACATGAAATCACACTGGCACAGCGATCTCAGCTCCACCTTCGGCAAACAGGATCCTTCACCCACTCACGCTCCCGTGAACTACGCTGGTCAGGATTTTGAACTCAAAGATGGTTCGGTCGTCATCGCCGCGATCACCAGTTGTACCAATACCAGTAACCCGTCAGTCATGCTCGGTGCCGGCCTGCTGGCAAAGAGAGCTGCTGAAAAAGGCCTGACCCGCAAGCCCTGGGTAAAAACCAGTCTGGCCCCCGGAAGCCGCGTTGTAACCGACTACCTTGAAAAAGCCGGCGTGACTCCCTACCTCGATGAACTCGGTTTCAACCTGGTTGGCTACGGCTGTACGACCTGTATTGGTAACAGTGGCCCACTGCCCGCACCGATCTCCAAAGCCATCAACGACAACGACATCGTCGCCGCTGCGGTCCTCTCCGGAAACCGGAACTTCGAAGGACGCATCAGCCCCGATGTCCGGGCAAACTACCTCGCCAGCCCGCCGCTGGTTGTAGCTTACGCCCTGGCAGGTACCACAGATATCGACCTCAGCACCGAGCCTCTCGGCCAGGACAAAGATGGTAATGATGTCTTCCTGAAAGATATCTGGCCTTCACAGGCTGAAGTCAACGCGGCTCTCGAATCGTCCATCAACCCGGAAATGTTCCGTGACGAGTACGGCAAAGCCACCCAGGGTTCTCCTGAGTGGCAGGCTATCAACGGTGGCGACGGTGACATCTTTGAATGGGATGAAAAAAGCACCTACGTTCAGGAACCTCCGTTCTTCGTCGACATGCCCGCAGAGCCGGCCCCGATCAGTTCCATCAACGGAGCCCGCGTCCTGGTCTCAGTAGGCGATTCCGTTACCACCGACCACATCTCTCCTGCTGGAGCCATCAAAGCAGATTCTCCCGCGGGTAAATACCTGCAGGAAAATGGAGTGACTCCTGCTGACTTTAACAGCTACGGTAGCCGTCGCGGAAACGACCGGGTCATGACCCGTGGTACCTTCGCGAACATTCGCCTGAGCAACCTGCTCGCCCCCGGCACCAGTGGTGGCGTGACCACCTACCTGCCCACCGGCGAACAGACTTCGATCTATGAAGCTTCACTGCAGTACAAAGACGCCGGCACGCCGCTGGTTGTTCTGGCCGGCGGTGACTACGGAATGGGATCGTCTCGTGACTGGGCCGCCAAGGGAACCTTCCTGCTGGGCGTCAAGGCTGTCATCGCGACTTCCTTTGAGCGGATTCACCGTTCCAACCTGGTCGGCATGGGTGTCCTGCCGCTGCAGTTCCGCGAAGGCGAAAGCCGCGAAGAACTGGGCCTTGATGGCACTGAAACTTATGACATTGAACTGGATGACAACCTGAAACCAGGTCAGGCGATCCGCGTGACCGCTACCAAAGAAGACGGTACACAGGTCCTGTTTACCGTTCAGTGTCGTGTCGATACCCCCGTTGAAGTCGAATACTATCGCAACGGCGGAATTCTGCACAAAGTTCTCCGCGATCTGGCGAAAGCCTGATCCCTGAATTGATGAAACCGGCCTACGAGACCGATCTGATTGTCGAGGATTACCTTGATGGCTCCCGCATCGATCGGTTTCTCAGCCGTCATTTCAGAAATTACTCGACGCACCGTCTGCAACGCATCGTTCAGGCAGGGTTTGCCAAGGTCAATGGCATCCCTGCCGAACCGTTGCAACGAGTCTTCCGCGGTCAGCAGATCAGTATTCTCCTGCCTGAACCGCCGGACAAAACCTATCAGCCTGAGGCATTGCCGCTGGAGATCCTCTACGAGGATGCATGGCTGGTCATTGTCAACAAACCGCCGGCGATGATCGCCCACCCCGCGGGGAATATCCACTCGGGTACTGTCGCTAACGCGCTACAGCATTACCTCGATCAGCAGACAGGAATCCGCAGTCTGCTCCGTCCAGGAATCGTGCATCGGCTCGACCAGTTTACCAGCGGGATTCTAATTGTGGCCAAAGAGCATCTGGGACACCGCAGTCTCTCGATTCAGTTTCAGCAGAACCGGGTCAGCAAAGCATATCTGGCAATCATTCGCGACCAGCCTCCGGACGATCACTTCGAGAACGATGCTGCCATCGGTGAGCATCCCACCCAGGCCGGGGTCTGCATGTCGACACACCCCCAAGCGAAAAAAGCCAAGTCCGCTTATACGCGTTTCGAAGTCCTTGAACGGTATACCGGATATTCGCTGGTCCGTGCTTTTCCACAGACGGGACGCCTGCATCAGATCCGTGTGCATCTGGCCGATCTTGGCTTTCCCATTATCGCCGACGATTTTTATGGCAATGACGAACGACTGGAAACAGACCGGCAGTTAATCACCCGACAGGCATTACACGCTGAACAGATCGAGTTTGCGCATCCGGTGACGGGATTGAAAATGAAGCTCTCCGCGGGAGCGCCTGATGATTTCCACCAGGCGCTCGAGCGGTTACGGAGCGCCTAAAGCTGTTCTCGGTTTTTCCTTTTTACTGCCTCACTTCGTCTGAGTGAGGACTTCCACTGAGGATGCTTCCTCCTGTGTCTCCTGCAGCTCTTTATTCAACGGAGCAGCTGCTTTGGATGTCTTCGATGCTTCGAAGAGTCGATCCAGACTCATTTTTTCCAGTGCATCGAAAGCCGCGACTTTATAGCATTCTGCCATCGTCGGATAATTGAATACTGCGTTGCGGAAATATTCAATCGTGCCTCCAAATGACATTACCGTCTGTCCGATGTGTACGATTTCGGTTGCCGCTTCCCCAATCGCGTGGATCCCTAGAATCTTGAGTGTCTCACGGTGAAACAGAATCTTCAGCATCCCGTCCCGGTCACCCGAGATCTGCCCGCGGGCAATTTCACGATAGCGTGCCGCGCCGACTTCATAAGGAATGTGAGCTTCAGTCAGCTGCTGTTCGGTTTTACCCACCATCGAAATTTCCGGGATCGTGAACAGCCCGTAAGGCATCAGATCAAACGCTTCAAATGGTTCATTAAAAGCGTTGCAGATCACACGGCGGCCCTGCTCCATAGACACACTGGCTAGAGCAGGAAAACCAACAATATCGCCCGCACCGTAAATATGAGGTACCCAGGTCTGATGATCTTCGTTGCACCACAGACGACCGCGTTCATCCGGTTCGAGCCCCGCGGCCTGGAAATTCAGTTCGTCCGCATCTCCCACACGTCCCACAGTATACAATACCGAATCGGCCACCAGTCGTTTGCCACTCTCGGTCTGCACTGCGGCCATTGAATCGGAAAACCGCTCAATTCCAACGACTTCTTCGCCCATCCGGAAAACCATCCCCAGTGAACGGGCATGATGAATCAGAGCGTCGATAATTTCACGATCACAGAACTCGAGCAGGTGCTCCCGACCATCGAGTACGGTAACTTCGACACCCAAAGTGGCGAACATGATTGCGTATTCGATGCCGATCACACCACCGCCCACGACGATCATCGATCGGGGAATCTGTTTCAGATCGATAATTTCATCGGAATCAAAAATCGTTTCGCCATCAAAGGGGATATGAGGCGGCCGCGAAGGCTTGGTGCCGGTAGCGACCAGAATGTAATCCCCGTGCAAAATCTTGCGTCCGGTCTCACAGTCGACAGCTACTTCATGCGGGCTGACAAACTGAGCTTCTCCAATAAAGATGTCGACGCCGTTCCGTTCAAGCTGATCGTGGATGATTTCCAGTTCATGCTCTGCGACATCAGCCAGCTTCAGTCGCAAGTCCTGCATCGTGACTCGTCGCTTCCGACGATACCATTTGCTGTAGACGTCCCGATGCCGATATCCGGTTAAATATAAGATTGCTTCGCGCATCGTCTTGGAAGGAATCGTCCCTTTGTGCAGACAGACGCCCCCCATGCCGCGAAAATTGCGTTCGATGATCGCAACCCGTTTCCCCAGTTTCGAAGCTGCTATCGCCGCCTTCTGACCAGCAGGACCGCTTCCGATAATTACAATGTCGAATTTCATGGATCTATTCTCAATCACTCACACCAGTCTTCTCAGCAATGGTTTTTTCAACCCCGCATGTCAAATTGAGAAGTCTGGTTAAAATTTATTGCGTAAACAACCACCTCTAACTTCGGTCATGGGTTGAAATGGAAAAGATAGAAAGATTGATCTGATCTCTGAAACAGGCTATTTTGCGCCCAGACTGACGGTTATACTGATTGCATAGCTCAACTTTAAAACTCCCCGGGGTGAAACTCCTCCTGATCAGGACCATGGAAGTGTCTTTCTCGCCCCAAATTGCTTCAAGCTCTGATCTCAGATCAAAGGAACTCTGATGAATCACCTGCTCCGAAAAATCTGGCATGTCCCGGAACATGCCCACACCCCCGAATCCGTTTATCAGAAGCGCAAATCGCATCGCCGTGAATTCCTCAAACTGATGGGCTATGGCCTGGGTGTCGCCGGCTTCGCTGATCTGCTCTCCGGCTGTGAACAGGCAACCAAGGAAGAAATCGAACAGGCGGGAGCAGTCGAACCATTGCCGGAAGCCCTGCAGTCCATCTATCCGGCTAAGCGGAATGAAGCTTTTAAATACGGCCGCCCTGAAACAGCAGAAATCGAGGCAGAGGAGTTCACGAACTTCTACGAATTCACAGGCCCCACCAGTAAAGAAGCCTGGAAGTACGTCGGAAAATTTCAGACTACGCCTTGGGCGGTCTCTATCGAAGGAGATTGTGCCAAACCCCGCACGTTTGACCTGGATGACCTCTACAGGGAAATGCAGTTCGAAGAGCGGGCCTACCGCCATCGTTGCGTCGAAACCTGGGCCATGTGTGTTCCCTGGACCGGTTTCCCGCTGGCAAGTCTGCTTAAGCTGGTTGAACCGAAACCCTCAGCCAAGTACGTCGCCTTTGAAACGTTCAACAAACCCCAGGAGGCGCCTTACATGGAGAGAAGTGGAGCTGGCACCTGGCCCTGGCCTTATACCGAAGGTCTGACCATTGAGGAAGCGATGAACGATCTCGCTTTCATCGCCACCGGCCTGTATGGGAAGCCACTGTTGAAACAAAATGGAGCGCCAATCCGTTTGGTCGTTCCCTGGAAATACGGCTTCAAGTCGGGTAAATCGATCGAAAAGATCAAACTCACCGCAGAGCAACCCGCGACCTTCTGGAACACGGTAAATCCAGGGGAATACGGGTTCGTCGCCAATGTGAATCCGGATCAACCTCATCCCCGCTGGAGCCAACGCACGGAATGGATGCTGGGCACCGAGAAACGCTACGACACCCAGATCTATAATGGTTACGGGGAATACGTCGGCGGTCTCTATACAGGTTAAGTTGCGCCCGAATTTCGAACTGGAAGCCTTGAGACCTCAAGTTTAATGCGCAAAAAAGACCGGATAGAAATGCTCTACCCGGTCTCTATTTTCTATTGTTGGTTCGTCCAACCAGCGTATTGCTTAGTCTTCCGAAGCAAACATCATTACGATCCGCAGCACGTACCAGAACAGAGTGGCAACGGAGGCGAACAGCGCCAGTGAAGCCGAAACGTACTGATCGGTCGAGTACTGATGCAGGACATTCGAAGTTTCATACAGAATGAAACCACTCATCAGCACGACCATGGCAGCAGCAAACCAGAGTCCGAGTGAGATTCCAAAGATCGCAGCACCGATGGCAATCCCGATTGCTGCCAGCAGGGCAATCGTCAGCCCTCCCCCCAGGAAGGAGAAGTCTGCGCCCGTCACGAGTACGTAAGCTGTCAAGCCCCCGAAGATACAGAGGGTTATGACCGCCGCAATCGGAATCACGGTCGGGTTAGACATCTGACTGGCAAGAAACAGGATCGGCACAAAGATAATCGCTTCCGCCAGGGTATATAATCCCAAGCCCAGATACTGTGTCCCCAGGGACTTCGCACTTGATGCCAGTGAACTGGCTAACCAGCTGGCTCCCAGGAAGGCAATCAAAATAATCCAGGGACTGGCGGTAAACAGGCTCAGTACGCTGCGCAGTAAGGTGGGGGAACTGAAAATGATAAATTCCAGTCCCATAAACACAAAGATCGCACCGGTCAGGTGCATGTACGTTTTGCGGATAAAAGCAGCGCGCTCTTCTGCAATCGCATCGATTGCAAACATACCGCGGCCGGCCGTCGTATCCTGGTCATAGTAGTCAGGACTGTAGTTGTTCATTGACTGAATTCTCCATGTGATTGAGAAAAGATGTTCCAGACGAACACGGAATGGGTCATCGTTTTAAACATCGGTTCCGCCGGCACTGCGGTTTTGAGGAAGGGCAGGCGGGCGAGACAATTATAAGCCACACTGCACATAATTCAAGTACCAGCAGAAACTCTTTTGTTTTTCATAATTTACCACAGCCGGATCCCCGGGTCCGACTTCCCGGCAGGTTCGTTGTGTCCGCCCGCCGGTTCTGTTATTTCATACGTAAGTCTACGTCAGGCAATTCAAAAAATTCCACCAAAATCCGGGGAATCGCTACGAAATTTTTGCTGATATGAATGGCTCAAAAATGGATCAGATCGAAAAAAAGTGGGAATTCTGGATCGACGTCGGCGGCACCTTCACAGACTGTATCGCCCGCTCTCCCCGGAATGAGTTCATCCCCTTTAAGACTCTTAGTTCGGGTGTCACCAAAGGGCGTATACAGGAAATCCCTGATCCCACGATCATTATCGACCCTTCCCGGCAGGGTGATCCGGCAGAATTCTGGCAGGAATACCAGATCGTATTTCTGAATGAAGCGGGACAGACTGTGCATTCGGCACAAGTAACTTCCTTTGACACCGCCACCGGTTCTCTACAAATCACGCCCGGTCTGCCTGAGTCTGTTTCTGTCTCGTCTGGTTATGAACTTTCATCAGGCGAAGAAGCTCCGGTTCTCGCTATTCGCTGGATCCTCGGCCTCAAAAAAACCGAACCGATTTCCAATGTCATTGTGAAACTCGGCACGACACGTGGGACAAACGCCCTGCTCACCCGTAACGGTGCCCGCACCGCATTCATTACCACCAAAGGCTTCGCAGATGTGCTCCTGATCGGTAACCAGGATCGCCCCCGGCTATTCGATCTCATGATCCAGAAACCGGAGCCTCTGTTCGAAAGCACGGTCGAAATCAACGAGCGAATCGACTCTGAGGGGCATGTTCTCCAGCCCCCTGACCCGCAAATCATCCGCCAGCAGTTAGCAGAACTCAAAGCAACCGGCGTCGAATCTCTGGCGATCTGCCTGCTGCACTCCTTTGCCAACCCAGAGCATGAAGAACTCGTCGCCCGACTCGCGGAAGAGGCCGGCTTTGATGAAATCAGCGTTTCCAGCCGACTTTCACCACTCATCAAAATCGTCTCGCGCGGCGACACGACGGTCATGGACGCCTACCTGAATCCGATCCTTAAAGACTACATTAAGAAGCTCCGCACTCCGCTGGAAAATTGCGAACTCAAACTGATGACCTCCGCCGGCGGTCTGGTTGACGCGTCCCATTTCGTCGGCAAAGACAGCATCCTCTCGGGCCCCGCGGGAGGTGTGATAGGTTATTCCCGAGTCGCTGAAATAGCTGGTTTCCCCCGTTCGATCGGCTTTGATATGGGAGGGACCAGCACCGATGTCTCTCGCTTTGACGGCGTCTATGAGCGGGAATTCGAAACCCGTAAAGCCGGCGTGCGGATCGTTGCCCCGATGCTGAGCATCGAAACCGTCGCAGCCGGCGGGGGAAGTATCTGCGGATTTGACGGCATCAAGCTCCACGTCGGCCCCGCCAGTGCAGGCGCGGATCCGGGCCCTGCCTGCTATGGACGAGGTGGCCCCCTGACAGTGACTGACCTGAATCTTTTCCTCGGAAAGATTCTCCCAAGCAGATTCCCGTTTGCTCTCGATCATGGTGCGGTCGAACAGCGTCTGACGGCGCTCTGCGAGGAAATTGCCGCCTCCCCGATGGGAAAAACATACACTCCCCTCGAACTGGCTGAGGGGTTCCTGCAGATCGCCAATGCCAACATGGTACGTGCGATCCGCAACATTTCCGTAGCCCGTGGTTACGATCCTGCAGACTACGTGCTGGTCAGTTTTGGCGGCGCCGGTTCTCAACATGCGTGTGCCATCGCCCGTTCTCTGGGAATTCACGAAGTACTGATCCATCCTTATTCCGGTATCCTCAGTGCCTTTGGTATCGGGCAGGCCGATGTACGCCGTTTTGGTCAGCAGTCGGTTCTTGAGACCTGGTCAGATAAATTACAGCAGGAACTGCAGAACCGCTTTGCAGCGCTCGACCAGAGTGTTTACGACGAAGTCCGCGCGGAAGGTATTCCTCCGGAACGGATCAAAGACCCCGAACATTCCCTTGAGATGCGTTACCTTGGCACCGACGCCACGATACAGGTTCGTTGCCAGCAGGGACTGGATGAGCGTACGCAGTTCGAACAGGAACATCAGCGACTCTATGGCTACAAACACACGGCCCGCGAAATTGAGGTTACTGCAATCCGTACGGAAATCGTCGGACTGATGGAAGAACCCCATTTACCCGCAAAGGAGCCGGTCTCGCGTACCCCTCAACCTGTTGAAACTACAACAGCCTACTTTCAGGGACAGGCTCAGGAGACCGCCGTTTATCTGCGGGAAGACCTGCAGCCCGGCGATCAGCTCGCAGGCCCCGCGATCATCTGTGAAGCGATCTCGACGGTGATTATCGATCCCGGCTTCACTGCAGAGATTCTGTCCCGCGGAGAAACATTGATGCGGGAGACCTCTCCGCAGTCAGGCGGGCATGCAGATATCAGTACCGAAGCCGATCCTGTCATGCTGGAAATCTTCAACAACCTGTTCGCGTCCATCGCCGAGCAGATGGGAATCACTCTCCAGAAAACATCGATTTCCACCAACGTCAAAGAGAGACTGGACTTCAGTTGCGCTGTCTTCTCCGCAACGGGAGACCTCGTCGTAAATGCGCCCCACATCCCCGTTCACCTGGGAGCCATGAGTGAAACGGTAAAGCGGATCATCGCCGATAATCCGGACCTGGGACCGGGAGATGTGTTCGTAACCAACGATCCCTATCGAGGTGGTTCCCATCTGCCCGACGTAACCGTGATCACTCCTGTGCATCATCCGGAAAGCGGAGAACTCGTATTTTTTACCGCCAGCCGCGCACATCATGCCGAGATCGGTGGAATTGTTCCCGGTAGTATGCCCCCCTTCTCTAAGACACTGGCCGATGAAGGTGTATTGATTCGAAACTTCAAACTGGTCGACCATGGCACCTCCCGTGAAGCGGAACTCCGCGAACTGTTACTTTCTGGCGAACATCCTTCGCGTTCAGTGGCTGATAACCTGTCAGATGTCTCCGCGCAGGTTGCGGCGAATAATTGTGGTGTCACTTTGCTGAATGATCTCGTGCATCGCTATTCCCTGCCGGTCGTCCAGGCTTACATGAAACACATTCAGCAGGCAGCCACCGAAAAGATGCAGCTCGCACTGATTTCGATTGAAGACGGCGACTATTCGTTTACCGATCATCTTGATAATGGTGCGCCGCTCTGTGTGAAAATCTCCATTCAGGGGAGTCGTGCCATTGTCGACTTCACTGGCACCGGACCGGTGCTGGAGACCAACCTGAATGCGAATCGCGCCATTGTGAACGCGGCAGTGCTCTATGTCTTTCGCTGTCTGATTCAGGAAGACATTCCGCTCAACAGCGGCGTACTGGCTCCGGTCGAAATCATACTGCCTGAATGCTTCCTGAATCCTCCAGAACGGGATTCTCCCGCCAAATGTGCCGCGATGGTGGGAGGCAACGTGGAAACCTCGCAGCGAACCGTCGATACTCTGCTCGGAGCGTTGGGTAAAGCAGCTGCCAGCCAGGGAACGATGAATAATCTCACTTTCGGCGATGAGACATTCGGCTACTACGAAACCATCTGCGGTGGTAGTGGCGCGACCGCAGACAGCGCTGGTACTGACGCCGTCCACACGCATATGACCAATACCCGACTGACCGATGCCGAGATTATCGAACGTCGCTACCCGGTCAGACTGCATGAATTCTCGATCCGCACCGGGTCTGGAGGAGCAGGTCAACACCGGGGAGGTGACGGCATCGTCCGACGGATCGAATTCCTGAAACCGCTGCGAATCTCGCTGCTCTCTGAACGACGGGGCGACTACGCTCCCTTCGGCCTGGATGGAGGAGAACCGGGACAGATCGGCGAGAATCTGCTGCAGAAAGCAGGCACGTCGACCGAGGAATCGCTGGGAGGGAAACTCTCCATTTCTGTAGATGCGGGCGATACATTGACCATCAAAACGCCAGGTGGCGGTGGCTACGGGACACCCGGTAACACACCAGCAAAGTGACCAACAGTTTGTTCACTGTTGCCGTGAATTAGCTGACGTTAATTGGGACCTCTCATTTAATAATCGGGAGTTCTGCTTTGTGATTTCGCCCTGCAGTGGGTAAGGTAGCGCTATACCCAATAGAAACGTATCACTCACTATTTATAGAACAAAATCTAAGAAGGAAGAGTACCGTGTCTCAAAACCGTCGCGCCGAAGTTGATGCCGCGTTGGCTGATGTTGATTTCGATAAGTTTGACTACCAGGTCGTCTTTGAAACCACCAAGGGAACCATTCGCATGGACCTCTATCCCGATGTGGCTCCCGGGCACTGCAAGAACCTGATCGGACTGACAAAAATCGGATTCTATGACGGGATTATCTTCCACCGTGTTATTCCCGATTTCGTGATCCAGGTCGGCTGCCCCCAAGGCACAGGCACTGGTGGTCCGGGTTACACGATCGACGCGGAATTCAACAATATTCCCCACGAAACCGGCGTGCTCTCGATGGCTCGCACTAGTGACCCGAATTCCGCTGGTTCTCAGTTCTTCATCTGCCTGGGCCGCGTACCTCACCTGGACAACTCCTATACCGTCTTTGGCAGAACCAGCGACAAAGAGAGCGAAGCCGTCGTACTCGAAATTGGTAATGTCGATACCGACCACGGTGATCGTCCACTGGATGAAGTCAAAATCACGGGTTCCGAAGTGATCGCCAAGGAAAAATAACCGCGATGAGCATTGATCGTGCTTCACTGTTAACCGGTGCGGCTGTGCGTGAAGCCTGTCGTACCGATCAGTTCTCCGGGCAGACCTCGGGACTCGCTCCCGGGTTCGCCCAGGCGAATCTGGTGATCCTTCATGAAGCCGAGGCAGCTCACTTTCGCGAGTTCTGTGCGAAAAACCCAAAACCCTGCCCTGTTCTGGAAGTGACGAATGCCGGAGATCCCTGCCCGCGGCAGTCGACTCCCGACGCGGACTTGAGGACCGACCTGCCCCGTTACCGCGTCTGGGAATCGGGTGAACTGGTAGAAGAACCAACAAGCATCTCCCACCTCTGGCAGGACGACCTGGTGGCATTTCTGATCGGTTGCTCGTTCACTTTCGAAGCAGAAATGATTCGTGCAGGACTGCCTGTGAGACACATCGATCTGGGCGTTAACGTCCCCATGTATCGCACGAATGTTTCTTGTGAATCAGCGGGGATCTTTTCCGGTCCACTGGTCGTTTCCATGCGTCCCTTTCTCCCGGCCGATGCGATCCGCGCGATCCAGATCACGGGGCGTTTCCCGGCTGTCCATGGGGAACCAGTGCATCTGGGTTTTCCCGACCAATTGGGAATTGCCGATCTGGGCCAGCCGGATTTTGGAGACCCCGTTCCGGTCCATGAGGGTGAATTACCTGTCTTCTGGGCCTGTGGAGTGACGCCGCAGACGGTGTTGATGGAAGCGAAGCCGGAATTTGCGATCACGCACAGTCCCGGCTGCATGTTCGTCACTGACTGGAAAGACGAACAACTGGCCACGCGCTAAATCGCGGGTTCAGAAGTGAGACTTCAGCTGTTTTGCAGGCTCGTCTGCTGTAGAGGCATCCGGCAGATGCAGTGATCGTATGCGAAAGTTCTCCCACAGAAGCGAATACGCAAAGCAGGGCTCCCGTTCCAGCGTGTAAGCCACAGGCTGACTTTCCCAGAAGCTCATCAGATTGCCCTCGGGAGGATTCGTATACAGTCTCTGTTTGCAGCGCGGGCAGACCGTCCCATGGGGAGTCGCCTGCGTCTCAGCAGACTGATGTTCCAGACAGATTGTCGTTGCGTGTTCGTTTTTCATAGCAGCTGAATTATACCGAGCCCGTCCGGGCACTCTCCAGTTTTTTCTTGAGCCGTCAATCAAGATTTTCAGGGAACCCGAACGGCCTCGCTTTCTCTTCTGGAAATTTGTCTGCTTGCCTGTTCCGATCAGCCACTACAGTCCCGAAAACCCGCCTGACCGTCATAACAGACCATCGGTGGCAACCCATAGCAGGCTGTGTGTCTGATTCCGGGAGTCAATCCCCTGGAATCATCGCATCCTGGTTTCCAGTTTGGTATAACAGAGGTCCAGAATCGAACCTGCTCAGGACCGCTGTTCCGTTTAGTTCAACACAGACTCTTGGTACACAACTCATGACAATTGATCTTTCCACTCAACTGAAGGGAGTCCTCCCTCCGGTCATTACACCACTGACGTCCGAACGCAGGCTGGATGCAGCGTCAGCAGAATCCGTCTACCGTTTCATGCTGAAACAAGGCGCGCACGGACTGTTCCTGTTCGGCACCTCAGGTGAAGGTCCCCTGCTCTGCGAGCCAGATCGGGAAGAGGCCACCGAAATCGCCGTTAAAGTGGTGGATGGCAGCGTCCCATTACTGGTGGGCGTGATTGCCCCGGGAACCGAACAGATTATCGCACAGGCCAAGGTCGCCAAAGATCAGGGTGCGGATGCAGTCGTTGTCTGCCCTCCTTATTACTATCCGGCGAGCCAGAAAGACATGCTCGTCCACTATCGCACAATTCGGGAAGCAGTCGACATTCCGATCTTTGCTTATGACATCCCTGTCATGACAAAGATAAAAATCGAACTCGACACTCTCATGACTCTGGGGAAAGAAGGCACGATTATCGGAGTCAAAGATTCCAGCGGTGATGCCGTCGGTTTCCATCGACTTGTTGCCAGCAAGCCTCCCGGAATGAAGCTCTTCACGGGTGCCGAAATGCTGGTCCATGCCGTCATGATGGCAGGAGCAGACGGTACCGTTCCTGGCCTGGCAAACGTAGGTCCAGAACTATTCGTACAACTTTATGAAGCTGCTGCTGCTGGGAATCACCAGGAAGCAGTTCGTCTTCAGGAAGCCATTGTCAGATTGTTCGAAGTCTTCGTTTGCCCTGACGGAACCATGAATGTGGGTTACATTATCGGCTCGATGAAAACCGCACTGCGTCTCCGCGGCATCATTGAGAATGATACCCTGTTCCATCCGTTCCCTGCCTGCACACCCGAACTGATTGAACGCACCGAAACGATTATGAAAGAAGTCGGCTGTCTCTGATGAGATTGGCTCCATCGAGTGCCTGCCATACCAACCTGAATGTGGAATGAATTGAATAAACCATGAGCGGTGTTTTAAACGAACGGGCGTGTCAGCTGACAGAACAGCTGCTGGCCAGGTCCGGCGAACTGAAAGTCTTTCCGCATGCCCTGGAGAACGGCGCCATTGTCGTTGATTGCGGTATAGAAACACCGGCGGGAATCCAGGCAGGCCTGCTCCTGGCACGGATCTGTATGGCGGACCTCGGCGAAGTAAAACTGGTTCCCGGAGAACTCGACGGTCTACCGCTCCCCTACCTGCAGGTGCAGACTGATCATGCAGTCGAATCCTGTCTCCTGAGTCAGTATGCCGGATGGAAAATTGATGTCGGCAAATTCTTCGCTATGGGCTCCGGCCCGATGCGGGCTGCTGCCGAAGTCGAAGATCTGTACCGAATTCTTGCCTTTGGTGAGTCGCCTGAGAAAACGGTCGGTGTTCTGGAATCCAATACACTGCCAGATATTAACGTGGTCGATAAAATTGCACAATCGACGGGCGTCGATCCGAAGAACATCATGCTCCTGGTTGCTCCCACGTCGAGCCTCGCCGGTAACATTCAGGTGATTGCCCGCTCGGTAGAGACGGCCATGCATAAATTGTTTGAAAGCCAGTTTGACGTTCATCGCGTCCAGGCGGGCTTCGGTACCGCACCGCTGGCACCTGTCGCCAAAGATCACCTGACGGGCATCGGACGCACTAATGATGCGATTCTATATGGCAGTGCCGTCACACTCTGGGTTGTCGGCGACGACGAATCGCTGCAGGAGATTGGCCCTTCGCTCCCCTCCTGTTCGGCAGCCTGTTATGGCAAACCGTTTCTGGATGTCTTTGCAGAAGCCAACCATGACTTTTATGAAATCGACCCGAGTTTCTTCAGTCCTGCCGTTGTCACGTTGCAGAACCTGGAGACCGGTAATGTCTTTCGGTTCGGCGAGATGAATCCCGATCTGCTCAAACAGAGCTTCGGCTTCTGATACAGCCACCTGTTTCCGATCCCGTTTAGCCAGGAACAAGTTTCGTGCGGATTGCCATTCTGGGAAATCAGGGAAGCTGGTACTGCCGTGAACTTCAGCAGGCTGCAGAAGCACGCGGGCATTCGTCCTGCACTCTCGAATTCCGGGATCTCGCAGCCTGGCTCCCCGGCTGTTCTGTAGAGCAGTTCAGCAGCTATGATGCAGAAGAGTGTCAGATTGATCTCAATCAGTTTGATGCCCTGATCATTCGCACGATGCCTCCCGGCTCGCTGGAACAGGTTATCTTTCGCATGGATCTGCTGGGGCGTCTGGAACAGGCAGGCGTGACTGTATTCAACACTCCCCGGGCCATAGAGTGCGCAGTCGATAAATATCTGACAACTTCCCGCCTGTCGGCGGCAGGATTGCCTGTTCCTGCGACCGCAGTCTGTGAATCCTCAGAAGCGGCAATGCAACGTTTCGAGGATTTGGGGGGAGACGTCGTCGTCAAACCGCTGTTTGGTTCTGAGGGGCGTGGCATCTTCCGGATCAGCGATTCCGATCTTGCTTATCGCTCATTCCGCACACTCGAACGCACACAGGCTGTCATCTATCTGCAGCGTTACATTCCCCACCCGGGCTACGACCTGCGAATTCTGATTCTCAATGGTTCCGTCATTGGAGCAATCCGCAGACACAATCAGAGCGATTTTCGAACCAACATTTCCCGTCAGGGACGAGCGGAAGCTTACTTGCCGACAGAGTCTGAAGTTCAACTGGCGTTGCGGGCCTGCGAACTGACCCAGGCCGAATTCGCGGGCGTTGATCTGTTGACTCCCGTCGATGAACCTGAGACCCGTTATCTACTCGAAGTCAATGCGGTACCAGGCTGGAGAGGACTGCAATCAGCCACAAATGTGAATGTGGCTGCACTGGTGATTGAATATCTGGAACAGAAACGAAACAATGCAGGTGCCAGCCAGACCTGATTTACGATTTAATCTCTATCACAGCTAACAATAAAGATTCAAAACCATGGAACTCAATCCTCTGCTCGACGCATTACAGGCCCATCTTCCCGAGATCCTCCGCTGGTCCGGTGCCATCGCGAAACGGCTGCGAAATTTTAATATCGCCGTCGAGAATAAATCATCGGGCAGTGCCCTCACTGATGCCCTGACTTTGGCTGATCTGACATTGCAGGAATTGATTGTCGCTGCCTTACGTGATCGCGATCCCATTTTTCGTGAGTGCCGCATCGAAGCCGAAGAGAAAACCGGAGACCTGGATCGCTTCTCAGAAGACTCTCCCTATGTACTCTCGATCGATCCGATTGATGGCACTAAACAGTATCGCGATAAAACAGCCAACGGTTACTGTGTCATGGTTCATCTGCGCGATAGTGAAACAGTCCACTATTCACTGGTTTATATTCCGGAAACAGGAGAACAGGGCACCTGGGTAGAAGCAGTACACAAAAAAGTGATCTGTGGTCCAGATGACCTGAGCCGCCCCGCCCGGGAAGTGCTGGATGCGATGCCTGTCATCGATCCTCAGACCCGCCCCGATTCACCACGCATCTACCTGATCGGCTTCCAGGATAAAGATACATCGAACGCCCGATTGGTGACCGAAACCGGACTGCAGGGAGTCCCACCGGATGAAATGCCAGGCAGTATCTACGACCACCTGGCAACAGGGGCCTTTGGCGGTTCGCTGATCCACACCCCGAATGTCTACGACTTTCCGGTCTCACTGCACATCGCCCGCATTCTGGGTGGCGATGCGGTCTGGGTACACAATGGCGAACCGGTCAACTTTCACGAACACTGGCTCGACGAGCGGGCTGACATGCTGCGTCTGCCCGGTATCACCGCCTGCAGCGCCAATCCAGAGACGTTAAAAACACTCTGTGAACTGGCAAAAGACTGGAGTCAGGTCCGTTATCAGGACTGAGTTGTCGCGGAAACGGTATCTGCTGTAAGTTCTTCAGAAGCCTCCAGCGGTTTAGTCGCTTCGACAATGATTCCGCCCAGTTTCAGGAACTGATGGATCGGTGTGAACCAGTGCTGCTCTTTCCAGGGCAGCCCGGTCTCTTCGAAGGCCTGCTGGAGCTCAATCCGATTATAGGTTTTGCACTTCCAGGTTGCACTGTTGAGCATTCCGGACAGACGATCTTCGGTAGCCATCAGAAACAGGCTGCCACCGGGCTGCAGAACACGGTGAATTTCTGACAGGCCATGGCGGGGATCCGTCAAGTATTCCAGCACCCAGCCACAGGTAACACAGTCAAAAGATTCATCCTGAAATGGCAGACAGGTCAAATCTGCTGAAAGATAATCCGGACGTGGACTTCCCATACGGGTTCGCGCCCGTTTCAACATCTGGTGTGAGAGATCACAGGCGACTAATCTTGCTTCGGGATGCGTTTCCCGCAGCAGATGTCCCAAAATCTGTCCGGCACCAGCGCCGATATCCAGGATATTCCGAAACTCGGTCACATCGAAACGACGAGTTTTGAGAATCCGCCCTACCAGAGGATCATGCAGTGATAGTTTACTGGCCAGATAGAGCACTGCTCCTGCCGGACCGTCATATAATTTCCGAGCAGTCGACTGAAACTGGTTCTGATCCAATTCAGAAGCACCACGAAATTCGATCAGTGAGCGAATGGATTGTTTGAGGCGTTGCCGCTTTGGATTATTTTTTTGGGGAGAACTTAATGGAGCCATAGTGCACTGTGCTTGTGAAACCGGAAGGAATGCTGTTTAGAGCAGATGCAGGACTGAAACAGTCCCCCATCCTAACAAGGGGCCCTGGTCAACGCGTCAGGTATTCCTGATTTCTTAAAAATCACGTAAGAACACTTTTTACGCAAGCGTTATAAACTTCCTAATGATAATACCTTAAGAGAGTCAATTATTCCAGCAGCTTGATCAATCGAATTGCGCCGGTTATGATCAAGTGCATTGGGACAGATTCAAATCAGTATTTCCTAAGCAGTTAGACCTGAATCGTGATTCGTCGCGGGATCGAAAATCTTACTTTTTTGACCGTTGAATTGCGCCGCAAAACAATTTCTGCAGAAAATCTAAGGCTTAAATTGTTCAATGACCGAACGGATCAATTTAAAACAGACTGACGATATCCGTGATGTGATCCATCTGGCAGTCCAGTACCTTGCTAAAGGCGAATTAGTTGCGTTTCCAACGGCAACCGCTTATGTCATTGCAGGACAGGCTTTGAGTCCGGATGGCATGCAAAAACTTAAAGATCTTGCCGGGAATGCAGATCCGCTGGTGCTCTGTGTCAAAGATTTTGACGAAGCACAGGATTATCTGCCGGAAATGCCTCCGATTGCCCGCAAACTCTCAAAACGCTGCTGGCCCGGCCCGGTCGTACTGGAACTCGATCGCCCCGGTCCTGACACGCTGTTCTCTGAGTTGCCTACTGAAGTACAGCAGCAGATCTGCCCTGCAGAGCGTATCAGACTGCGTGCCCCGGCACATGAGATTATTTTTCAGACCATGCGGCTCTCTCCTTCACCACTGGTTCTACTCAATGAAGACGCTCGTTTGCAGACAGCAGACGCCGTGACTGAGGCGTTCGGAGACCAGATCGCCCTGGTGATCGATGATGGCCCATCCCGCTTCGGAGATCAGTCTACCCTGGTCTCTATCAAGGACAATCAATGGAGCATTCTCCAACCGGGCGTCGTCACCGATACAACACTGAAGCGACTTTCCAGCGAAATCTATCTGTTCGTCTGCACAGGAAACACCTGCAGAAGCCCGATGGCTGAAGGCCTGTTCCGAAAACTGCTCTCTGATAAACTGGGCTGCCAGGAAGATGAACTGTCGGATCGTGGCTATATTGTCGCCTCAGCGGGACTCGCAGCTGCAATGGGAGCCCCTCCCAGCCCCGAAGGAGTCTCGATTCTGGCTGAACAGGGCATTGATATTCAGGCTCATGAAAGTCAACCACTGACCGAACGCCTACTTGACCAGTCCGATCATCTTTATACGATGACACAAGGGCATCGATCCGCGATTCTCGCGGAACGCCCCGATCTGGCAGAAACCGTCAGATTGCTCTCACCCAATGGGAAAGATATTTCAGACCCGATCGGTGGTGGCTATCAGTGCTACGTAGACTGTAAACAAGAAATTGAAAACTGTTTAAAGACGATTGTCACTCAACTCCATCTCCCTGAGTGAAAATTGACCGGACTGAATATCCACCCGCCTGAGTTCTCATTTTTACGACAAAATATACCTAACAGCAGCAGGCACTCGCTTGCTATAATAGATTAGTAATCATTAACCTTACCTTTATGAAGATACTGTTAACTCTGCACCCGCGAGCTCATTTCACGCACGGTGAATAGAGTCTCAGCCTGGCCAGCGAGCCTGTTAGCCAGGCGTCCTAAGCTCAGCAGCCTGCCATAATCCAATTAGGTTGCATGGAGCCTGTGCAGAGGGCTCTCTTTTTTTGATCATCCAAATATCAAAGAGTTTCGATGAAAATTGCAGTTGCCAGCGATCACCGGGGATTCTCCACCAAAGCCAAGATCCTCACACTCCTTAACCAGTTGGGACATGTCGCTTACGATTATGGCCCGGAAGATGGAGAGTGCGTCGACTACCCTGACTACGCAGTGAAAGTGGCAAAAGCCATCGGCGACAAGTCCATAGATCGGGGAATTCTGATCTGTGGTACCGGCATGGGCATGTGCATCGTAGCCAACAAATTTCCGGGAGTCCGGGCGACACCGTGTCACGACGACATCACTGCCCAAATGAGCCGCCTGCATAACGATTCCAACGTTCTTTGCCTTTCAGCCGACCTGCTGGGGGACCGGCTTGTCAATCGCATGGTAGAAATCTGGCTTAAGGAAGAATTTGAGGGGGGCCGGCACGCACGTCGACTGGAAAAACTCCACAAGGTCGAAGAAGAGACCATGCATCCTCACGAAGAATCCTAGGCAGCGCAGCGGACAGGGTTTTCACCGGTTCTGCTTGCGCCCGTCGCCTGTGTCCATCCAACCTTCGGAAATCACCATCCTGCGGCAGGTTTCACCTGTGAGACTCTTCCGTGGCCTCTACAAGATAGTCCTCAGTAGTCGTAGAATTTCCCTCACTGAATCCTTTTCAAATGGATCAAATCTCTGTATCGTCAACAGAGAGATATCAGGGATTTTTTGACCTCTTTTTTCCAGATTTCCGCTGTTCAATTTCTGGGAAAAAGAACTTACACAGAGGGTTTTACGATCATGGATCAGGCCAATTTAAAATTTACAAAAACTCACGAATGGGTCGGCGTTGAAGGCGAACTGGCAACAGTAGGAATCACGGATTTCGCCGTCAATCAGTTAACCGACCTGGTCTATATTGACCTGCCAGCAGTTGGCTCAACCTGCGAAGCAGGAAAAGTTTTCGGCGAAGTCGAGAGCGTTAAAGCAGTCAGTGACCTCTACTCACCCGTCAGTGGAGAAATTGCAGAAGTCAACGAATCACTGGTTGATGATCAGGCTCCGCTTTCTGACGATCCGTTTGGCACCGGTTGGATTACTAAAATCAAAATGTCCAACCCGGCTGAGCTCGAACAATTCATGGATGCAGACGAATACAAAAAATTCTGCGAATCCGAAGCGCACTGAGAGTTGCTCCACCACCGGCAATCTTCCTGCATTCCACTGCGGCAGGCTGAAATAGACAGCCTGCCTTTCGGATCATGATTTCGTGGCAAATTGGAAAAAACAGATTACCAATATATCCAGCCCTACTATAAACCCTCAGGCTGAAGCTTCAGCTATCATCACCCTCTACATTTATGATTGAGTGAACCGTGTCTTATCTCTTCAACACACCAGAACAGCAGCAACAGATGCTGCAGACCATCGGCGTCAACTCACTGGAAGCCCTGTTCTCAACCATTCCATCAGACCTGCGACTGGATCGCCCTCTGGATCTCCCCCCTGCTCTGACAGAAATGGAACTGCAGGCGCACTTCTCTAAACTGGCCAGTCAGAATGTCGGTCCCGCGGACCGCGTCTGCATGCTGGGCGGTGGAGCCTATGACCATTTTGTGCCGGCAGCCGTTGATGAAATTGCCCGTCGGGGTGAGTTTTACACCGCTTACACTCCCTATCAGGCTGAAGCCAGTCAGGGAAGCCTGCAGACCTTCTTCGAATTCCAGTCTCTGATCTGCCAGCTCACTGGCATGGACGTTTCCAATGCGAGCCTGTACGAGGGGGGAACTTGTGTCAGTGAAGCCGCCTTCATGGCAATGCGGGTCACGAATCGACACAATCGGGTTGTCCTGCTTGGATCATTGCACCCGGAATATCGACAGGTCGTGGAAACCTATCTGAAACACCTCAACTGCGAAGTGGTGATCGTTCCCTGCAAAGACGGTTCTGTCGATCCTGCCGATGTCGACGCAGCCATGGATGATCAGACCGCTTGCCTGGTCATTCAACATCCCAACTTCTTCGGTACTCTGGAAGAAGCTGCTGAGCTGACCGAGATCGCACATCGCTACGGAGCACTCTCTGTAGTTTCCTACGATCCAATCAGCCTTGGAATCCTGAGTCGTCCCGGCGACTATGGAGCCGATATCGCGATCGCCGAAGGTCAGTCACTGGGCACTCCTCTGCAATTTGGTGGCCCCTATCTGGGCCTGTTCTCCTGCAGTGAGAAATTCGTCCGCCGCATGCCTGGTCGTCTGATTGGCCAGACGGTCGACCGCAACGGTAAACGCTGTTATGTTTTAAATCTCCAGGCACGCGAGCAGCATATTCGTCGCGACAAAGCAACCAGTAACATCTGCAGTAACCAGGGACTGATTGCAATCCGGGCTGCCGTCTATCTCTCCCTGCTGGGTAAACAGGGCATCCGGGAAGTCGCTGAACTTTCCTGCCAGAAAGCTCACTACGCAGCAGACCAACTTTCGAGTGTGGAAGGTATTGAACTGCTCTTTCCTGTGCGTCCCTTCTTCAAAGAGTTTGCCGTCAGTTGTTCGGAAGGAGCTGACTTTCTGCTGCGAAAAGCGCGTCAGGCAGGCTTCGATCTGGGACCGGAGCTTTCCCGCTTTACCTTTGAAAATAATCCAGAAAGCTATCAAACCGCCGTACTGGTAGCGATCACAGAACAGCGCACCCGGGAAGAAATTGATCGCCTGGTGACCGCACTCAAGGCATAAACGCGACGCTCGACTCCGCGTTCACCGTTTCAATCGTCAATTATTTCGAAGCGATAACTACTACCATGCGAAACAAACTGGCCACTCAATCATTATTTGCTCTCTCTCAGCCCGGACGTCGCGGTGCGCAGTTTCCTGCTGCTGATGTTCCAGTTAAACCGCTTGAAGAGCTGATTCCCGCGCAGGCACTGGCCACCGAACCCACAGGGTTGCCTGAAGTCACCGAATCTGACGTGATTCGGCACTTTGTCAATCTCTCCACCTTAAACATGTGTGTGGACACTCACTTTTATCCGCTGGGCAGTTGTACGATGAAATACAACCCCAAGCGACACGAACGGCTTTCCAGTCTGCCCGGAATCGTCGACCTGCATCCCTACCAGAATCAGGCTGACCTGCAGGGCATGCTCGGTCTGCTTTATGAGATGCAGGAAATGCTGGCAGAAATCTCAGGACTACCTGCGGTTTCCCTGCAGCCAGCCGCTGGTGCCCAGGGAGAATTCACTGCCCTGCTGACAGCGAAAGCCTACTTTGAGGACAAAGGGGAAAAACGAACCAAGGTTCTGTTCCCCAACAGTGCTCACGGCACCAACCCGGCCAGTGCCGCAATCGCAGGTTTTGACTGTGTCCAGCTGGCCAGCAGTAAAGAGGGACTGGTCGACCTGGAAGATCTGAAATCACACCTGGATGATCAGACCGCCGTTTTCATGGTCACCAACCCCAACACACTGGGACTGTTCGAGAAAGACATTAAACAGATCGCTCAGATGGTTCACGACGTAGGCGGCCTGGTCTACATTGATGGTGCCAATATGAACGCGATCCTGGGCTATACCCGTCCGGGAGACTTTGGCGGCGACATGATGCATTTCAATGTGCATAAAACCTTCACTGGTCCTCACGGAGCAGGTGGACCTGGTTCCGGTCCAATCGCCGTTCGTGACTTCCTGGCCGACTTCCTCCCCGGCCCCGTCATCAGCCATGATACTTCCGCTGAAGAAGGCGAAGCATACCAGCTTGTAACACCACCCAAATCAATCGGTCGTGTCCGCTCCTTCTACGGCAACATCGGCATTCTGGTACGGGGCTACTGCTATCTGCGCACACTGGGTGCAGCAGGATTAAAAGCGGTTTCTGAAAATGCGGTCTTGAACGCGAATTACCTCAAGGCCCTGCTCAAAGACGTACTGCCTGTTCCCAACGGTGATCTGTGCATGCATGAGTTCGTGGCCTCCGCGTCCAAAAGCAAAGCAGCCAATGGAATCACAGCCATGGACATCGCCAAGCGGCTGCTTGATTTTGGTTTCCATGCTCCCACAGTCTACTTCCCACTGGTAGTGCCCGAAGCCATCATGGTTGAGCCGACCGAAACAGAATCCAAAGAGACTCTGGATGCCTTCGCTGAGACGATTGTTAAAATCCTGCAGGAAGATCCCGAGTTCATCCATCAGGCTCCGCACTCTACAGACGTCAGTCGACCAGACGAAGTGGTTGCGGCGCGTAATCCAATTCTCCAATGCTGCGAGTCGGAATAACAAAACGACCCGCTTGTTGTATTCTTGAATGAACTGCTTCCCGGCATGACAGCTTCTCCTCTTCCAGATCACTGTCGACTGCTCAATGAACCAGCCCCCCAGCCGGGAAGCTGGAATATGGCTGTGGATGAATCCCTGCTGGAATCAGCCGTGTCAGACCAGGTCTGCTCGCTACGCTGGTACCGCTGGGATCAGGCAACGATCTCTCTGGGTTACTTTCAGCAGAATGACAACGACGCTCAACAGGGGCCCTGGGAAGGACTCCCTCGTGTCCGTCGCCTTTCAGGCGGAGGTGCGATTTTACATCATCATGAGCTGACTTACTCATTTACAGTACCCGCCAATCACCCTCTCGCCAAATCACCACCAGAGTTGTATATCGCCATCCACCAGCCTCTAATCGAAGTACTGGCGGCACATGGTCTGAATGTAGAATTCCGGGGAATTACATACCGTTCCGCCTCAGAACCATTTCTCTGTTTTGGACGTGGAGATGAAAGGGATCTGGTGTACCAGGGCCAGAAAATACTGGGGAGTGCACAGCGACGCCGGCGAGGGGCCATCGTTCAGCATGGCAGCCTGCTCCTGTTGACCTCAGAGTACGCTCCCGAATTTCCCGGACTTTTGAATCTGGTTGAGCAACCCGGTCGCTACAGTGAAGAATTTCTCAACGCGCTCACCTCAGACTTCTCACAGGCAATTTCGACAGCATTAAAATTACCGCTCCAGTCTGGAAACCTGACTGACGAAGAATCCCTGCGAGCCCGTACACTGGAAAAAGAAAAATATTCACAAGACAGTTGGACCAGCCGCAAAAAACAGGTTTAGCGGTTGAGAATTCAGCAGTTACTAAAATCAAACAAAATCGATACGTTATTAATAAATTATTTACGTATTGGATGCAGGATTGATACTTGTTGACATACCGTCAAATCCCTGATAGCGTTACATATATAAAGCTCTTATTTTATTTTCTTTCAGCAGTTTAAAAATTGTGTGTAACGGAAAGAAGTAGTGGATCTTTGCTTACGATGAAGTGAGACAAACCACACAATGCGGGCCAAAAGGGCATTGTTATTTGCTCCTTCCATTTATTGACGAGAAGTTTTTCACTCATTTCTGTTTCTTGTTCATTTTCGATTCCTGTCTCCTTTCTTCTGTCAAAATGAAAACAAGTCACCTGAGTTAGAATGGTGCGTGTTATCGCCATTCCACAATCCAGAACATTAACACGTTCTGCGGGCACCCACGGAGTGAATGATTTATGTTACAGCTTTCTCTGAAAGTCATTGGCGGTCGCCATGATGGCAAACAGATTCCCATTAAGGGTAAAAAATTCCTCATTGGGCGTGAAGAAGATTGCCATCTACGACCTAACAGTGATATGGTCAGTCGTCACCATTGCGTCTTTACGGTCGATGAATACAGCGTACGCTTGCGAGATTTCGGCAGCACCAACGGGACACTGGTCAACGGCAAACGCATCAAAGGTGAAGTTCAACTGTCACATGGAGACAAAATCCAGGTAGGCAAGCTGGACTTTGAAATTGTAATCTCACACAGTCCGGATGCGAAAGAGGCTCCAGCGGGAGCAGCTCCGGGAAGTGATATCCTCACCGGCTCCGATACGGTCTTCGATATCCCCGTTCATAAAGAGGAAACCAGAGAGGCTAAAGTAGAGCCAGAAGCCACTGAAAGTGAAGCTGCACCTGCGACAGATACACCTGATGCTCCCGGGGTCTATGAAGGAGACACCCAGATCCTGACTGCAGAGCAACAGCAGCAGGCTCAGCAGGCCTACGATCAGGCCGCCCAACAGCAGGGTTACCCACAGCAACCTTATGGTTATCCCCCGCAGCAGATGCCTTATCCATATCCCATGCCGCCTCAGTATTATCCGCAGCAGGGATATCCACAACAACCCATGCCGGCATACCCTCAACAATACCAGATGCCGCCACAGGGTTACCCGCAGCAGCCACCTCAACAACCCCAGGAACAACAGGGGGAACAAGGGCAATCAGGTGTCCCTGATCTCCCACCAGTGACTCTACCAAAACCTGAGGAAACCGGGCTGAAGAATAAAGAATAACCCACTCTGAAGCTTCAACCAGAATCCAGTCAGATCAGAGATGAGACGCTGAGCTTTCAGTTCTCATCTCTCTTTTTATAGGTATATTGACCTCCGTTTCCGCTTGAGAATGCGTCATTCTGCGAACTGCCCATTGCTTTTCTGATTCCTGTTTGGGAAAATCAGAATCATTAAGCAGGTTTACAAGACTATGCGAACCAGGACGAATTCCAAAGGGAGATACTTTCAGTGAATGACTCAGCCAGTGCCAGCAATGATATCCAGCGTCGTTATCGTGAATTTCTCGATCTACTGCCGTTGACCCTGTCACTTGCAGGACTCCCTGCCAGTGATCACGGTAAATATTATACCGAAGAGCAGGTCGAGGCGCGCGCCTATACCATCAAACATGCTTTCAAGCAGGCTCGCATCCTCGCTCGGGAATGCATTCAGAAATAACTGATCTACCGAATCAGATTCGCTCTGGGCCAGTATCAATAAAAAAGCCACACCAGGCAGGTGCGGCTTTTTTTACGTTTAACTAAAGCTCAGACAGAGGTGACACTTGCCCCTGCCATGACAGCAGGGATTACTCTGCTTTAGTCTTCAATTCGAAAGTAAATTCATTTGGCCCGGACTCGCTGACTTCAGCTTCCAGTGTGGTCTTCTCATTATACTCCGCAGGCAGATACTGCTCCACGGCAGGTACTGCTGGCTCCCCGGGAGCGCCACCAGCCACGGTCTTACCGGGAATCTCACGTGTAGCAGTAATCACAACAGCTTTTTTACCCGCAACGGTTTCAAATGAGAATGCCCCCTCTTCAATCTTGCCAGCACCACTGGTCGCTTTCCCCTCTGCATCGCGGAAAATAATATCCCCTTCTGCCAGAGGTTCTCCATCTACGGTTACTTTACCAGAGACAGGATAATTAGTCGGTCCTGACTCACCACCGCCACATCCAGCAAGCACACCTGCAGTGCAGGCCAACATCAGATAATACGCAACTGTTTTCATTGACTTTTTCCTGTAAGCTCTGCCTGCCTCGCACTAACTCTGTCGGGGCAGACAGAATTCCTTAACTAGAGACGATTAAAACTCACCCACCACTTCATGCCCCGAACGCGTTGACAGAGCTCGATAGTTATTGAGATCAATATTGTTAGAAATAAAACGAACGGCACCATCAGCCATTCCAACGTGTACACCACCTACATGTTGACTGCGTGCATAATTCCAACGGTCTGTTTGATTAGTCACACAGGGTGCATTCACATCGGTAGTCGACTTACAGAGATAATTCTGATCGGCTGCCTTAGTATTAGGGGTTTCGTATGCAGTGAATGTCACTTCACCGTGAGCCCCTCCAATCCAATAACAACCCGGGCATCCCCAGGAAAAACCACTGGGAACCTCTACGCGTTGCACAGACTCGCTGAGCATCATCGTATTCGAAGTCCCGTCTTTCACATCCCTAAATCGAGTCTTGGTATTCTGACCGAACATCCCATTGTCCGTGCCAGTAGAACGATTATTTGCCCAACCTATACAGGCAAGGTAATTTCCTCCCCAACGCACACCAGAATTCTCAGCAAAAGCAGGTCCAATATCAGAAGGACACATGAAAACCGGCAACGCCGTTTTGACAAATACCTTGCTGCTCGAAATATTGTGGACATGGTTACTGGTGCTGGCCGACACATTCGCACAATCGCCTTCATATTGATTATACATGGGTGCCTGATCAACGAAAGGCAGTAGACGGTGAAACCAAGTATCCCGATTATGGCAGTATTGAGGATACCCTGAATAATGTGCCATGTGAGCGTAGGGAAAGCAGCCGTGGGTTTCGTGGTAGTTATGCATTGCCAAGGCAATCTGTTTCACACTGTTCTTACATGTACTCCGTCGGGCTGCCTCACGAGCCTGCTGCACGGCTGGTAACAACAGCGCAATCAGAATGGCAATAATCGCGATAACCACCAGTAACTCAATCAACGTAAATCCACGCTTTCCGGGGAAGGTTCTCAAGTGCCTCATTTTGAACATCCTTAAAAATACAGATTAATAAAACATATCTTTTAATAATAAACCGTTAATTTAGAACATATTATTAAATGATATATAATAAGTTTCGGATGCTTATCGAAGGTTGTCAACTTTCAGATTTAAAGGTTTTTCAGATAGGGACTTAGACCTCACAATAACCCGCACATTCGACTACTTGAACAATTTCAAGCTAATAAGATCGATAAACCTAGAATAGTAGCGTCTAAAAAATCAGGCACACACCACACACATCCATATGATCACTACTCACTGTCAGTATGCTGCAATCCCTTTTTGCTTCGCCTGGCCCCCTGACGAAAACCGGACCGAATTTTTAACCTCCTCTGAAACTCCCACAGCAGAAAACTGGTATAGTTAGTGAAATCGAATGAAGTTCTGATTCCGAATTCTGTTGTTGTGCAAGTCGAAACGGGATTTTTCCGTGAACGAAGAAGATGCGGTACTGGTCCAAAGTTGCCTGGAAGGTAATACAGCGGAGATGCGCGCGTTCGTAGCACGGTTTCAGAGTTCCATCTTTGGTTTGTGCTATCGGATGCTGGGGCATCGCCAGGACGCGGAGGATGTGGCTCAGGAAGTCTTCGTCCGCGCCTTTCGCAGCCTGCATCAGTGGGATCCGACCAGGACTTTAAAGCCCTGGTTACTGACGATCGCTGCCAATCGTTGTCGGACTTTCCTCAGTCAACGGTCCCGTCGCCCCGTTCCTGCTGAATTTGCATCGGAACTGGCCGTCAGTCAGTCGTCTGAAGAGTTGCAGGATCTGGGAGAAGAACTTCAAAATGCCATCAGTCAGTTGCGGGAAAACCACCGTACCTGCTTTATTCTGTTTCACCAGGAAAATTTAAGTTGTCAGGAGATTGGAGAAGTGCTGGAACGTCCGGAAGGGACCATCAAAACCTGGCTACACCGATCCCGTCAGGAACTGGCATCTACCTTGAGACAACGTGGAATCGTACCAGAGGTCAGACATGAATCTCGTTGAATATCAATCGAAACTGGAATCCATGATCGAATCACAGTGCTTCGATCAACGTTCCCAACTGGAAAAACAGTCCGCACTTTCCCCGGAACATCAGCGGCTCTGGGAAGATTTTCTCATCCTGGAACAGGCACTCCCCGTATGGGAACAGACCATGCCTGAGATTGATCTGGTTGATGCGGTGCTGGCCCAGTTTACTGACACATCGGGCAATAGTGACCTGCCATCTGTGAGCACAGAGATAATCGCCCGTCCTCATCGTCTTTCCACTTCCTGGATCTGGACCAGTCTGGCGGCCGCCGGCTTGCTGACGGCGATTGTGATTCCGTTTTTCACTAATCGATCAGAAAAGGAAACCGGCATCCCGGTAGCTACCAGCCCTTCGACTCCCGAGCCTGCAGCTAAACAGCCCACCGCTCCGCACGATCTGAATCAGCTGCTGAAAAATGCAGGCGCTGCTTCGTGGGGACTTGCCCAAAGTACAGCCGGAGCGATGTCGGAGGCTGTCACCCTGGTCCCGGTTTCACCGTCGGCCCCTCAGTCTGTAGATACGCTTCCTTCTGAATCCAACTGGGTTGATGATATCAATTCAGAAATGCAACCCATTAAAGATCAGTTCAATCACGCCTGGAACTTTATAATTCATTCCGTCCCCGAGTCATCAACGAAAATTTGATTCTTTTCAATTCGCGCAGAGTCTCATCAGGAATACAGTCCATGAAACCAAATCCATTAGTCAATTGCAGACGCTTGACCACACTTCGGTTCGTGCCAGCCCTCCTCCTGAGTCTACTCTGTTGTCTTTCCGCCCATACAGCCTTCGCAGCCAGGCCACTCAGTCAACTCGTCGACCAGAAAGCGGGGCTGTATCTTGAAGCCACACAGCTGGATCAACATATAAAGCAGTTCCTGCATTCCCAGCTCGCATCTCGCTTTCGTGAGACAGAGGTCTTCCAGCACTGGCTTCGCAGCCAGGATGTGAAAAACCTGAAACAGGGCCTCACTCAGTTGGAAACATTGACTCAACGCCCGTTACTTCCCCTGCTACGGGATCTCTTCGGAGAATCGGTTGGCCTGGCAGTATTTAATAACGGCCCGGATCAGAATCCCTCCATATTGCTATTAACCGATGTTAAGGATCCCGCTGCAACCCGTGCTCTGTTTGCAGACTGGTTTCAAAAGACAGGCGTTAAAGTGACGGAATCAACTCATCTTGATATTCCCTGCTTTACTGCCAGCCAACAAACAGAGGATGCCGAAAACGCTTCTGCTGGGATCCATTATACGTTTCTGGAACAAACTCTGATTCTCTCTGAAAATGAGAACCTGCTCCACTCCAGTGTCGCACTCTTTGCCGCTTTGCAGGAGGGGAAACCTCTTAAGGAGCAGAACTGCCTCTACAATCTCAAGATGTACCAGCGAGCGCGTGCAGTGCTCGCCGATGATGCCACAGGTTCCGCCTTCCTGAACCCACGGGCCTGGGATGAATTTATCAAACCTCCGCGCAATGAAGTCGAACAGGGAATTGTTAACTGGTGGCAGAAAACCGGTGCACTGATCGCAGGTCTGCATCTGAAAAACACACTCGCCCTGGAGACCGTGATTTTGTTCAATTCCGAAGTGATCGATCTGCCGCTGCTCAATATTCTGCAGACTTCAGCCAGCACTCCGGATCCCTACACGCTGATTCCACAGAAGGCCCTGGCGGTGATGGCTGGCCAGTTGAACCTGCAGTTGTTGACGCAAAAGTTTGTTGATTTCTATGCCCAGAAACACCCGGAAAAGTGGAAAAAAATTCATGCGGCCAGTGTTGGCCTGCTGGGAGGTCTGGATCCGATTACCGATATTGCCAGTGCCCTGGGGCCTAACGTCCTGTTTTATTCGGTTCCCCGCCAGCAACTGTCCTTCGATGCGATCTCATTCGACGGTCTGATCGCCATGCAGCTCTCTCCTCCTGAGAATGCATCATCCTCATCAGAAAAATCCAGTTATCATCTGGCTCTCGAGAATGTAGCCCACTTCCTGATGAACAGCGTGCTTGTCCAGCACAATACGGATGCGAAGCACAAGGATGAACCAGCGATTCTCAAGGTGGAAGATCATGATTTATATCATCTACGCTGGATCGACCACCTGGGACCGTACCAGCCCGCTTATGGCATCAGTGATCAACAGCTGGTCCTGGCCAGTTCCCCGGATCTCGTCCGTGAGTTTTTCACCTTGAAGTCCGAGGACAGTCTTGCAGCACTTCCCCTGTTTCAATCCTGGAAGGAGACTTTTTTCCAGGAAGAGAAACAGCTCTGCTTCCTGAACATTTCTTCGATTCGCACTTTTATCGAGCAGAATTCCGATTTTCTGGCGGAACAACTCTCAAGACAGCAAGACAGTGATCTGGCGAAGGGTAAAAGCAAGCTGGCAGGGCTCAAAAGCCTGCTGGAATCATTTGATGGAGTCTTTCTGGCGGCAGGACTGCAAAAAACACAGGTCCGGATCGTCATCGGTCTGGGATCACTCTCACCGAGACGGTGAGCAATCTCAACTCTGTACACAATTCTGAACAAAGCACGGCAGGAGCTGCCCGATAATCCTCATAATCGGGATGACTACTCAATCGGCATGGTCGATCATGCTTATCGGTGTTAATTATTTTAAACAAATCTCCCAATCCGGATTTTGGTGGGAATAATTGAGTAAGTTAGCTCCACTTTCCGACTCGGGCCAGAACTATTTTGGAATCGTGGAGAAATTCTTCCCCAAAGCATATGAACGGATTGTGTGAGAATGAATGGGAGTCCTTTTGTATCGGACCTTTTTCTCAACACTGGTGTATATGTGAAAGCCTCAGGTAATTGAACTCCCTCAAAGAAAGCTGAAATTGAATATGGTAAATCAACTCGATCCCCCCTCTGAACTGGTTGTTGACCGTCGTCGTGTTAATCGTAGAGTTTCCGGCAGCAAAGGTACCATTCATGAGAAGCATGGCGTTGTGGATGAGCGGAAAATTGAGCGTCGCCGCCAGATCGATCCAACCACCTGCGAACGCGACTACAGCGAACAGGAAATCGATTTCATGAAAGCCATGGATGATTACAAACGACGCAGCGGTCGGCAGTTCCCTACTTGGAGTGAAGTACTGGAAGTCCTCCACAGTATGGGCTATCGCAAGGTTGCTGAACCAACAGATATTTCGCTCTGATCTCAAAACAAATAAGGTCTAACCTGCAGGTGGGATGTGATTTATTCGCTTCCCACCTTTTTCATTGCGCGGCAGACTTACCGATGATCACCAGCGTGAGATCGTCATACTGTTCGTGCTGACCGACAAACTGTTTTACGGCCTGTAGAATCTGGGGGCCTAGCTCAGCGGGACTCGCTGCTGACTCCAGTATCGCAGACTTGAGTCGTTCGATTCCGAACATTTCTCGGTCCTCATTCATCGCTTCTGTGACACCATCGGTATAGAGAATCAATTGTTCTCCCGGCTGCAACACATGGGTCAAAGCCTCGTATTCGTAGTCATCCATCACCCCCAGCGGAATACTTGGCTGATCGGCTGAAAGTTCACGAAGCGACCCATCAGCCTGCAGCAACAGCGGTTCCAGATGTCCCGCGTTGACGAAAGTAACCAGATCCCGGTTGAGTCTGATTTGCCCCAGAATAAACGTGATAAAGCGACCATCATGGGCTGCCTCATCAATGTGATGATTTACACGGTGCACTGCATCGGCAACATCGGGAACAAACTCAACAGTACTGCGTACCGCACTGCAGACTCGGGACATCACCAGCGAAGCGGGGACTCCTTTACCGGCCACATCCCCCAATGCAAACCAGACGAGATCATCCTCGGTCTGGATCAGGTCATAGTAGTCGCCGCCAACAGCCCGAGCTGCTTCGTATGACACGAAAAATTCATAGCCGGGAACTTCAGGAATTTTTGCTGGCAGCAGACCTTTCTGGACACGGGCCGCTATTTCCATTTCGTTATCGTAACGCTGCTTTTCCACATGCGAGATCATCAACCGGGCACTTTCATACGAAAGTGCCGTCTGGCTGGCGATAACCATCAGGAGCTCCAGGTCATCATTGGAAAACATCTGCCCTGCCAGCTGAGTATCAAGGTTGATGATTCCAATCACACTCCCGTCTAATCCCAGCATCGGAGCACACAGAATCGAGCGGATCGTGAGTGTCGAAACGGATTCACTTTTTTCAAAGCGTTCATCATTCGCCGCATCGGCAGAAAGCACCCCGGTTTTATTATCGATGACCGCTTTGAGAACAGTGCGGCTGAGCTGTAGCGCTTCCTGATCGTCATCCCTGCGATGGCGAACCGCTTTAGGCAGAAACCGTTGATTGTTTCTGTCATGCAGTAAAATACAGCCCCGATCTGCTGCCGGAAAAATATGAAACAACCCCTCAAGAACCCGTTCGGCCATCATATCCAAGTCAGAAGCCGTCGCAATCGTACGGCTGATCTCCAGGATCGCCTTCAGCTTGATTTCTGGTTTGACCTGGTATTGATCAAAATCGCCATTCGAACCGCTGGACCGCAGGATCGTACTCTTATCGACTGCTGGTGGCTTCACGGAGACATTCTTCAAAGAAGGAATCAAACCGTATGCGGTCAAGAGCCCCTCATGCTGCTCGGCCTCGTACTCGGCATCACTGGAGAATTCCAGCAGAAAGGGACCTATCGAAATCTGATCTCCGGACTGTAACAGCACCGGATCATTGACCGGCTGGTTGTTCACAAACGTGCCGTTACCACTTCCCAGATCTTCCAGTTCGAATCGTTCCTCATCAAGCACAGAGATTCTCGCATGATAACGCGAAACCGTATTTGACTTGAGACAGATATCACAGTCCGGATGACGACCAAGCGTCATCTGGTCGCCCGTTATCTCCAGCCTGGACGAACTGCCGTTATTTTGCATAAACAGACTGGCGGACATGATGAGGCCATAGACTGGGTGACTGGAAATTTCACTTTCAGGAAACACGCCCGAAAGTCATGATGGTAATGTCGTCATTCTGGGGGCGACCATTCGCATGCCGGCGGACATCGGCCAGCAGTGCCTGCCCCAGTTCAGCAGCATTCTTTTCACGATTGGCCTTGATGAATTCCCGCATCCGGTCCAGGGTATACAACTCCCCTTCCGGATTCATCGCTTCATCTACGCCGTCAGTAAACAGAACCACAATCTCGCCTGGTGCCAGATCCCGTTCGACCACTTCAAACGGAAAGCCTTCCATCACACCAATCGGAACGCCGATACTGTCTTCAGGAAACTCATCGATCGAACCATCCGGCTTCAGAATCATGGGTGACATATGCCCTGCGTTGACCAGCGAAATGTGATGCGTCTGGGGATCCAGAATAGCCAGCACGTAGGTCACAAAACGTCCCTCGACAGCACTGTCGCACATGTGGTCGTTAATTGCCTCCACCGCGGGTCCGACTTCATGCAGAAACCGCATTGTGTGCTGCACGCAGCTCGACATACGAGCCATGATCATTGCCCCGGGGACCCCTTTACCGGCAACATCGCCGAAGGAGAGACCGATCTTTCCATCCGGCAGTTCGAAGATGTCATAATAGTCACCACCCACGGCCTGTGCGGAATGATAGGACGCGAAGAACTCATACCCGTCCACTTCCGGTACCGAACTGGGCAACAACCCCTGCTGTACCCCGCGAGCGATGTTCATCTCGTTGTCCTGCTTTTGTTTCTCCAGATAGGAGTTCATCAGCCGGGCCCCTTCATAGGAAAGAGCCGCCTGGCCTGCAACGGACATCAGCAGGTCCAGATCTTCTTCCTGAAACTGCTGCAGCGGGTTCTGCGTATCTATGTTGATAATCCCGATCGGCTCTTCCGACAGCCCCAGCATCGGAACACACATCATGGAACGAATCGACAGATTCGAAATTGACTCACTGGCATCAAACTGGGAATCACTGGCGGCATCGGCCGACAGAATACCAGTTTTCTCCTCGAGCACTTTATTTACAATTGTCCGACTCAGCTTGACAGTTGCATCTTCGCCTTCGCGACGATGCTTGAACGCACGGGGAACCATCTCTCCTGACTCTTCATCCTTGAGCAGGATACAGCCGCGGTCGGCAGCGGGGAAGATATGAAACAGCGTCGTCAGGATCTGGGGCAGCAGCTTTTCCAGATCGACGGTTCCTGCCAGACTACGACTGATCTCAATGACCGCCTTCAGCTTGGCCTCGGGACGCACATCGAGCCCCCCGAATCCACCGACTCCGGATACCGCCCCCATAATAGTGGCACCGGCGCCACCATCTTCATCAGTAGCAAAACCGATATCAAAGCCGCTCTCGACCTGCATCATGGCCGAGGACTTTTTTCCGCCCGCTTTGTTATCTGCTTCGAAGCGGAACAGAATGGGACCGACTTTCAGACGATCTTCATGTGCCAGTAGGGTCCTTCCGTCAATCTTCTTACCATTGACGAAAGTCCCGTTTCCACTGCCCAGGTCTTCAACGAAAAACTGATCGCCATCACCGACAACCTGAGCATGTCGACGGGAAACCATATTGGAATCAAGCTGGATCTGGCAGTCAGGATGCCTGCCAATCACCATCTCATCACCCGAAAGGGAATAAGAGACCGCCTGGCCCGCCTGTAGCATGACTAGAGTCGCCATAAATGAAGCCCTTGTGACGAAACGATAAATGATATGATAAAAAAGGGATCTGATCCTTATTTTAAAATGATCCAGCCCTCGATGCAATCACCGTCTGATTCCCCTCTGGCCGATTAACGACCAAAAATGGTCTCAACGTTCCCTCTCAGAACCAGCTTGCCGAGTTCGATGGCCCGCTCTTCTGACCAGCTGCGGCCGATCACAAAGTCACTGGCCAGCACATTCGCCAGAACGCGACGATACATGCGGAATTTCGGGAGTGCGAATTCCAGCTTGTACATGTCGCTGTAGTAACCGATCTGCTTGGTTTTGGGGACGGCTTCCAGCCGGCTTTTACAGTCAAACGTAATGAACGCAGGTGTATTTGAATACCACCAGTGTCCATTGATGACGACGTTAGGGAAAATCCAGCTGTAGCTGACCAGTTCCTGGTTGCTGGTACTGGTCAGGACTGAGACCGGAAAAGTCACATTGGGGAAGGCATTGAACAGTTCTTTATACTGAATCAGTGAAGTCCGTTTGTCGTACAGGTCCTGCCCCTGGTAAACGCCCGCTTCATAAACCCGGCGATTGACACCGATCATCAGATCGAAAGGCAGGTTGTGGACGGCACAATACTCAGCCAGGGTCCAGAATACATACTGGCTGAGCAGTTTCGATTCATCACAGCTCAGCTCATTACCTGCATACAGCGAGCGCACGACGGCATCCGCTTCTTCAGGCATGACTGCTGTCGGAGAGAAATCGGGAGGCAGTGAGATTGCACAGGCGCGGGCGCCTCGGGATGTGAAATGCTCAAACAAATTGGCGATTGCATCGCGGAGTGTGTGGGCGCAACCGATATCCAGGTTTGTGGCTATTGCCAGGCGTTTGCGTGTTTCGCTTTTGCCTAAGTGGAACACCAGATCATCTGTACGCAGACAGGGGATATACAGATTCGTGTCGAAGCCCTCTAATGGATCGTCGAAATCGTTCGTCAGGAAGACCTGCTCAAGACCACTTTGCTTGAGAACCTGCTGTTCCCAGTCCGGCTGTGCCATCTTTTCGGCAGCAGTGTCGTAAAGTTTTTCCCAGTTAGATTCGGTGATCGCTTCCTCTTCAAAACCGAAGAATTCACTACAGATATCCAACAGCCAGCTGAGCTGAATGGTGTTATCCAGATCCCCCAGTTGCTTGACCAGTCGACCGACTTTTTCTTTTGGATCCAGTCCCGGCTCTTCAATCTGCTCCTTAGGAAGTCCAGCAGAATGGGCCAGTTCAGTGTAATAATGATATCCCATGATATCGGCCAGCGTAGTTGAGGCGGCTGCATGGGGATTAATATGGGTATGAGGATCGATCAGAACGAGACTCTCTAATTCGGCGAAAATACGCTTGCTCAATTGATCAGACATGATGTAATAGTTCCTGCTGTTTCTAAAGATAATTCTAACCAGCCTGCGAATATACTCAGTCCGCTGAGACAGTGCAATCAGGCGGTGATTTCCGCCCCAACCTATCAACCAAATTGCATAAAAAAGGCGGTCCCACGATTAGAATCGTGGAACCGCCTGGAAAAAGCAGCGAAATCAGTCAGGCTGAGTATTATTTACCGGCACTGGCCTGCTGTTCCTGAGGAACGGGAGGCGGATTAAAGCTATGGAGCAGTTTACCCGTTTTGGCATCCCAGACCCGCAGGACGCCATCTTCACCACCGGCTATCGCAACCGTTTCATCCCGGCTGGATGCGACGCTGTAAACGTAATCAGTAGATCCGCTCAGATTGCGGAAATTAGAGCCGTTAGTCGTCAGGTGCATCCGAACGGTCTTGTCTCCGCCACCGCTGATGATGTTGTCACCCAGTCCCATAAATGCGATTGAGGTGACCTGCTTGGAATAACCTGAAATCGTACGCTTCTGTTCGCCGGTCTCGATATTCCAGACTTTGATCACGTTATCTGCACCCGCACTCACGATTGTGGATTCATCCGCTTTCCAGGCCACGTCCAGCACATGGTGGGTATGACCTTCGAATGATTTCACGAATTTCCCGGATGCGACATCAAAGATTTTGACAAACTTATCAGCTGCACCGGTGAGTAATTGCTTTCCAGAACGGGAGAAGCGGATTCCCAAAACGGTATCACTATGAGCATCTCCCAGTTTTTTCACTACACTGCCGGAGGCGACATCAAACAGGATGACCTCACCACTTCGTGACGGATCTCCCCCACCGACGGCCAGCAGTTTGCCATCCGGGCTGAAATCCAGACAGAGTGCCCGATTAGAAATGGGGGAAGCGCCTACTTTGCTGGAATCTTTGGGATCGGCTCCCAGTTGAGCAATCAGAGACCAGACAGGTTGAATGCTCTGGATCAGAATGCTCTTATCAACACTACCGGAAGCAACAGTGGTTCGTGTTGTGTAAGCAACAGCAGAAATCGCTCCCGTGTGACCAGAGAGAGTATCCAGCTCTTTACCCGACTCGACACTCCACAGTCTAACCTGCTGGCTGTCATCGCCAGTGACTACCTGCTTCCCATCTTCAGAGAATGCAACAGACTTGATCGGCGTCAGCACAGCAGCCTGTTTTTTCGCTTCTTCGAGGGCAGCGTCGACGTTCTTGGCTGTTTCATCCAAGGAGGTCTTTTCATTAGTCCGTTCTGTCAGCTGACCTTTAATTTTGGTCAGAGTACTTTCAGCCACTTTGACCGAGCGCTCTGCAGAGGTAATCTTCTTTTCTGCTGCAGTAACCGCTTCCGCCTCTTTCTTGGCTGCAGCATCTGCATCAGCAACTTTTTTATCGGCAGCTTTGGTATCCGGTTTAGACTCAGCCAGTTTCTTCGCAGCAACAACCGCGGCATCCGCTTTGGGCACAGCCTGTTTGGCTGTCTGGATTGCCTGTGTCACGGTCTTTTCATCGTTGGTCTTTTTCTGCTGAGCAGCTGTCAGCTTTTTCTGAACTGTATCGAAGTCTACCTGAGCTTTTGCGACGGCGTCCTTCTTTTTCTGCTCGCCTTCTTTATCCGCTGGATCGGGTTTGGTCGCATTAGCTGCATCCAGGGCCTTCTTGGCAGCATCGACTTCTTTCTGAACAGCGGCAATCGCCTGCTGATTCTGCTCATTGGTCGTTTTCAGCTTGGCTTCTGCATCAGCAACTGCTTTATCCGCAGCTGCCTTCAGTGCAGCCGCAGCTTTGACAGCGTCTTCACCTTTCTTCTTATGATCAGCAATCAGCTTGGCCAGTTCATCCTGAGCCGCTTTCAATTTCTGGGCAGCTTCATCGGATTTCTTCTTGGCTTCCGGAAGTGCTTTTTTCGCAGCATCCAGTTCTTCATTCCGTTTTTTCAACTCTGCTTCACGGTCCTTAACGTTCTTGTCTGCTGCCTTGACGGCGGCATCTGCCAGGGCCACTTGCTGTTTGGTAACGGTCTGTGTTTCGGTTGCCAGTACCAGCTGACGTTCCTTACTCAAGTCTCCACGGAACTCTTTCAGCATTTTGCCATCACTCAACTGCCAGATTTTACCGGTACCGTTGACTGAGACAGAAACAAGGTTTTTCCCATCTGGACTGACATCAACATCAGTCACAGGAGCACCATGGCTGATTGAACGAATCTGCTTCTTACCAGCCAGATCCCAGACACGCACCGTACCGTCTTCACTACCAGAGACAAGTTGTGTACCGGCGGGCAGGACCAGTTTCAAAGACGAGACTGGTTTTGCATGTCCTTTTAGTTCAAACAGGGGAGCGGGTGTTTCCGGAGCCTTCTCCCCTTCTTTGGGAGCAGGAATCGTCATAGGCCAGACGTAAATGCTGTTATTGGCACTACCGGCAATCACCTGTGAACCGTCTTTACTGACGGTCAGGGCGCTGATTACCGCAGGAGTTTTCATGGTTGAAATCTGTTTTCCATCGGCCGCATTCCAGACCCGCAGGCTCTGATCAGCCGAGGAGGTCACAACTTTAGAACGATCGGGAGTGAAAGCCAGTCCCTGAACGGCTCCTGTGTGCCCTTTGAGATCGATCAGCTTCGTTCCTTCAGGCAGTTTCCAGAGTGAAACTGTATTGTCAGCGGTTGCAACCGCCAGAACGCTTCGGTCCGCATTGAGAGCAATCCCGGTCACAGCAGCAGGCAGATCTACTTTCTTGACCACATTCCCCAGTGATTTTTTCCAGAGCTTAACAACGCGATACCCACCTGAGGCGAGCAGGCTGCCATCGTTGTTAAATGCCAGTGAATGAACAAAGTCACGATGAGCGGCTCCCTGCGGATAGAAGGGTTTACCGTCTTTCTGCAGTTTCAACAATGCTGGATCATTCAGGACGGCGACTTCACTACCAGCAGCCAGATCGTAAATGGCAATTCGGTTTGCCCGACCAACGGCTGCATAACGGGCCCAGGGTGAAAGTGCGGTACTGTAAATCGAGTTCAATCCCGGGGGTAGTGACTGCCAGGCAACTCCGGCATCAGCCGACTTGCCGCTGGATTTAGCCCCTTCAAGAATCCACTGACGCAGAATCCAGACTTCTTTGGGAGTCAGTGCCTTGGCGCCAACTTTGTTTGGAAGTGGCGGCATGAAGCTCTCTTCGGTACGGGAAGCAACCTGATAGAGGTAGCTGTCGTCCGGCTTGCCGGGAACGACGGAAGCACCACTGTCGCCCCCTTTGATGAGGTCTTCAACGTTCTCCAGAACGAGTGAGCCCTCTTTTTTGGCAACGTTATGACAGGCGATGCAGTTTGCATCCAGAATGGGAAAGACATCCTTTTCAAAGCTGACAGGACGGCCTAAATCGACTTTTTCTGGTTTGATCGGCTTTTCTTCCGCCACTGCCACACTGGTGGCAACAAAGACTGCAGCCAACATCACACCTAAACTGGCAAACCGGTTCCGCATAACATGCCCCTCTGATATCACTGTTTCAACAGCTGTAAACAAACAACTGTCTGTATTGGAATCTCTATAAGTTTGGATTTCTTACTTGGTCACTTTCAGCTTAATGGGTGCGTCTACCAGTGCTTCTCCTGAGAAGTCAGCCTTAGCACGCACAACCATATTCGCCAGATCGCCTTCAGTGGCATCTGCAGCAGCCTTAATTGGAATGGTAACTTCCGTTTTATCGGCCGGTATCTGCACAGTCTCTGCGGTAACCCCGGTCACTCCCGGAGGGAGAGGCAAGGTCAGCTCGACCGGTCCTTTAAAATCGTTGATACGCTTGATCGTTGCTTTGACATCGATGGAAGCTCCTTTTTTAAGAGCTCCCCCACCCGGCACATTCAGACTCAGAGTCACCGGTGCAGGCTGTACTCGGATCACAAGCGGTGTCGAAGGTGCGTAGACTTTAATTTTCTTAGGTGCGGCAGCCTTTTCGGCATCCGCCACCTTCTTATCAGCGGCTTTCTTCGCAGCATCAGCGGCTTTCACCTGTGCATCCGCGATTTTGATTTCTTCATCAGCCTTGGCCTGCTCTATCTTTTTCTGTTCTGCTGTTTTGTCAGAGGCCTTGGCGATTTCTTCCCGTTTTTTCTTCGCAGCAGCCAGAGCAGCTTGCGCATCTTTCAGTTTTTTGTCTGCTTCGGCCTGCTCTTTTTTGGCTTCATCAACCTGCGCGGGATTCCGCCGATAAGAAACGTCGACTGTTGATTGCAGGTAGGTGGTATAAACCCCGGGTTTCGCATTTTCTTTGACGAATACCTGGAAGAGTTCGTCCTGCTTGCCTTTGGCGATCGTTTTGTTTTGCGTTGTGATGTTGCTGTTCTTGGGAACTCCATTCCATGCCAGGGCGACAGCTTCATCAAAACCGGTCCGCTTCAGAACTTTGACGGGTACCAGGATCTGACGTCCCTGATGTGCTTTGACTTCAGCAACATCGGCAACCACCTGATAGGGGGCGACTTCATCAATCACGGACAGCACCAGTGAGCGGGCAATGCGGGCTTCCGCACGAATATTATTAGCAACGGGACGCAAAACTGTAGCAGCTCGGGCAACTCGTTCCAGTTTTTGGGAATCAGCGCCAGTTGCAGTCCCCACGATTTCAATCGGTCCTGACCACGGCTTGGCAGATTCGTCTGCTGTGAGAATCATTTCCGCGGTATTGTCTCCGGGACCAATCGTGGCTGCTTTACAGGTAACTCCGGCAGGCAGTCCTTTGACTGAAAGTTCGATCGTCTCGTTGAAACCATCCTGCTTGAGCGCCATGATGTCGATCTTGAATGAATCCCCTTTGCGTAAGGTGATCCCGGCTGGAGCACCCCCTGTATTTACCGCCTGGGGATACAGGGGCAACGCCGCCAGACGGAAGTCCGGCTTGGGTTCGCGAATGACTGCTCGATAAACCATCCGGGGATGACCGCGTGTCTCGAACTGCAGGTCCCGCAGAGTGACCCGGTACTCCCCATCTGCAGGTGCAGTAAACAGGTAATAAGGATCGTCCGTGCGTGTGTCGAACAGTTTGTCTCCCAGATCAGGAAAGACGCTGGTGGCTCCAACGTTCGCAATCCGCTTGAAAGTCTCTTTGCCGTCTTTATCTTTGATTACCTGGTCAACGACAATCACCGGATCCATGACGATTCCGTTTCGCTGACCAAAGACTTCAATGGAATATTTCTGTTTTGCTTTCCCCTGAAACCGGAACGCGTCGGTGTCATTCTTAGCTTCAAACTGACCGACAAATTCACCGGGCAGAGTCAGAGTTTCTTCTTTGGTCTGTTCATCCCGAATAATTTTGCCATCAGCAAAATAGATTGTCACAGGGTTAGAACTTCCGGCGGGTGAATTCCAGACATACGAGAAACCATCGGCACTGACTTCATGTGGAAAGCCCTGTTCTCCCATTTCGAGTGTAGTGGCTTTCGCGGGCAGCGCGACGGACACCTGCACTTCCTGGAGTGGTTTATCATCAATACTCCAGTCCGAGAGTTTTCCGCCTGGCAGGTTATAACCATACAGAGTGAACTGCTCCGTGGCTCCCGGCGTACCTGAAGGAGGCATGATGAATTCGATGTGCGGTTTTTTATGAACTCCCAGACGATAAATATACTGAGCTCCACCTGAATAAGTCAGGTCATGCACTTTCACCAGATAAGTTCCATCCTGAGGCAGAGTCAGGTTGATATAGGGGTCGTGACGGAACGTATCACGTTCGCTGACCAGACGCCGCTGATCGGGCCCATAGACTTCCACAAGCGCCACCATTGGAGAATCGATGCGTGCTGCCCGACAGTTGACGGAAACCTTCTCTCCCTTTTTACCGGGAAAAGAGAAGTAATCGACATCAGTTGCACTTTGCAGAGTCGCATTGATGACCGAATCCATGGCCATTGCCGTTGGTTGTGCCGGTGTATTATTGGGTTCGGCTTCCGCTTTTTCCGGAAGATCCCCTACGACAAATGATCGAGGGTTACTAATACCGAACAGTCCATGTGCCCGCACATCATAGACGCCTGCAGGTACATCTTTTCCGATCGTCACCAGGAAGGTATTAGCAACGGGAATCTTCTTCCCATTGCTGTCCTGAGTTTTTGCAACGGCGTTGATGCCGGGATGACTGAACCAAAGGCCGTCCAGTTCGTCCAGATCCTTACCATCGGTCACCCGCACTTCAACGGTCTGGCCTTTCTGCCCTCCCGTTGGGAACAGAGCATAGATGGTTGTCTGAGGTAACTGTGCCTCTGCAGTGGGCGGATTCATTAAGGAAAACGTTCCAATCCCTGCAGCAAGAAAACAAACGAGCTTCGCAACTAAACGACGTCCGTCAAAAAATCGCGTATGCGTCATGATACTGCTACCAATTTTCTGGATGGAAGTTTCGGGAGGATATCAGGAGGGTACCCATACCAACGAGAGTGGATTCCGTCAGTCTGGGATTACTGAACTTTATTCTAAAAAAGCTGACAGCCCCTGTCTAAACCTAAAATGGCTGTCAGCTTAAATTTCAGAGAGATTTATCAGAATTCCAATTTAGTGGTTAAACAGAAATTCTTTAGTGTTGATCAGCGCCCAGATAATATCTTCGTAGGCGATCTGTGGTTTCTCTTTATGCCGTGCGATGTAGGACAGAGCAAATTTCATTTCTTCATCCTTAGGAGCACGGGCATAAACCCAGCGATACAATTCATTGACCTTTTCTTCATCGGTACGTTTCGTATCCTTGGCAAGCATGGCAGCCCGACCGGAAGCACCGGTGATTTTGTCCTGGACTTCCTTACTGTTCAACAGGTGCAGACTCTGAGCCAGGTTGGCACTTTGAGAACGTTCGCACTCGCAGGCAGTATCTGCCTGTGGCTGACCGAACACCTTGAGGAAGTAAGGAGCAGAAGTCGCATCGGTAATCTGAATTGCCTTAGTTTCAGCGGGCAGACCAGAGAATCGCTGCGAGGAGTTCGTTACCTGATGGAAGACATCATACAGCACTTCTGCTGTAAGTCGTTTGGGGTAATAACGGGAGAAGTTCTGTTTGTCTTTCAGGTTATATTCGTTGGGAAGAGAACTGAGCTGGTAAGCATTAGAACGACAAATCTGACGTACCAGTTCTTTCAGGTCAAAACCACTCTCCACAAAGTGTTTGGCCAGACCATCCAGCAGTTCGGGGTTTGCAGGTGGATTTGTGGCCCGCATATCATCTTCAGGCTCAACAATGCCGCGACCGAAGAAATGTTTCCAGTAGCGGTTAACCAATGCTTTCGCGAAGAACGGATTGTCCGTCCGTGAAAGCCATTGTACCAGAGCGACACGGGGATCACGTTCCGGACTGATTTCCATGGGCTGCATTCCCAGCGCGGTTGGCTTCAGGCTTTCACCAGAACGGATATTCTTGGCTGTCGCAACCCCTTCTTTGTGGTACACGCGCTTGTCGCGGAATCCACGGGTTCCAATTGAACCAATAGTGGGATCCTTGCTACCCACCCGACTGAAGAAGGCAGCCAGACCATAGTAGTCATCCTGGCTCCATTTTTCGAAGGGATGGTGATGACAACGGGCACACTGAATACGCAGACCCAGGAATAACTGGGCGGTATCTTCAACCTGCTCTTCAACTGTATTTACTTCACGATACCAGACTACAGCCGGATTCTGACGGAACTCACCAGAAGCGGAGAGAATGTCACCGACGAATTCGTTATAAGGCTTGTTTTCGTAAAGGCTGTCCCAGATCCACTGATAGAAGGCGTTGGTACCAGCGATATCAACGGGCTGCAGTTTTTTATTCCGCAGAACCATATTCCACTTGTTGGCAAAGTAATCCGCATAGGCAGGGCTGTCGATCAATTTATCAATCAGCTTATCCCGCTTGGCAGGATCCTTGTCGGCCAGGAAGCTCTTTACTTCGTCTTCACTCGGAGTACCGCCTGTGATATCGATATACACGCGACGCATGAAGGTCGCATCATCGGCAACTGGTGAAGGTGGAATACCCAGTTCTTTCAGTTTACCAAATACGGCCTCGTCGATCAGATTCTTCTTTTCCGGAAGATTTGCTACTTCGATACCCAGGGGAATTGTAGCACGGAAGGTAGAGACCTGGCCCTGATAACGTGCCATGATGGCGACTTCACCAGAGAGCTTCAATGTTTTGACCAGACCGGTTTTGTTGACTTCGGCCATTTCCGTATCGTTGGCTTCAAACAGAGCCATCCGGGTCACGTCTTCTGTAGAACCATCTGAGTAAGTCGCGATGACTGAAATCTGCTGTTCTTCTTCCTGGCCCATGGTACGAGTAGGAGGATAGCATTTGATTGAAGCAACGCTCCGGTCACTTTCATTCCCGTAAGGCATGCCCTGCTCAATCCAACGGTAGAGCAGTCGATATTCGTATGAATCCTGTTTAACCAGCTTTCCGCCTCCATGAGGAGTCACACCAGTTCCCTTCATCAACAGCAGGCTTTCCGCTGGTGAAGTTGGAAACAGACGACGACCGCGGCCTTCTTTTACTAGGAACTCATAATCATCTTCAGGATAAAAACCGAGAAGTGACAGTTTGAATCCATTCTGGCCACTGGCCTTACCATGGCAGCCACCACTGTTACAGGTCAACTTGGTAAAGATGGGCACAACCTGGTTTTTGAAGTTGATGGCATCCGGAGTCGCGATGCCACTGATGGCGACAGGAATCGAAGCGGTCTTGCCATCTTTCGATGTCGCGACCAAGCTGGTCTCGCCATCTTTCAGTGGAGTGAGATAGCCGTCGCTGGAAATCGTTGCCATTTCCGGGTTGGCAACTTTGAAGGTGACGTCACGAGTCACATCCAGCAGTTTGCCAGTCGGCAGCACGCCGGTCACAATGACCTGCTGACGTGAGTCCGGCCCCCGCAGTTGCAGTTTTTCAAAACCACCTGCATGCGGACCGATCTGGAGTTCCTTGAAATCCACTTTTGCTTTTTCTGCGGTGGCAGCGTGAACTTCTGTAATACCTGCCCCACTGGCAAGCAACAGGACCAGCACGCCGCTGAGCATAAGGATCTGAGGGGTCCGAGAGCCTTGAATTCGGAAGTCCATACGTCAAACTCCTGTGTGACTGAGTTGTTCTTTGATGAGGTCTGTCGGCAATCCAGTTTGCGAGATCTCAGGCAGACGCTACTCTCAATTACGATTGATTATGGCAAACGCTTTGGTTGGTTTTGGTCAGGTAAGCTTTTTTAGGTAAGTTCACCAGACAGTCCTCACCGTCTGGCTAATTGTTGCGGGCAGGAGCACTCTAATTTCTTAACAGAGTTTTCCTAATACTTCAATGTATCAAAGTTGATTGAATTGTCAATATTTTAAAACCGCTTCTCATATATTTACGAACATATGAACACACTTGAATCTGAAACAAGTCAAACTGAACTCAGACACAACGGAAAGCGTCATGACTGGTATAACCAGTTGAAATCTCCCGGGTGGCAGATCCAGACCAAAGTCTCCCCTCTTTAAAACAGGGGCGAAACTCCATTTTTCAGTTTGAATCAAAGCGTTCTGACAAAAAGCGGATTTCTATGATTGCCAGTCAAACACACTTCTATAGAATAAAGTTAGCATAGATTTTCCTGTCAGATCTTTCTGCAGGAGAATTTTTTAAGATTCCACATTTTTTCAATTACTGGCGGCATTGAAGCACTCCCATGTCTGATTCTACCAAACAAGATTCCCCGCTTCCCAAAATCCAGCGTGTCTTCAAACAGTTGCAGGCAGGTAAACCGGTCATTGTGACGGACTCCAGCGAGCGGGAAAACGAAGGGGATTTCATTGTCGCCGCTGAGGCAATCACACCTCAAATCGTGCAGTTCCTGCTGCGATATGGGAGCGGCGAGCTTTGCGTTTCGCTGCCCGAAGAGGTTGCAAACCGCCTGCAGTTAAACCCGATTGTCGGCCCTGAAGAAAATACGGCCCCCAACCAGACCCAGTTTCTGATTCCCATCGACCACAAGGACAGTGGCACCGGAGTCAGTGCTGAGTGCCGTGCCATTACAATCAAGGCACTCAGTGATGAGAACGCCCAGGCCAGCGACTTTGTCCGTCCGGGGCACATTCACCCCCTGCTTGCCAAACAGGGCGGAATTCTCCGTCGAGCCGGTCACACTGAAGCTACAGGCGATCTCTTACAGATGGCAGGCATGAAACCGGTTGGTGTGCTGATTGAAATATTGAGCCAAAAGGGGTTCGGCATGGCGGATGCCGAGGAACTCAAAGAGATTTCTGAAGAGTTTGACATCCCCATCATTTCCACCGCCGAGGTGATCCGACATCGCTACATCAGCGAAAAACTGGTTCACCGCGAAGTTGAAGTTCCTATTAATACCAAGAATTATGGTACTGTCCAGGTTATTGGTTACTCTGTAGAGCATGAAGGTCAGCAACCTGTGGCGCTGGTCTGGGGCGATCTCTCATCCGTGGAAGCGCCCCTGATCCGTATGCATTCATCCTGCTTTACCGGGGACCTGCTGGATTCGCTTCGCTGCGACTGTGGCGACCAGTTGCACATGGCAATGGACGCAATCTGTCGCGAAAAAACCGGTGCTGTAGTATATCTCCCGCAGGAGGGCCGTGGCATTGGATTAATCCCCAAGCTGAAAGCCTACGTATTGCAGGACGAAGGATATGACACTGTTGAAGCCAATATCCAGCTCGGCTTTAAAGCGGACAGCCGCGACTTCACCGTGGGAGTGCAGATCCTCAAAGATCTGGGACTGACTCGAGTCCGGCTGCTGACGAACAATCCCAAGAAGACCGATTCCGATGTCTACACCGGATTCAATCTGGAAGTGGTAGAGCAGGTGCCGATTGTAGCACCGCCACACAAAGATCGAGAATTCTACCTGCAGACCAAACGGGATAAAATGGGACACATCCTCCCCGCCAGTCCAGCTGACTAGGTGTCTTCTTTCTGAAATCGCCCCGCTCTCAGAAAATCGATCGGGTGACTGGTTTTTCCCTCGGTCACCAGATCGGCCAGGATTTCGCCCATCACCGAGGCGAATTTAAATCCGTGCCCTGAAAAACCGGCTCCATATACCAGCCGCTGGTTCCGGGGATGCTGATCAATAATAAAGTGTCTGTCGGCAGAACGTGTATACATACAGACGGCGTGCCGCTCGGGTTCAGGGCTCAGCCCTGACATCACTTCGCCCACAAAACGGCTGACAGACGTGGAGTCCGCCTCTTGAAGCTCCCGGTTCACGTTGGTCGGATCGGTCACCAGGTCACCACCGGTATGCTCCGCCAGCTTAACCGTTTTCCCATCCAGCGAAGGGAAACCATAAAACTCGCCAAAGGGCATCTGGCAGAGGAAACCGCATCCTCCCTGGTCCAAATTGTATACCGGACTCTGAACCGGATTCCAGAACAGTACCTTGCGGGCAACTTCCAGTGGAAGCTGCAGGTCCTTGAGACATTCACCAGCCCAGGCCCCCGCAGTGACAATTACGCCCTCAGCCACCCAGTGCTGATTTGCCGTCTGAATCTCGATTTCTGTTTCAGTCACAAGTAACGATTCAATGGGCTCGTGCAACACAATCTGTGCACCTTGAGCGAGTGCACAATCCATGTGAGCCTGCACACAGTCCTCGACGCGCAGGAAACCAGCCTCGGGTTCAAATGTGACTTCAAAGCCTTCTGGAAGCTGAAAGCCGGGGAAGCGTCTCCGTGCCTCGGCAGTCTCCAGTGTTTCCACCTGGACGTCGTGCCTCTCCTCGGCGAGATGCACTCCTTTAATGACATCGCCTTCAGGAGGACCGGCGACCATCAAACCACAGAGATTCAACAGCGACTTTCCGGATTCCTGCGCGAGATCTTCCCACAGAGTATAAGCCCGCTGCAGGAGAGGGATGTAATCGGGATGCTCGAAATATGCTTTGCGAATGATACGCGTTTCACCGTGCGAGCTGCCCCGGTCATGGGCGATGCCAAACTGCTCGACCCCGAGCACCTTCAAGCCCCGACGCGCTAAATGATACAGGGCACTGCTCCCCATGCCCCCTAAGCCCAGCACCAGATAATCTACGTGAACGGGCATCGCGGAATCCGCCTTTTCTAATGTCAGATAAGTGGTGAATGAGTTCTACAGCGCATCTCAACCCCTCTATTTGATTATGATCACTCGAGATGCCAATCGTCAATCGCGATTGGCAGGGAGCGTCCACCAGGCAGCTGTTCTCTATTTTTCCAGCGCGCAAAAAATTACCGGGTGTTCTTCAAATGACAGTCAACCTACCCCACATACACACTGACCATCAGATTGGAACACCCGGTAATTAATGACAACACAGAAAACCATCAGGATTCGATCATTTCCTGCCCGCAAAGAGCTGCAGTCAACCGGAATAACTTGTCACTTCACGTTAACAACCCATCCAAGCCACTCCTGTCACGACAGTCCCCTGCTTCGTCGTACATCTCTTCCTCACCGCATCGCTACTACTCGTCAGAGCTGCCTTGACTCCTCGGAACACAACCACCCTGGTAAAAATCCCCCCCTGGGCAATGCCATGTCAGCAGCGATCTGTTCATGGATTAACAAACCAGACGGGCTGCCTCGACGACAGACAGCGTCCCCAGGGTATTGGTCTCAGACAGGCCGTCGCTGTCCTGATGCTTTCCCAGGCTTTTGACGACCGGCTTGCTCTCAATCTCCATTTCCTCGTCAAGCAGTTCTGCACGAACCACACGCATGTCGTCGGGTGCATCAATGCCGATTTTGATGGAACCTTTTCCCGTCCGAATCACTTTCACCAGGATGTCGTCACCAATTCGGATTCCTTCAGCCAACTTCCGTGTCAAAACCAGCATGATCATCACTCCTTACTTATTATTTAAACTGAATCTGGTTGTCATAGTTTGGTTTACCTGAGTCAAAGTCGACTTGTCCACAAGCGACTCATGTCTCATGCCATAAAGACAAATGCGATTCGCGTGCCAATCACAGAGATTCCTTTTCACATTTTCCGTAACTCACTTTCCCATAGTGACTTACCACATTTTCAATTCCTGCTGGTCATGAATGCGATGGGGGCGAATTTCAAAAAAACTGTCCCCAATAGTACAATTTTCAATTCTCCAGAATCATTTTGGGGACACATTTTTCAATTTTTCCCGGTGCAGTAAATGATAAGTCAGCAGCATCGGTTGCATTCTCAGACCGGGCAAATATACTATTGGGTTCTTCAAATGGCCGAATCTATTCGTCTGCGGTCGCTTTACGTCAATTGAAATCAGCTCGAGCTGAATAATTTCAGAACCCACTAGATAGACAAAGAGTGTACAAATGGGTCAAAAGTGTGATGCCTGTGGCAAAACTCCCGTAATCGGTAATCGCGTTCGCCAGCGTGGTAAATATAAGTATCTGGGTGGTAACGGTCGTCAGACAACCGGTGTTTCGAAGCGCGTATTCCGTCCGAACCTGCAGAAAATCCGGGTTCAGGTTGGTGGCAGCGTACAGACACAGCGGGTCTGCACTCAGTGCATCCGCTCTGGCAAAGTGACCAAAGCCGTCGCTCGTAAGCCATTCAGCCTGCCTGCCACCTAACAGGCCCTTCTGCTGAAAGCCACACACGATGAGCACGCAACTCAACCGTGAAGAAGTTGGAAAAGTGGCGAGCCTTTCCCGCCTGAAGCTCTCCGAAACAGAGCTGGAGGCCTTGGGAACACAGATGGGGTCCGTCCTGAAATACATCGCCATGCTGGATGAGTTGGATACATCGTCTGTCGAGCCGATGGCGCATGCAATCGAGATCTCCAACGTCTTTCGGGAAGACGAACTTCGCGAAAGCCTGCCCCGGGAACAGGCACTGTCCAATGCTCCCCAGACCGATGGAAAGTACTTCCTCGTACCCGCGATCCTGTAATCGGCCGGCGGCTTGAACATTGAGTACATCAAAGCAATCATCTCCAGGCCCGACTTGCTGACAAGTCGGGCCTTTCCAACTTTCAGGGAGACCGAACATCCCATGTCAATCACGTCAGCCACTGCCAGCGCTCTGCTGGCAAAAATGAACGCGGGAGAACTCACGAGCGAAGCGATCACCGCCGCCTGCCTGGAAGCGATTTCTCAGCGCGATCGTGAAATCAATGCATTCCTTTCTATCCAGCAGGAAGCCGCTTTGAATGCAGCTCGCGAAGTGGACCGCAAACGTCAGGCAGGTGAACCGCTGGGAAAGCTGGCGGGGATCCCGGTCGCAGTTAAAGACAACATCTGCTCAAAGGGGAGCGCCACAACGTGTGCCAGTCGGATGCTGGAACAGTTTCAGCCACCCTATGATGCTCACATCGTCGAGCAACTCAAAGCTGCTGACGCCATTCTGATTGGCAAAACCAACCTCGATGAATTCGCCATGGGTTCTTCAACCGAAAACTCCGCTTTTAAAACGACCGCCAACCCCTGGAACACAGCTCACGCCGCCGGGGGATCCAGCGGTGGTTCTGCTGCTGCGGTTGCTGCCGGGTTCAGTCCTCTATCGCTGGGCAGCGACACCGGTGGTTCAATTCGTCAGCCAGCCAGCTTTTGTGGGGTTGTGGGATTGAAGCCAACATATGGCCGCGTCTCCCGTTATGGCCTGGTCGCATTCGCCAGCTCACTCGACCAGATCGGCCCCTTTTCACGAGACGTCACTGACGCTGCCCTGCTGCTGGAAGTGATTGCAGGAAAAGATCAGCGGGATACTACCAGCCTGGACTCCCCCGTCCCCGAGTATACGACAAACCTGGAACAGCCACTGGAAAACCTCAAAGTCGGCTATTTGGAAGATCAACATGTCGAGGGCCTGAACCAAGAGGTCAAAGCAGCCACGCAGGCGGCTCTGGATGTTTATAAATCTCTGGGCGCGGAACTGATTCCGATTGAATTACCACACGCGAAATACTGCGTTGCCACCTATTACATTATTGCCCCTTCAGAAGCCTCAAGTAACCTCGCCCGGTATGACGGGGTGCACTACGGGCGTCGCGCTGACCAGTTTGAAGACATGGTCGACATGTATGCCGCCAGTCGGGGAGAAGCATTTGGTGACGAAGTGAAACGCCGGATCATGCTGGGGACTTATGCCCTGTCATCAGGCTATTACGATGCCTATTACCTCAAGGCACTCAAAGTCAGACGCCTGATCCGCAATGACTTCGAACAGGCGTTCCAGAATGTTGACATTATTGCCACGCCGGTCACTCCCACTCCGGCCTTCAAGATTGGCGAACTGATCGATGACCCATTGGCAATGTATTTGGCTGACATTTTCACCACCAGTGCCAACCTGTCAGGAGTTCCCGGCATTTCCATTCCCGCAGGCATGAGCCAGGACCAGCTACCAATTGGACTGCAACTGCTCGCACCGCCGCTGGAAGAAGAGCGGCTCCTGCGAGCTGCCCGCATGTTCGAACGGGAAACAGACTGGCACCAGCGACGACCAGCCTGACCCGCAACAACTATTGGCAAACCAGACAATACGAATTTTGAATTTCTCAGACATTGATATAAAGGGTAGCGTGACATCATGGACTATACGGTGATTATCGGTCTTGAAGTCCACGTGCAGTTACAGACCAGAACCAAACTTTTCTGCGGTTGCTCTACGAAGTTTAACCCGGACCAGCCCAACACACAGACCTGCCCTGTCTGCCTGGGATTGCCCGGCGCACTACCAGTGCTGAACCGTGAAGCATTTCGCTTAGGCATGAAAACCGGTCTGGCCATCAACTGTGAAATCCCATCCTTCACCAAATGGGACCGTAAACAGTATTATTATCCAGACCTGCCCAAAGCCTATCAGATCAGCCAGTACGATCTCCCCATGAGCCAGAATGGCTGGCTGGAAATCGAAATCGATCCGGAAACTTGTGAAACGAAAAAAGTGGGCATCATCCGTGCCCACCTCGAAGAAGATGCCGGAAAAAACAGTCACGATGAATCAGGAAGGGGCCAGGACAGTAAAGTCGACCTCAACCGGTGTGGTACTCCCCTGGTGGAGATTGTTTCCGAACCCGATCTGCGTTCGGCACAGGAAGCACGTAAATACCTGGAAGAACTGAAACTGCTCCTGACTTACATTGACGTCTCCGACTGTAATATGCAGGAAGGGAGCCTGCGCTGTGATGCCAACGTGAACCTGCACATCCACCAGGAAAACGGCGATGCGATCGCCACGCCAATTGTCGAAATCAAAAACCTCAACAGCTTCCGAGGGGTCGAACAGGCGATCGAGTACGAAGTCAGACGCCAGTGGGAAGAATGGCAGAAGACAGGCCAGAGCATAAAAGACGTCCCCAAAGAAACTCGGGGCTGGGACGCAGACCGAGGGGTTACACTGGGTCAGCGCGGCAAAGAAGAAGCAGCCGACTATCGCTACTTCCCGGATCCCGATCTGGCCCCGGTTACGGTAACCGATGCGGAACGCGAAGAAGTTATGAACGAACTTTGCGAACGCCCCGCGAACCGCAGAAACCGCTTCGAAGCCGACTATGGGCTTTCTACCTACGACGCTGCAGTCATCATCGACCAGGGGCTTGCTGTTGCAGACTATTTTGAGACGGTAGCCCAGGGATGTGGCAACGGTAAACAGGCAGCGAACTGGGTCACTCAGGACGTTCAGCGGGAATTAAACGAGCGGAGCTGTCAGATCGCTGACTTCCCCATCCGCCCTGAAGTGCTGGCAGCCTTACTCCAGAAGGTCGAAGCCAGTGAGATCACAATCAAAAGTGCCCGCACCGTATTTCAGGTCCTGCTGGAAGAAGACGCCGCAAGCGTCGAGAGAATTCAGGCTGTGATTGATGAAAAAGGCTTGGGCCTGGTATCAGATACCGGAGAACTGGAAGCGATCGTCGAGGCTGTTGTCGCGAAAAACGAGAAAGCAGTCGCCGACTTCCAGAGCGGCAAACAGGCTGCGGTCGGAGCGTTGATTGGCCAGGTAATGCGGGAAATCAAAGGAGCTGATGCAAAAGTTGTCAGAGAACTCCTGATCAAGAAAATGAGCTGAACACGGCTATATCCAAACGAGCGGCGGCATCGTTCAGACAGGCAACAGGAATGGCTGGCGAGCATTCAGCCATTCGTCGCCAAACATCGCGTCTAGAAAATCCCCAGTTCATCTCGGGCGTCGTCGGTCATCAAGTCAGGCGACCAGGGCGGAGTCATTGTCAGTTGGATGGTTGCTTCATTCACATCATCCACTCTCTCCAGCGCCATCTTGGCCTGCGTGATAATCTGTGGACCGGCAGGACAGGCAGGACTGGTTAACGTCATAGAAACCGTGACCTTGGACGGATCTTCTTCCGACCGAAGAATTTCATAAACGAGTCCCAGATCCACGATATTGATGTTTAATTCGGGATCAATGACCTGCTTCAACGCTTCAACCAGCGCATCATCGCCGCCGACCCCTTTGAATGCAGAGAATACCGGTAGCTGATTCTCTTCTTTCTTTTCTCCAGTCTCGTCTCTGGATTCATCGGACATGGTTCTGCTTCTCCTCTTGAAAGTGATGACGCCCTGTTTCGATCACTTATTAAATTTACCTGATACCAAACAGAACCTTACAAGTTTGCGAAGAAAACTCAGTAATTCTGCTTAATAATATGATTATTAGAATACAGCCTCAAAGAGGCATTAGTTCTTGCTTTAATTGAATACGACCTGAAAAAGCCCGATAAAATACGCACAAGAAGTCTTTAGTTAGGTCTAGCAAAAATCTTATGATCTCTGACTTCTACCTCAAATGTACGTACGGGCTTGGTGGCAGGCATACAGAGTGCCTTACCGGTCTGTAAATCAAACCGAGCACCATGGCGGGGACAAACGATCGCCCCCTCTTCAATACACCCATCAGTCAATGGCTGACCATCATGCGTACACACATCTTCAATCGCGAAGTACTGGTCCCCCGCACGAATCAGCAGCACGGGAGTATCTTCTACGAATACTTCCAGACGGTCAGCATCCTGAAAATCGTCAATGGATGCGATTTCTTCAAAGTCGAGCATTTGTCTATTACTCTATTGTCTGTATCCAGTGAAAATTTACCGACCAAAACCTAATTTTTTGATAATCGCCTGATTCAGCGTCTCACGGACGGCCTCGACAGGGATTCGATCGAATACGGTCTGGAAAAACCCTTCCACGATCATATGCATGGCCTCATATTCGGACATGCCTCGTGACATACAATAGAAGATCTGCTCTTCATCAACGCGCCCGGCCGTCGCACCGTGTGTACATCGTACATCATCTGCCTCGATCTCCAGCCCTGGAATCGCATCGGCCCGACAGGTGGGCGAAAGCATGAGAGAATCGTTACGTTGATAGCCGTTTGTCTGCTGGCCTTCTTTTTCGACACGGATCATCCCACGCCAGATGGAACGGGCCTGATCCCGCAGTACCTGCTTATACAGCAGGTCAGAACGTGTTTCAGCCGCGTTATGTGACTGTTGTGTGTAGAACGAATGGATCTGATTATCAGTCGAGAAGGTGACACCATTGACTTCAGCTTCTGAGCCGCGGCCATCCAGAACGACATCCTGATGGATGTGAGCCAGCTTGGCACCAATTCCTCCGACGGTCCACTGCAGGAAGCCGTTGTTTTCGACTCGCCCCGCCTGATGGGCAACATGCCACACCTTATGATTCCAATTCTGCAACTGGACGTATCGCAGGCGTGCCTCTTTGGCGAGAAGCAGTTCAACGGCCCCCACATGCAGCCCGAGCAGATCATCGCTCACGGAAGTGGTTTCTTCCAACAGAGTTGCGGAGGCCCCCTCTTCCAAAATGACCAGCGTGTGACTCAGGTCAGCCGCCTTGTCAGCTTGAAGTGTGATCAGACTGTGAAGCGGAGCGTCCACGACTACATTACGAGGCACATACAGAACAGTACCACCGGTCCAGAATGCAGCATGCCATGCGGAAAAACGGTCCCGCTGACTGTCAACGGCCCGGGTCATAAAATAGGGCTGAATCAATTCGCCATGTTCGCGAACCACTGTCGCCAGGTCGCCAAAAATCACTCCTTTGGCAGCCAGTTCTTCCGACATTTCGCTGGAGATCAACTGCCCGTCCGTGTGCTTCACATGACCAGCAAAATCAGCCTGTCCAGTGAGCAGTGTTTCCGTTTCCGGTGCAACTGACTGTTCAGTCTGTCTGGTACACAGCTGAAACCGGTCCGGACGCAGGGCACGTAAATCGACACGTCTCCACTCTTCCGGATCAAGTTCCGTTTCCAGAAGCTCGCGGTAACGCTGAAATGCCTGACGTCGGGATTCGGTAACCCAGGCCGGCTCGTCGCGCGTGGCCAGAAATGCTTCAAATGCTGCTTCACCAAAACCGGCGGGAATTTCAGCAGACGTATTCACGGACGGAGTGCTCATTGTACTCTCTGTTATACTTTCAATATCGGAATCAGTACGAGTCAATTCGGCCACGGGCCATGCTCGCTGACAACCAGTTGATGACTTGAATAATGGAACTGAAATCCCGAGACTTATCTCGGGAATTAACCAATCGAACCTTCCATCTGTAATTCAATCAGTCGGTTCATTTCGACTGCATATTCCATAGGCAATTCTTTAACGAGAGGTTCAATGAATCCAGTGACAATCATGGATGATGCTTCCGCCTCGGTTAAGCCGCGGCTCATGAGGTAGAACAGCTGTTCTTCACCAATCTTGGAAACGCTGGCCTCGTGCTCGATTGCCACATCATTGTCTTCGATCTCAATGTAAGGATAAGTATCACTACGGCTTTCCGGATCGAGCAGCAGGGCATCGCAAACCACGTTGGATTTACAGTGATCCGCTTTAGGATCAACCTTCACCAGACCACGATAGCTGGAACGGCCGCCATCCTTGGAAATACTCTTGGAAATAATGCGGCTGGACGTATTCGGAGCACAGTGCACCATTTTCGCACCAGCGTCCTGATGCTGTCCCTTGCCGGCAAAGGCAATAGAGAGAGTCTCTCCACGGGCACCTTCTCCCATCAGATAGATGGCGGGATATTTCATGGTCAATTTAGAACCGAGGTTACCGTCAACCCACTCCATCAGCGAATCTTCATAGGCAAACGCCCGCTTGGTCACCAGGTTATAAACATTGTTCGACCAGTTCTGAATCGTGGTATAGCGGAAGCGTCCGCCTTTTTTCACGATGATTTCCACGACAGCAGAGTGCAGACTTTCCGAGCTGTAAGTCGGAGCGGTACAACCTTCGACGTAATGGCAGGAAGCCCCTTCATCGACGATTACCAGCGTCCGCTCAAACTGCCCCATGTTTTCCGAGTTAATCCGGAAGTAGGCCTGCAGAGGAAATTCGATGTGAACTCCGGGCGGCACATACACGAATGAACCACCTGACCAGACAGCCGAATTCAAAGCAGCATACTTATTGTCATTGGGTGGAATGATGGTGCCGAAATATTCTTTCAACAGCTCGGGATGATCACGCAGTGCCGAATCGGTATCGGTAAAGATCACGCCCTGCTTAGCCAGGTCTTCCTGGAGGCTTCCATATACCACTTCGGATTCATACTGTGCCTTGACTCCCGAGAGGAATTTCTTTTCCGCTTCGGGGATCCCCAGGCGGTCGTAAGTTTTCCGAATGTCATCAGGCACTTCATCCCAGCTGCGTCCCTGCCCTTCCGAGGCGCGGACGAAATAGTGAATGTCCTGGTAATTCAGCTCAGATAAATTCCCCCCCCACTCAGGTGTCGGTTTCTGTTCGAAAATCTCAAATGACTTCAAACGAAATTCACGCATCCAGGCCGGTTCGTTTTTCATCTCGGAAATCTGTGCGACGACTTCCGCATTCAAACCTTTTTTGCCGGTAAATACATATTTGTCGGTGGGATCATGAAACCCGTATTGGTATTCACCAATATCAACGCTTTCATTTTCCGAATTGGTATCCAACCTGGTTGCCATTTCAACTTCTCCCACTTTGTATTAACGGATACATCTCTCAATGTTGAGGATGTTTAGTTTTAAACTCAATCGCTTTTTTATCTGCTACCAAAAGTCTGCCAGTCAACTACACAGGCTCAACGGTTTCAGAAACTTCCTCTGCAGCCGCTTCGGGATGACGTTCGCGAATACTCGTATAGCCGTGTTCGTGAAGCTCAGCAGCCAGCCGGGCATCGCCGGTTTCCACAATCCGACCTGCCAGCATCACATGTGTAAACTGCGGTTCGTTGAATTCCAGAAGCCGCTCGTGGTGCGTAATGATCAAGACGCCCATCTCCGGACCGGAGAGACGACTCAGGCCTTCACTCACGACTTTTACCGCATCGCTGTCCAGACCACTGTCAGTTTCATCCAGTACAGCGAACTTGGGTTTGAGCAGGGCCAGTTGCAGGATTTCCATCCGCTTCTTTTCACCACCTGAAAACCCTTCATTCAGGTATCGACGGGCCATCTCGAGATCCATGCCCAGATCGTTCATCTGCTCACGCAGTTCCTTACGGAACTCACGCATCGGAATCAGCTTTTCGCCTTCTTTCCGTTCCGGATCCCGAACGTTTGACATCGCATGCCGCAGGAAGTCGGCGACTTTGACTCCTGGAATCACGACAGGATACTGGAACGCCAGAAACAGCCCGAGGCGAGCACGTTCATTCGGATCGAGCTCCGAAATATCCGTGCCATCGATTTCGATTTTACCCTGAGTAATCTCGTAACTAGGATGACCAGCCATTGCATAGGCCAGCGTACTTTTACCGGAACCGTTAGGCCCCATCAAAGCGTGAATCTCACCCTGTTTGATTTCCAGATTGACCCCCTTGAGGATCGGTGTACCACTGACTGAGACATGCAGGTCGGTAATTTTCAACAAACTCATTTTTCGTAATTCATCCTGTCATTCAGAATTCGACTCGAATTCGGAAACCTCATAAAACGGAATTGTGTTCAATTAACTTGTCTGTGCTTCAAATTCACAGCAATGATGCCCGTCCAGACAACATTCCGAGAGATGCATCTTGGTGCCGAGCACGCGTTCAAAAACTCTTTGCTCCAGTTCACAGATCGAAGCATCTGCACTGGCAATATCGTGATAGGGACAGTTATGTTCCCGGAGGATCGGTAATGGGCCGGTATGATCCAGTTCTACGACGAAACCGCGTTCTTCCAGAGCCTGTTTCAACTGCTCCATCCGCCCCTGCAGGGAAGGTGCATCCACATGTTTCCCATACTGCTGCACCAGTGCTGTCTGAATACGGGAAGCCAGGCGGCAGCGTAATTCTTCGTTCTCGATACCCTTGAGCTCATCCCAGAGGATGTTGGCCAACTCAGCGTAGTTATCGCCCAACAGCCGCATGCCCAGACTGGTCACGGAATAAGTATAATGGGGACGACCTCGTCCTTCTTTCACCTGGGTGCGTGCAATCAGGTCTAATCCCTGTAAACGCACAAGCCGTTGACGGACTGCCGTTGCCGTCACGCCTTCCTGATCACAAATGTCTTGAATAGTGGCAGACTTGAGACGATTGAGCCCCAGCAGAAAGCTACGATCATTTTCATCAATTGAAACGCGCATTGGTCGTGCTCTCATAAAGTAATAAGGGGTAACAGTTTCGAGAAAACTTATCAGGCTCGCCTACTTCGGATTATGCCGGAAGCCAGCACCTGTTTGACTCGTTCTTTATATCAGCATCGTAGGCAGATTTATTATTTTTGACAACCAATATTGTCAAAATTCATCAATTGAGATCCAGTTTCAAAATCACCTTGGAATTCGCCCGTTTTTCCAGAATCGCCTTGGAGCGTAAATCTATATTTGATAGTATCATACAACAATCAGGGTCGCCTGATTCGGAGTAGCGCTTTTCAGGACCACTCAAACCTGGTCCTACACCAGACCCACTTTACTACCATCCTGAACTCATTTTCTCAAGAAATGCTGTAACACCACTCAAACTCTGTCGCTGGGAACTGTACCTGAAGACAGACAACGGATGAAATCGGAGTCAATCGCCGACCAATGTTACCTGCAAATGGGAACCGACTGAAAATGAAATACCAAAGGCTACCTGCCCCTGTTATCTTGCGTCCCCTGTTTATGACAGCTTTAATCCTCATCTTCTGTGGATGGTTAGCCTCCCCAAGCCAGGCACAGGATGACTCCCCCGCCGAGCAGCCAGCCAAAGCGGAACAGCAATCCGAATCACTGGAAGCCGCTTTGGAGAAAGCTGAAGCCGAGGCAGACAAACCTGCCACAGGTGGGTTTGCCCTGGTTGAACAAAAGGTGGATGAGCTATTCGGAAAGTTCAACGGTATTCTGGCGAAAATCATTTTTTATCCTGTCCCCATCACACCGACGCAAATCGAAAAGGGAACGGGAGTCCCGCTGGCGGTACTCTGGCTGGTGATCGGTGCCACATATTTCACATTACGAATGAACTTCATTAATATCCGCGCCTTCAAGCACGCAATTCTGCTGGTTCTGGGGAAATATGATAACCCTGAAGACGAAGGGGAAGTCACTCACTTCCAGGCTTTAACCGCTGCCCTGTCTGCCACTGTGGGCCTGGGAAACATTGCCGGGGTGGCTGTGGCGATCAGCACGGGTGGTCCGGGCGCCATGTTCTGGATGATGCTCGCCGGCCTGCTGGGCATGACTTCGAAATTCGCAGAATGTACTCTCGCCCAGATCTATCGACGCATTAATCCCGATGGCCGCGTGATGGGGGGACCGATGTGCTACCTGTCTACCGGATTAACTCAACAGTTCCCCGGCAATGCTTTTTTAAAAGGCCTCGGAGGTATCCTGTCCATCCTGTTTGCCGTCATGTGTATCGGCGGCTCACTGGCAGGGGGAAATGCCTTTCAGGTTAAACTATCTCTGGGTGCCGTAGCAGAGACCTTTCCCTTACTGAAAGAAAACAGCTGGGTGTATGGTCTGTTAATGGCGATCTTTGTCGGAATTGTGATTATCGGTGGAATTCGCAGCATTGCCCGAACTACGGAAAAGATCGTCCCCTTCATGTGCGGTATTTATGTGTTGGCTGGAATGGCGATCATCATCCTGAATATCCAGAAAGTCCCGGCATCGTTTATGGCCATCATCGAAGGTGCCTTTGCCCCGGACGCGCTGTATGGTGGAATCATGGGCGTGCTGATCATCGGCTTCCAGCGTGCGGCTTTCTCCAACGAAGCCGGCGTCGGGTCGGCAGCGATTGCCCACTCAGCCGCTAAAACCGAATATCCTGTCCGTGAGGGAATCGTAGCCTCACTGGGCCCCTTCATCGACACCATTGTGATCTGCACAATGACCGCACTGGTTATTATCATCACGGGTGCTTATAACGATCCGCAATATGCAGACCTGATCGCGTCCAATGAAGGTGCTGCCCTGACAGCAGAAGCAATGGACTCACAGATACCGTATTTTAAATACGTGCTCTCTGTCTCAGTGATTCTCTTTGCCTACTCAACAATGATCTCCTGGTCTTACTATGGAGAACGATGCTGGGCGTTTCTGTTCGGCGACAGCCAGAAAGTATCCATGGCTTATCGAATTCTGTTCCTGGTATTTGTAGTCCTGGGCTCGATTGTCTCGGCGACCAACGTACTTGACTTCGGTGACCTGATGATCCTGGGCATGGCCTTCCCCAACATCCTGGGTGTGCTGCTGCTCTCTAACAGGGTCAAACAGGAACTGGATAAATACTGGAGCCGTTATAAGTCAGGGGAATTCGATGAGCAGGCCAGTAATTGACCTGTCGTAAATTTCGAACAGTGCTGTTGCCCCTGACGTCGATTACATATAATTAAATCAGTCGTTTGTTTTCACTCTCTCCCATTCAGGAAAGCATGACATCATGAGCTACTTTCATGGCAAAAAAATTCTGGTTCCCGTCGATTTCTCAGAAACCTCTCTGGAAGCCATCAAGAAAGCCATTGAAATTGCAGAAGACCCGGCACTGGTGACCGTCGTGCATGTGATGATCCCGCTGGACCTGGTTTCCCCTGGCGTGCTGTTCGGCGGACTGACCGATGAAAAACGAACTGACCACGTCAACAAACTGGCAAAAGAAGAATTCGCGAAGCATCAGATTGAAGGTATCACCTTCGAAACCCTGATCGGAGACCCTGGAATTAAAATCGCCGACTTCGCGAAAGAAAAGGGGATGGACCTGATTGTCATCCCCTCACACGGTTATACCGGCATCACCCGACTGGCACTGGGATCTGTAGCTGAGCGGGTCCTGCGACATGCCCCCTGCCCGACGCTGGTACTGAGACAACCCAAACCCTGAATTTCGCTTTTCAGGATTCGCCGTTTTTCTTTGGCTTGGCGGGAGATTCCGGTGCAGGGGCGGGAGCCAGTTCTTCCACAACCAGATTACGAAAGTGAATTTCGGAACCTTCACTCTGCAGTGCGATAGCCCCTTTGCTGGGGTCGCAACCTGTGACCTCTCCCAGCTTGATGCCGTTGATCATCACCGAAATACTTCCGGAGCGACAGGTCAACACACACTTGTGCCATTTCCCGACAGGCAGATCCAGCGGAGTAGTCGGCGAAAGCTTGTTGGCAGATTTCGCACCACTTCCGGGAGTAGGAAACACGAAACCAGCTTCCGGTCGATGCAACTGTACCTGAAATGCTTTAGGCCAGACCTTATCAGGCTCTGCTGTGAAAAGCAGGATGCCACTATTGGCATTGGGATCACCCGGATACATCCACTCCATGCTGAACTGAAAATTTTCGTATGTCTTCTGGGTGCGAATGTAACCGTAAGGCTTCCCGGTACACGTTAAAACGCTGGGTTGATCCTGCCCGCCACTCACCACTTTCCAGGTTACGTTCGGATCAGTTTCCTTCGATTCTTCACTGACGAACTTCCAGTGATCCCAGAAATCACCTCCATTGAGCAGTTTCTCAGGTCCTGGCAAAGTCTTGGGAGCGGGTGGTGCTTTTTTCGCTTCAGGTTCCGGAGTCTTTTTCTCGCTTTCAGTCGGTGCTTCAGCCGGTGTAGAAGACTGTGCCCAAACTGTTTCAGGACTACAGAGAAAACAGAGTGCCGCCATGGACAATAAAAGTGAAGACCATCTCCTGATCAAGAAACCTGGTCTGGCGCAGACAGTCCCCCGCCTCCACTTCTCCCGAGATCGATGATGGAAATACAACACGCTGATTTTGCCCGACTTGACTGTTAAAAGAACCTGATTATGGAAATGTAGATAAAGAACAAATTATTCTAAGCCCACATTCATCAACATTCAATTATGGCCGGCGCTCCATCTGCCAGTTTTCAAAAATGGCCTGCCTCCCCATTCTCTGAACACAAAGCCACACCATCAGACTAACAATGGCCCGGAGGGGATACCAGTACCAATTCCATGCATTTCGCTACATTCGGGAACTTCTATAACGATTAAATGGGTCTGTCAGGCAGCCCACCAAAGCCTGCACCGAACTTCCAATCTCCAGCGATCTGTGAATTTTATTTGACGGTCAAGTTCCGGGATTGATAAACTGTTCTAAGAACCGGAACAATCTACCCTCTCTCCTTTAAAAAAGATTGGTGCTCTCATGCAATTTAATCCTGGCTCCTCCCCTGATAATAAATCTCCCGAATTTCTGCAGATCTCTCGACGGCACTTCGTCAGGACCATGGGAGCCGCCCTGGCAGGATCTCCACTACTGGGTGCAGAGCATCTGCTGGCAGGCCAGTCGGATCCTCCGGCCAAAACATCTGCTCCAGAACCACTGGTTAAACAATTATTTGAAAGCCTCACACCGGCCCAGAAATCCAAAGTCTGTTTCGACTGGGATCATAAGAGCAAATCAGGATTGCTCCGCCAGAAGATTCAAGCTAACTGGAACATCACCAAGCCTTATGTTACCAGTGATTTCTACACCAAAGACCAGCAGGAGTTGATTGAAGCCATCTTCTTCGGCCACTTCGACCCGAGCTGGCACAAAAATATCCGTCAGCAGCTCCTGGATGACCAGGGAGGCTACGGTGAAGAACAGTCGATTGCCATTTTTGGAACCCCTGGTACAGATCGGTTTCAGTTTGTCATGACCGGCCGACACACAACGGTTCGCTGCGATGGTGACAGCGCCGAGCATCTGGCATTTGGTGGCCCCATCTTCTACGGTCATGCTGCTGAAGACTTCAATGAAAAACCGGATCATCCGGGAAATGTTTTCTGGCAACAGGCACTCAAAGCCAATCAGGTTTATAAAATCCTTGATGGGAAACAACGCAAAGAGGCACTGATTGCTCAAGCCCCCCAGGAATCACGGGTGCAATTCAAAAAGTCAGCAAACCAGATCACCGGTCTGCAGATTGCCGATATGACTAAGGACCAGAAACAGGAAATGCAGAGTGTTCTCAGCCTGTTATTGGAACCGTTCCGAACCTCAGACCAGCAGGAAGTGCGCAAGTGCATTGACACCCAGGGTGGACTGGACCAGTGCCGAGTCTCATTCTATCAGTCCGGAGATATCGGCAATGATGAAACCTGGGACATCTGGCGGCTGGAAGGTCCTTCCTTCGTCTGGCATTACCGCGGTGCCCCCCACGTTCATGTGTGGGTCAACGTATCAGATGATCCCAAAACGAAGATCACCACCACTTAATTAAGCGAATGTGCGCCGCAGGGGACTGAATTCCAGCCCCTGCTTCTGTCGTTCACTTCCACTGAATTGACAACGCTAAGTGGCTTTTCATCTTTACAGAAAAACCGGGATCACAGTGCGCCCACAATTGCCCACTGCCGGGCAAAGTATAAGCCACCAGTGGAAAATAAATGAGCGGTTGAGTATGCGGGCCTCGGTCTACATAACTCACCGCTACGGGTGCACGTCATCATTTTCACCACGTAAAACTGATGATCAATCCACATCGAAACTAATCACTAAGCGTGTTGTATCCCTGCCTTGATTCCCGTTTCGAATAGTCATGAATCAACTGCAAAAAATTTAGTGCAATCGGAAACTCATGAATAATTCAAGCGCAGAAAAAATATTTCCCAGGCTAACAGAAGAGAAACAGAAAGTTCTTTCAACTCATTAAAACCTTGTTTGATGTCGGTTGACTTTCTGTCGCGATAGACAATATTGGTTGATAGCAATTCTTGTTTTCCAGTTTTAGTATGGAAAAATAATTGCGATTACTTATGATACGCTCTGCCGTATCAGTTTCGCTGTCAGCAGAATAAAAAATCTGACAGCGTAAAAGCCGGGCAGCCCTGGCAGATACTTTTGTTATTCACAATCGGAATCTTTTTTCTGATTGTAAATATAGACCTGATCTACTCTCCAGACAGCAGGTGACCGAGTGACTAAAGAGCTTCTCTCACAGCAAAAAGTCAGTTCGTTCTCAACTCCAGCTTCCTCAATAAAACCAGATCATGCCAGCCCGTCACTCTCGCTGTCAGAGCGCATTTCAATCAACCAGATAACCACCTATCACTGGTCGTTCAAAGAAAGTTTGAACGGCCTGCTTTCGGCAGGCATCCCTGCGATTGGTCTGTGGAATCGAAAAGTTCTGGACCTCGAACCTGCAGAGGCAGCGGAACTGGTCATCGATTCCGGAATGAAGGTCTCCTCAGTCTCCCTCGCTGGAGGTTTTACAGGCTGCAATGAATATGCGTTTGAAGATGCCATTGCTGATGCGATCCAACTGATCTGCTTCGGTGGTCAGGTTAATGCCTCCGCCATCCAGATCGCCAGTGGACCTCGAGCGGGACACACACTCAATCACGCCCGTGACTTGACCACGGAAGCTCTCAAACGACTGGGGGATGTTGCCTCACTCACCGGGACCCGGTTGGCACTCAAAACAATGCGATCCCCGCAGTCCCGCCACTGGACATTTCTGAATTCTCTGCATGCGAACCTGGAACTGATTGATGCCTGCGGGCATCCTGCAGTTGGCCTGGCACTGGAACCGGCATTGCTGCTCAACGAAGATAATCCAGAGCAGTTACTCTCCGAAATCATGCCACTCATTGCCTCAGTTCAAGTTTCCGACGGGGACATCTCTGAAGAACTGACCGACGAGTTCCCTCAGTACCAGTTGCTCGAGATGATCCATGATTCCGGCTACAAAGGTTTCTATGACCTGGAAATCTGGTCCGAAGAAGTCTGGCAATCCGACTACGAATCCCTGTTGAGCCGTGTGCGACAACTCACTCAGGTAGAGTCTTCCCGCTACGAATAGTCGTACAGCAACCGCCCCCATTCCCCGGAACTGCTGGGAATCATCGCGTCTGTAGATTGATTCCGGGCTCCCAGTTGGTTTACCATGGTTGACAGAGACGATCTGCACATGCAGCACACCAACTTCTAAATTCCAGCCAGTTTATTCCTCCCCGCATACTCCCTGCTTTTGTTGGTAAGCAGAATGTCTCTTGAGTTGATGCAATTCCCCGCTCTCCAGTATGCGGTGAAGAAATACCCCGAATCAGTCCGTCTCGGTCCCACTCACAGACATGGTAACCAGCAATGGAGCATGAATCTTACAGCCTGGATGATTTAGCAAGACAGCTAGGTCGTGACAAACGCGAGTTGGAAAAACTGGTGAGCCGGGGCAGAATTCCCGGCCGTAAGGTTAACGGAGAATGGCTGTTCAACTCGACCGAAATCACACACTGGCTTGAGCAGGAGATGCGGAGCTACTCCACAACCGAGCTGGAACTTGTAGAACAGACCCACCCCACGACTCAATTGGATTCAGAGCACTTGATCAGCAGCCTGATGCCTGAAGAGTTGATGGAAGTCCCCCTGGATGCCCGCACCAAACGCTCCGTTCTGGAAAGTCTGATCGAAATTGCCGGTCGAACCTGGCAGATCTGGGAGCCGTCAGCCGTCCTGACCGCTATCCAGGAACGTGAAGAAGCGTACCCGACCGCCTTTGATAACGGCGTTGCAATCCCACACCCCCGTAATCCACTCTCTGATGCCGTCGGAGAACCGGTCATCGCTTATGGCAGAACACTCACAGGAATCCCTTTTGGCTCAGACAGAGGCGGTCTGACGGACATCTTTTTCCTGGTGATCTGCTCGGACACAGCGACACACCTCTCTGTTCTGGCGCGACTGGGACGAATGCTGCAACTTCCCGATTTTGTTGATCTGCTGCGCGAGGCAAACTCTCCTCAGGAGACCAGACAGGTGATCATCGAAGCGGAAAAACAGGTTGCAGAACAGTAACATTCGTCACCAGTGAGCTCAGCCGGTTCTCTGTGTCCCTGATGATTCATCTGAAATTCATCCTGCAGTCACATCGAAATCTGTCCGGGACTCGATTGATCCGTTTCCTGAGATAATCCGACAGACATCATTGACGAATCTGTCTCAAGCACAAAGAATAGTTTTCACTGCTCGAACTTTCGCCCCTGTCTGAAACCATGCTCACAATCAAGTTCTGTACAGGGCGCCCCTACCAGAAAACAAACGGGCAAAGAATTAAAACGATCAACATCAATCATATCTGAACGTGATAAAGAATAACCGCCATGAACGTAGAACTGCCTGAACCGCTGGATGTAATTGCCGTAGGTGCCCATCCCGATGATGTCGAAATTGCCTGTGGCGGTACTCTGGCCAAACTGGTCCAGCAGGGATACCGGGTGGGCATTATCGATCTGACTGATGGTGAACCCACTCCTCTCAGCCCCGGGCCTGAACATCGTCTCGAGGAAGCCCGAAAGGCTGCAGAGATTCTGGGAATTCATGTCCGGGAAACCCTGGAACTGACCAACCGGCGGTTATTTGACAGTTTTGAAAATCGTGTCGCACTGGCAACGCTGTTTCGCAAATACCGCCCCAAAGTCGTCCTGGGCCTGGCAGGTAAAACCCCCATGGCCTCCCCTGATCACTGGCAGGCGATGCAGATCACGGACGCCGCAGTTTTCTATTCGCGTCTGACAAAATGGAATGAGCACTTCAGTCACACAGAGCCGCATACCATTCAGAAGCAGGTCTGGTACCCCCTCGGCTTCGGCTCACTGAATTACCCGGAAGGCAGCGGGCAGTTCGTGGTCGATATTTCCGAAACGATGGACCAGAAACTGGAATCGATTCGCGCCTATCAGTCGCAGTTTCCCCCAGAAAAGAAACGTGTCTACCGGCTGGTCGAGAGCCAGAACAGGCTGGTCGGCACCAGTGCCGGTTTTGAAGCAGGTGAACTCTTCATCTGTGCCACGACCCTGGGAGTCCGGGATCTGGTACAAACGGTCTGCCCCTGAAATGCTTCATAAGACACTAAAAAACCAGCAGATACGGCATTATTAAAATTTCCATCGTCATAAAAAGATGTTATGATATTATCAGAAATCGCACATGTGTCCCCTACGGACATCGGGATTGAGTAGCCACTTTTTGATTTTTTATCGACGCACATACAGGCTCATTAATGGTTGAAATTCGTTACGGCAAAGTCAGCATCACGGGAAATTTCCGGGAGAACAATGAAGATAATTTCTTCATTGATGAATCGCGGAAGTATTTTCTGGTTGCCGACGGTATGGGCGGACAATGTGCCGGAGAGAAAGCCAGCCAGTTAGCAGTTGAGTTGATTCCCAAACGACTGGATGAGCTCATCGACTTTAATTCCACTCCCACAGGAGAGGTTGTGCAGTCGATCGATAAAGCTGTTGCGCATGCCAATGGTGAGATCATGGCTCTGGGCGAATTGGATCCCAATTGTCGCAGCATGGGGACAACGATTGTCTTCGTGGTTCAGGTTGGCGGAGAGCTCTTTATTGGCGGAGTCGGTGATAGTCGAGTTTACCTGCTCCGAGACGGAAAACTGCATCAGCTTACCACCGACCATTCACTGACCCAGGCACTGGTCGATGCAGGCACAATCACCCCGGAAGAAGCATTAACGCACCGTTATAAAAATGTGCTTTATCGGTACCTGGGAACCAAAGATGGCAGTGCAGGAACCCAGGCCCAGCAACTGGCACCGCAGCCACAGGATCGCATCATTCTCTGTTCGGATGGTGTTACCGACGGAATTCCCGACGAGAAACTGCAGGAACTGCTCAGTCAGTATGACGACCCGCAACAGGCGGCTGAAGAAATTGTCAAGTCGGCCCAGGAAGGTGGCTCGAAAGATAACATCACCTGTATTGTGCTGCACGTCAGCTGACCCCCCCTTTCAGAAATGCCGGTTCATATCCGGCAGCGGCAACGGAGCCCTTTTTCGTCGACGCCCTGTTTTCTATCTGGCTGATCAATGCGAGTCCGATCCTTCATCCCGTTTCTGATCGCCATTCTGCTTACACTGGGTCTGTTTTATTCTGATTCCATCTCACTGGGTATCCCCGGAGAATGGAGCTGGCAACGAATCCCTTTCACAGGACCAAGCGTCCTGTTCGGTGTCATAGTCGCCGGCCTGATTCTCGCCGCATATCTCTTGCTGGTTGTCTGGGGCCATACGCGTATCAGTAACTGCCGTCGTGGCGAGTTGCTTGCCTGGCTCACAGGATTAGTCATCGCCAGCCTGACCTGGTCATTCTACCTGCAGGACAGCCCCCCGGCGGAATACTCTCTCTCCAAGGCTCCTTTCGTGTTGTACTACAAAGGATCTTCCGGATACTTCACAGAAGCAAATACCAACATCAAAGACGTTGCCACCTACCTCTCTGAATACGAAACCAAAATGGAGGGAGGAGACGTACTGCACGAAGGGACGCACCCTCCCGGTCTGCCCCTGTTCTATCGATCGTTGATCTGGCTCTGTGACACCTGGCCGGGACTGCAGTCCTTCCTAGTCGAAACGCAACCAGCGTCCTTTCAGATCGCCTGTGAAATTATTGCAGAGACGACCGCGGTCACTCCTGATCCACTGACCCAACGGGATCGGGCCGTACTCTGGCTGGCGACCCTGATCACCCTGCTCGCTTCTGCACTGGCCGTGATTCCCCTTTTTCTACTTGCCCACGAATTCTGTTCGCGCAGAATCAGCTGGCAGGTCGTTGCATTCTGGCCACTGATACCTGCAGCACTCATCTTTCAACCTAAGTCAGATGCACTTTATTCCGTTCTGGCGGTATCGTTTCTTTACTGCTGGGTTGCCGCCTGGCGTCGGAAGTCTGCAGCCTGCTTTATCCTGGCGGGACTATTGATCTGGAGTGGTTTGTTTCTAACGCTCGCCTTTCTACCGGTTGCGCTGTGTGCCGTTCTTTATTCACTACTCTCCGCATGGAAACAGAGAGCAGAAACAACTCCACATCAATTCCCCTGGAAACGATTGTTTGCAGCGGCAGGCTGGAGCCTCCTGGGATTTGCTGTCCCGCTGATCCTGTGTGCGGTTCTGTTTCAGCTCAATCTGCCTCGGGTCTGGATTCTGAATCTCCAAAACCATGCCGGCTTCTATGATGAATATCCCCGCACATACTGGAAGTGGCTGTTGCTGAATCCCCTGGAGATCAGTCTATCAATCGGGCTACCTGTTATCTGGCTGGTTCTCAAGTCACTATGTCGGCGCCCTGATCCAGATCTCAAAACAGGATCAACCCACGCGACCTCCGTGTATCCCCTGTTATATTCCTGTCTGCTTGTGCTCGGACTACTCTGGCTCTCTGGCAAAAACATGGGAGAAGCCGCTCGCCTCTGGCTCATCTTTCTTCCCTGGTTCCTCTTGATGACCATTCCTGTCTGGCAGCTTCGCCAGCAGCAATTTGAGGTTTCTCAAGAACAGCCTCCTTCCTCTCTCAGACAGCAGACTTTCTGGATTGGTACTCTGGTCGCTCAGGCAATTGTCTGCGTCGCGACGGTCTTTCGTATCACCGGTTTTCATTTCCCCCCAGGTTAGATATCTCCAGAGCGATTTAACTCCAGCGTCGCGATCCGCTATATTCCCTACAACCCGATAAGTCGGAATTCCCGGCAAAACAGTCTTCCCAATTCACAGTTTCCGACGATAAGCATTGTGTGCGCCCTGCCTGATCAATCGCTGCGGTCCAGTTCTGTAACTGTGGTTTGCCGCTGCCTGAACTGATAGAGGTGTCTCCCTTGACCGTTTAGTTTCAACCCCGAATACTTCCAGAGCCAGACTGCAGGTTGCCTCTCATGGCGAAGTTTAAACTCGGTTTCCTTTCTACACTCAACTGCCTGTGCATGGTTCTGTTTTTGAGTGCGGGATGTGCGGACGACTCCCTGGAATTCACCGAACTCAAGCAGGTCAATGAGAAGGTGACTGAGGCAGAACTCAAGCGTTACCTCAAAGTCATTGAGCTTCTGCCACAACAGAAGCTGCCTGCCTTCCCATCGGTTTATGCTCCGGCGCCATCCTGGAGCCACATCCGGTCGCTGCCGATCGAGGATCTGGTTCACAGCGAGCAGAATAACCTGTCACTGCTCTGGGATGTGAATCGCATTGGGGATCAGTTCGGACTTCGCAATCGCAGCCTGAAGAAAGCACTCCGCAGACGGGACATGTCGAAAGAACAGTTTATCTGCTACACGCTTGCACTGGGCCTGGCGGCCAGCCGAAATCAGCTGCGCGAGGATCAGGACCTGGAGGAAGTCATTGAAAAGGGTAATAAAACGATTCATCAGTTGAAACTGGATAAACGCCCTTTCTCTTCGCTCTCCCTGGAAGAGCGTCACCGCACTTTGCATGAAGCCATGTGGATTTCCCGGGTAAACCGGGCCGAACACCTGATACAGGTTCCCCCGGAAAACATGAATCTCGTTAGAGCCCACTGGGATGAATTACAGAAAGTTCTTCCTCCGGAGTTCCTGAAAAATCCGCTGGATGAACTCAGCGACATCCTGGAAGAAAGAGGGATTCCCTTCACCTTCCCAGAGGACGACGCGGACGAGCTGCTGCACTGGACTTCGACTAATGCAATTATTGGCAACGATGAGCCAGACCCCGAACCGGAACAAACCCGGATTCAGTAAGAGGACCTATTGAGCTGCGGCGACGTCCGGCCGCAGTTTTTGAGCTTCATTCAGGTAAACGTGTACCACTTCGGACTGTTTCTGGTCAGTATTTACGTGAATCATCACACGAATACAGCGAGGCATCGCACCTTTTACGGCGATTTCAGAGGCACAAATCAGAGGGACCGATTTCATTCCCAGCTCACGGGCTGCCTCTGCCGGAAAGGCGGATGTCAGGTCAGGCGTGGTGGTAAAAAATACGGAGACAATGTCTTCGTAGTTTTCAATCCGATTCGCTTTGAGCAGTTGTTCCAGCAGTTCACGTGTCGCAGACAAAACCTCTGCTGAAACGTCCTGAGTCACTGTTGTTGCACCACGAATTCCACGTACCGACATCGTTATTACCAAGCATTCCTGAAAAATCTTCTGCCGCACAACTGAACATACGAATCAGCCCATGCAACCTGATCAACGTAAATTAAGCCTATTCCATCAAAATAACATCCTAACTAATTCTTCGGCTGTTGGCTACCAGTGGCATTCCTGAATTCTGAGGAGACTCCGACCACAAGACAAAGAAGCAGCACAGCTCACCGCCCTGCTTATCATCTCAAGATGTGGAAACAATTTCCGTCTCAGTTAAAAAATGCTCTTGCGTTACTTTTGTAAAATCAGGTAAAAATCATCCGATTCCGGGAAATCAGGATTCTAAGAGTGCCAGGATGGTATCTCATTTTCCCGTATTCAATCAGACAATTGAAATCGCAAACGTACATCTCTCGGAAAGGACTCCTTGATGTCGACGACGGTGGAGTGGATCGCCCAAGAACTGAATTGCCCGGCCCGTGGCAATCAGAGGCTGGAAATACATGGAGCGGAATCCGTTCTTAAAGCGGGTCCTCATGATATCACTTTTGTGGGCGATGAACTCAACCTGAAACGCCTCAAGTCGAGTCAGGCTGGCGCCGTGATCATTGAGCAACGCCTGGAAGAGTCGTTCCAGAAAGCTTTTGAATCCACCCCGATGACCTCCCTGACCGTGGTGGATGCCCAGGCTGCCTTCATCAAAGTCATTCAAAAACTCCGCCCTGCTCGGGAGCTTCCCGAAATCGGCATTTCTCCTGCAGCTGATATCAGTGACCAGGCCACAATCGGTCAGAACTGTCACATTTATCCGCGGGTCACGATTCGCCCTGGTGTCAAAATTGGAAACAACTGCCGGATTTACCCTGGCGTCTACATCGGTGATGATTGCGTCCTCGGTGACGATGTGACCATTCATGCCAATACAGTTCTTTACCCGGATGTCAAAATCGCTGACCGGGTTTTAATTCACGCAGCAGCTGTCCTGGGATGTGACGGCTTTGGATATCGCTTCGAAAATGGTCGGTACGTCAAGATTCCTCATCTGGGCAGTGTGCGTATTGAAGATGACGTGGAAATTGGTGCCGGAACAACCATCGACCGGGGTATGATCGGCCCAACAGTCATCGGTCTGGGAACTAAGATCGATAATCAGGTGATGATCGCCCATAACTGCGAAATCGGAAAACATAACGCGTTTGCTTCACAAGTCGGTTTTGCCGGTTCGATTACCACAGGAGATTACGTTCGCTGTGCAGGACAGGTCGGTATCGCAGACCACGTGCACATCGGTGATCAGGCTACGCTGGGCGCCCGGGCTGGTGTCCACCGCGATATCCCGGCCGGCGAAGTCCATATCGGAACACCTGCAGCGCCTGAAAAAGAACAACGGAAAATTGTGATGTCTATCCGCAAGGTTCCTGAAATGCGGAAACAGATCCGTGAACTGGAACAGCAACTTAAAGCACTCACACAGCAGTTCGAAGCTCTGAACGATTCGAATCAGATCAACGACAAATCAGCGCTTACCTGAGTCTTCATTTCAAAACCCGTTTCAACGTGAAACTGACTGATTCATGATGAATACATTACAAACTCCCCCTCCCGATACCCGACGACAGATCGGATTGCTGGCTGGTGCAGGCCGCTTCCCAATCGTCTTCGCGGAGCAGGCACAGCAACAGGGTTATTCCGTCTGTTGCCTGGGCATCTTCGGCATGGCCAGTGACGAACTGATGGACATCTGCGATACGTTCCACTGGATTCCCCTGGCACGCATCGGCCGGGCAATCAAATTGTTCAAACGGGAACAAGTCAAACGCATTGTGATGGCGGGCAAGATTGAAAAAACCGTCCTGTTCAGCCCGTTTCGAATTTTCAAACTGTTACCCGATTTCCGCACGCTGCATATGTGGTATCGTTACGCCAGGGAAGATCGTAAAGACGATACTTTGCTCCTGGCGGTGATCAAAGAATTTGAGCGTGACGATCTATTTTTCGAATCAGCACTGGATTATTGCCCGGAGTTACTTGTGAAACACGGATTTCTGACAAAACGACGTCCCAGCCACTCACAGTGGGAAGACATTAAAATGGGTTGGGATATTGCCAAGCAGATGGGCCAGTTAGACATTGGACAAAGTATTGTCGTGAACGATAAAGCCATCATCGCTGTTGAAGCGATTGAAGGGACTGATCGTGCGATTCAACGGGCCGGCCAGCTTTGTAAACGAGGCGGTTTTACCGTCGTCAAAGTTGCTAAACCTCAGCAGGATCGTCGATTTGATGTCCCAACGGTCGGTATCAAAACACTACAGACCATGCACGAAGCAGGCGGACGGGTTCTGGCAATTGAAAGCAACCAGACGATCATGATCGATCAACAGGAAGTTGCCGACCTGGCAGACAAACTGGGAATCGCGATCGTTTCACTCAACGAAGAAGAACTCTCACTGCAACTGGCTGGCTGAGTTAGCAGTTTATTCTGACGCCAGTTTCATCTCACTGTCACCATCGGACTCTGGCTTTTCATCCACGCTCTCGACTTCCAGGTTAAACGCGGTCAGCATCTCGGTATGCAGGTTATTCTCCTCCACCGAGACCTGTTGTTTTTTGTGCTTGCCAGTCAGTTCTACCTCGAAACGGGTCGAAGCAATCGAGAGTTCATCCCCTGGCAGTAGAGCACCGCGGGTGATTTTCTGACCGTTCACACGAGTCCCGTTCGTGCTGCACAGATCTCTCACGAATAGAAGACCGTCCGTTTTGATAATCACGCAATGAATCTTAGAGATGCTATTTTTATCGATTTGAACGTCACACAGGTCCGATTTCCGACCGACCACTGTAACGTCTTTATCAATCAGAATCGGCTGACCACCATTTAATGGAATCAGTTTCGCTATCATGGTACAGCCCGCGTCGAGAACTCGAGATTTGTAAGTGAAGAAATGGAAGTGAGTTAACATGATCCCGAGATCGGCCCCCTGCCCGGAATCACAAGCGCTCAATTAAATGTTATCACAGCTGAAGCAAATTTCCACGCTAATTCTGCTCACTTCAGGAGAATCAACCCGCTGCCAGCGCTGATTACGTCAGCTTTGGTGATGATTCAGAGGATTTCCGGGAGCGTTTAACCCGAATCTATCCAGTCGCTTGACGGCCAGACGGAGCAATGGTAGTGTCCCTAGTAAATATGCTGCAATCCGATGGCTTAACGTACAGCTACCACATCCGCTACTAACAGCAGATTGCCCGGACGGAACGACTTCGAACGAGGTCCCATCGGAATCACTGGATAGCAACCGCCAGAGACGAGTCTGTCTTCCAACAAAATAATCAGCAGCTGGCAAATTCTTGCCGACTGTCGCGTGTTAGGAATTGAGCAGGAGAGGGACTGAATCTTCAGTCCCGCATCTTACTGGGAAGCTGCGAGCTTCTGAACAATAGATATGTACTAGTCAGCGTCCGGTTTCTTTGCGTGAAGGGACCGACAAGCTGATTGATTAACATTTAGAGGAATTAAGTATGTCAGGTCAAAAGTATGTGTACTTCTTCGGTGATGGAAAAGCAGATGGCGACGCCACATTGCGCAATTCCCTAGGGGGGAAAGGGGCCAACCTGGCAGAAATGATCAACATCGGGCTCCCGGTCCCCGCTGGTTTCACCCTGAATACAGACGTCTGTATTCACTATAGTAAGACCGGTGGAGAATACCCCGAGGGTGTAGAAGCTCAGGTTGAAGAAGCACTGGCCAAAGTCGAAGAAGCCATGGGCGCAAAATTCGGTTGTGACACCAACCCGCTGCTGGTCTCCTGCCGTTCAGGTGCCCGGGAATCCATGCCCGGTATGATGGACACCGTTTTGAACATCGGTCTGAACGATACCACTGTCGAAGCACTGGCGAAACAGTCCGGCAACGAGGCATTTGCCTGGGACAGCTACCGCCGCTTCGTGCAGATGTACGGCGATGTGGTTATGGGTATGAAAGGTGAGCACGAAGATCCTTTTGAACATGCTCTCGAAGCCAAGCGTGAAAAAGCCGGCGTCAATTACGACTCTGAACTGAGTGCCGAACACCTCAAAGAACTGGTTGCCGAGTTCAAGACCCTCATCAAAGAAAGCACTGGTAAGGAATTCCCCACCGACCCCAAACAGCAGATCTGGGGTGCCATCGGTGCTGTATTCAGCAGCTGGGACAACGACCGGGCTGTTGTTTACCGCCGTGACTACGGGATTCCTCACAACTGGGGAACCGCCTGTAACGTACAAGCTATGGTTTACGGAAACCTGGGAGACGACTGTGCGACTGGTGTGGGCCTGACCCGTAACTGTTCTACCGGTGAACCTGGTTTCTGTGGCGACTACCTGATCAACGCCCAGGGTGAAGACGTGGTGGCCGGTATTCGTGCTCCCAAACAGATCGAAGCCACTCTGAGCAGCGATATGCCGGAAGGTTATAAGCAGCTCGAAGAAATCGGTCAGATCCTGGAAAAACACTACAAAGATGTGCAGGACATCGAGTTCACCATTCAGCGTGGTAAAGTCTGGATGCTGCAGACTCGTAACGCAAAACGAACCGGTTTTGCCGCCGTCCGCATCGCCGTCGATCTGGTTAATGAAGGTCTGGTCAGCAAAGAAGAAGCTATCACCAAACGCCGGATTCCTGCTGACGACCTGAACCAGCTCCTGCAGCCGATTTTTGACCCGGTTGAAAAACAGAAATCCGCCCAGGAAGGCAATCTGCTGACCAAGGGAATCAACGCCGGTCCGGGTGCTGCAAGTGGTCACATCTGCTTCAGTGCTGAAGAAGCCGAAGCCATTTTCAACCGTGACAATTCGGCGCAGTTGGTACTCGTTCGTCGAGAAACCAGCCCCGAAGACCTTCGCGGGATGCGTGTTTCCAAGGGGATTCTGACCGCCCTGGGTGGTGCCAGCTCACATGCTGCCCTGGTGAGCCGCCAGATGGGTAAAGCCTGTGTTGTCGGTGCTTCTGAACTGAAGATTGACTCCGCAGCTGGAACCATCACTGCCGGCGACAAGGTCCTCAAAAGCGGCGACTGGATCAGTATCGACGGTTTCACAGGCGAAATCTTCGCCGGTAAAGTGGAAACCAAACCGAGTGAAATCGTGGAAGTGCTGATCTCCAAAACCATGAAACCGGAAGACTCAGAAGCATTTCAACGATACCAGCAACTAATGAGCTGGGTTGACGAAATCCGCAAGCTGCGTGTTCGGACTAACGCTGACCAGCCCGATCAGGCAGCTGAAGCCATTGCTTTCGGTGCTGAAGGGATTGGTCTGTGTCGAACCGAGCACATGTTCTTCCACCACCTCGCTGAGATCCGCGAAATGATCGCTGCCGGCGATGTGGAATCACGCACCAAAGCTGTGAACAAGCTGCTGCCCTTCCAGCGTGAAGACTTTACCGGCATCTTTAAGGCCATGAACGGCCTGCCGGTAACCATTCGTCTGCTGGATCCGCCGCTGCACGAGTTCCTCTCTGATCGCCATCTGGAAGAGAACCCGACTCTGGCTGAAGAGTTGGCAAACGAACTGGGTGTAACAGTCGAATTCATCCGTCGCCGCGTAGAAGAGCTGCACGAGCTGAACCCGATGTTGGGTCATCGTGGCTGTCGTCTGGGTATTGTTTATCCGGAAATCACCGCGATGCAGGCCCGGGCTATTATGGAAGCCGCCTGCGACGTGCAAAAGGAAGGCATCAAAGTGCATCCTGAAATCATGGTGCCTCTGGCTGGATTCCAGACAGAATTCGATAACCAGGCCAAGATCATCCGTGAAGTTGCAGAGCAGGTTCTGGAAGAAAAAGGCGTCAAGGTTGAGTACATGGTCGGAACCATGGTTGAACTGCCGCGTGCTGCCATCTGTGCAGATCAGATCGCAGAAACCGCTCAGTTCTTCAGCTTCGGGACCAACGACCTGACCCAGACCACTCTGGGTATGAGTCGTGACGACTACGGTACCTTCATCGGTCACTACCGAGAAAATGACATCATTCCTGCAGACCCGTTCCAGACCATCGATCAGGATGGTGTCGGACGTCTGATGCAGACCGGTGTCGAACGTGGTCGGAGCACTCGTTCTGATCTCAAGATCGGGATTTGTGGTGAACACGGTGGTGATCCTGCCAGTGTGATCTTCTGCCACGGACTGGGTCTGGATTACGTCAGCTGCTCACCTTTCCGGGTTCCAATCGCCCGTCTGGCAGCAGCTCAGGCTGTGCTGGAAGAAAAAGCATAAGCTTAGTTAAAGTTTGAACTTACCTGCAGGGAGAATTTCATCTGAAATTCTCCCTGTTTTTTTCCCTTTCACATTCGGCTTCTGACGTATACAATGTTGAGGCAATAAATCAGGGAGTTTTCGGAATTTAACCAAAAATCCTCTTCCCCCGAAGTCGATACAACGATAAGATTCTACGCTCACACCTTACGCTCAGATTATCTACTTGCGAATGTATCGGATGTCAGTGATCCCTTGTTGTGAAAACCTGCCGGGTCAACCATCACACCAGTAGAGTGATGCGATTTGCGGGGCCTGCCTCCCTGTAAAACTTGAGAGCTTCTTCTCAAAAGTTCCGAATAATATTGAGCTCTTGATCAAGGTCGGTACGTTGCCGATCATTTTGTATCCATAACACGTTCCCTAAAGTAAACCTGCACTAAAGCCATGAAAAATCTGGACAAGTATCGAAACATTGGTATTTCGGCTCACATCGACTCTGGTAAAACCACACTTACCGAACGGATTCTGTACTACTCAGGCCGAATCCACAAAGTGCGTGAAGTGCGAGGGGGTGACGGTGGAGCAACCATGGACAGTATGGACCTGGAGCGTGAGCGTGGGATTACCATCGCTTCTGCCGCCACACAGGTGCAGTGGAGAGACTATACTGTCAACATCATCGATACCCCGGGCCACGTTGACTTTACCGTGGAAGTGGAACGTAGTCTTCGCGTACTGGACGGTGCCGTTCTGGTTCTCTGCTCGGTAGGCGGTGTACAGAGCCAGTCTCTGACCGTTGACCGTCAGATGAAACGTTATGGCGTCCCCCGTATTGCCTTCATCAACAAGATGGACCGTACCGGTGCTGATTCTGCCAGTGTAATCAAGCAGATCGAAGAAAAGCTGCACGTTGTCCCTCTGCCGCTGCAGATTCCGATGGGCGAAGGTGCTCAGTTCGATGGTGTGGTTGACCTCGTAACCATGCAGGCTGTCACCTACGAAGGCGAACAGGGTGAAAAAGAAGTCCTCGGCGAAATTCCTGAGCAGTTCAAAGCTGCTGCTGAAGAAGCTCGCGCCGCGATGCTGGAAACCCTCTCCATGTTCAGCGACGACCTGATGGTCGCCCTGCTGGAAGAGGCAGAAATTCCCGTTGACGACATTTACAAAGTCATTCGTGAAGCGACTCTGTCTCACGAAATCACCCCCGTCATGATGGGAACAGCTTTCAAAAACAAAGGTGTGCAGACTCTGCTTGACGCCGTGGTTCGCTTCCTGCCCAGCCCGCTCGATCGTGAAATCTCCGCGATTGACCTGGACGCCCAGCAGAAAGCCATCAAAGAAGGAGCAGAAGATACTCACAGCGATTCGTTCCGTACGAAGCTGTCTCACTCTTCCGACAAACCTCTGGTCGCCATGGCCTTCAAGATTGTCGACGAAACCTTCGGTCAGCTGACCTACATGCGAATCTATCAGGGTAAAATTGAAAAAGGTCAGAGCTACGTCAACACCCGAACCGGGAACTCTACCCGCTTCGGCCGGTTGGTGCGTATGCACGCTGACAGCCGTGAAGACGTTGATGTAGGTGAAGCTGGTGACATTATCGCAGCTGTAGGTATGGAGTGTGCCTCCGGGGATACGTTCTGTAGCGATGGTGAAAACTACGCTCTGGAAAGTATCTTTGTACCTGAGCCTGTGATTCGTCTCTCGATCGAACCACTCGACCGGGACGGTGCCGATCGTCTGGCTAAAGCGATTCAGCGATTCAACCGCGAAGACCCCACCTTCCACGTGATGACTGATGAAGAAACCAATCAGACCATCATCGCTGGTATGGGTCAGTTGCACCTCGATGTTTACATCGAACGTATCAAACGCGAATACAAAGTCGAATGTATCGTGGGTGAACCCCGTGTGGCTTACCGCGAAACACCGACCATCCCTGTGGAATACAACCACAAGCACAAAAAGCAGACTGGCGGTTCCGGTCAGTACGCACACGTCGTTGGTAAAATTGAGCCGATGGCAGTGGAAAACGACAGCGAAACCTACGAATTTAATAATGCGATCACTCAGGGGCGTATTCCCAAAGAATACATTCCGGCTGTGGACAAAGGATTCCAGCGGGCTCTCGTTAAAGGCCCCTTGTGCGAATGTGAAGTTGTGGGAGTTTCCGCCACTCTGTCAGACGGTAGCTACCACGATGTTGACTCTTCAGAAATGGCGTTCAACGTTGCCGCATTCAACTGTATGCGTGACTCTCTGAAGAAAGCAAACATGGCACTGCTCGAGCCGATCATGAAACTCGAAGTGGAAGTTCCTGAAGAATTCCAGGGTGCTGTCACTGGTCATATCGCTCAGAAACGTGGTGTGATCAATACATCGGAAACCAAAATGGGAACGAGTGTCTTCATCGCTGAAGTCCCGCTGGCAAGCATGTTTGACTATGCCAACGAACTGCGTTCCATGACCCAGGGTAAAGGTGGATTCAGTATGGAATTCTCACGCTATGCCCAGGTTCCACGTAACATTCAGGAAGAAGTCGTTGCCCGTCGTCTGAAAGAAAAAGAAGAACGGATGGCAACTGCCTGATTCTGAGAATCAAACGAAAAGCCCCGTTTTACGAAACGGGGCTTTTTTGTTGCGCCAATTCAGCTTCCGCAGCCAGAACCGGCTCCATCAGCTGACGAATTTCTGCTTCCTGTTCGCTGGTCAGTGTCCGCTGAGGTGGCCGCGGAGGCCCGAAATCTGCACCGGTCAGAGTAATGGCATACTTCAACATGCTGATGTTGAAGCTGTCCCCGCAGCGTGCCCGATAATCTTCGATCGGCAGGATTAGTTGCTGAATCCGCATTCCGTCGGCATAGTCGCCCGCGAGAAACGCCGCGTGCATCGCCAGCGACAGATGCGGACACACATTCCCGGCTCCGCTGGTAAATCCACCTGAACCAGCCAGCATGTAATAAGGCGCAAACCGCTCCGCAGAACCGCAGACCCATTCCATGCCTTCCGTATCGGCGCTGACCGTTGTGCGGAACTGATGCATCTGATTCACCGAATACTTGACTCCCACGGCCCGCTCGTCAGCGGCCAGTTCCAGCAGCAGCTCATCACTGGGAATCGCCGCTTTCTTATAGAACAAGGTAGGACAGTCGGCAGCGTCCATCACGGCACGGTAATACTCTTCCGCCCCGCGATCACTCATGTAAGGATGAGCAAAAGGCATGAACATGATGCCGGTGGCCCCTGCCTCCAGACAGTCAACCGCCAGTTGCTTTGCTGCATTTACCTGGTAACCGATGGGTGCAAAAATCAGGGTTTCCGGACCGGTCACTTCGCGAGTGATCTTCACCAGTTGCACAATTTCTTCTGGTAGCAGACTATGAAATTCACTGGTCCCTGCCCCAGGTAGATATACACGCATGCCTGCCTCATACAGTTTCGCCGTGTGTGCCGACTGCATCTCGACGTTGATCCGATCCTGCTGATCGAAGGCGGTCAGTGGGACAATATGCACAGTTTGCAGCTGTTGACGCTCAATCGATGGGCTCATAAAACAATTCCTGTTACCTGTTCGGTTCAAGTTGTCAGAGACTTCAATTCTCTGGATGGATTCTGCAGAATTGACCTCGGAGTGAATTCCCCCGCAAGATACTTAACAGTCTTTACTTACTGTTGTACGCAGATTTTCACCGACCATCAATCAATCCAGCGTATATGAGTCAAAATAAAGCACAACTCGAAAACTGGTGCTATCTGGCCTGCCTGCTCGAAGCGACCTCACAAAAGCCGGGGAATGTGCACCCCGGCGCCTCGTTTCCCGATCTGACATACGTCGATTTCCTCCACTCTGCACGGGCGATTGCCCCCCTGCTCCCACAGTCAGAGCCAGGCAGTATAGGCGAAACCGTCTTGAACTGCATCACAGCAACCCGGGATGTCTCTGCCAGCAACTCCAACCTGGGCATGGTCCTGTTACTGGCCCCTCTGCTGGCCGTACCGACTGAGCTAACCATCTCTGAGGGGATTGAATCGATTCTGGATGGATTGAGTATCGCCGACGCACTTCTGGTTTACGAGGCAATCAGAGTGGCCTGTCCGGGGGGCCTGGGAGCGACGGAAACGCAGGATATCTCAGACGAACCAACGGGCACACTGCGCGAAGTCATGGCCCTGGCAGCTGAGCGGGATGCCATCGCGCGAGAATATGCCAGCGGATTTCAAATCACCCTCCAGACAGCGGTCCCCGCACTGCAGGAATTCTGGAATCAATCCTCAGACTGGGAGACCGCCGTCATTCGTCTGCAGCTCCAACTGATGGCCGACTGTCCGGATACATTGATCGCCCGTAAGTGTGGGCTAGCTGAAGCGGAGGAAGCTGCCCGGCGAGCTCGCGAGACCTTACAGGCGGAAAACCTTGAGAGCAGCTTGCAGGAACTTGACCACTGGTTGCGCGAGACAGGAAATCGCAGGAATCCGGGAACGACAGCCGATTTAATCGTCGCGGCTTTGTTTGTTGCCCTGCGGGACGGTTTCATCAAGCCCCCTGCACTGGCTACAATCAGAGAAAAAGTCCCTCCACCTCTTCAAGCGGAATTGAGCTCGTTAATTCATGAAGGATAGCGTCCCCCGATACAAAGTTCGCGTTACCAAAGACCACCTCGTCTTCAGTGCGGCACACTTTATCACATTCAACGGCAATATCTGTGAGCGTCTGCACGGTCACAACTGGCGTGTCGCTGCTGAGCTGACCGGGCCTCTCGACGAAAACGGTTATGTCTTCGATTTCATTGCGCTTCGCGATCAGTTGCAGAAAACGGTAGACGCGCTCGATCACCGTGTTCTGCTTCCCACACTTCACGATAAAATTAAAGTCAGGGAAGATCAGAATGAAGTCGAAGCCACTTTCGAAGAGCGGCGCTGGGTTTTCCCGCGTGAGGACTGCATCCTGCTGCCGATTGCCAATACAACGGCTGAATTAATCGCGCACTGGATTGGCCAGGAGTTGTTGACTGTGATAGGATCAGATACCGCAAGTCAGATCGAATCAGTCCAGATTGAAGTAGAAGAAAATTTCGGGCAGTGGGCAATCTGCGAACTCCCTGTCCCCCGGAACTGATTGTCAAACCACCAGAGTTTCCCTTCCTGGGGATCTCAGATAAGGAAACACAACATGTCAGCCAATGCCCCCTGGATCATTGATGTTACCGAAGAGAACTTCGAAACCGAAGTCCTGCAGAAGTCGCAACAAATACCGATCATCATTGATTTCTGGGCTCCCTGGTGCGGGCCCTGTCAGCAGCTGGCTCCCATGCTGGAAAACGTGCTCAACGAATTCCAGGGAAAAGTCCACTTGGCCAAAATCAATATCGACGAACAACAGGGCCTGGCGGCCGCATTCCGCGTGCAGTCGATTCCGACTGTGGTCGCCTTCCTGAACGGGCAACCCGTCGATCATTTCCAGGGGATCCTGCCCGAAGAGTCACTGCGGGAATGGGTAACGCAGCTGGTACCTTCCCCCCTCGATATGTTGCTGCAGGAAGGTCAGATCCTGGAAGAGACCGATCCAGCGGCCGCAGAAGGCAAGTACCGTGAAGCAGCAGAACTCGATCCGAAAAACGATGCCATCAAACTGCGACTGGCCGCTGTGCTGGCAAAGCTGTCTCGCTTCGATGAATCTGGCAAGATCATCGCAGAACTGGAAACCCGCGGCTTTCTGGAGCCCGAGGCGGAGCAGATTAAATCACAGCTCGAACTGCAGGCTGCCGCGGACGAAGCGGGTGGGGTGGAAGAGGCTCGCAAAGCATTGGAGGCGGATCCTGATAATGCAGACCTGAAAATCGCATTGGCTGACGCCCTGGCCATATCCAACAAACATGAAGAAGCCCTGGAAATCTGTCTGGCGATCATCGCAGAAGATAAGGCGGGAGCTGGCGTGGAAGCCAAAGCCACGATGTTGCGAATCTTCGATCTGCTGGGGCCACAGTCAGCCCTGACCAGCGCATACCGTCGCAAGCTGGCGACTCTTCTCTATTAAAAGTAGTTTACTGTCCTGCAGAACGCGTTCCTGCGGGTGACCCCGCAATGGGTACCCCAAAAGGCAGCGGACGACCGGCTACCTGGTATCCGAGTGAATGGGCATATTTTTGCAGCTCTCGATACAGTTCGAAGCTGTCCGGGTACACCCAGAAAGTAACCGTCGAACCGGTCCCGATTTCAGTCAACGCCCGGGAGAACTGTGATTGAGGCCGTAATGCTGCCTCTTGAGCTTCGCCTGATACATCATCGCTACGGCCAATTTCCCATTTGGTGACCCCGACTCGAAATCCGCCCGTGCCACCGGTCCGTAACTGATCCAGCGCAGAAAGGGGTTGTCGCTCGACAACATAATTCATGGTGTATCCCTGAATGGGCCCCACTTTGCCATGATGTTCACGGTACTTGGCCAGCCAGCTGCCTCGCTTCATGACCTCATGTTTCAACTCCAGCAGCAGTTCATTGATAGGCACATAAGAAACACGGTTTTCAGAGAGTAGAAAGTGCCATTCCTTATCCGTCACCAACTGACTGACGGGCGTGAGACGGTGCTTCAGCTCTTTCACCTGTTCACGTGGCTCAGAGACTTCCCGTGCTTTGGCGACCACGTGCTCCAGTTGCTGACGTGCCGCCTTCGTTTCATCGACCAGGCTGAGTAACTGTCGATACTCCTGTTCCAGTCGACTGCTCTTCTGATTGATCTCGGATAACATCGACTGGACCTGACCGCGGACAGCCTGCTTACGCGACTGCAGATCCTGAGCTCCTGATGACCGCTCCTGCATGACGCGATCCAGGCGAGAGAGCTCGGCTTCCGCTGCTTCGAGTTGTGCCAGCAGTTCTGCGGAGGGGTGTTGATAGATGATCTTCGGTTCTTTCGGCACCAGCTTTTCCGGTTCCGGATCCGGCAATATGACCACGGGGGCCGGCAGAGGAGGTGCTTCCAACTCAGGGGGAAAGGCATCGAGATCGGCATCAATCACAGTGGGTGCCGCAGGTGGTATGATTTCGGTATTTGCGATCGTTACCGGTGCCTGACTCATCCGGACGCCAGCGATCACGATCAGAATAATCAGAATCCCGACAATGTTCGCGACGATATCCAGAAAGGAATCTGAACCAAATCCGGCTTCCCCCTGAGGTGTGCGGCGGCTCATATTACTGCTCCTTTCCCGTTGAGGCAGCAGGACCAGCCGGTAAAGGCTCGAGCGTATACTGTGCCTCGGTCTCAAGTCCCATTTTCTGGGCGGATGATTTTATCCGTTCGTAGTACTGGTTCCCACCGGGACTGATTGTAAACTGCAGAGAAGGCACCCAGTAGAAACCTTTAGGAGCAGGTCCCCAGGATCGTACGTACTGATCCATGACTGCGAACAGCGACGCCTGTAAGCGTTGTGGCGACATTCCCGGATCGAGTTGCAGCTGTTTTTCATCTCCGACAATGATGCGATCTGAACCGATCTGAATACTGATTTCTCTTTCAAATCCAATACCGGAACGGGATTGAGGTGGGCCCCATTGACGGTTCATTGAGGACTCGCTCTCTGCCTGTGCTGAGCGACTGCGGCTCAGCGAAACCGAATTCACGTTCCCTGCTCCTGCTGCCGAGGAACCGGATGCAGAACTCTGGAATGGATTGCTGGATTGGGAAGATGCGTTCGACGAAGATGGATTTGCAGAAGCTCCCGGAGTAGATTCCGAAGACCGCATACCCTGCTGTCCGGCGACTGTCTGACCAGACTCTGCAGTTCCCTCTCGACTCCCCTGTTTTTTCAGGTACGGATTTTCGATCACTCTCTGTCCAGACCTCGTCGAACCACTGGCCGCGCTGCCTGCCAGTTGCTGGTCGCCTGGTGTTCGTTGATCTCCCGATTGACCTGGTTCTCCAGATGCTCCCTGCCCCTGTAATTTTTTCAGTTCTACCAGGTGCTGCTCGGCCATTTCCCGCAATTGATCACGGCCCATAACCTTGGCCCGCTTCAAACCTCCTTCTTCGCCGAATCCACTGCCCGGTCTGCGTTTGAGTTCATCCAGATCGTAGACTTCGGCCCCTTCCAGACTTCCGGGCAGTCCACTTTTCCCGGTGGAGGTGCCTCTCCCTGTGATCCGTTCCAGCTCAGAGCCTGAGCCACGCTCACCCTGTGCACTGTCTCCATCATCAAAGCCTTCTTTGTAGACAATGTTTGGCTGATTGGCGACCTTACGGAGATACTCGGCGCGAGCCATTTGCTGTCGCGGTGTCAGAACATCACTGAAATGTGATTTACCATCTCCCGAACCCGTCCCTCCCACGGCTGATTTTTCGGTTCCTTGACCAGTTCCCAGTCCTTCTTCCGGTTCGATTACACGGACCATTCCGGTACGAGCATCAAACTGCAGTCGACGTTCCTGGGGACTGGCTGCCTGTTTTTGATTCAGTTGGGAGACCAGTTGCTTTCGTCCACTCAACACACGGTCGATCGCATCCTGGCAGACCTCTTTCGCAATTGGATCCTGTTTGGGCAATGCCAGTTCCCAGTCAGCATCAATCAATTCGTATCCAGAGTCCAGATCCAGGTTCCCCAGCAGCTTACGGGCAACATAGTAACCCACACTACCGCTGGGACGAACCAGAATCAGAACATAGGGTTCCTGACCTGAATTCCGATCTTTACCACTCCAGTAGCGAAACAGAGCCTGAGTTCCCGAGAGCAGTGGATTGTGTCCCGGCGTAAAGTCCTGCAGATCATCTGGAGTCAATGTGATGCCTTCGGGCTGGAAGGTCAGTCCTTCATCCGTACATTCAATCAGAATGGGGCGTTTGGCTGTTCCGGTTCTTCCGTCATAGGGAACGATGGAATATTTACTGCGGGCCGTTTTTTGTGACTGTTTTTTCTTTGCCAGCGAATTCAGTTCTTCCTGCAGCATTTCTGCCACACGTGCCTTCTGCTCTTTCAACTTAGCCAGGTTCTGGTCGAGTTCTTTGTCTTTTGACTGCAGTGACTGAAACTGTTTTTGCGTTTCATTGAGCTGACTTTCGGACCGACTCAACTCATTTTTCAGTCGAACCAGCATCAGATTCTGATCTTTCAATGCAGCCAGTTTTTTCGCCTTCTGCAACTGCAGCGCTCTCAAGCGAGCCTCTTTATCGGCTGCCAGATTGATGATTTTTGGCTCAGGTTCTGGTTCCGGCTCTTTGACCTCGGGTTCAGGTATCATCACCACGGGAGGGGCCTGCACCGGTTCTGCTTCTTCTGCTCCAAACAGAATCGGTGGAAAGAGATCATCTTCCACGGTTTCTTCAATCACCACCTGCTGCACCTGCAGGACCGCCTGGTGTCGAATTCGGCGCGTGGTGACAACCAGCAGGAAGATCAATGCTCCCATCGCACAGATGAGTACCGCCAGAAAGGGAAACAGCGATACCGAACGTGCTTCGTTGCCTTTTCTACTCATGAATGAAACCGGAACTTATCTGCTCAGAGGAAAAACGAAAGACTCAAGTGAGACGTAGTGACAATCAGGCAGCGTTACGGCCGGAACGGGCTGTCAGCAGATGAACGGCAGCGCTCAGGCTGTGCAGGGTTTCTTCAAACGTTTCGGCAGCACGAATCGCATCCAGATTCTCGGTGAGACGTTTCTGTAATCCGATCAAATGCTCTTCCTGATCGACGATTTTCAGCAGGTGCTCACTCTGGTTATTCAGTGCCTGGATCTGCAGGGTCGAGACTTCGGCCGAGTCCTTCATCTGCTGATTCCAGATGCGGATTTCATCAGCGATATCACGAGTCGCTTCTTCGATTTGTGTGGTCTGCCTCGTCTGGGCCGAAATGACATCTTCATGCACTTCACTCCAGATTTGAGCCAGATGAGTTGAGAACTGACTGTTCGACTCTTCCTGCTTGTTTTGCCAGCGATTGAGCATGAGTTCGATCTGCTCAGTCGTAGACTGATATGCGTTCAGAAATTCGCTCCGAAATTCTTCCAGTTGTACTGCATGGTTACCCAGCGTGCTGGACATGCCGTCCTGCAATGTCTGGTCGAAGGACGACTGCTGCCGATCCATCATTTCGGCCCAGCGACCACGGAGTCCCTCCAGGTTCTGTTGCCAGAGATCGGTCTGACGCTGAATCATTTCTTCGGTCCGCGATACGAGTTGCTGTGCTGCTTCAATTTCGGCAGATTCCAGCGGACTGACGACACGTTCTGATTCACTCAGACAGGATGCGATATGCTCGATACCAAACAATTCGATCTGCTCGAGCTGTTTTTGTTCCATACGTTCCACAATAAAGGTGGAAAACACGAGAACCAGCGACAACCCCAAAGCCAGAGCTGTGGTATCAAAGGCGACAGCCAGACCACCAGTCACTTCAGACAATGATGTATCCAGTTGATCGGGAGTCACGTTGGCAATCGCGATGGTAATCCCGATCACGGTACCCAAAAAGCCGATGATAGGCACGGCCCAGGTGATTGTTCGAATGAGTGAGTAACTGGCATGAAGTTGCTCGGCAGCCAGTTCGGCCAGATACTTGAGGTGCTCATCCAGGTCCTGTACTGACCGGCGGCTTTTCACAAACGAGACCGTATCCAGCAGTCGTTTGCCCAGGTAGGTCTCACTGAGCCACGAGGGTTGTGACTGAACCTGTTCCTCAAAGACATCGATCCGCTCGTGCAGGTTCTCAATCTCGCCAATGGTGTCCCAGTCGATCTGAGTTTCGGTGAGGGATTTCTTCTGGACGAACATGCCCATGCCCTTCACACCAATGATGGCCATTCCGATAAAGAACAGCGCGGCTGTGGCATACTCAAGCGGGTGGCTACAGAAGTAGCGATCTACCAGGTCGCGATACAGGGGGAGATGGGGAATCAGGGCATAAAACCCGAAAGTAGCAGCGGTTCCCCAGAAAAGAGGAGACTTCAAGACTGCCTTGGACCAGTTCAAAAAGTGATCTTCTGTTTGAGCTTCTGGCAGTGTCGGCTGACCATCGGGCATCGAATCCAAGTGTTCCATCTGACTTTTCACTTCCTTGAAGACACAGTTCACACCGGTGACTCCAGATCTCAGGTTAGAATGCAGGAAACTCAAGAAATGAAAGACTTTTTGAGAATCCGTTGTCCTGATTCAACTGGGTAAATTCCCGTGTTTTGTGCCCTGTTTCTGGTAAGAAAACCCCTCAACGCCGGCTGCCGACTCCTGTCAGCCTTGATACCAGCGCCTGAAAGGCACACAATTAAGGCTCGTTTGAGAAATACGCACATTCGTTATAATCGTCATATTCTGACATACGAGTTGAAGAAAAGTTGCTCTCCAGCGGGAGAAGCGGGCAGGAATCTCAAATGCTCAGGCGAACAGTGCCCTGATTCAGAGATACCAGCTGGCGATTTCAAGGGAGAACAGGTACATTAAACTGCTGCCAGAAAAGCAGTTAATCAAGACACAGAGATCGAACTTTTGACTGCCAGATCGGAAAATGCATAATTGATTCGGGGATTCATTCCGTTTGGACTGTTCATTCAGGAAATAGACTGTTTTACTGCTGTTGAGCGAAATCCAACACCAGCAAATTTAAGAATCTGATTTCTATATTAACGTTTACCAATATGACAGTACCGCGCCATCCAAAGCAGGGTCTGGAGACTCTGCCCGCCGTCGATAAACATATTATTCGAGAGATTCTGGGCTATTTGAATTTCTCTAACGGAAAGCCAGATCCCAAGTTTCGCTTCAACTGGAATCAGCTCTTTGCTGAACTGGACCTTCAGCGTGATTCTGCATTGCTGGAATCGTTGCTGCGCACTCACTTACATGAACTCAAAGGGACGACCCCGGCATTTCAGTCCATCGATCAGGCAGAGAAAGTCCTCAAAATTGCATTCGAGGAATGCCTGCCGCAATACATCACCCATCACCGGGACCTGCTGTTCCATATCTGCCGAAAAGAGTTCCTGCAGCCTTATTTCCTCGCGGTCATGTTTGAAGCTCTGCTCGAACAGACCGGCCGCTGGGATACCGACCAGGAACTGGTCACCGCTGCCATCGATAAGCTGAATGACTTCGTCGGTTTTCGGCCAGTCGCCGTTCTGGAAAATGGTCGACAGATGCAGGTCTATTCTCACGAAAAATTTCGCCCGATGCCGGTCTTTTTTCGTGGCAGTGGAGTCGCCTGTGGAAATTACCAGCGTCTGATCGAACAGACGATCAAGACATTGGAAACGACTCCCGAAGATCTGCTGCATCAGGCACATTTCAATCTGGAAAAAATGGATGAGATCGCCATCGATCTCCGAGCACACGATCACCTGCACCCGGTCAACAAACGCACCAACTACATGTTCGGGGAATGGGATCCGCACATCATTGACAACCAGGGCTATTACCGACGGTTTGTCATCCGCAGACTGATCCTCGATTCCCTGCTGGCCTGGATTGATGAACACAAAGAGATCCCGCTGCAGGAACGACTGCAGGATGCGGCAGCCGTCTTGAGTGGCACCATGCTGATGGCGTCTTCGATCAGTGGTTCCGGACCTGATACCCACGCCAGTGATATCAGCTTGACCTCCCTGCTCCCTAAGGTCGCCCGCCAGCGTGATGATTATTACAACCGTCTGCTGGCCTCCGCGACAGGTTCCCGGGCGGAACGCTTATTGAAAGAAGCACAGCAGTCTCAGCAGCCTTTCGGACACATACGGCACTACCTCAATCTGCATCTGGCACGCTACGGCGCCCAGCAGGTTCAGCACCGCCAGTTATCCCGCATCTATGCGCGGATGGGTTTTTCGCGTGCTGCCCGCTGCGAAGCCGGCGTCATTCCCTGCACCTCGGTCCGCTTCGAATGTGAAATCCAATGGCGGATTACCATGGTCCAGTTGCACCTGGAACGGAACGAGCTGGATGAAGCCTGGAAGCTGATCCCCGAAATCGAAGATCATCTGACTCGCGGGATCGAATGCGGTGCCCTGATCGATCCCTGGAACATTCTGGGATTCCAGGGGCTGTTCCCCCTGTTCATTTCCCGAGAGGACAGTATTCCCGATCAGCGGAGCGAAGTTCTGCTGGAACTGATGGAAGAAACATTCTCAGCGTACTCGGCCACGCTGAGTGAAGCTGCTGCACAGGGGAACGACCGGCTTAAACTGGAAATCTCTGAGCGTTTCCAGAAGCTTGCTGAAAAATGGGATCGTTACGCAACGACCACCGTGGAGGATCTTCCCCACGTGAATGGTCAGGACTCCTTTGAATCAGCGGCCCATGTCTCTCAGATTCTTACTGAGTGGAAGAACGGCGGCGAGGCGGTGGGTGATATTTCTTTCTGGCGACAGCATGTCGACCGATTTGAATCGGCAAAAGCCTATGCCCTGACTGTCGATGCCTTGCTGCAGAAACAGGATCATGTGGCGGCCATCGGTCTGATCATGCAGTGGCTAAGCCAGGTCGACCAGACAGGTCTGGAATCGGGGCCTTACTCGATTCATTCCGTCCTGCTGCAGTGGATGCGACAGTTAACTGCGAATATTCAATCCGGATCCGGCAATGGACAGTCTATCCGCAAAATGTTCGATTACCTCGAAGCCAACGCCGCTGACTACTGGTCGGTCCCTCATTTCGATTCTGTGCTGCCTGTTCCAGAAAAAGCAATTGAGGATCCGTTTGACATGGATCCTGCAGAGCCCGACGAAGAAGACGAGCTGTTTGGTGCGGCTTATGAAGATGTCACCTTTCGAGACAGCGCTGATGACGGGGTGCAGGGAGAGATGATGGATTCCGGATACTCACCCAACAACTCCGAAATCGAATCGATCAACCGCCTGCTCGAACCTCGTCTTAAGTTCCTGAACACGCTCTCACAACTCTGGCAACTGTCGGCAGCGTATTTCGCAGAGGCCGAACTTTCACATGTCACTCACCCGGAAGCCGATACGGAATTTGACGCCGAAACGCGCGAGTCGATTGAAGGCTGGATCCAGCATACCGAAAATCTGCAGCAGGAACTGGTAGTGCTCCTCAATTCCATCTGGAGCTACCAGCTGCCTAAGCCGAGTGGCGACCACGATTCCAATATCGAATACGATCTGCAGTTACAGACCAAATTCTATCTGATGCACGCCATCATTATCACGACCGTCAATTGCCGTTCTGCTCGTTTGATGCTGCTGGCGACTCTGCCGGAATCAGAAGCAGAAAACGAACTTTCCGAAAACGAACGTCTGCTGGTCCCCGTCTATCGTGGTGTGCTGACCCGCGACATCGAACTGGTGCGGAAAGAGTTCCCGGCCTTCTTGAGCAATATCGCGGAAACACCTCTGCTCTACACGCCCATCGATCAGGGAGGCAGGCCCAACACCGTACTCAAAGTTCGCTCGTTACAGATGATTCTGCGGTTCCTGCTGACACAGCTTCCCGGTCTGGGACTGCTCCGCGAAACCTGGCAGTTGCTGAAGACTGCTTACCGGATGGAACGCAGTGCGCGTCCTGAAGGGATTGCTGTCAGCGAGTTCGACCGCCTGTTCCGCACCGCTCTTAAAAGCTCCCTGGTGGCCATCATTACATCCTCGCGCAACTGGGAGTCCGAGCAACTCGATGACGAGAAACTGATCGATATCGCTGAAAAACTGGTGAATAAATATCGGGAACAATGGCTCAAGCACAGTCGCACCATGCGACTTTCCAGCGCAGAAGCATTGAACCAGGAGTATATCTGGCAGGAAGTCAAAAGCTTTATCAAGCAGTACGGAGCGGACCTGTTCCACGCCCAGTACCTGACCCTGGGTAATCTGCGTACGATCCTGCATAATGGCATCGAACAGTACCTGAATTATCTGGCTGAGTATCAGGATCCGGCCCATCCTATGACGCTGCTCACCGATCTCGAAGAAGGCAGCATCGAGATGGATGAAGCGGTCACCAACCTCAAAGTCATCTTTGAATCGGTGGTCGATAAATTTGACCGGTTTGTCGAGTATAACAGCACCACCACCCAATCGGACTACGGCGAAATGTTCTACTGTCTGCTCGACTTCCTGCGGATCGAAGCAGCCTACGAACGGGACGACTGGAAGATGGTCCCACTGCTGATTGCCCACAAGGTCCTGGCTCAGCAGGACCGGAATGAATCAGCCTTGATCTGGGAAGCTGTCTTCGAAGCCACCTCGGAAGAGATGGCCAAGAAGCATTTGAAAAAGCTGAAGCAGACCGAAGCGGAATACAAAATCAATCTGCCGCTGATTTCGGATCATCTGAATGAACGATTCGTCAAACCTTTGTCAGTCAACCGGATGATGGCCCTCGTTCCCCGGGCGATGAAAGATGCCCGCAACGGCAATGAAGATTCCGCCACCTTCTCGATTCTACAGGAAGAGATCGAACGCTATCTGGCATCAACTATCGGCTCCGGTATTGATGTACCGGACTGGATGCGTAATCTGGAAGATGAAATTGATCGTCTGGACGAAAAAATTACCAGCGAACATTACGACCTGGAGACACAGATCAAACTTTCTCCCGTCCCGATGTCACTGGACGACATCAAGAAGCAGTTGAAGCTCTGGAATCAGCCCCTGGGACGGGAACGGAAGCGCAAAAAATAAGCACCAGCAAAAGGGAGTACACGCTTTCGCTGGTGCTTTTCCACCATCGTGATTCATTGACAGACCAGATCATTCTCTGGCCTGGTTGAGAATCTCAATCACCTTGGATTGCTCGTTGGGCGGAATCATTTCGTAGTGACTCAGTTCAATGTCATAGGTTCCCCGGCCTCCGGAGAGACTGGAAAGCGTACGGGCATAGGTCATGATTTCAGCCAGAGGGACACGCGCCTGAATGATTTCGTAGCCTCCTTGGGAGACCTGCATACCTTCCATACGTCCCCGTCGACTGGAAAGATCGCTGCTGATATCGCCGACGCATTCTTCGGGAATCAGAATTTCAATCTTAACGATCGGTTCCATCAGCGCCGGACGTGCTTTTCCGAAGAGTTCCGAGAAACATTTGCTCCCCGCAATTTTAAACGCAGTTTCGTTACTGTCGACTGGATGATCTTTTCCAAAGTAAACCTCGCAGATCAGATCCTGAATCTGACAGCCTGCAATCACCCCCTGCTTCATTCGCTCGCGAACTCCTTTCTCGACCGCCGGGATGAACTGATTGGGGATTGAGCCACCTGAAATCCGGTCGACAAAGGCAAAGTTCAAATCCGGATCGTATTGATAACTGCGCAGATGATCGAAGTTTTCTTTCGTGAAATAGGTCTCGGGATCAACGCCGGCAGGCATAGGTGAGACCCGCAGGTGTACTTCGGCAAACTGCCCTGCACCACCCGACTGTTTCTTGTGTCGGTAACTACCCTCCGCACTCGCCATGATCGTTTCGCGATACGGGACCTTGGGTTGGTGCGTCAGCACTTCTACTTTATCACGATGTAGCAGTTTTTCCTGCATGATTTTCAGATGCAGTTCACTCATCCCCTGCATTACCATTTCATGTGTCTCTTCATCGTGGATCACATGGAAGGTCTGGTCTTCTTCTTCCAGTTTGTGCAGTGCACCGGAAATCTTCTGCTGGTCATTCTGGCTTTTAGGCTCCACAGCTAACCCGACCACCGGATGGGGGTACTTGATTTCCGGCAGTGAAAGACCGTCTCCATTCGCATCGGCGGTAAGGGTATCTCCCGGCTGCAGGTCATCAACTTTGGCTACCGCAAAAATATCGCCCACGGAAACAGAATCGACGGGTTCCTGTTTGCCACCCTGGACGTCAAGCAGTTGATTGATTCGAACCGGCTTCCCCGTGCGGACATTGACCACAGCCGTATCTTTATCCAGTTTTCCGGAGAAGACACGCAGATAGCTCATCTTTGATATGAAGGGGTCGATGCGTGTCTTAATCACCTGAGCAACAAACGGCTGCTCCGGCGAAGGGTCAATCACCACCGAACGACCATCTTTGGTCTGTTCCATCCGCTGAATATCCTGCGGACACAATGTGTAGTTGGACATGGCGTCCATGAATTCACTGACCCCCACGCCGGTTTTTGCGCTCATGAAGAGCACGGGAATCAGTGTCCCCGCCGCCATTGCCTTAGGAATGTTTGCAGACAGTTCACGGGCACTGAGTTCCTCTCCATCAAAGAACCGCTCCAGCAACCCTTCATTCGATTCCACAATTGATTCGATCAGCGCCTGACGGGTCGCCTCCGGATCTCCCAGCGTTCCCTCTGCAGGTGGCTCAGAATAATTAACCAGATCACACACCGCTTGAAAATCGGCCCCCAGTCCCACAGGCAGGTTAATGGGAACACAGTTGGAGCCGAACGTCTCACGGATGGAATCGAGCAGTGAATCATAGTCGATATTCTCTGTATCACATTTATTCAGGACGATCATACGGGCGATGCCTGCCTCCTGGGCCATCCGGGAAACTCGCAGGGCATTGATTTCCACGCCATGACCGGCGTTGAGCAGAATCAGGGCGGTCTCGACGGCACGCAGCGCACCGGAGACCTGCCCGATGAAATCAGGATAGCCGGGGGTATCGATCAGATTGATGTGGTGACCGGCATGATCAAAGTGAACCAGGGTAGAGGCGATGGAAATCCGATGATCGATTTCTTCCTCGTCTGTATCCAGCAAACTGGTACCTTCATCCACAGACCCAAGTCGGGGGGTCATTCCCGATTGAAAAAGCAAAAGATCGGCTACAGTTGTTTTGCCAACAGCCCCGTGGCCGACCAGTGCCACATTCCTAACGTCGTCTACCTTATAATCGTTCATCGCTCGTCCTGCCTTTTCGTAAAAATGGCCAGGCGCAATTGTCTTCCGTTCCAAATAAAAGGCAACACGCTTAGCCAGGAAATGATGCGAACGTGTGCCGGGAAAAACAGAACGTTTCCCCTGCATATCCTTGTAACCGGAATCCCCGTTGGAAAGCCGGATCAATTCGACGATTGATGACAGCGGAAAGGCAGTTGATCGAGCGGATCAAGCGCGATTCCGCTACTGAAATCATATCCGCCCCGAATTCAAAAGGCTAAGAGATTTTCAGAAAATTCAAGTGTGTCGAATGAAATCGCAAAAACGTGTTGACTTAAACGAGAAGCGTGTCTCAGAAACGAATTCCGTCAGAATGGAACCGGCAACAAAAAGACGTGGTGTTCCATCAGCACTCGATTGCCATGCATGCCGATAAACTGTGTAAAGAACAACAGAAAGACATACAGTGACAGTAGTGGCAGAATCAGAGTCCTGCTCAACCAGCGCCAACCAAACCAGGCATTTCGGGTTTTGGAGGAGGCGCGGTAATAGACCCAGCCCAGCAGAATTTTTGTGGGATAGATGGTGGCAACAAAGATCAGGGTAATGCCCCACATCGCATCCCGGGGGAGTGCAGCCACCTTAAACAGGTAGAGAGGAAGCGAGAGCACATAGACAACGATCAAAGCCACCAGCCAGGCGATCGGCGTCCGTTTGAATTTCCTGCGGATGGTCCGCAGTTCAAACATAGCCCGCAATCGATTCTCCGCTGCAAAGTGAGCCTGCAACAGAGGTAGCCAGCCCAGGACGATCACCAGCATCAAGCCTCCCAGGAGGGTGACCAGAACCGGACCTCCCTTGCCTCCATCAGGGGAACTGGCGGAAGCAAACATGAGTGAAGGGATCAAGAGCCAGGCTAAGGCCCCCAGAAAACCACGCAACCCCAGTGAGAAGTTCTGCCCCAGTTTGAGCGAAGAGACAAACTCACTGACGTTTTGTGCCGCCCGTTCCCAGTACCCGCCGGCGCGAAGCTGTTTGAATAACCAGATCGCATTCTTGAGTGGGCGCAGATAGCAGGAAAAGGTTCCCCCGCGGGCCAATGCCAGACAGAGATGCAAGGCAACAAAAATTGAAACCAGACGATTGATAAAATGGAGCGTCTGATAGCTGGTGCCCCCCGGATCAACAAGTCGAGCATCCGCGGCAGCACCGGAGAGCAGAAACAATGGGATCAGCCAGAGACCGGTGCCAAGCACTATGGTTCCCAGTCGAGGCGCGATATCCAGCAGCGGAAAAGCGAGGCGAATTTTTCCCGTACGGGCGACTCTGCCTTCCACATCCAGTAGGTAACCCAAGGCAATAAAGTTAATGAGGGGAATGGCAGCAATCACGGCCAGAAACAAAACCAGACAGACGATGCCAAACAGCATACGAATTGTCCAGAATGTCGCCTTGAGCGGGTGTTTAAACAGATGAGGGAATGGCGGGATATTTCCCACTACTTCATCGGGATAGAACTGATCAATCTCGGTGGTCGGACTGACTGCAGCGGGTTGAACAACTTCGTCACTAGTCGGGGTTGTCAGTGCGGAAGTCCCCTGTCCGTTTTTGTTCGAATCGCCGGCATGTGTCGCATGTTCACTCACGGTCTGCTCTGCTTCGCCTCCTGAGAAATGAGCCGTTGCAGGAACGTTCAAGGTATTCCCGGTTTCTGCATGCGTTTTCAAGGTACCACCTGCCCTCTGGTAAGTCCAATATATAACAGCTTTATTTAAATTGCTTAGAAATTCATCTCCTGGTTGATGCCAGAACGCAGAGAGTGATACCCGGAAAAAAGCGGGAAGTTTCAAGAAATGAGTGAAACTTTCGAATGACTCAACTGGTATGATAAGGTATTCCCGGGAGCTGATTCCCGGATGTCCATTCCCCTTGAACCTTCTTCATTCAGGACAATCACATGCCCGCTTCCGCTCGCAACTGGATCCTGACCTGCCTCCCCGCGGGAGTTGTGGCGCTGGTGATCTCGCTGGTTGCCTGGGCTTCGAGCAGCCCCCTGAAGAAGGCGGAACCAATCCCCGTTCTGCAGAATGAAGATTCACTGATCCGCACGGTCGACCAGGTGGACCAGTTCTTCATACAAGAATGGCGGGAGCGAGATCTCGCCCCCGCAGCGGAGGCAGACGAACTGACACAGATGCGTCGGCTTTCACTCGCTTTGCATGGCACAATCCCATCCCTGGAAGAGATACGTGAATTCCAGGCGATGTCGGGGGATGATCGACTGGAGCGCTGGACCTTAAAACTTCTCGATGACCGCCGCTTCGCCGATTATTTTTCAGAGCGATTCACACGCGCCTTTGTTGGAGTCGCACAGGGACAATTCATTGTCTTTCGTCGCGATCGCTTCAAAGCCTGGCTGAGCGAACAGATTCAGGGCAATACGCCTTATGATGAACTGGTCAGAAAATTGATTGCCGGCGAAGGGCTCTGGACCGGCGACCCGGAAACTAATTTCATCACTGCGGCAGTCGCAGATGGTAACCTGGATCGGAACAAACTGACGGGCAGTACGGTACGTGCATTTCTGGGACAGCGAATCGATTGTGCCCAGTGTCACGATCATCCCTTCGATCACTGGAAGCAGACCGATTTCGAAGGCCTGACTGCTTTTTATGGCCAGGTGGAAGTACAGATCCTCGGCGTGCGGCAGAACAAAAAACTGAAGTACGAAGTTGAGGACCGAAATACGCTGGAAACGCGAACGGTTGCTCCGCAGGTTCCTTTCCTGAATGAGTGCCTGCCTGAGGAAGGGACACTGCGTGAGCGACTGGCGACCTGGGTGACACACCCCGACAACCGTCGTTTCGAACGTGCGTCTGCCAATCGAATCTGGGGGCTATTATTCGGCTTACCTTATATCGATCCGGTGGATGACCTGCCCGCACCTACCGATCTCACACAGGAAGCCCCCGAACTACTCGACATTCTGGGTCAGGACTTCCGCAAGAACGGATACGATATCAAACGCCTGATTCAGATTATTGTGGCATCGAAACCGTTTCAACGTTCATCATCCACAGACATGGTTGACGCAGAAGAGATCCAACGGGCGACACGTGCATGGGCACTGTTCCCACTGGTCCGGCTGCGTCCCGAGCAGATCATCGGTTCCATGCTGCAATCATCCTCGCTGAAAACCATTGACCAGAATTCAAATCTGTTCATGCGGGCCCGTCGCTTTTTCTCGGAGATCGATTTTGTACGCGAATATGGGGACCTGGGTAGTGACGAACTGAATGACTTTCCGGGAACGATTCCCCAAGCACTGTTGCGGATGAACGGTCAGTTTGCCAGAGATAACGGCAGTGCCTCCCCATTTAATGCCGTGGGTCGGATCACGTCGCTGGACATCTCGAACGAAAAGCGGATTGAAACCTGTTTCCTGGTCTGCCTGTCCCGACCACCGACAGCAGAAGAGCTGACGCACTTTTTGAAACAGTATGAGTCTGCCTCGAATCAGGAACAGCGCGAAAAAGTCACCGAGGACCTGTTCTGGGCGCTGTATAATTCACCTGAATTTTCATGGAATCATTGAGCCATGTTCGACTTTCCTCTATTTTCACAATCGCTGAGTCGCCGGGACCTCTGTAAAGTTGCACTGGGAGGTACGCTCTCCTTCATGCTGCCCGGCTTTGATCTTCAGGCTGCGCAAAAGCGAGGGCCGGAACGGCGGAAATCTGTGATTACACTCTGGATGGGAGGCGGCCCCAGTCAGCTTGAGACATGGGACCCACACCCGGGGACTCAAATCGGCGGTCCGGGGAAAGCGATCTCTACCGTTGTCCCGGGTTTACAGATTTCCGATATGTATCCACTGCTCGCAGAACAGCTGGGGGGAATGTCCGTGATTCGGTCGATGGTCTCCAAAGAGGGAGACCACGAACGGGGTACGAAATATCTCAAAACCGGTTACCGCCCTGAACCGACGACTGTCTATCCGGCACTAGGTGCGATCATCACACACGAAGCCCCCGACAAAGGACTGGAAATCCCACAACATATTTCCATGGGTAACACCCAGTTTCCGGCTCGAGGCGGTTATCTGGGGGCACACCTCGATGCGTTTCGCGTTCCCGATCCCGGTAAGAATATTGGCAATATGCGATCCGGGGTGGGAGATCCTCGCCAGGAGCGGCGGCTGGAAAACCTGAATGTCGTCTCACAGGCATTTCGCAGAGGACGCACCATCCAGACCCAAAAAACGTTGCATCAGTCGACTATCGATCGTGCCCTGACCATGATGAGTTCCGAACAACTGCAGGCATTCGAAATTGAAAAAGAACCGGCAGCCGTCCGCGCCGCGTACGGCGACTCTCCGTTCGGTCGGGGTTGCCTGGTCGCCCGGCGACTCGTCGAACAGGGTGTGCATGCAATCGAAGTCAATCTGAATGGCTGGGACAGCCATGCGAATAACTACACTGGTCATCAGACTCAATCGAAAATCCTCGATCCCGCTTTTGCAACGCTGCTCAAGGAACTCAAAGAACGGGATCTGCTCGATTCGACAATTGTGCTTTGTATCGGCGAATTCGGTCGGACCCCCAAGATCAATCCGCTGGACGGACGCGACCACTGGCCTTCAGGCTTCTCCTGCATTGTGGGCGGAGGTGGCTTGAAAGGGGATATAATCATCGGCGAAACCGATCCCAACGGAAAAGAAAAAGATCCGACCGAACCGGTTCGCATTCAGGACCTGTACGCCACGATTCTGCAGAAGCTTCAAATCGACTTCACCAAAGAACTGATTTCCCCCATCGGCCGACCGCTGGCACTCAGCGATGGAACTCCGATTGCCAAGCTGGTCTGAGCCTGCGTTTGTATACTCTACCGCCAGAGAAGAAAATTCCGGGAAACAGGGAAAATGCTTGCGAGTGCGCAGGAAAGATTCTAACTTGTTAAGGAGAACAGTTCCCCCAGGGATGTCTGTTTCCCGTATCAAGCCGCTTTCCTTCATTCCTGTTTCTTATGGAATCCGATCATGCAGCGTATCCTTCCCCTGCTCATTCTTTTTGTTGGATTTGGTCTTTCAGTCAGTCATGTCAGCCAGGCTGCTGACTGGTCTCAATTTCGAGGTCCTTCCGGGAATGGAGTTTCAGAATCGACGGGATTACCTACGGAATGGAGTGCCGAGAAAAACATCCTCTGGAAAACGAAACTTCCCGGGCATGGCTCTTCCAGCCCGGTTCTCTACGGGGACCAGATTTTTCTGACTGCTTATACCGATTACGGTTTGACAGCAGAAGATGACGGAAACCCAGCTGACCTGCGGCTGCACGTGATTTCAATCAATCGGGAAGATGGCATAATCATGTGGGACCAGTCAGTGGCCCCCTTGAACCAGGTGCAGAAAATCACCAAACGTATTGTGGACCATGGTTACGCCAGTGGGACACCTGCCTGTGATGAAACCGGCGTTTACGCCTTCTTTGGTACCTCGGGAGTGGTCGCTTACGATTTGAAGGGAAACCTCAAATGGCAGGCCGATGTCGGCAATAAGACTGCGGGATTCGGTTCCGCCTCCTCGCCGATCCTCTACAAAGACTTCGTGATCATCAATGCCAGTATCGAAAGCGAGACAGTCTATGCTCTGGAGAAAGCCACCGGGAAAGTCGCCTGGAAAGCTGAGAACATTGTCCGGGCCTGGACGACTCCTTCTATCGTCGATGTACCGGGAGGCAAACAGGAACTGGTAGTGAATCAGAAAAACCAGATCCTGGGCTTCGATCCTGATACCGGTAAACAGCTCTGGACCTGCGAAGGGATTCAGGACTATGTCGTTCCGGTCGTCGTTCAAAACGAAGGCATCCTCTACTGCCTTGGAGGGCGCAGCAATCGCAGTATTGCCGTTCGGCCTGGTGGCCGGGGAGACGTCACAAAAACCCATAAACTCTGGGAAGTGAACGTCGGTGCCAACGTAACTTCACCCGTCTTCCACGAAGGGCATCTTTATTGGGCCAGCGATCGCGGGATTGCATTCTGTCTGAACGCGAAAAATGGCGAAGTCGTCTATAAAAACCGGCTGCCGACCAAATCCCGGCTGTATGCCTCAATTGTTTTAGCAGATGACAAACTGTATGTCACGACCCGCGACAATGGGGTAGTCGTGCTCAAAGCGGTGCCGGAGTACGTTGAACTGGCACGGAATGAAATCAAGTCTGATGAAGACCTGTTTAATGCTTCGCCGGCAGTCAGTGAGGGGAGTATTTACCTGCGGACCAACGGTTATCTGTATCGAATTACGGAGCAGAAATAGAAATAGACCGAAGCGATTCTGGTGAAATCACTTACCGTAGCTCACGACTTTGACGTAGCTCCCTGATACCACCGTCGAACCGCTGGAAATCCCGATTCAGGAGCTCTACAATACGGAGCATGACTGAATCATCGACTCAAAATTCGCACCTCTTCAAAACGATCGGCGTCATTGGCGTCGGTCTGCTGGGAGGTTCTATTGCCGCTGCAGCGCGACAGCGACATCTGGCGGAAACGATTCTCGGAGCAGGACGAAATCCTTCCAGGATGCGGGCTGCCCAGCAGTCAGGACTGCTGGATCGGGGATCAACCAACATCGCAGAGACGGCAGCCCAGTCCGACCTTGTGATCGTCTGCACACCCGTCAACAACATCGTCCAGTTCATTCGCATCGTGGCTCAAAACAGCCGCCCGGGAACGGTAATTACCGATGTTGGCAGTACGAAGCAGAAAATCTGCTCCGAATTGTATGGGAGCCTGCCTGAGGGAGTCACATTTGTGGCATCACATCCCCTGGCCGGATCTGAAAAAGCCGGTTTTGAATTTGCCGACCCCGAACTGTTTGCGGGTCGTCCCTGTGTGGTGACGCCCGATGATCAAACACCGGATGAGGCCATCGAGCGGGTTAAAGGTTTCTGGGAAGCCCTGGGGATGCACGTTCTGCAGACCACGCCTGAAAATCATGATCGGATCCTGGCAGAAACCAGTCATCTACCGCATGTAATTTCCTCAGCCCTAGCGATGACTCTGTCAGAAGAGAATCGTCCGTTTACGTCTACCGGGTTTCGCGATACGACCCGGATCGCCGGCGGTGACCCATCGATCTGGATCGATATCCTGCTCAGCAACAGCGATGCCATTATTGAAAGCATCGACAAATATACCCAGTCCCTCGCCCGGTTGAGGGAGGCCATCGTCAACCAGGATGAAAAACAGCTGCGTCAGCTGCTGGAAGATGGCAAAAAGAATCACGATGCATTAAATTCAGCACCGTAAGTGGAAACCAGTCTGATCCCAAAAATCCACAATCTCAGCCTGTCACTGACTCAAATCAACTGTAACGGAACACACTATGCTTTGCGAAGTCGAAATTAAACCAGCCGAGAACCAGATTGACCGTGAAGGTGCACGGATTCTCAAGGAATGTCAGGTTCTGGGTGCGAATTCCATTCGTTCCGTGCAGACGGCTCATTCCTTTCTGCTGGAAGGAAACCTGGATCAGGCCGGCCTCGAACAGATTGCCCGTAATCTGCTGGCTGACCCGGTGGTGGAAACTTTCGAGATTCGCACCCTTTCGGGTGAATCGACTGAGTCCGGATCGAGCGAACCGCTGCTGAATGTGATGTTCAAGCCGGGCGTGACTGACAACGTGGCCAACAGTGCCCGCGATGCGATTGCTGACCTCGGACTGGCTATCGAGAATGTCGCCACCTGTCGCAAGTACTGGGTCAACTCCGATGCAGACAGCGACGAGATTGATCGCATGGCGTCCAAAGTTCTCTCAAACGACGCCATCGAGTATGTCGTCCGCGGTCCCCTGTTGATGGACAGCATTCGCCTGGGAAGCGAGTACACGTTCGAACTGGTCACAGTACCCATTCGGGATATGAACGACAGCCAGCTGGAAACCCTGAGTCGCGAAGGCCAGCTGTATCTGAATCTGGCTGAGATGCGGACGATTAAGGACTATTACGTCAAACAGGAGAAAGATCCGACCGATGTTGAGCTGGAAAGTGTCGCTCAGACCTGGAGCGAACACTGTTCGCACAAAACCCTCGCTGGCCGCATCCATTTCCGGGATGGTGAACGGGATATCCATTTCGAAAACATGCTCAAAGAAACCATCTTTGCTGCCACAACCGAAATTCGGAAATCACTGGGCGAGAAAGACTGGTGCGTCAGTGTCTTCGCCGACAACGCAGGCGTAATCACCTTCGACGACAAGCAGGACGTCTGCTTCAAGGTAGAAACCCACAATCACCCCTCAGCCTTGGAGCCATACGGTGGTGCCAATACGGGCCTGGGGGGCGTGATTCGGGATCCGCTGGGTACCGGTCTGGGTGGTAAGCCGGTCTGTAATACCGATGTCTTCTGTTTCGCGCCTCCGGATATCTCTTACGATGAACTGCCCGCAGGCGTCTTACACCCCAAAGCGGTTGCCACCGGTGTGGTCTCGGGTGTCCGCGATTATGGAAACCGAATGGGAATTCCTACGGTCAACGGAGCGGTCTACTTTGATGAACGCTACCTGGGAAATCCTCTGGTTTACTGTGGGAACGTCGCGATGCTGCCCGTCGGTAAGTCGGCCAAACAACAGGCACAGCCGGGGCATTATATTGTCGCAGTGGGTGGCCGGACCGGGCGAGACGGGATTCATGGAGCCACGTTTTCCTCAGCAGAGCTGACCTCTGAGAGCGAATCCCTTTCAGGAGGTGCAGTACAGATCGGGAATGCGATCACAGAAAAAATGACAATGGACGTGATCCTTGAAGCCCGCGATCAAGAGCTGTTTTCCGCAATCACCGACTGTGGTGCCGGCGGATTCAGTAGTGCTGTCGGTGAGATGGGGGAAAAGACGGGCGCAGAAGTCTGGTTGGACAAGTGCCCGCTCAAATACGCAGGTTTGTCGTACACGGAAATCTGGATCTCCGAAGCGCAGGAGCGAATGGTACTGGCTGTCCCCCCGAAAAACTGGGAAGCCTTCGAGAAACTGTGCGCTGGTGAAGGAGTCGAAGCTTCTGTCATCGGTCAGTTCACAGACACACAACATCTTGTTCTGAAATACCAGGATCAGATTGTTGGAGATCTGGAGATGGAGTTTCTCCACGATGGACGACCGCCGATCGTGCGTGATGCGGTCTACAAGACACCGGAATTCACCCCGTTGATTCCAACACAGAAAGATGACTACAACAAAGACCTGACTTCCATTCTGAGTTCACTAAATGTCTGCAGCAAGGAGTGGATCATTCGCCAGTACGACCAGGAAGTCCAGGCCGGTAGCGTGGTCAAACCCCTGGTTGGAGTACAAAACGATGGTCCTTCAGATGCGGCAGTGGTACGTCCGGACCTGACTTCAACACGAGGACTGGTCATCTCCTGCGGTATGAATCCGCGTTATGGCGACCTGAGCACACATTGGATGGCGGCTTCGGCCATCGATGAAGCCATTCGTAACTGTGTTGCTGTGGGGGCTAATCCCAACAAGATCGCGATTCTCGACAACTTCTGCTGGGGCAATACCGACCGACCAGAAACCCTGGGCAGTCTCGTTGCTGCGGCCCTGGCCTGCCAGGAATTCTCAATCGCCTATGGTTCACCGTTTATCAGTGGTAAAGACAGTCTGTATAACGAATTCTCCTACGAGAACGAAAAGGGAGAAAAAGAGACCGTCGCGATTCCGCCTTCTCTGTTGATCAGTGCTATCGGCCAGATCCCGGACGTGAGCAGAGCGATCACAATGGACCTCAAGTCTCCCGGCAACCGGATCTTCCTGGTAGGTGCCACCCGTGATGAATTGGGCGGAAGCCATTATGCCCTGGTCAATAACCTGGAGGGGGGAGAGGTTCCGCAGGTCGATAAAGAGGACGCCCCGCTGATCTTCAACGCCCTGCACTCCGCGATTCAGCAGCAGCTCGTACGCAGTTGTCACGACCTGAGCGAAGGGGGACTGGCTGTTGCAGCGGCAGAAATGGCGTTTGCCGGCGGCTACGGAATGAAACTGGATCCAACCCGGCTACCGGAAGCTTTGGAACTGTCCACCGCCAGTCTGCTCTTCTCCGAAAGTAATACCCGTTTTCTGATCGAGGTCGCTCCGGATAAAATTGCCGCCCTGCAACTCTGCTTTGGGGAGTTGCCCCTGGTGGAAATCGGGGAAGTCATCGGAAATCGACAGCTCACGATCAAGGGCACTTCCGGAAGCAATGTAATCAATCTCGGCCTGGACGAACTAAAGTCCGCCTGGAAAAATCCACTGGCCTGGGATTAAGCGGTCTCAAAGTGGACATTTTTCTGATCTGATTTACAAACAAAATTTGCTTTTCCCTGCGCACCTCTTCCCTGAGAACTCCCGGTTCCCCCCAGAATAATCCTTCCCCGGGGGGCCGGTTCGAGTAGAATAATGACAGACGTCTGAAAATGGATTTTATACTGATCATGGGGATCTGTACGGAATATTCCCGGTAGTCCAGATTGACGGGAAACCCCTGTAATTTCTCGGTTTATGGTCGCAAAGTCTATTCTCAGGCATTACGATAGAGTCTTGTCAGACTTGGAATGGCACGTTGTCTGAAATGGTTCGCATGCTCGTTGGCGTGCTCGCCCGGCGTCGATTACCTGTGAAGACAGGAAAGATGAACCAGCAGTTCTTACGGAACATTCTGCTGCAGGCAGTGTTTACCTTTGTAGAAAGGTGTTTAAACGGATGTCGGACGTACAAAATGAATCCACAGGATCTCCCGATCTGGAAATCACGCGGGAGTCGATTGATAAACTGAGTTCTGCTTACCAGCAGATTCATGGCGAAATGTCAAAAGTAATTGTCGGTCAGGATGACGTGATCGAACAGTTGCTGATTGCCCTGTTCAGCCGGGGGCACTGTCTGCTGGAAGGGGTACCCGGGCTGGCGAAAACCCTGATGATCAGCTCGCTGGCACAAACGCTGTCGATGTCGTTCAGCCGCATCCAGTTTACCCCCGACCTGATGCCCGCCGACATTACGGGAACCGACGTACTCCAGGAAAATCGCGAGTCAGGCGAACGCGAATTTCGTTTCATTCCTGGTCCGCTGTTTCACAATATGGTCCTCGCGGATGAAATCAACCGAACGCCTCCCAAAACACAGGCAGCGCTGCTGGAAGCGATGCAGGAGCACCAGGTGACTGTCGGACAGACGCGGCACCTGCTCAGTGATCCCTTCTTCGTCCTGGCGACGCAGAACCCGATCGAACAGGAAGGGACCTACTCACTGCCAGAAGCACAGCAGGACCGCTTCATGTTTAAAGTGTATGTGAAATACCCGTCATTCCAGGAAGAACGACAGATCGCCCGCCGGACAACATCTGATTCTAACGACAAAATCGAACACGTCCTGACGGCCGTGGATGTACTGGAGATTCAAAAGATCGTACGACAGGTCCCTGTCTCGGACCACGTCATCGATTATGCACTGGCACTGGTCAGACAGACCCGGATCAATGAACCGGGAACCCCTGATTTCATCAATGAGTGGCTGAGCTGGGGCGCTGGTCCGCGTGCGGTACAGAACCTGTTGCTCGGTGGAAAAACACGTGCTCTGTTGAACGGAAACGCTCACGTCTCAACAGAAGATATCAGCGCTCTGGCCGCTCCCGTGTTGCGGCATCGTATCGTGACGAACTTCGCTGCGGAATCGGAAGGGATTACCTCCGACCTGGTGATTGAGCGTTTGATAAAAGAGACACCGTCTAAGGAAGGCGAACTGACCAGTGACCCAAGATTACAGAAAATTTTTGCTGCCTGAAGCCATCTCCCGCATCTCGCGGCTGGAAATTCGGGCACGCTCGATCGTCGAAGGCTTTCTGTCCGGGTTGCACCGTAGTCCTTTTTTCGGCCAGTCGGTGGAATTCGCTCAGCACCGCGAGTATGCCCCGGGTGATGACGTCCGGAATATCGACTGGAAGGTCTGGTCGAAAACCGACAAGTATTACATTAAGCAGTACGAAGAAGATACCAACCTCCGCACCACCCTGCTCGTCGATGTCAGCGAATCGATGCAGTTTGGTACGGGACCGTTGAATAAATATGAATATGGGTGTACGGCAGCAGCCGCCCTGGCTTACCTGCTGCTCAAACAGCAGGACTCAGTGGGACTGGTCACTTTTGATGACGCCATTCGCTCCAAAGTTCCTGCACTAAGTAAGCGAACTCACCTGAATTCACTACTGAGTGCCCTGGCGGCAGAAAAACCTGCTCAAAAAACGGACATTTATGACGTACTAAAAGAGGTCGCCGAAACGCGATCGCAAAAAGGGACGATCATCCTCATATCCGATTTATTCGTTAACCGTGAAAGTCTGTTCAAAGGGCTGCGACTGCTGCAGTATCGCGGACACGATCTGATGCTCCTGCACATTCTGGATGATCAGGAGCTCGATTTTGATTATGCAGGTACGACTCGGTTTGAAGGAATGGAAGAAACAGGCGAACTGGTCTGCGATCCCCGCTCGCTGCGCGAGGGCTATCTTAAGGCTATGCATGAGTTTCTGCATGACGTAAAACGCCGTTGTGCCCGCAATAAATTTGACTATCAGACCATTCGCACCAGCGAGTATCTTGATGCCGCCCTGGCGCATTACCTGAACCACCGGATCGGGATGCAACAGTCGATCAGACAATAAGCAACGAATTGACCACCCCCTGACACACTCAACTGATAAATAGTTTATGGAAGCCTGGTTAACACAACATTTTGTGAATTCAGCACTGGTCTATACCGGTGTCGCGATGGTCGCTGCGCCGATCATTATCCATCTGATTAACCGCTTCCAGTATAAACGCGTCCGATTTGCCGCCATGGAATTCCTGCTGCAAAGCCAGCAGACCAACCAGCGGCGGGTGCTTCTGGAACAACTGCTGCTTCTGCTGCTGCGGATCCTGTTAATCGTCTGTCTGCTGCTGCTGATTGCGCGGCTGATTCTCGATCCGGATCAGCTCTCGATGTTTCAAGGAGCCAAGTCGCATCACGTGATCGTACTCGACGACAGCGGCTCTATGCGCAATGTCTGGGGTGAGCAGTCGGCGTTTCAGGAAGGACTGCAGGTCGTCCGTAAAATTGCCGCGGAGGGGACGAGTCGTCCCAACACCGAAAAATTCTCTCTGATCCTGCTCTCCCGCGCGGACGCGCCACTGTTCCTGCAACGTGACATCAACGAGGAGCTGATCAACGAACTCGATGCCAAGCTCGGAAATCTCACCTGTTCCCATCAGAGCCTGGACCTGAATCAGGGTCTGGAAGCGGCCGCGGATCTGCTGAATGAAGACCGGGCGGTGATTAAAACCCTGCACCTGATTTCCGACTTCCGTAAAGCAGACTGGCAGGAGAAAAAATCGGTCGCAGCGACGATCGAAAAGTTGAGCAGCAACGATACTACGGTCAATCTGGTCAAAACAGTTCCGGACTCACAGCCCAACCTGGCGATTACGGAACTCTCGGGCGCTACGGAGGTCGCAGCCGTCGATGTCCCGCTCCGCTTACGTGTCAGCGTTAAAAACTTTGGTGACAAGGTGGCTCAAGATGTCCGCGTCTCGGCTTTCGTGGATCAGAACAAACTGCCGATGAGCATTGTATTTGACAAGATTGAAGCCGGCAGCGAAGTCTCCCAGGATTTTGATGTCGTGTTCAATAAACCGAATCTGCATCAGATTAATGTCAGTCTGAGTAACGATGCACTCGACAGCGACAACGAACGTTTTCTGTCCATCAACGTCAAGCAGTCAAATCCAGTTCTGATTGTGGACGGGAATCCTTCCGGCAACGAATGGATGTACGTCCAGACCGCGATTGCTCCCGACGCCGCCATCACAGGATTTGCGCCCTCGGTCGAAAATGTCGACTACCTGCGCAGACACCCATTGAATCAGTTTAAGAATATCTACCTGCTCAATGTGGCCGAGTTGCCTCTCGATGCAATTGATGCCCTGGAGACTTTCGTCAAAAACGGGGGCGGCCTGATCTGGTTCGCAGGTCCTTCGGTCCAGCCTGCGTTTTACAACGACAAACTTTACAAGGAAGGGAACGGACTGTTCCCGGCGCCGCTGGAAATTGCGCCTCGTGACCTGCCTGCACGTGACTCGAATACCCTGGTCGACCTGGAGGTCGGTGACCATCCGCTGTTTTCCGTTTTCGCAGGTCAGGACAATCCCCTGATCGAAGCGGTGTCGATCATGCGTTACTTCCCGATTTCTGCCCAGTGGCTGCAAAACAAGGCTGCCGCCGCTTCGGGAGTCAGCATCATCGCCAAGCTGAGAAATCAGGATCCGCTGATCCTGGAACACCGACTGGGGAAAGGACGCATTATTACCTGTCTGACTTCTGCCGGTCCTGTCCAGACCAGCCAGGGAGAGCCCTGGAATTCCTGGGCGCTGAATCCAAGTTATATCGTCTTCCAGTTGGAACTGCAGAAATACCTGGTCCAGTCTCGCTCCCACGAGCAGGCTGAGACATCCGGGGATCCGATCGCCTTCTCACTGGATGCAGCCGCCTACACCGATGAAGTAGAAATCCAAACACCCGTGACCGCCGGCGGACGGACCGTACGACTCAAAGCCACTCCCCAACAGGACAGTGACGCGAGTAACTCAGGTGACCTGAAACTGATTACGACTTTTCGCGAGACCGACCAGCCGGGTGTCTACACAGTACAGCTGAAGCGTCAGGACCAGACTGTTGAATCCCAGATGTATGCGTTCAATTTCCCTGTCACCGAAAGCAATCTGGAACTGGCGACGACAGATGAACTCACAGCCGAGCTAGGAAACTCGCCCTCAATTCAGATTCAGGAACCCGGTGAATTCCAGTGGATTCAGGGTCAGGAAGCGGGGCGGGAAATCACCAACACGATTCTGATCATCCTGTTTATACTATTGCTCTGTGAACAGCTGCTGGCTTACCGCCTGAGCTACCATCCCCAGACTGCGAGCGTTGCCGCATGAACCTACTGAGCTCTGTCTCCCAATTCATGATGCTGGCTGCCGACGAAACCACGGCGTTTCGTTCGATCGAATACGATACGCCCGATACCGGCTGGGGCTGGCTGCTACTGTTGGGGGGGCTGGCACTGGTACTGGTCCTGTCGATTCGCACCATCTGGAAAGATTCGTTTCAGCTGCCCGTGTTCTGGCGGTGCTGGTTGACCGGGTTGCGTCTGGCGGTGCTGATTGCATTGATTGTCATCGTATTCAACCCGCATGAACGCACACAGAAAATGTCGTTCCGCCCATCCCGGGTTGCGGTGCTGGTCGATACATCACTCTCCATGAGGCACCCGAATGAGCTAGTCTCTGCAAATGCAAGTTCCCCTGCCAGTCGAAACGTCCCCAGTCGGATGGAAGCCATAGAAAAACTGCTCGCGGATTCTCCTCTGATCGCAGACCTGCAGAAGAGTCACCAGGTCAGTGTCTACACGTTCGACCAGGCCCTGAAAGGGCCACACCATGTCTTCCAGCGTGAGTTACAAGACAAAACTTCCAATACTGAAGAATCAGCTGATACTACATCCACAGAGACGGATACTAAAGTTGACTGGAGCACTCTGCTGCAACCTCAAGGGCTCGAAACGAGACTGGGGGAACAACTGGGGCAACTGATCCGCGAAATCAATGGTTCAACGCTGTCGGGAATTATCGTGGCCACCGATGGTGCCTCTAATGCAGGCACTGATTTACTCTCTGCCAACGAAGCAGCAAAGGAAGCCAAAGTTCGTCTGATTACTCTCGGGGTCGGCAGCCCGACACGACCGGCTAACCTGCAGGTTTCAAAAATCATCGCTCCCACCGATGTACAGTTCGGTGATGCCTTTGAAATCACCGCTCTGCTGCAGGCGGTCGGAATGCCAGGAAAAAATATCACACTGGAGTTGCTGAAAAAGCTGCCGGGAGATGCAGAACCAACGGTGATTGAGTCTCGCGACATTCTATTGCCGACAGAAGACGGTCTGCCTCTGGATGTCAAATTTGAACGGACGCCCGCCGAAGAGGGAGAAATCACCTACGCAATCCGGGTGCGCGGCAATCAGCTGGCCCAGGATGCGAACGCGATGGACAACGAACTGGAACACACAGTGAATGTCTTCAGCCGTCCGACTCGGGTCCTGGTGATCGCAGGTGGTCCGATGCGGGATTACCGCTTCGCCCGTACAATGCTTTACCGCCACCCCTCCATCAAGTCAGATGTCTGGCTGCAATCTGCTCCCCCGGGTGTCTCACAAGATGCAGACCAGTTGCTGTATGAATTTCCCGAACGAGCTGACCTGTTTGAATATGACGTCGTGCTGGCCTTCGATGTGAACTGGAGCCTGTTATCCGAAGAACAGATGCTGAATCTGAATGAGTGGGTCTCCTCCGGGGGCGGTGGCATCGTGCTGGTTGCCGGTGATGTCTATACCCCTAAAATGTCACTGGAAAGTGACAAGTATCAGTCGATTCTCGATCTGTACCCAGTCTTCATTAATTCCTTTGTAAGGGATTATCTCGATCAGGAAGCGACACAGATTCGCCGCATCGAATGGACACAAGCGGGACTGGATGCCGGTTTCCTCATGCTGACCGACGATCCGGCGACCTCGAAAGAGCTCTGGGAAACATTCCCGGGGCTGTATCGCTGTTATCCCTCTAACGGAGCCAAAGCTGCGGCGACAGTCTATGCTCATTTCCCCGATCCCAAAACGCAAACCGAACACGGTTTTTCGATTCTGATGGCTTCGCAGTATTTCGGTGAAGGCCGCTGCTTCTACCTCGGCAGTCCCGAAATGTGGCGTCTCCGATCCGTTGATGAAGATTATTATGACCGCTTCTGGACCAAACTGATCCGCAATGTCGGACAGGGACGTACTCGACGGGGTACGAAGCGGGGGACCCTGATTCTCGAACGGGATGAATACGTTCTGGGACAGACCGTCTCGGTACGGGTTCGACTGCTGGATCCGGAATTCCAGCCGCTGGTTCAGGAATCGGTGCCAATGGAAGTCATTGATCCACGCGGACGCCCTCTGGTACCCAATCTGCTCTTAATGCAGGACCGGAACCGTCCGGGGGAATACACGGCCAGCTTCCGAGCCAGCCTGCCCGGGAAGTATCGTTTCAATGTGACCGTTCCAAATTCCAAGGGACAGGCCGTCGAAGGCAGTCTGAATGTCCTGCTGCCCCGACTGGAGGATGAATCACTGAGCCAGAATGTCAAAGGCCTCAAGGAACTGGCCCGCGATACGGGCGGTGCGTATCTTGCACTGGAAGAAGCGGAAACAATTCCCGCACTGCTGCCCGACCAGGGTGAAGAGTTTTTGATCGACGAACGCTTGAGAACCCTCTGGGATCAGGCCTGGGTCTTCTTCCTGTTAGCAGGCCTGCTGGCGACGGAGTGGCTGACACGAAAACTGTTTAAATTATCATGATAATCAGTAATGGAAAGAATTTCAGGGAACTCCGGCACATCAATCGACGTCCCAAATGATTGTAAAGCAGACCTATGAATGAACCATCAAAAATCACGCTCCCCCAGGAAATCACCGATCTCCTCAATCGGTTGCGTGGGAAAATCCGCAGATACATTCTGTTGGAAGGAGTTGCCCGGCTGCTGGCAGTGATCGGTCTGATCTTCTGGGCCAGCTTCCTGGTTGACTGGGGTTACTTTCAGCTGAGCCATTTTGAACTGCCGGTCTGGTTTCGTGCCTCGCTGGTCCTGATTTCCGTTTCGGCAATTCTCATGCTGGCGGTCAGTCTGCTGCTCTTTCGCCTGATGAAAAAAATGCGCCGCAAAGCACTCGCACTGGTGCTGGAGCGACGCTTCCCCGAACTGAATGACCGGCTGGCGACCGCGATTGAACTGCACGAGACCCAAGAACCACAGAATGCCCTGACCCGTGCGATGCTGGAACGGACCGTGCATGAGGTCGCCGAGGGCAGCAGACAGCTCCCGCTGGAAGATGTGTTTGACAAACGTCCGCTGCGGCGTGCCTTTCTTTGTGCGCTGGCCCTGTGTATTTCGATCCTGACGCTGGCGGTGTTCAATCAACCGGCAATGGCCCGCTGGGCCAAGGGTTACCTCGAGCTAAAAACCGATTACTGGAATCGAGAGACGGGACTGGTGGTTAAAGTCATCGCACAGCCTGGTGACCGGGTCAAAGATTTTCAGAATCAAGTCTACAAACACGGGCTGGGTAACGATCTGACCCTGCTGGTGGAAACGGCAGATGGAAAGCAGGCTCCCGAACGCGTCCAACTGACTTATCGGATGCAAAGTGGACGGGGAGGCGGCCGGACTGTGATGTCCCGTATGGGAGAAGGCCGTTTTAAACACACGATTACCGATCTGCTGGAAGACATTCAGGTTTGGGTGTCGGGGAATGATTATACCAATCCCGAGCCTTACACTATTGAGATTGTGGAAAATCCCGTGCTGGACCAGATTCAACTCTCATGTGTGTACCCGCCCTATATGGGCCTGAACCAGGTTGAGCCGGCTTCGGGCAAACCAGTCCCCGATCTTCTGGCCGTACAGGGCACTCAGATTTCGATCCCTGTAAATACTGAGTTTGATCTGATCTCAAGCGCCAATAAACCGATCACCCGATACCTGTTCGAAACAGATCGTCTCAAACTGCAACTCGAAACACCGCAGGAAAATAGCCAGACCGAGAGTTATCTGGCCTGGAAAAACCCTCAGGGAGAAATTGTCACGCAGGTTGAGATCACGGGCCCCCAACTGTCACAGATGTGTGGGTCAGACCAGTTACAGTTCCAGATTCCCTTCACGCTGATCAGTGAAAGTAAACCTCAGTCTGAGGCCCAGAGTGGCTCTCTGCCTGCCCGCATTCCACTCATGGCGGACGAACCGATCCGGATTTATCTGGAGGATGCAGACGGGCTGCTGGTAACCGAGCCGATCCGTTTGAGCATCAACGGAATTGTCGATCAACCACCCCAAATTGATACGCAGCTCAAAGGAATTGGCAAATCGATTACCCGTAAGGCCATGATTCCGGTACAGGGAACCATTACCGATGATTACGGTATTCAGGCAGCACGATTTGATTTCCTGGTCGATGAAGATAAAAACTTCCGCCCCCGGCCGTTCCGCAAGAAACCAAGTGAACGCCCCCGGGAATTCACCCTGCAGCGGAATGACCGGGAGGAGTGGGAACGCTTTGAAGTTCTCCCGTTGGATCTGAAAGTCGGTCAGAAAATCAGCCTCACCGTCCATGCGGAAGATGCAGACAATCTGAGCGGTCCGCATCAGGTGCATGGCGAAACCTATCACTTTGAAATTGTTACCGACGAAGAGTTGCTCTCCCAGCTCTATTCCAAGGAACTCAACCTGCGGAAACGCTTCGAACAAATCTTCAAAGAAGTCACACAGACGCGCGATGAACTGAGCGAGCGTATCGAACAACTCAAGCAGGCAGAATCGATCAAAGCGAAACAAAAGCAGGGACAAAGCGATCCCAAATGGAATGACACGCTGCTGGAAATCCAGACGGCGGTCGCAGTTTCAGCCGACCGCAGTTTGTATGGGAGTCGTAAGAATGCGACAGAAACGGCGTCGATCGTAGAATCATTTCATGACATCCGCGAAGAACTGGTGAACAACGGAGTCGCCACAGCACAGATTCTGGGCCGGATTGACGACAAAATTCTCAGCCCCCTGACTATGATCCACGAGCAGGACTTCCCAGAGGTCGATCAACACCTGGGACTGCTCCGACTGGCCATCGAGAAACAAAACGACCCGTTACCGGAAATGCAGACCAGTATTGAACTTTTGAATGCCATGCTGAATCGGATGCAGAGTGTCCTTGATGAAATGCAGGACCTGCTGGAGTTTCACGAAGCCATTGAAATGCTGAAGAATCTGATTGAACGCGAAAAAGAATTAACCGAAGAGACAAAAAAATATCGCAAAAACAAGCTGCTCGATCGTCTCAAAGGGTTGGGACTGGAATAATCTGTCGCCAATCCGCGTTTCAGTCAAAATACGATTTTCAACCCGCTTTTGACTGAACACAAAAACATGCTTCGAACATGGTCCCCGACATGATATAATAAATTGCTGTGCTTTCTTCTCAGCGCGCTCATTATGTTGAGAAAGACACAGCCCTTACGTATTCCCTCCCTATCGGTTCTGAGTTCGATATGAATTTTCTGTCAGGAGCACTTCTTATGTTGAATCGCCCCCGCATCGCCTGCCTGCTGTTCGCGATCACAGGCGTTCTGTTTTGTGCCCCTTACACCTTCGCTCAGGATAATGCCGCAGACTCTGGGACCGCAAATGGGAAACGGGATCTCTCTGACAAACAAGAAGCCATCTCCCAGCAGTTCAAACGATTTGAATCGACTCTGCACGATCTGGGCGAGTACATGAAAAAGACTGACCCTGCCCGGGCCGACCTGCTGTTTCGTGCGTTTGGTCAGAGTAAGCAGAACCAGATGACGGTCGAAATGCAGAGGGTCCTGCAGATGCTGCAGGACGGACAGCTGGGCGAAGCGGTCGAACGGCAGGAAAACCTGCTTCAAAACATGCAGGCCCTGCTCGCACTGCTTCAAAGCGAAGACCGCATGAGCGAAGTGGAGAAAGAAAAAGAACGGCTGCAGAATCTGCTTAAAGATGTAAACCGGTTGATCGGCCAGGAACGGGATGTCAGAGCGGCAACGGAACGCGGGGGGAACCCGGCTGACCTCCAGGATAAACAGCAGAAGACCGCTGATAACGCCAAAAAGCTGGAGGCGAAGATCGACCAGCAGGATGCAGAGAAGAATAAGAACTCACAGCAGTCTGAAAATAAAAACGATCAGGAACAGAAAGATTCGGATCAGAAGCCATCAGGAGAGCAGAAAGAATCTGACCCGAAAGAAGGCAAGCCCGAATCAAAGTCTGATCAAAAATCGAATCAGTCTCAGGATTCCAAATCTCAGAATAAATCTCCCCAACAAGGGAAATCAGACCAGAGTCAGAAAGGCTCTCCCCAGGAAAAGTCTCCTCAACAGGGAGAGCAGTCTCAACAACAGCAACAGCAGCAGTCTCAACAGCAACAATCGCAGCAACAGCAGCAGTCCCAGCAGGGGCAACAGCAACAGTCTCCGCAGTCAGAGAACCAGCAGCAACAGCAGAAAACTCCGGGACGCGAAGAACTGGAAAAAGCCCGTCAGGAGATGGAAAAAGCGATTGAAGAACTGAAGAAGCAACAGAAGGAAAACGCTTCAAAACATCAGGACGAAGCGATTCGTAAACTGACAGAGGCCAAAGAGAAGCTGGAAGAGATGCTGCGTCAGTTACGCGAAGAAGAACGCGAATTGAAGCTGGCTGCCATGGAGGCCCGATTGCAGAAGATTCTCGCACAGCAGAAACGTGTCTATGCCGGCACCCTGTCGATCGACCAGGTACCAGAAAAAGAACGCAACAGCCGTCATACCGCAAGAGCGGTACAGTTATCGCGTGAAGAGACCATGATCGGGACCGAAGTTGATAAAGCGATTCTGATGATCAAAGACGAAGGTTCTTCTGTCGCCTTTGGCGAAGCTCTGACTGAGGTGCGGGAAGATGTGCAGTCGGTCTCGTATCGGCTCAACCAGACTAAAGTCGGTACCCTGACACAGGAAATCGAGCAGGACATAATCAGCACGCTGGAAGAAATGATCGAAGCGCTGCAGAAAGAGATGGAGAAATCGGAAGACGAGAAGAAACAGCAACAGCAGCAACAACAGGGCTCTCCCAAAGATAAATCCCTGGTCGACATGCTGGCTGAGATCAAGATGCTCCGTTCCATGCAGCTACGAGTGAATAACCGAACCCGCCGCATCGAAAAACTGGCCCAGGAAAAGGATGCCAATCGTGCTGACCTGCTGGAACAGTTGCAGAATCTGGCGGATCGACAGACACGCATCCAGAATGCCACCTACATTCTGGCCACCGGAAAAAACAAATAGCAGCGTACCTGTTTTACACAAAGGTAACAGACCAAGATGAAACAGCAGTTACTCAACTGTCAGAATCAAAGCGGCATCAGAAATCTGCTCAAAGTATGCGTTCTGCTGCTCCTGTGGAACGGTCCTGCCCTGACGGTGTATGGGCAGATTTCAGAGAAAGACGCCCTTCCGTTGGAAACGAAAGCGCAGAAACCGGCTGAAGAAGAAAAGACGGTACTCTACGCGGCTCCATCAGCCGTCGATCTGAAAATTCAGCTGGAGACCTGGACCGTCGAACAGAAAGCCAAAGATCCGGAACTGTTAAAGCGGGTCGCATCCCTGCTGGCCAAACTGGATCCCAGCCTGAATGCGGAAGACAAACTGAATCTGACCATGCAGGTCTTTGCCGAAGTGAAACCGGAAGCCCGTGAAGTGGCCCGCGCCTATCAGCTGTCGGATCAGTACCCGGTGTTTTCCAATCAACCACTTCTAGTAGAGGGCAAAGCCGATCAATTCTATCTCGCCAATCTGCGATACTACGTCGCCCGCAACCTGACGCAGTATCGCATGGTTGATCAGGCACTGGTCATTTTCAATACCATCCAACCCGTCCAACTGGTCGATCCAGCCGGATACCTGTTTTACAAAGCGGTCTGCGAGCATCATCTCCTGCAGAAAGAAGCTTGTGAAAAGACACTGACACAACTGCTTGATCGGACTCAGGAAATCCCTGAACGCTATCGACAGCTGGCCACACTGATGCAGGCAGATCTTACATCGCTTAAAGAAGACAGTCTTGATGAAATTTCCCGTAAGATGAGCGATGTTGAGCGACGTCTTGATCTGGGTAAGTCGGGAAAAGACACTCAGAAAGTTGAAGACGAAATCATCGCGGCACTCGACAAGATGATCAAGAAAATGGAAGACCAGTCCAAGAACAGCCCCTCTTCCGGTTCGGGTTCCAGCAGTTCCGGTTCTCCTGAGCAGGGCGCAGATGAAAGCCGCGTCAAAGGGTCTACAGCCCCCGGCGAGGTCGATAAGAAGAAGCTGTCGAATAATGGAGGCTGGGGAACACTGCCTCCCAAGAAACAGGCTTCGGCCAAAAATATCATTAACCGTAACTTCCCTTCCCACTATCGGAAGGCGATCGAAAAGTACTTTAAAAAGCTGGCGACCGAGAAAGCGAGTTCCGGCAAATAAGCGACATGCCAGACCGTATTTCGCCTCGATTTTAATATAAATACTGGAGACGTTTATGCATTCCCTGTTTTGTGCCACCATGACCATGCTGCTGGCAGCCTCCCCCGAAGTCGAAGTGACCTCTCTGACGGGAACAAGCGTTTCTGGTCAGTTGCAGTCATTGAACCAGGGTACAATCCAGCTGAAGCAGGGGCAGGATGATCGACAGTATCCTCTCTCAGGTGTGTTGAATGTCCGGTTCACTCAGAATCGCTTTCAACGCACACTCGAATCTCCTCTAATGGTGCGGCTGGCTGATGGTTCCCGCTTTCCGATTCAGGATTTGAAGAGCAATGATCGGGAGACTGTTCTGCAGGGGGAGCAGACGGGAAGCCTGACTGTTCCTACCAAAGCGGTCACATCCGTTCGCTTCGGAGCCCTGAATTCCGATCTTGAGAAATCATGGGACAAACTACTCAACGGCAAAAACAATAAGGATCTGCTGGTCGTCCAGAAAGAAAATGTGCTCGACTACATTGATGGTGTTGTCGGCAACATCTCCGCTGACCGGATTCAGTTCTTTGCCGGTGAAGATGAAGTCCCCGTGAATCGTCAGCGGGTCTTCGGTATTATTTACGCTCGTCCAGCGACGGCAGAGACAACCCCCTTCTGTTCAGTCAAGCTGACCGACGAAGGCACCCTGCAGGCTTCAGCGATTTCTTATAATGGGACATTTTTCCAAGCCACTCTGCAGACAGGCGCCCGCACCAGGCTTTCTCCTTCGGTAATCGCGAATCTGGATTTCAGCCAGGGAAAGGTACGTTACCTGTCCGATCTGGAACCACGCAACATTGAATACACGCCCTTCTTCGACACCGTCTGGAAGTATCGCCGTGACAAACATCGCGATGGAGGACCGCTGCGTGTGGGTGGCAAAGAATACTCACGGGGACTCTATATTCATTCCAAAACCCTGCTGCAGTATCGACTCAAAGACGATTACCGCCGTTTCCGGGCTGTGATGGGAATTGATGACTCGGTCCCTGGTATCGGTTTTGTATATGTGGAAATTAAAGGCAATGGCCGTACGCTCTTCGCCGGCAACGTGAAAAGTTCTGACTCACCTGTCGATTTAGATCTGGATGTCAGTGGCGTCCGTGACCTGGAGATCCTGGTTGATTTTGGAGACAACCTGGAGATCTGCGATCACCTGGATCTGTGTAATGCCCGCCTGATTAAATAACCCGGATTCGTTGATGACTCTCCCGAAAACGGGTTGGTCTACCACGGTCCTGAATGATAAGGGAAATCAATGCAGAACGTTTTTGTCTGTGCGCTGTTGATCATCGGCCTGCTCTGCCAGGCTCCCGCGTCAGCTGACACTTCGAATGTAGATCCAGCTGTACTGGCTGCCCAGAAGCAGCGAATTGATGTCATCAAAGTAGTCTCACCTTCAGTGGTTGCCATCTTCGGTGGTGCTGGTGATGGAGGTGGCTCGGGTGTGCTCGTCACTCCTGATGGCTACGCGCTGACCAACTTCCATGTCGTTTCCGGTGCGGGTAACTTCATGAAGTGTGGACTGAATGACGGCAAGCTGTATGACGCTGTCATTGTCTCCATTGACCCGACCGGGGATGTGGCTTTGATCAAACTGCTGGGCCGTAATGATTTTCCCGTCGCGAAACTGGGGAACAGCGACACAGTTCAGGTGGGTGACTGGGCCTACGCGATGGGTAACCCGTTCCTGCTGGCAACCGATTTCCAACCGACCATTACCTATGGGATTGTGAGCGGCGTACATCGCTACCAGTACCCGGCTGGAACATTCCTGGAATACACCGACTGTATCCAGGTAGACTCATCCATCAACCCCGGAAACTCGGGCGGCCCCCTGTTCAATGACCAGGGTGAGTTGATCGGCATCAATGGCCGTGGCTCGTTTGAAAAGCGGGGACGCGTCAATTCGGGAGCAGGCTACGCGATATCGATCAATCAGATCAAACACTTCTGGGATCATCTCAAGAGCGGCCGAATTGTCGACCACGCGTCGCTGGGAGCCACCGTGGCGACCGGTTTTGATGCCAAAGTGGATGTGGCTGAGATTCTGGAGGACTCAGACGCGTATCGCAAAGGGCTGAGGCTCGGAGATGAGATTGTCTCCTTCGCCGGTCGCCCGATCCGCAGTGTGAATCAATTCAAGAACATCCTGGGGATTTACCCTGCAGGCTGGACATTGCCTCTGGTCTATCGTCGAGATGAGCAGAAAACGAAAATTTACGTCCGTCTGCAGCCACTGCACACGGCTGCGGAACTCCAGGAACATGTAAGTTCCCCCAAGATGCTCCCCGAGGAAAAACCGGACGACGAGGATCCCAAACAGCCGAAGATGCCGATCCCCATGCCTCATGGACATCCCGCTCCCCCTGCACCGCCGGAACAGTACAAACATCTGTATGTTCCCAAAACCGGTTTTACCAATTATTACTTCAATCAAAAGCAACAGGAGCGTCTGTTACAGGCGCTGCACGCTCACAGTAACTTCGCTGATCGCAAAGGCAACTGGACGTTGATCGGGAAGCTGGATAACGGAGCAGACTTCACACTCACGCTGGCTGATAAAGGGATCGGCCTGGAATCGGGTAATGATGTCTTCCTGCAATCACTGGAAACAGGGATGCCTGTCGACGAGCCTCCAGGAACAGGCGGACTGCTGGCAGCCTTGCATCACTTCCGTCTCTTACTCTCCGGACAGACAGATCGTTTTACGGATTTCTATTATCTGGGCAGCGAACCCCTGGATGGGAAGAACGAGATGGTCGACGTTATGGTAGCCACACAAACCGGCACCATCTCCCGCTGGTATTTCAACAAGTCGGACCTTTCACTGCGTGGATGTGATTTCTACCTGACGGAGAATTCAGAACCCTGTTCAATCCGCTTTGAACAGTTTCGCACGCTCAACGGACAGAAATTTCCGGGTGAGCTTGATGTCCAGTATGAAAACCGTCCTGTCATGAAATTGAAAATTGATCGGCTGAAACTGGAAACCACGGACGCCAGCGGGAAATAGCATCCTTTCGTGATGAAAGTAAATACTCTGTGAATCAAGCTAAATTAATTAAACCGATCCTGATCTGTATCTGTCTGTTGGGAGTACTGTTGGTTCCCATGCACAGGTTGGATGCCTCTTCGCGCGAGACGATTCAGTATGCCCTGCCACGCCTGGTCAAAATTTTTGGGGCGGGGGGAGTTAAAAATCTATACGGCTACAGTTCCGGTTTTCTGGTTTCTCCAGAAGGTCATATTGCCACGATCTGGAGCCCGGTGCTGGATACGGACCAGTTGTCTGTCGTACTGCACGACGGGAGACGTTTTGAAGCGGAAGTTCTCGGAGCCGAACCTCACCTGGATCTGGCGATTATTAAACTCAAATCCGAACGTGACCTGAATCTGCCTTACTTCAATTATGAAGAAAAAGCGACCGCAGGCGCAGGCACACGGATCCTGGGTTTCAGCAACATGTTTCGTGTCGCTACGGGAGACGAACCGGTCTCCGTGCTGCACGGCGTCATTGAAGCCCGCACCGATCTGCCCCGGCGGAGAGGCGCCTTCGAGCTGTCTTATACGGGTGATGTATACGTGGTAGACGCGATCACGAATAACCCCGGAGCTGCTGGCGGGGTGATCATGACCTATGATGGCAAACTGCTGGGGATGATTGGCAAACAGGTACGTAACGCCAAGACGAATACCTGGGTGAATTATTCCCTGCCCATCGATGTACTAAGCAAAAGCATCAGGCAGATCGTGACCGGCAAATTCGAATCCAGCGAAGACCAGAATGAACCGGAACCTTCCATCGTTGAACGCTACAAACCGATCGATTTTGGCCTGGTGATGGTCCCCGATGTTTTATTTCGTACCCCCGCTTTTATCGACACTGTTCTCCCCGGTTCCCAGGTCGCCGAGGCAGGTCTTAAACCCGACGATCTGGTGGTCTTCGTAAACGATGAATTGATCAAGTCCTGTAAAACCCTCAAATCAGAGCTGGGGAAACTGGAAGCCGGTGATACCGTCAGACTGGTCGTCCGCAGAGAAAACCAGCTGGTTGCCGTTGAACTCCAGGTCCCGCCCGAAAAAAAATAAAAGAGTGATACCCCTGTTATGAGAAGACATTTAATTCTGTCACTGCTGCTGTTCTGGACCGTGTGCGGTCTGGGGAATTCTCCCCTGCCGGCCCAGGCCCCTGCCTCTGATCTGGAGAGCCTGGAGGAACGTGCCTTCAAACAGGCTGCAGCGCTGATGAACCCATCCATCGTACGTATCGAAACGGTAGGCGGACAGGACCGGGTAGGAAAGCTGATTACCGGCACCGGCCCAACATCAGGAGTCGTCGTCAGCCGGGACGGCCTGATTATCTCCAGCGCCTTCAATTTCATCGGCAAGCCGTCCTCAATCCTGGTGACATTGCCCGATGGGCGTCGCTTCCCTGCCGTCGTTGTGGCTACCGACCATCTGCGGATGCTGACTCTGCTTAAAATTGAAGCGGATAATCTGCCGATTCCGACCGCTGTCCCGGAAAAAGATCTGCAGGTCGGGATGTGGTCGATCGCGCTGGGACGCACCTTTGAACTGGATCAGCCCAGTATCTCGGTTGGTATTGTCAGCGCCCTGGAACGTATCTGGGGGAAGGCGATCCAGACCGATGCCAAGATTTCTCCCATCAATTATGGTGGTCCCCTGGTTGACATCCAGGGACGGCTGATGGGCATCCTCGTTCCGCTTTCTCCCGGTGCAACAGGAGAGACGGCAGGAGTCGAATGGTATGACTCAGGGATCGGTTTTGCGATCCCCATGACCGACGTGTTGAAAGTCATCCCCCGCCTGAATACCGGTAAGGATCTCCATCCCGGGCTGCTGGGAATCACCCTGAGTGGCAAAGGGGATCTCTCGACCGAAATGAATCTGGATCGTGTCCGTTATGGCAGTCCTGCACAGGAAGCGGGTCTCAAAGCAGGGGACACGCTTATCAAGTTGAACGACAAACCGGTGGGATTGCACTCCGAGGTGAAATCGGTCCTGATGAGCCTGTACGCAGGCGACACAGTCAGCCTGACCGTGACCCGTGAAGGAGCCAAAGAACCGTTAACCTTCAAAGCCACTCTGACAGAAAAACTGGTACCCTTCGAATCCGGCTTCCTGGGGATTCTCCCTGTCAGAGAGGCTCAGAATCAGACAACCACCGGTGTGGGGATACGTTATGTAATTCCCGATTCCGCTGCTGAGAAAGCCGGTGTGAAAGCCAAAGATCGAATCCTGGAATTCAATCAGCAGAAAGTTACCAGTGCGGAAATGCTGGCATTTCTGGTAAACCATCTGCGTCCTGAAGACCAGGCATCCCTGCTGATTTCCCGTGACGATAAACCTGTGAAACTGGACGTCAAACTGCAGAAGACTCCCGATGCCGTTCCTGCAGAACTTTCCACACAGGCGATCCCCTCCCGGACCGCCCAGGAAAATAAAACACAGAAGATCAAAGTCGGCCACTATAAAGAGAAGCTGCCTGGCAGTGATTCGAGTTACTGGGCCTATGTGCCGGAGAATTATCATCCTGACTACGAGTACGGTTTGATGGTCTGGATTCATCCTCCCGGAAACACAATGGAATCGACCATCTTCAATGAATGGAAGAGTATCTGTGAGCAGCGGGGGATCATCATCGTCGGGCCAGCAGCAGAAGATGTGATTCGCTGGAACCGGGATGAAACAGAGTTTGTAGAGGCGGTTGTGAAGTCGATGCAGCAGCGGTATGACATTGATCCCACGCGGATCTTCGTGCTGAGTCATGCTGACGGAGCTGATTTCGCCTTTGATCTCGCATTTAAATATCGAGAACTGTTTCGGGGGGTTGCAGTCACCGAAGGGTCTCTCAAAAGCCTTCCTCCGGAAACTGACCCGGATTATCCATTGAGCCTGTACTTCGCTCTGAATGCCCACAATCCATTGAACCAGCTACTTCAACCCCGGCTGGACCTGATCCGCGAGATGAATTACCCCACGGTGTTTCAGCTCATCAAAAATGATCAGCAACCGGGCGAGTATCCTGAGAAACCATTTCTCGAAGAAATTGGTCGCTGGGCCGACAGCCTGGACCGGATTTAAGGACACTTATTCTTGAGCACTGGGAGTTCCCGTAGAACTGGCTACGGAATGATTTGATTCCTGGATCTCCGGTTCCCGGTTGCGATAAGCCATCAGAACCGCCGTGGCTAAAATAAACAGTCCCAGGTAAACGGGTGAGAGGAAGAATAACCAGATGGTCCCCAGCACCAGCAAGGCAACTGCGGGGTGCAGATTCAACCAGTCAGCCGAACGAGATTGCACACATCGCCCCAGAATTGGCAACAGGATCAGCAAGCCCAGTCCTCCCAGGATGAGGTTAAGATACAGATTCGGGATCACCCAGGCTGAGAGAGGAACCGTATCGGAATCACTGATCAATGGTCCGGCATAATAACGGATTTTACTGGCTGAGACCGGTTCCAGTTTCTGATGAAACTGGCTGACGAAGGAATCGGGGGCTGATTTGGATTTTTGGTCAGAGTCCACGTATTGCCTGAGGAAAAAGACCCGTTCCCGTAAATCCGCAAAACGGTTTAACTCTTCGCTGACAGTATCTCGCTGCTGTCGAGAGTCGGTCGCGATTGATTCCAGTTCATTGTATTCGCGTGAAATCGAATTCCAGGTTTCGGGAGAGATGAATCCATCTTCTGACAGCTCCAGTTCAATTCCGGCAATTTTGATTTGCGCTTCGAGCTTGTCTGCATAATAAGTAAACGGGTTCACATAGTCGGTCAGAAACGTACGATGATTTTCTGAGGTTACGATTTTGACCAGATTCTGATCCACCGGGAAGTTAACCGGTCGCGGTGTCTCCAGCCAGACATGATCCACAAAATATTCGTGCTCAATCTGATACGATTCCCAGAACAAAGTGATGTTGTAAAACTGCGGTCCTCCATTGAGGGGAATTTCCAGTGTTCCGGTATCCTGTTTAAGCGTCGTATCATTTTCTCCGTTAATCAGTACCGCCATCAGCTTGGTTTTACCCGGCCAGGTGAGAGTGAGTGCACGACTGGTCTGATTAAAAAGTCTGATATGCGTCAGTCCGTGGACGAAATCCTGATTGCTCAGGATGATTTCCGTTTCCATAAAAGGAATGGACTCAGCATTCGCAACTCCTTCTTTCTGGTTTTCAGGAGTCAGCCGCCAGGGAAGCTGGGTGGTAGAGAATACGCGATTACAGTCGAAGTGCGGCGCTGAATCGCAACGGGCCTGAACCCAACGTGGTACCTGGTCGGCTGCCAATGGTTTCCGTAGTTTTTTGTCTACCAGCTTAAATTCCTGATTGTCAGACAGCAGCAGATAGTGATTTTGTCCTTGGGCATTCTCCAGGATTACAGGAGGAATTGTCAGTTCTCCCAGAGGTTTAATAACGGTACCCCGGACGGTGACTGTTTTTTCACGTGTCGGAGAACCAGTCGGATCCAGTTCAACACGCTGGAGTCCATCAGCCATTTTGTCGAGCAGTTCGAAAGGCATGCCGTCCAGTGAAAATTCATCGCCATATTCAGCGGGAATCAGGATCTGCGGTTTCTGAACTTCACCCACGGGTTGAGTAAACCTGAGTGTCTGTGTCAATTCCATCCGATGATCTTCCAGAGCATCCACAATGGTCAGGATATCAACAGTTGTCACCGAATTACGCGGCTTGAGCGAGAGCTGGATCGGCCCCGAGTCGGAATTCAGCATCTGATAGCGGCCTACCAGAGTCGAGTGTTCGGCGGATGCTGGCTGTGGTGCCTCGTCCTGCAGAGTTCGATAATTGGATGAAATCAGTTTCACATCAACCTGGGGTTTTTTGAACAATGTCAGAATTGAGTCATCAACGGTTACATCTACAATCTGAATATTGGGAATAGACATGCTTCCCATCTTCCGAACCGGCAGCCAGCCTTTGAGTGTCAGATCCTGTAAACCGGATGTCTTATTTTTGAGGAACAGCGTGATACGGTTGCCGATACGATGCCAGTGTGCCAGGCGTTCCACATCTTCTTCTTTGACTGACAGGGATTCAATCCGCAGGGCCTCGGGCACGATCAGGGTATGCCGGAATGCCGGTGCCTGACTGATGCGCAATTCTGCAGTAAAGGTCCAGTCGATGTTCTTCTGATTTACGACCAGTGACTGATTGACCCGTGCCGATCGCTGTGGATTTTTAGGAATCAGCTTCAATGCGATCTGGGCAGGCTGGTTGAGCTGAAACAGCAGAGCGGAAGACTTGAGAATACTGCTTTCAATCTGTTTACTGGGTGTCTTGGACGAAATCGAAAGTACCCCTTCGGGCAATGCACCTGCCTGCTCAATATCGAACTCAGGGCCACTTCGGACGCCTACCTGCCACGAATTGATTTTGATGGTGGCAGATTGCGAGTCCAGCTTTCCAGAGCTGAAATCGAGTGAAGGCAGAATGACGGAGTCTAATCCATAATTGACGGGCATTTCGAGTACCGCATCGACGACGAACTCTCCTTCTTTCGATTCTGACAGTTCGAGCAGCAGTTCTTCCTGCTTACCATCTTCAGATCTGGTGATGGCAGGCGTGACTGTCATGCCCGCCACTTTGATGCTGCGGACAATTGTACCTACAGGTAGTTTCCAGAACAGGTAATCGACTTTTCCGTTCAGCACATTGTATTTCACCTGCACATCCATACGAATCAGTGACGGAGAAATATCGGCGTTGGTCAAAACCGATGCGGACAGATTCAAGGGGCTGACCTCTGAGTCCCGGTTATTAAACCACTTCAGTTTGAGTTGCCTGTTTTCTTTGAAGAAGGTGGAAAACTCTTTTTTACCGCCCAGCTGATAACGTGAAATCCCCGTTGATTCAAACAGTTCGACGAGTTGAACCGGTTCGTGAAACGCACACACAAAATCATTTGTGGCTACGGGCGGAATCGCCAGTTCAAACTGTCCGCCGTTTGCATTGAACCTGACTGCGGGATGCAGCGTCAGTTCAATCTCATGTTTCTGATAGGAATAAGGCAGGACAGGTCGGACTGCTTCTACAGGGCCATCTGATGCTGACCTGGAATTCGTTACAGGCGGGACTTCATTATCAACTGTAACCAGAATACTCTGTCCATCAGCCGCCAGTAATACCGGAACGACCTTACCGTCAACGCGGCAGGATTCCGGTCCGCTCAGATTCCCCCCCTGAATGGGCAGTTGAATCTTCACCTCCGTACGTTCCGAGGGAATTTCAACACTGAAGCGGGCCTGGAGTGTTAACAGCTGGTTATCCTGGATCTCACCCTGGTAATGAGCCGCTGAGAGAAGATAATCCGGCTGAGCGGCTTCATTGACGAAGTTTTCCAATACCTGCAGCAGTTGTGGATTCAGGTAAGCATAAGACTCGCGCGAAGTATCTGTGGATTCCGGTATCAGAACCATTTCATTCAGTGTGACTGTGGGGCGTCTATCTGGCGTCTGCCCAGGCGCTGACCCGTTCTGGGCTTGAGCTGTCGCTACAGAATAGCCCAGTACGAGAAACAGCAGCAGCCGAGCAGCAGAATACAGAGATGACAGAGGTTGCTCGTAGGCTTTTGTGCTCTGATCTTCAACCGGTTTGACGATTTCCTGTCTAAGGAACCGTCGGGGGATCAACATTACGATCAACAGACCTGTAAAGCAACTCCCGGATATCTGGGCCAGCGGGTAGGACAGGTTCCAGGAAAGCAGGAGCGCACTCAATGCTACCACGATACAGATTTTATCCCGTAAACCAACGCGGAATATTCGCAGCAACAATCCGCAAAACAGCGTTAAAAGCAGCATCATCCAGGACAGAATCCCAGATTCAGTGATATTCGTTGTCTCTAGAGTACCGAAGCTTACCGGAAATAATACCAGGGCATTCCACTCAGTCCCTTCAGTCGGGTTCGCGGTAGACTCTCTGCCCAGCACTCCCAGAAAGCGGCGAGTCAATGATTCAGCCGGCAGAGGTTCCTGAAGCACCATTTTTGCTGGTCCGCTGAGCAGACGGATCCCTTTGGGAACGATAAAATTCCAGTCTGTCTCCAGGACTCGCTGATTGATCTGCGGGAAAGGAATCTGTCTGGAGGCGGTCAACTGGTTTTCCGGTGCCTGGGTCTGGTAGTGAATCGTAATTCGATACGTATCCAACTGGTCGAACAGTGGAACCAGAAACTGGCCTTCTGCCTCGATCGGTGTGATGCGGCGATCGTTGACAGAAGTAGAGATCAGTTTTACCGCAGCCGGAAACCGGAACAGAAATTTATCTTCAAATGTTTTAGACAAATCCAGTGTAATCGTAGCCTCATGCACGTCCGGTTCGCCATTCCCGTGCCCCAGCCGGGAGTCGATCACGAGTGTAGCGGTTCCCTGCTCGAGTGCGTTCTCTGGCAAATCGGAAGCCCGAGTAATCGTCAAAGATCCGAGAGGCTGCTCGTAGTTCCATTCATAGTTTCGCTGATTGCGCTGATTACCAGTTCGTTCCTGTGAATCCGGAGGGAGCAGCAGTCCTTCCGTTTTCATGCGCAGATTGAGTTCATTCGAATTGAGGACCCGTACGACTCCCTGAAAAGGCTGAGCCTGCGGTGCGAAGACCAGAGAAGCACGCACGTTTTTTCCAAACGGTCGCTGACGCTCTCCCCGTAGTTCGATCTCTTTAAATACGGGAGCCGTAAAAGAGAGTTCCCAGAGTTCTCCCAGGTTGGGGAGATACCATTTCTGATGTGCAGAGACTGGCAGTTTTTTGATGGAGAGCCTGGATTGTAATCCACTGCTGGCGGGTAAGGTCCATTCCACCGGCGGACCAGGTTCAGACAGATAGACCAGCACTCGCTGAATCCCGCCAACCGGAGGCAGACAGTTCAGAATAAAGTTTTCCTGGATCGACTTGTCATTCAATGCGATATAGGAACTGGCAACGACCTCAAACTTCTGTTCCAGATCGGAACGTCTCAGGCTTCCCCAGTGAGTTCCAGAATAAGGAGAGAGATGGAAATAACGGGAATCATCCTGATTCACGGCCGGAAATTTCCAACTGGCAGGCAACTCAGCGGGAGTCAGTTCCTGCACTTCCTTGTCGGGCTGAAAGAGCAAGGCGACCTGTTCGGGAGCAGAGATTTCCAGAACCCGATCCACGCTGTAACATCCGAGAGGTTTGACGCCAAACAGATTCATGTTGCGGGTTGCAACGGGGACCAGTCTGCGCGCCTGAATCTCCAGTGTGTAGGGTGCTTCAGGTGAGACAGAGACTGGAAGTCGCACGCTCAGTTTCTGTTGTTTTTCACTTTGCTCCACGTCCCAGACGAGATTACCTGAACTTGTCTCGGCGGGACTGCTGACCTGAGTAATCTCCCAACCGGCAGGAATCATGGCTTCCAGTCGATACGTGGAGCCAGCGGCTGAAGACCAGTTAATGAGTGTTTTCAGACGCCAGCTCTTCTCTTCGATCTGCACCAGGCTATGCACTTTTGCCGACAGGTTCAGATCAGGGAGGGCCAGCTGATAAGAAAGTCTGGCGTCGGGAGAATACTGTTTGAAATCATAGGCTTCGCCCTGCTCATCCTGAATCAGGACGCCTGTCTGCCTTAAATCGGATGAGCGAATTGCATGTGTTTCCAGGGGCGAGGAGATATCCAGGTGAACGGTTCCCCCCAGGAAGTGTGCCTGCTTTAATTTCAGTCGTGGAATTTCGATCTCATTATCCAGCGAGGGAGAACTCAGTGCCCGGATTGACAGGGGGCGGCTGATCCCCAGCAGCGGATCAATCAGATCGACAATGACCAGTTGTTTCCCCTGTTGTTTTTTGATTTCAAAGGGAAGAGAAAGATCATTGCCCAGGTTCACCGAATAGATTTCGTATTCGGCAGGTGCCTCGAATTCGAGCTTTTGAATGGGGGTGTTGAGAACTTCAATTTGAAAATCTTCTCTCAGACGCAGACCGTCTTCGCGAACTCCCACTTGAGCAAACTGGTGATACAGTATCTGCTGTGGTGCACTTTGTGGTTTCTCTGCCTGATGCACGGTCACTTTAAAAGCAGATTGCCCCCCCAGTTCGATCTGCCACAAATTGTACTGTGAGTCGTCTGCTTTTAAGGGACCACTTACATACCCCACTGAAGTGGTCAACACTTTCCCCTTGGGAATCTTTAAATGAACCTGTGAAACTACCGTTTCCGGAAGTTCAAACTGAAATTCCGTACGCAGCGGTTGCTGTCTGCCTTTAAGGCTCCAACTGCCCGTGAGATCTTCACTGAAATGATCGACGAGCAGTAAGGTTCGCTGATCGGGGGCCAGTCCCCAGACCGCCTGGTGATTTCCCCATTTGAGTTCATGAACCGCCAGATTCAGACGCGAAAGGTCGATAAACCCCGGCTCATTGCGGGAGCAGTGCATCACCCAGGTCAACTGTCCGTCCACCAGGTGATCCCCCCTCAGCGTGGCTGTATATGTCGCCTGCTGGATCCAGGAATTGGGGGGCGTATTCTTTTTCTTCAATGCTGCCGCTTTAAGGGCTGCATACTTTTTGAGAGGTACCGGATACCAGTTGCCTTCCGGCCAGCGCGAAGGGTCCTGCCCGGGCACCGTGACTTCTCTGATCCGTGCTATTGGAGAAAGGTCAACGGTCTGTGGTTCAGCGGCTGGTAACTGGTTTAGCCCCAGAACACTGCAGAGTATGGTGAACCACATCCAGAACCGGGTGATGCGCAAGCGCTCGCTTAAAAAAATAGATCGAACCGCTGTCATCGGTTCGCCCCGGCTTCCGAGGATGAGACGGGTTTGTCCACAATTTCAGATCCGGGACGCACTGCTGTAATATCTTCCGGATCGACCTCGGAAGGATGAATTCGCTCTGAGAAGGAAGGCGGCGGAATAAAGTCACTTGGTGCCGACATCGTGAGCAGTTTAGTCTCTCTGCGTTTGCGTGAAGTTCCGTTAATCAGTGCAGCCACAATTGCCAATAGTAAACCGAACACAGCAGGTTGGAGCAATACTTCCACAGGAGCGGTATACCAGAGGGCAACTGCGGAAACGACAGTGGTCATAACCAGCAGAACCAGCATGCTGCGCAATACGGAGATACTCATCAGGATGAAGCCGAGCAGCAGGGCCGTTCCGGCTCCGATGAAGACAATCATCGAACGGGACAATGCCTGAAACTGCAGGCTCGTGGCAGGCCCCAGCCGATAGAACTGATAATGGTTCACGCCCAGGAAGTCCTGTCGTTCGGGTGGTGCATTCTTCAGTTTTACCGGAATCTCATCTTCGCCTGCAAATTCGCGTGACCAGAAGACTCCCTGATGAACCCAGCTGAATTGCGGAGTGTAGCCGCGGGGAATTGTAAACAGATGCTCGTTGCTGGGCAGATTGACTTTCCAGAACGTCTTCTCCACCCAGAGATTATTTACGAATTCAGGAGCGACAACTGACAGTGGACTGAACTGAGAATCGCGCTGGTGCCGCGTTGAGCCGTAGTCGATTGTCAGAATATGAGAAGTAGTTTCTTTTTCTTTGGGTGCAGGCAGCATCAGTTGAAATTCGGTTGCCTGCCCCTGCTGTACCAGGTTCTCTGTGACTCGCTGATTATTCCACCAGACCGCTTCGATTTTGATTCCCGCGTTCTCCGGCAGGCGAAATGCCAGTGTGCGCGGAGAGACCGGAAACTGATACTGGGCCCGGGCCAGATAAGACCCAGCAGCATCCAGGCTGCAGTCAATCCAGGCCTGGCTGATCGAGTAAGAGAATAACGAACCGGTATCACTTTTTTTCAACTTGAGGCTGATGTCAGCCTGGGGATCGACGGCACGCCAGAAGGCGATGTTATTCATCCCCAGTTGCTGTTGCCAGGCGTCATTGAGGCTGGAGACTTCCAGGTACTGTGTATCTTCCTCATTGGAGAGAGATAACTCGAATTGACTTTCCGTAAATGGAACATCATCAGAACGAATCAGAGGTACGTTGAGTTCAGCCTGGGAATCCTGAGGCAGGAGATAAACGGCCGTAATTTTAACGGGGCCCAGCTGTTTGCTGCGAAGAGAGAGCCGGGCATTTTGAATCGGATCGGTATCGTCCGAAGTCCAGGTCGGAACCAGCGGATTCTGTTCGTTGTCCAGGTAGAAGTTGACCCGGTTCCTGAGCGCCTGTGGGACGCGGAGACGGATTTCGGAGAGGGGATCGTATTCGATCTGATATTGTATTTCCTGTTCGACCCGAATCTCGGAACCATCCAGTTCCAGGAGGGCGTTGCTGTTGGCGGTAATCTGCTGATTGTGAATCGAGACAATCGCTGAAAATTCATTGGGCCCCGGCTGGATCTGGTATTCGGTCTTCCGCAGACTCTGAACTTCTGCAGGCAGTTCGAACTGTTTGAGCTGGGCTGCGGGAGAGGAGATCACCTGCGTTTTGGGAGCCGGGGTCAGGTCCGTCACAACATTCGTATCATTGGCGATGACCAGTGAAGTGGCTGACAGGCTGGGTGCTTTGATTTCGGGTAAGGTAAAGCTGAAGGGTTCACGGTCAGCAATCACGGGACGTCGGGCACGAAACGTGATTTCGAAAGTTCCCTTGGATCGTTTCAACAGATTGATATTCACCCGGTTAGGCTGTGACGGGTCGACCACGATCGCTTCTGTCAGCGAAGGCTCCTGCATCAGTTCGAGCTCCCAGCCTTCCTCCGTCCGATTGGGCCAGTCGAGTGCAACTTTATCCAGGGCACCCTGAAATACATTGATCTGCACGCGGGCATCCAGTTCAGCCCGGTTACCAAACATCTGCACGAGGTAAAATGGCTTTGCAGAGAAGTAGGGTTTCACTCGCTCGATATTCAGCGGTAACTGGAATGGCTGTTTCAGGAAGCGATAGGAACTGTCCAGATCTTTCTGATTGGCTTTGATTTGATACACCGACCGGTTCTGACCTTCCATGCGAAAGATACGATATCCATCCAGTGTCTGGATATCGATCAAGCCGGTTTGCCGCTTGGCACGGCTGACTTCGAATCCATCGATCAGGAATTTCCCACTCTGTTCGGGGAAATCGGTCTCCAGTGTCCACTGCACTTCGATGGGACCGACCGTGGGCTCAATCAGTGAGACTTCCACCAGATTGTCTTTGATCACTTTATGGCTTTTATAGCCATCACACTTCACATCCAGCAGTCGAAATGATTCGGGCAGTTTAACCTGCACATTTTGAAAACTGCCGGTCAGCGCTTTGATAGACTGTGTCGCGTTGAGTAATACCGAATCCGTAGTGAAATCGGTCGTTAACAAAGTCTCGGCCTGAAGAACCGTGTCGACTTTTTTCTCATCGGGAATCGGCTGCCAGGACAAATCCAGCTGTTCCCCCAGGCCGAACAGTTCAATCTGACTCTGATCGTCATCCAGCGACTTCTTGGAGACGGCGACTCCCGTAGGAACTTCCAGGCTGATCTGGGGAAGTGGAACGGTCAGTTTGAGATTGCTGACCGCGGTCTGAGGTAAGACCAGTTGCAGACGCCGGGAAGGCAGTTGCTGTTTGAGGGAGACGCTCAGTGTCAGATTGAGTTCGTGAGTCCCCTTGCCTTTGAACCACCAGAGATAACCGTCCGTCCGGTTGAAACCGCCCGGGCTCGACTCACCTGCACCGTTATAATTCGTCTTGAGGAAAATGGATTCGTTCAGTTTCAAAGGCACGCGCACCCACTGATCTGCTTCATTGATCAGGATCACGAGGCGGGCATCAAGGATCGCGCGGTCTTCTTTGATGTTTCCCTGCAAGGAAACCGAAGAGATAGCATATTCAGGCGAGGCTGTCGTCTGGGGAGCCTGTTTCTGTTTCAAATATTCCAGTACCTGATCCAGGTTGAGATTGGGCAGTGGTAAAAACTGGCCATCGGCTCCTCGGATGTAGAGCCCCTGTTGAGTTGCTTCTTCTGTAGCCGGTTTGCCTGTCGATTCTGCTGCCGAAGGGGGTGTGCCGTTCTGCTTATCAGATGACGCAGGCTGGCTGGAATTGGGTAGTGTTCTGTCAAACGCAGGAGAACCAGGTCGTTCCATGGGCGCAGAACTACCACTCCCTGAAGATTGTGCATGCACGTACTCCAATGGAAGCAGCATGCAAAGCCCGCATAGACCCGCTGCGACTAAGATGAAACGTTTCAGCTGTGACATGTTCGTCAATTGATCCCCAACTTCGGGAGCAGAAAACCTCTGAATCAATTCGACATCAGGCGGCTCCATCCGCGTCTGCTGACGAATTTGGTCTGGTCAGCCTGCAACCAGCTCTTTGTAGTCAGACGTATACTCTGTGTTATCAGAAATGCTGTTGACCCTTATTATCATACGTCGTCTTTTGGGGACATTAAAGCAGTAATCTCAAAGCTGCCCAAAAAACCTATGTTGTAAGCAATGACTGTAAATCAGAATGAATGTTTGTTCCATTTGTCGCCAGGATACTGGGGTTTTCGATGGTGAAACTTGCATCTTCAATTGAGGTCACCAGGCCGCCCGCCTCTCTGCAGATCAGGACCCCCGCTGCCATATCCCAGGGCTTCAGATTACTGGACCAGTAACCTTCGATACGACCGGCAGAAACGTAACAGAGATTCAAGGCCGCAGATCCGGTACGTTGCAGTGTCTGTGCTGCCGGAAGTACTTTCAGAAATCGATCAATGGAGACATCTCGACCATTGGTACCGACGGGCAGACTGGCCACCAGCATAGCCTGATCCATGGAGGGGATACGGGAAGGTGAAATGGGCGTTCCGTTCAGTTTCGCTCCGTGCCCCTCCAGCGCGGAAAAGAGCTCATCCCGATTGGGATCATAGACCACTCCCAGAATGAGATCTCCCTGATACTCCAGGCCGATGGAGACGCAGTAGTAGGGGAAGCCATGTACGTAATTGGATGTTCCATCCAGAGGATCGATCACCCAGCGATACTCTGAGTCCCCTTCATGTCGGGTCAGTCCCTCTTCGCCCAGCATCTTATGATCGGGATAGTGTGTGGTGATATGCTCAACAATCGCTTTTTGAGAAGCGAAGTCGGCGTCGGTGACCAGATCGGCACGTCCTTTTTCCGAAACGCGAAATTCGTTGACCCAGTCCTGCAGACATTTCGCTCCTTTACGAGCTGCGGTCTCTGCTACCTCAAGCAATTCCGTGGAATGCACTGTTGATCCTTCCGTGAAACACATTTGACTCGTGATATTCTGCGTAAGTGTCGCTGTTCCTGACACTGATTCCGTCTGGTCCGTTCAGCCAGCAGGGAAAAACCTGCAAAACCGGTCCGATGATGCGGATCGTACCGCTTCAGCGGGTTTTACCTATTTTATGAATCGTACAGCGCAGCGCGAACCGTCAGGATTACGATTTCACAATTCTTTGTGCTCTTCACGAAATCTTCGTCCTCTGACCGGCGGGAGGAAATACCAGTGGTGAAGTCTCAAGCCTCGTAACGATTTACGTGACTCATTTCAGTCTGCCAGTGGTCACAGCCACAGATCAGTGATAGCTCGCTTCGGGGTGGCACCAGGATTTGAACAGTGCACAACGGGTTCTGCTGTCTGCGATGATTATGTCAGTTTCAGCGATCGCAATGATTCCCCGGATTGGTGTCGCTTTTTGAAAACAGGCAGAGCTGCGAAGGTGTGGAATTTTTCCAGATTGAAAGTTTCAGGAGAGAAACGTGAGGTATATTTTCAACATCTGCTGTCATGTGACAGACTGGAATTAATACGTATATGAGCTGCCTGAATCGGCAGAAATACCAAAACCAGACTACTTGATTGAAAAGATAACCGATGGATTTTGAGCTCACCCAATTATCCCTGTATGTCATGGCCATCAGCGTGGGAATCTTCACGATCATCGCTGCCATCACTGACTATAAGTCGCGCAAAATCTACAACGTGCTGACAGTCCCTTTCTTTGTGCTGGGCATCGTTTACCAGCTGGCCTTCAATGGCTGGGAAGGACTGCTGTATGGGTTCCTCGGATTCCTTGCTGGTTTCGGCATCTTCTTCCTGATCTGGATGGCAGGCAGTGGTGCCGCCGGTGATGTCAAAATGATGGGTGCCCTGTCCATGTGGCTGGGTTTCAGAGCAACGATTGCCGTGATGATTGTCGGTACGGTATTCGTGCTGGCAGGAACGCTGCTGGTGCTGTTCTGGAGTGTGGTAACCAAAGGTGCCCGAAAAACCAAAGAGAAATACCTGGCGACCGGGAAACAGTTTAAAGGCAAGAAAAAGAAATACGTCGCAGAGACAGAAAAACAGAAACTGGAACGGGGAATCATGCCGTTCGCACTGCCCGTGGTTCTGGCGACCTGGAGCGTCACGACCTGGATGATTATCAAAGCAGCGGTTCTGTAAGCCTGCGAAACGGTAATACATAGCCAGAAGAAATTGAGGAAAGCATTTCTGCTATGAGAGTCAAACGCAAACAAAATAAACAACGGCGATTGCAACGTCGCGGATTCCTGAGCATGGAACTGGCTCTGGTTCTGCCGATCTTCGCAATCGTTCTGTTCGCGCTGGTGGAGTTTACACTCCTGTTTTACGCGCGGGCGGATGTGGTCGAAGCCAGCCGAATCGGTGCCCGCCTGGCAACCATGCCCGGCATCACCCAGCAGAACGTGGAAGCGGAAGTCAAAAAAATTCTGCCTCCCCAACTGGGACAGGGAGCCGTGATAAAAACAGAAATAGGAAAACATTCGGGTGATGTGGTCATGGTGGCGGTAAGCATCCCCATGACACTCGCCTCACCCAACCTGCTCTGGCCCGTGGGTTATAACCTCAAGGGGCAGAACCTGTACTCGGAAACAAGAATGATTAAAGAGTAAGCTTCCCTCGGGAAACTGCTCGAAAAGTCAACATTGGAAGAATTCGTAAACCCCTCCGACGAAGTAACGGGAGGGAAAGATTAGAAGCCAGGCGGTTGCCTCGCTGATTTAAAATATGGGAGACTGATCCGGTGAAAAGCCTGACCCCTGCAAAAGTGACTCTGTTGATGTTTGGCGTCTTCGGTGTCCTGATTGCAGCATATATCGGTAAAAGACTGTTGGCAGGAAAAGAGGAAGCTCCGCCAGTTGCAACTCGAAACATTCCCATGGCCATCAGTGAGTTGGAGCCGGGTACCCTGGTCACCGAAGAACACCTCGGTCTGGGTCCGATTGCCATCAAGAACCTGAAGCCGGAAATGATGACTTCGAATAAGGTCATTGTCGGTCGTGTCGTTAAGGAACGCATTCCTGCAGCGACCCCGATTTCCACGAGTCAGCTCTACCCTGCTGGTGAAACTCCCCCACTGAAAGTGGAACCGGGCATGCGGGCGATATCCGTGCCGCTGGAATCTACAGTCGATCTGGTCGATGGCCTGATCAAGCCGGGTGAATATGTCGACGTGCACATGACTCCCAGTGGATTGAACAACGACAGACGTATGAACGGTGGGATGACTTTGACCCTGTTCAAAGGGGTGCGGGTGATCGCGATTAACCGCAGTTATACCCAGATCAGCAACTCCCGTCGGGGAACCAACGTGACTCTGGAACTGACGCCCGAACAGGCCAATATCATGATTCTGGCCCGCGATCGTGGTGCAATCACCATGAGTTATACCCCCGAGGGTAAAGGGGATGGTGGTGTGGCTGTCAGTAATGCAGACAAAGCGACTCTCTATGAAATCCTGGGCCTCAAAACCCCCGAAAAGCCCAAAGAAAAAGAACCACCTGAACCCTTCGTGGTCGAAGGCTACTATGGCACCAGTCGCAGCGTGAACCGGTTCGACCAGAACGGCCTGCGGGTCGGTGACTACGACTCTAACAGTCGTGGAGGCGGTCGTGGTTTCAATTCAGGTGGCTACCTGGATCCATATTGGGGCGGTGGTAACGGTTCTGACCTGGACAGTGATTCCATCAGTGCTCCACGGCGTCAGCAGGCCCCCCCTGCTCAGAATTCCAATGGACCGACAGCCCAGCAGCAGCAGGGACAACCTCCGGCCAATTATCCGGGTGGTCCAATGCGTCAGCAGGGATCTTATGCCCGCAGTGTGTATCCGCAGAATCCTTCAGTGGGACGTTAAGCGAACCAGCGTCTCGGCTGAAATCTTTATCCTGTTTCCATAGATTGAATTCGTAACTCATGCGACGTCACCAGACAATCCGATCTGCGCATCAACGACGAGGGGTGATCACCCCTCTGGCAGCCGGCGTGCTGCTGGTCGTGCTGGCTGGGATTGCGCTGATCATCAATCGGCTCTGGCTCGATGCAGCGTCTCTGGAAGTGACGACCTGCATCGAAACAGCAGTCCTGGCCGCTGGTCATGAGATGGTTTCGGATGAACTGATCAAGGATCAGCCGGACTATGAGACTTTGATGCAGCGGGCCGAGCATTCAGCCAATGAGGCTCTAAAATTAAATTCTGTCGCGGGCCAGCAGGTCGGTATCAAGTTGACTAAAGGTGAGAATTTACTGTTCGGTAAATCAGTACCCGTGGTTGAAACGGGAAGTCGACGTTTTCTGCAAACCGAATATGAACCGCGGAGTATTCAGATTCAGACACAATCTCCGGGCCGGATTGCCAATCCGGTTGCTGAATTTCTGTCAGACCTGACCCGTTCCCATCCGGGAGCAGCGGGAGCCCAGATTCAGGCCACACTCGACAACCATGTCCGTGGTGTTCGTCCTTTTGAAAACGTGGCGGTCCCCGCATATCCCCTGGCGATCCTGAAAACGGACCCTTCGGGCAAGCATACGCAGACCTGGGAACTGCAGATCGATCAGAAACAGGGAAAAGATGAATACCGCTACGATCTGGAAACCAAAACAGTCTCCAAAGGATCTGACGGAATACCAGAGATCATTCTTACAGGGAAACCCCGTCGGGGTGAGATCAGTGATGCCAACATGCAGATCCTGGATTTCGGTTCTCACTTTAATACAGATACCGTGATGCAGCAGATTCTGTCGGGACTGACCCGCAAAAACCTGAAGCAATTCCAGGGCGAACTGCACTTCGATGCCGGTCCCCTGCCCGTGAAGTGCAGCCCGAATATCGAAAATGGTGAGCAGGATGCGTTTCAGGAAATGATCGGCCAATGTCGCATCTGCTTTTTATACGATCAACTGGAACAACAGTCCGGTTCGTTTGAAGGGACTGCTTTCTGCACCAATCTGGTGGGTGGTCGGATTATGGCAGTCCAGCGGCTGGATAACCAGGCATGTGAAATCATTCTGCAACCTGGGGTACTGTCTTCACGTTCCGTCGTACTGGCGGCTCCTGAAGATGAGGCCAGCCTGAATCAACCGGTTCAGAAAATTGAGCAGACTGTGAACAAGGTCGGACAGACTACCGGCCTGAAAGAATCAAATCAAAACAAATATATTTATAAGCTTTATCTGACCCAGTAAGGGTGGAGATGGATTATGGTTTTACAAAGTGAAACTCCTGTTGCCAATTCCTCTGCGGATTCCCGCAAAGCCTTTCAGCGTCTGAAAACCAAGCTGCATCGGCAGATGGTGGATGCGATCGACTTTTCCAAAGCGGGCGAACTGCAGGAAGCCGACTTGCGTCAGAAACTGCGCGGCCTCGCCGAGCATCTCTGTATGCAGCAGGATATCGCACTGGATCAGAAGAACCGCGATATCATGGTGCGGGAGATCCTGGATGAAATTTATGGTTTTGGTCCACTGGAACCACTGATGAGCGATCCGGAAGTCAGCGATGTGCTGGTCAACGGAGCCGATCGGGTCTTCGTGGAACGCCGGGGGCTGCTGGAAGAAACCGATATCAGTTTTGCTGATGACGAACACCTGCTGCAGTTGATCCACCGTCTGGTGGGACGGGCCGGACGTCGTATCGATGAAGTTTCGCCGATGGTCGACGCCAAGCTGCCTGACGGTTCTCGTCTGAACGCGGTAATTCCTCCCCTGGCATTGAAGGGCCCTACACTTTCCATTCGTCGTTTCCGAACCCAGGCCCTCCTGTTTGATGACATGGTTCAGATGGGCTCACTCGCTCCAGACATGGCAACCTTCCTGGAAATGGCTGTCAAAGGTCGGCTGAATATTCTGATCAGTGGTGGTACCGGTGCCGGTAAAACGACCCTCTTGAATAACCTGAGTAACTACATTACCAACCGCGAACGTATTGTGACGATTGAGCAGACATCAGAACTCCAGCTGCAGCAGCCGGACGTGGTTTCGCTTGAAGCCCGACCTTCCAACATCGAAGGTCAGGGGGAAATCAACCAGCGTGAGCTGTTGAAGAACTCTCTGCGAATGCGTCCTGACCGCATCATCGTCGGCGAATCCCGCGGCGGTGAAGTTCTGGAAATGCTGCAGGCGATGAATACCGGTCACGATGGTTCCATGAGTACCGTCCACGCGAACGATACGCGTGACGCCTTGGACCGTCTCGAGTTGATGATCGCCCTTTCCGGGGCAGAACTTCCGAACGCGATTGCCCGGCGGTACATCGCTTCCGCGATCCATCTGCTGGTACACATCACCCGTCTGCCAAACGGGGAACGTAAAGTGATGCGTATTTCGGAACTGATCGGGTATCAGAACGGCGAATACATGGTGGAGGACCTGTTTGTCTACCGCATTACCAACGTCGATCCGGATGGAACCGTGCATGGCAACTTCTATGCGACCGGTCATCAGCCTCTGGCCCTGAACTGGTTAACCCAGACCAACTTCAATGAAAATACTGATCTGTTCCATGCCCGGGAACTGCCACTGTCTGGTAGACAAAACGACCAGCAGAATGAACAGGAGAGCTAATCATGGCAACTGATGCCACACTGAACCCCAGCAGCTCTGCTACCGCAGCCGATTTCAGCGATATCCTGCGTGATCGGGACCGCTACGCAGTTCCGGATTCGACCCAGTTAAGCAACCGGCTGAACGGCGGTTTTGACGAGCTGATCGTACACTCCGGCGTACAAGCCAATCCGGCAGTGATTCTGTTTTTCTGCCTGCTGAGTTCGGTCCTGTCTGGCGGACTGATCTACATCATTCAGGAAAACTTTCTGTCGACTTCAATCGCCTTTATGGCTGGTGGACTGGCGCCGATCGGCTATCTATTTTACCAACGTGGTCGCCGTCAGAAACAGATTAACGAACAACTTTCCGACATGATTGACGAGCTGGCTCGTGCCGCAAAAACCGGACGCAGCCTGACTCACTGTTTTGTGAATGTGTCTGCAAAGACTCCCGCCCCCCTGGGAACCGAACTACAGGAAGCTTCCCGTCGACTGCAAATGGGTGTATCCATGAGAGCGGCCTTGGATGGTCTGTATGAACGGACCGGGGTTGCCAGTTTGAACATTCTCTCGATGGCCCTGATCGTCCATCAGGAAACCGGGGGAGACCTGGTGAAGGTGCTGGAGCGTCTGGCCCGTACCATCCGTGACCGTATGCTGTTCCTGGGACGTCTGCGCACCGCGACCGCCGGTAGCCGTGCGACAGCGGTTTTGATGATTTCGTTACCGCCGTTGATCCTCGGGTTCTTCGTGTTACGCGATCCTACTTACCTGACAACCCTGATGGCGTCTGCATGGGGTCGTGGGGCGACCTTTACCGCTATCGGACTGCAGGTCATTGGATCACTGTGGGTCTTGCGAGTTCTGAAAACCAGTCAACGTACCTGATTTGAAACTACTGCGTCCTGCCAGAAACTGGCGAGGGTAAGAATATGTTTACACCAACAACCATTACCGTTTTTTATGCACTCTGTGGTGCCATCATTCTGTGGATGCTGTTCCGCATCATCCGCAGACGGCGGAGTCAGAAACCGGAACAACAACCGGAAAAAGTGGTCGAGACGAAGCCGCAGGAGACTTATTCTCCTTCAGCCTCTTCCTCGAGCGCCGCTCCTGTAACCTGGGAACACCGTCAGTTGTTTACCGCTGACAACCCATATCAGAATGGTCAGGAAGAGGGTTTGCCTCCAATCGAAGCCGGTGATGTTCCCTCGATGGGCACCGATGATTATGTCTTCGGGTCGGCGACTCCCGCTTTATCGGTAATGATGCCGGAATCGGAAGGACGACGGGCCCAGACAAAAAAAGAACTGCAGGCGGCAGGTTACTACCAGCCTCATGCTCTGCAGAACTTTTCTGCGATTCGTTATATCGCCATTCTGGGTACCATGCTGTTCTTTGGGATCCTGCTGCTTATCGCTCCCGAGCGATTCGAAATCCCGATTTTACTCGGTCTGCTGCTCGTACCAATCCTGGCCTGGGCGGTTCCCTTCCTGTTCATCAGCGGCCAGGCTTCTGACCGTCGTAGTGAAATTGAACAGGGGATTCCCGACATGCTGGACATGCTCAACATGTGTGTTTCCCAGGGTATGACCGTACCACACGCGTTGAAGAAAATTATCGGGGAACTGGCGAAGGTGTATCCGGCGCTGGCCCAGGAACTGAAAATCGTGATGGAGCAGGCCTCTATCGGCACCTTCACTCAAGCGCTGTCTAACTTCAGTAAGCGTATCGATGTGCCGGAAGTCCACTCGTTTGCGGCCCTCTTGATCCAGACCGATCAGATGGGAACCGACGTGACTTCGGCCCTGCAGGAATACAGTGATAACATGCGTGAAAGTCTGCAACAGCGGGCGGATGAGAAAGCCAACAAGGCCACATTCAAACTGCTGTTCCCGACCGTATTCTGTCTGATGCCTGCAATTTACATCTTCCTGCTCGGTCCCGCGATTGTGGAACTGTCTGACTTCTTCCATTCCGGAGGGAGAGACAGTCTGAACACCACAACCGACATGTTCCAGCAGGTGGGAACACAACAATAAACCAGTTCGCTTCTGGTGGACTCAAAGAAAACAGCTTCCTGGCAGACTCGACTGTCGGGAAGCTGTTTTCGTTTTCAATTATCAGTGGAGCTGCTGAGTTTCAGACCTGGGGCAGTTCCCAGTTACGGCGGTATTCCCGCCCGAGGAGTGACTGTGCCTGTTGATTGCCAATGATCTGATTCTGTAGCGGGTCGAATTCAATCTCCTGCCCGGCCCGGTAAGCGATATTCCCCAGGTGACAGAGTGCACTGGAAATATGACCGATCTCAATGTCCGAAGTTGGCTTATTGCGGGTCTTGATACAGTCGATGAAATTCCGGTGATGGGTTGTCGCCTGATCGCTGGTGCCGGAGGTGGCTGCGTCTTTTTGATCGTAGACCTTCCAGCCTCCACGGTCGACGACCAGTGTTCCCTTATCGCCGTAGAGTGCGGCAGCCGCGTTACGACCTTCCATTCCATGCACGCTCCAGAGTCGATGCTCCCAGACAAGCGTTTTGCCCGGATAATGATACTGCACGACTTGGGTATCAGGTGTTTCCTGATCGTCGTTGAAGAAGTACTTGCCGCCGGAAGATGAGATCCGTTCGGGTAAATCGACTCCGAGTCCCCAGCGGGCGATGTCCAGCATGTGGACGCCCCAGTTTCCCATTTCGCCAGTCCCGTAATCCCAGAACCAGTGCCAGTTGTAATGGAAGCGATTCGGATTGAACGGACGGCTGGCAGCGGGTCCCAGCCAGAGATCATAATTGACGCCCTGCGGTACCGCGATGTCTTTCTTCCGACCGATCGATTTGCGACGATGGATAATCCAGGCTTTGGCCAGTCTGACGTCGCCCAGTTTTCCGCTCTGCACGAATTCGACCGCGGATTGAAAATGCGATCCGCTGCGTTGATGGATGCCGGACTGTACCACGCGTTGATGCTTGCGGGCCGCCTCAATAATTTTGAGGCCTTCGTTCAGATTGTGTGAGACCGGTTTTTCTACGTAGACGTCTTTACCAGCCTGACAGGCCATGATCGCCATCATAGCGTGCCAGTGATCGGGAGTGGCAATCACGACGCCATCAATTTCGGGATCGTCGAGCACCTTACGAAAATCGCTGACAACTTCCGGGGGAGCCCCTTGCTCTTTTTCGATCGATTTCAGGGCAGCCGGAATGACGGCTTCATCCACATCACAGATCGTCTTGATATGAACATCCGGAAAGGCAGCCATACTGGAGGTCAGAAACTTCCCCTGTCCCCGCATTCCGATCCCGGCGAGTACGACGCGCTCATTAGGGGCGGAATCTGCCAGAGCCATATTGCTGGCCAGCCCCACGACGCCTGCAGCCATTCCTGCTGCATTGCGCGCACTCCGATCAAGAAACTGTCGTCGGTTAACATCCCTTTTCAGAAATTCTTCTACATCCACTTCAAGGCCTCTTGTGTTAACTCTCCAAGAATTCAGAACTTCGCAATTTGTTCCAGATCATGGATTTATTCTGTACTCCGCTCTGTCTATGATTATAACAGAAGAATCAGCATTTAATATCCTCTACCGGGGAAGAGATGCTATATTTTCGCCATAAACTCCTGTTATACCGAGCTTTACAGGCAGAGAGACGCAGTCTGTAAAAGGGGATTGCAGAACAAAAGGGGTGACGGATCAGATGCTGAAACTTCAATCTGACGGTCGTTACCTGTTCTACGATATTGATACTGAAAAACATTTGAAGATGCCGATCAAATTTCGCTGCCAGCACTGTGATCAACTGATGGGGATTTCCCGTTCCAAAGCGGGTGACGTTGTAGACTGTCCGACCTGCGGAATGTCAGTACGCGTCCCCGGCCTGGATGGAGAGGTCGTCCCTTTACCGCAACCCAAGCTGGACCTTAAAGATGCTGAACTGGCCAGCGCCCTGGATGAGTTAGCTGCCCTGGGCAGCAATGTGACTCTGGAGAAAAAACAACACGAACTTCAGAGTCAGGCCAAAACATCCACTTCGAAGGAGCCGGTATCCGTTCCCGAAGAGGCTTTCAAGGCGATCCCCGTTAAATCGGTGCAAACATCCTCTACCCCCGAACCGGTTGATGCACCTGCCTCGCACCCAACACCTGAAACTCCCGTCACACCGGTCAGCCAGCAGAATGTCGCTGTGGCCGATATGACGGATGTGAACCATGCACAAGAGCTGTCTCATCTGGCCAGTCTTGCACAACAGCGGGCATCAAACGTACTGGCCGAGAAAAAGAAGGGGAAACTGAAACGGAGTTCCCGGTTTGAATTACCTACCGGCACCTGGTTCATACTGCTGCTGACATTTGGTGCATTGACCTTTGCGATTGGACTACTCGTCGGCCGCAATCTGTAGACAGATTTTCCTACAGTAGTTCTTTTACGTTTTCAGGGGGACGTCCCAGGACTGCTTTGCGTCCCTGAAGGACAATCGGACGTTCGATCAACTTGGGATGCTCCAGCATGACAGCGATCGCTTCATCACAAGTCAACTCCCGCTCTGCCAGCTTGAGTTCTTTATAGATCGCTTCACCTTTTCGCATCAGCTCCTGCGGTTCCATCTTGAGCTTCTTCAGAATGGCGTCGAGTTCTTCAGCCGTGGGCGGAGTCTTGAGATACTCAATGACTTCAGGTTCAATACCAGCCTCTTTGATTAAGGCGAGTGTCTGGCGGCTCTTGCCACAGCGGGGATTATGATAGATCTTCATGATGTACTTCCGGTCTGTTTTGTATTCAGCAGTTCTGCAAACGCAGCCACCGTCTCCGGGTGCTGTGAATGCTGCTCGTAGACGTCCCAGCGATCTGAGGGTTTCTGATAGAGCTGAACTGGTGCTGTCTCCGGGAGGGGATGCGTTTCGTGCTCTGCGACAGAAGGCTGTTTGATTCGGCGCAGGAGATAATAAAATTCCGGGGTACGAATTGCAACCGCCTCATCGCTGGCAGCGTGAATGACCGGTTCCGACATGTCTTCCTGACCTGCAATCATCGCCAGGAGATCCGCTCCCCCTACTGTATTTTCTACAGGTTCGAGGCCCCACCAGGCTGATAAGGTCGCGGGAATATCTGCCGATTGTGATAGAAACTGGCGTCGGTTCCCCTGCTGCTGATTCCCGGAATCAAATATCAACAGGGGGACGTGCGTAGTTTCTTCGAACAGTCCCCAGTCTTCCACGTCTCTTACAGGACCGAGCAGAGAACTACCACCGCGTGCCGCCGTGACGATCAATAAAATGGAGTGCTGTTCTGCGTACTCGAGCAGGGAATCCAGAAAGCGTCCCAGCCACTGATCGAGCAGTGTGACGTAGCCTGCGTAGACGGCCCGCGCCATCCGGCGTTCGTCATCATCCAGATCACCCCACTCCTCCGGGCTTTGAAACAGGGCGACGACAGCACTAATCAGTTCTTCCCAGTCATCGTCCTCTTCAAGATCAAGGGCATCATCCAGCTCTTCCTCAGAATCTGCTTCTGCAGGCTCTAGCGGAAGTTCTTCCGTGACAAACTCACTCTCTTCCTCTGGATCGTCTCCCTGATCGAGGACTTCATCCAGATAGAGCGTGGCATAGAATTCCGGTGCCAGTGGCAGTGAAGGTACTCCTTCTGAACGAAGCCAGATCAGTTGATCATCGGGCGACGCCATCCAGTCGGGCAGGTGTTCGAGGGCGGTCTGAATCAGTCGCGAGAATGGGGAATCCGCTTCGCTGAGCTCATAACCGTTCTTTCCGGTTACCGTTGTTACATCATCGAATTGATCAAAGAACGGTTCCTGTTCACGCATGGATGCGGTGCGACCGACGTCGGCTTCCGTTTCGAGCAGCAACGTTGAAAGCACGCCTTTTGTTTTTAAACGCGAGACGAAACATGCGGTCTCGCTTGCTGAAGAATTGTCTTGAGCGGGAACAGTCTGTCCCGACCACCAGGGAAACGTGTTGCCACGAGAGCTGAGATCGTTCGCAAAATGCTGATCAAAGACTACAGACTGGGACGCCAGGCGATCGAAGTTAGGTGTTTCAATCCACTGATGCCCGTAACAGCCCAGCATAAATGCGGGCAACTGTTCGAAACTGACGACAAAAGCTTTCTTCATTCCCATCTTTGAATCTGTCAGGAGTTGAGCGATTCCACCCACTCTTTACAGCGAGCCGCATAATTGCGGGCATCGTCGGCGGTGACAATACCTTCCGCCTGATGGATGGTGAAGCAGCCATCATAGTCCACTGCATTTAATCCTGCCAGCACCTCGCGAAAATTGATTCCACGGCCGCTCTCATCCCAGTAGGGAAGCAACTGAAAGGGACGGTCTCCCAGGCACCAGGTCTCCAGGTGATCGGGCCCGTCCTCGGTAATGACCAGGTTCTGCACATACACGTTTTTCAGCCAGGGTAGAATCTGCCTTATGACGGATTCGTCATAAGGCTGTCCGCACATCAGCAGGCTGGCCGGCTCATAGATCACGCCAAAATTGGGACGATCAATCTGCTTTAAGACTTCGATCGAGCGTTCCAGTTCCTCGAACAGACAAGCAGGATGAAACTGATGTACCAGCTGCACACCCCGTTCTGCCGCCAGATCGCAGGCCCTCTGGGCGTGTGCAATATCGGACTCCTGTTTGAGGCAGACCCGCACCAGCGGGCTCCCCAGCATTTCAGCGACATGCAGCGTCGGTTCGAATTCCTGCAGAGCCTGGGGGGACTGATCATTATTCTGAGGAATATTCATGTCGGCGGTGATCATGGAGATCTCCAGACCGGCGGCATCGACGATCGATTTCACCTGTTGAAGTTCCGCATCGGAACTCTGTACCCCCACGACGCTGGCTCGCATACAGAGAGCCGCATACCCCAGATCTGCGGCCATCTGTGCCAGTTCCGCAAAGGGGATATTCAACCTGGTTTTGCAGGTCGCTTCCGCGATCCGCACCGAGAGGGAGAGTTTCATCGTTCGTCCTTTAACATTACGAATGGGTTCAGTTACCAGATTGTATCTCAACGCGGCGCGACACAACAGGTACCGGCAATCTTCCTGCAGCCCAGGCCTGAGCCGTCTCGCCACCGGGATAAGCAGATTCGACTTCAACATGATAAGTCTTCCACTGACCTCCCTGTCCACCCCGCATCAACTGTTTGGCAATCTGCGGATTCAACTTGACCTTACGGCGGATTCCGACTTCGGGCAGATACCATTCGGCGTAGGTGCCGGCATCAGTCTGTACCGTGACGTGAAACGTCATCGGTCGAAAGGGTGAGATGTTCTGCAGCCAGCCTTCAATCCGGGGAGGTGCAAGTCGAGAATAAGCGGTCGCCGTCACTTTGACGATGGCCATTTCCTGTTTGTGTTTTTCCAGATGGACTGTCCGGTCTTCGAGCGGCGGCAGTTTGATTTTCTGATTGAGGATCGCCTGAATCAGTTCTACTTTAAACCGTAGCTGCAGCGATTCGGGACGAACTTTCAGAATCTTGACAAAGTCCTCGTAACGCTGTTTCGGCGAGGATTCCTCGAAGGGTTCCATGGCCGAAAGGTGCTGAACGTACTTGACATATTCATCGGGGTATTGCGTCACCAACATCCAGTGCAGTCCCCAGGCATGTACGTAAGCATCCCCGGAAAGAATGCTTCCCTGAAAGACGCCATTGAGGGCCACGACTTCTCCCCAGTTGAGGAGCTTCGCGATACCAGACAGGAGAGCATAATGCGTATTAATCCGTTCCGGACTGACGTTGATCCGGTCGCCATCCCCTTCAAAGCCGGTCGCGATTCCTTCCATAAACCAGGTGGGAATCGGAGCCAGACGTTTGACCACACCGCGATTGGTGGTCTGCAGGTGAATTGCTTCGTGCAGCGGTGTATCAAACGAACTGCATTCACTCATGCGGAGAATCAGGTTATTGGAGATCCCCGAATAGTAAGCCAGCACATTCGACGCGCCGTCACCCAGGCCGGTAGTCTCTTTCGCGAAGCTTTCGAAGTCGTCGTCCGACTCGAAAATCAGCATGGCCATCGGGAATTCATAATCCTGCAGTTCGATCCCCAGCTTCCGCGAATAGGTTTCGAAAATGACGTCCACATTGTGCATGAAGCGTCCCGCTTTTTTCATGAACGACTGCACGCGGACTTCGGTTCGATCCGAACCATCCAGCGGTGCCGCCAGCACGATGCCGATGACGAATGGCTTTTCGATGTAGTAGCGAAACGTTTTCGCGCCGAACTTCTGCTCCAGGTTTTTGGCCATTTGTTCGACGGTCAACGGCTTCGGCGGTGCCTTCAGTTCCCGTTTCTGAATCTTGCCTTGTGGAACGAGAGTCAGCGATCCATCCGGCTTGAGCAGCGCGTGCAGCATCTCACCCGCTTCTTTTCCAGAGCCGTATAATGTCGCTTCCTCGGTTACTAAGGCTCCTTCTTCATTGATGTAGGTAAACAGATCCGCGTGAAGTTGCTGCGCGGTCAATAATGTCGTGAAAATAATCAGGCAGGAATAGAGAGAGAACCTGAAACAAAGCTGTCGCATGAGAAACCTTCCCGTTCGCAGTAATGCTGAATGAAAAACGCTGTGCCTGCTTTTTCATCGAGTGCCTGCTGTCGCTTCCTCTTATTTCGATTTCAGGGGAACCAGTTGCAGGGCATCTACAATGACATGCCCATCGGTCCCCTGGTTCGAAACGGTGAGAATTTCCTGTTTTCCTGATTTGAACAGGAATGTCCCGAGCACCTGATATTTACCCTGCTCGGGCTTTTTACGCTGGTTGACACGAACGGTCACTGGTCCCTCAGCAGTCCGCAGTTCATAAGGAACATTAGTGGCGCGGTTGGATGAGGGAACGTAGTACACACGCACTTCGTAAATGCCATCCTGTGGAATCTCTGCTGTGAAGACAATTTTCCGATTTCCCTTATCAGTGTCGCCATCATGCTGATAGCCCTGTCCGACATAGGGGGTGATGGATGAACTTTTTTTCCAGCCGAGTGAACTTCGGGCGTCTCGATCATCCACCACGATACCTGCCAGCGATTTAACGCGAATCGGTGGTTCCTTGCGGGGACCGGTCCAGATCAGAACCTGTTTGTCAGCCAGCAGTTGTTTGCGGAGTTGCGGGTAATCGATGTCCTGTACTGCGGAATCAGCATCAATGGCCTGACTGGCTGCGGTTGCTGCAGACTGTCCCAGGACCATAAATACAGGCTCCATCCGGATTGAGCCGTAAGCGATATGTGAAGCAGCCATCGCGACCGGCACCAGCAGGTTCTGGCATTCTGACTTGCGGGGCCGGATGGAACGATAGGAAATCGGATAGGGGTTTGGAACGCCGACCTGCACATCTCCTTCGTTGAGCGTCTTACCATCAATGGCATACCGCTGCTGATTGTGTGAGTCCATTGTATATGCGGCCAGACCGATACTGTCATCGGCGATGAGTTCCGACGTGCAATGTTTCTCATTCATGACATATTCTGAAATCATGCGGCGGGCTTCACGGACATAAAGTTGAAAGGGCCAGCCTGCTGTCTCCTGGAATTCGTCTTTCGTCGGTTTCCATTTTTGGAACTGTTTCTGCACCTCGGGAGGCACGCGGGGGCTGTTGGCCAGGGTCCACATCAGGCCCTGCTGGTAAGTCAGATGCTCCTGGAAGATCTCATCGCGTTCCTCGTAATCCGCATCGGGGTATTCGTAGTTCATCCCGATGTTATCGGTCGAGATCGCAAAGTTATTATTCGTGTCGGTCTTACGGTTCGGCATCAGAACCGGGTTCCAGGGGACACGGTGATCGCCGGCTTCAAAGTTGCGCAACAGCAGTTCGTATCGCTGGGGATCGTAATTCTTTGGTTTCACCCATTCCCGCTGGTTCTCGGGGACATCCGTGGTACACATACGAAAACAGTAAGCCTGCACGCGGTGATCGCCGTCTCCATCTTTTCCACCGGGTCCTTCCTGCTGTACTCCGGGGAGCAGACCACTGCTTTTGTCACCAGGAACGACATAGGGATCAACGGGTTTGATGAACTGATGAAAGACGGCATTGCGGGTCTGAATCCCGTTTAAGGTTTCGCCGTAAGTGGCGTTGGACTCGCGTCCGACATGATAGGAGACGCCGGCGACCGCCAGCAGATCACCTTCATAAGTCGCGTCGATAAAGACTTTGCCTTTGACGACCAGGCCACTTTCCATTTTGATCGCGGAGATGCGTCCCTCTGCTTTCTGAACGCCCTGTTTCAGATCGAGTCGCTGCTGTTTGAGCCAGGGAACCTGATCGGCGGTCAGCATCTGCTCAAAGGTCGCTTCCGCGACGTGAGGTTCGAAAGTCCACATTTCGGTTTCAGAAGTATTTTTGCGTCGGCTCTTGTAGTCACTCTGTTTCTGATAAACCCAGGATTCATCCTGACTGTAATATGTACCCAGTCTTCCGTAGAATTCCCGGGCGATGCCGCCAATCGCAGCTTTGTTGCCGATGTCAGTCGCTCCCAGTCCGCCGGAAGAGAGACCACCCAGATGTTTTCCCGGCTCGATCAGCAGTGCGGTTTTCCCCATGCGGTGTGCCTGAAGCGCGGCTGCAATGCCTCCGGAAGTCCCCCCATAAACGACAACGTCATAAGCCGACTTCAGTTTGTCGGGCTGAATTTCCTGTGCGGAAATCGCAGGGACGCTGCAGAACAGAGAAATCGTGACTAACAGAACGGGGAGAATTTTCGTAGAACAGGACAGCATACAATCAGCCTCGTTGGTCTCTCAGGAGGGTCGAATCAGAATTAAATGGGGGCGGACATGTTTACAGAGGGCCGTTGAGTCCATCATAATCGTTGGACAGGGAATTCCCAACCGGTTCCACGCAAATCTGTACTTAAGTCTCCCTGAAAAAGGAAATCAGACAGGCGATACCATTTACAACGATTTCACCATATAATGCGGCTTGTCTCCTTTTTGAAACCATCCTCGTGCTCAACTCCAGTCCCATACCCGTTCTCAGCAGGCAGTCATGACATTTGATTTCCTAAATCCGATGATGCTTCTCGGCCTGCTGGGATTATCGCTGCCGATACTGGTGCATTTACTGAGCCGCAAGAAATATGACATTGTGCAGTGGGGGGCGATGCAGTTTCTGGAGTTGGGTCGCCGCACGCGACGACGGATCCGTCTGGAAGGCTGGCTCCTGCTGGCAATCCGGATGCTGCTGGTCGCGTTGATCACGTTCGCGCTGGCCCGCCCGTGGATTTCCGGAGGTTTTCTCTCCCAGTTCATTTCGACCCAGTCTCGAGACGTCGTCTTTGTCATCGACGGTTCCTACAGTATGGGTTGGGAAGGGGAAACCACCACGCCTCACTCCGCAGCCATTCAATGGGTGCATCGCTTTCTGGAAGAACTGAATCCGGGTGACACAATCGCAGTCATTGATGCCCGGCATCAACCGCGACTGGTGACCGAATCTCCCACCCATAACTTTGCGATGGTTCGCGAGAAGTTGAACCAGTTGCCGCCCCCTGCAGGCGAATCGAATCTCGCGAATTCTGTCAGTAAAGCGATTCAGATTCTGGGCAAGACCTCTAACCTCGAACGCGAGATCATCGTGCTGACCGACGACCAGGCATTCGGCTGGACGCCCCAGGATACCCTGCTCTGGGATCAGGTTAATGATCTGATGCAGCAGTCTGCGGTTCCGATCGACCTCTGGGCGACTAATGTTGCCGGCGAAAAAAATGAAGGGTTGCAAACCAACCTGCGCGTGGACCAGCTCACCCTTTCGCGGGAAGTCTGCGTCAAAAATCTGCCCGTCCGCATTTCAACCACCATCCGCTATGACGGTCCGGAGCCGACACTGATCTGCCCGGTCTATTTCGAAATCGACGGTCAGCGAATCAAAGAAAAAACGCAGTCGATCAAAATTGAAAACCACGGCGAAGCGGCGGTCGAGTTTCAGCATCGCTTCGACCAGGAAGGGACGCACGTCATTAGCGTCGTCCTCGATCCAGACAATCTGCCTGGCGATGACCGATCGGATGCAGCGTTGCAGGTCACCAGCGCACTGCCTGTGCTCCTGGTGGATGGCACGCCCAGTTTCGACCCGACCCGTAGTGAAGTCTTTTTCGCTAACCTGGCACTCACGGCACCCACGAACCGAACCCCCTGGATTCAGACCACGGTTATTGATAAAGACCAGCTGACAGCAGACCTGTTGAAGAACCAGGCGGTAGTCATCCTGGCGAACGTCGATGCGCTGACTGACGTGCAGGCAGGAGCTCTGATCGATTTTGTCAATCAACAGGGGGGCGGCGTCATGCTGGCTCTGGGGGACCAGGTCGATCCGGAACAGTACCAGCGACAGTTATTCCAAGCTGAGGGATTGATCCCCGTTGAGCTGAAATCAAAGGAAGCCGCCCAGGGTCTTGAATTCGGTAACGTGATTCAGATCAACTCCGACAGCCTGCAGACTCCCTGGCTGAAACGTTTTCGCGGTGAGTATGCCAACGGTTTGACCGCGGCTCGGTTCAATCACTGGTGTGATCTTACACTACTGGATGTCGAGGCCCTCCCTGCTGAGGAGCAAGGGGATGCGACCGACTCCAGTCCTTCGACAGCACCACAGTCCATCGCCAGGCTGTCCAATCAGAAACCGTTACTGGTAATGATGAACCACGCACGGGGACGTGTGCTGCTGATGACGTCGTCACTCGATGCGGATTGGAACAATCTACCCAGCAAGCCGGATTATGTTCCGTTCCTGCACGAGGCGGTATTTGAGCTTTCCTCGGGACGCGTGTTCCGCAACCTGCAACTGGATGAACCAATTGTGGTTCCGGTGCCAGGTGGGACGACCATTGAACAGTTCACCTTTCTGGATCCCAACGGGAAACCGGCGGTTGGCACCATCGATCAGGCCGTCAATAGCGCGACCTTTCAGTGCACAAACACCTCTCTGCCCGGCGTCTATCAATTGAATCCGAAATCAGACCAGAACCAGGAACTGCGGTCCGATCGCTTCGTAGTCAACTTTGATCGCAGCGAATCGAACCTGACCCCACTCTCAGAAGTCGAGCAGAAATCGCTGACCGACTCGTATCACTTTACTTTTTTCAAAACGCTGGACGAACTGAAACAGCTGATGTTCTCCGATGTGTCAGAGACCGAATTCTGGCGTTTTCTGTTGCTGATCTTTTTACTACTGATGGTTGGGGAGTTGTTCCTGACCAGGAGACTGGTGCAGGGAGGACATGTGTCGCTCCCGGAAGAGAATCAATAATTCCCTGAGAATCCTGAATTAAAGAACGTTGTCGTACTGATGGAAAAGCATTTCCAGTTTAACAGCCTCGAATGGAGCGGGTGGACCATCGTCAGCGTCTGCGCGGTGCTGGTGGTGCTGGTCAGCATCATCCTGCTGTTCCGTTACGAGCGGCGACTGGTCTCGCACGGCATCGGCAATGCACTGATTGCACTCCGCATCTCCGCTTTGATTCTAATTCTGCTCACCTTCCTCGAGCCAGTGCTTACCTGGTCATTCAATACCGAAAAAACAGGGCGTCTGATTGTTGCCCTCGATGTTTCGGACAGTATGAATACGCAGGACCGCCACGCGAGCAAGCTGGAAAAGCTGCAACTGGCACGCGCCCTGAAAATGATTGGCAACGATCAGATCGACGCGCGACTCGATCGGTGGGAGGCAGCCTATGCAGCGGGTGAAGAACCCGCGTGGGTCGAAGAGAGTGAGACCGCGAACCCGGAAAAACGGACCCAACTTGCAGAGAGCCGCCGCGAGAATCTGGAGACGATTTTTGACGAAATCGACCAAATGTCCCGCAAAGAGATCGCCCAGAAACTGCTGACCAATCCCGCGCATCCGATTCTGGACCAGTTAAAACAGCGCGGCGACATCGACCTCGTCCTGTTTGCCGGTGATGCAGTCCCCACCGAACAGACAACCCTGGAGAATTCACTGGCGGAAGTTCCCGACCAGGTACACATGGAACTTTCGAATCTATCACAGGCGCTGAAAGCGGCGGGCAGCGGTTCGGAGTCCGGCAACTCACCGATTTCCGGTTACATCCTACTGACCGACGGACGCGATAACAGCCAGTTAGATCCGGTCTCGACTGCAGAACAACTGGGGCAGATGAAGGTCCCCGTCTATCCAGTGCTGCTTGGTTCGGCCAATCAGCCGAAAGACATCTCCGTGTCAGCCCTTGACTATCCACAAACTGCTTTCAAAGACGACAAGCCTTTACTTAAAGCCCGCATCGGCACGAGTGGTTTTGAGGGACAGGATGTCCGCGTGGCGCTGATGCAGGGAGACCAGGAACTGGCGGTGAAACGCTTCAAGTCTTCCGGCGTGAGCCAGTTACTCGAATTTGAACTGGGATCCGACAAACAGGGACGACAGGAGTACCGGCTGGAAACGGACATTCTTCCCGGAGAGACACGCGAGGATAACAACGAGAAAACCTTCGCAATCAATTTCGTCGATGACAAATCGCATGTGCTGCTGGTGGAAGAGACCGCGCGATGGGAATTCCGTTTTCTGCACAACGCTTTGGAACGGGACAAACGCATCGACCTGCAGCAGGTGCTGTTCGAACAGCCTTACATGGGGCTGTTGCCGCAGCCCTTCTTTCCGAATCAGCTGTTGATCAACGTCCCGCAGGCAAACCAGGTGGCTGACAATAACGCTGAGCAGCCCCAGCCGTTTGCCGATAAAGATCTGATCATTATCGGCGATGTCTCACCCGAACATGTTCAGGAAGAACACTGGAAGCAGATTCAAGCGTTTGTCGGCGATCAGGGAGGAACCCTGGTGCTGCTGGCCGGCAAAAAGTATCTGCCGCTGCAACATCGTTCACAAACATTGAACGAACTGCTGCCCGTGAAAGATTTGAATGTCGTCGACTGGAACCAGGCAAATTTTAAAGTGCCCCCCAATGAACGGGGCATGCACTTGACTCTGACCCCCGAGGGAGAGTTGGAGCCCCTGTTTCAGTTTGATGCCACGCCGGATGTGAATCGGGATATCTGGAAAAATCTGCCGGGCCACCTCTGGTTTCTGCAGGGGACACTCAAACCGGGGGCAACGGTCCTCGCCTATGGTCTGTCTCCCTTTAACGCGCCGTTGAATGAAGAGCGGGATGGCGTGATTGTGGTCAGGCAGTATGGCGCGGGACAGGTGATCTGGATTGGGATCGACAGCACCTGGCGCTGGCGGTTCCGCATGGGAGATCGCTACCACCATCGTTTCTGGGGCCAGATGGCGCGGTGGGCCGCACGTAACAAAGCCTCGGCAGGGAATGAGTTCGTCAAATTCAGTCTGAATAAAACCGATGTCGACGCCGGCGAAATCGCGACCGCGACCGCGCGATGGACGCAGGAGTATTTGAAAGAACATCCGAATATAAAATCAACCGTCGAAATCGTCCGGGCAGCGGAGCCGGATCAGATCGTTGCTTCATTCGAACTGCAGACCCAGAAAAACAATCCGCAGTTGCAGGAGGCGAACCTCCCCGAGCTGGATCCGGGAGAATACGAGCTGAGGCTGAAACCGTCGACTCAGCAGCCGGGCGACAAAGAAATTATCACGCCCCTGTTCGTACATGAGGTCAAGACGATCGAGTTGGGCAACCTTGCCTCCAACCCGCAACTGCTCACCGAAATGGCTGAGTCCAGTGGAGGGAAGCTGCTGACCCCGGGAACAATCGACGAGTTGCTGGAGCTGATCCCCAATCTGAACCAGGAAATCTCCAACCAGGACGAAGTTTCGCTCTGGGATCACTGGCTGATTCTGGTACTGATCATGGGAATCCTGACTGTCGAATGGGCTCTGCGTAAGCTGAACGGCCTGCCTTAAAAGTTTTTAGGGTTCCCACCCTTTTTTCATCCCTATTTCACGGAATTTCCTGTTACAATATCAGGAGTTCCGTTCCGACTCCCCATCTGGACTGCAACCCGGATGTTCGATTTATGGACGGAACAGATCGCTCGCAAACCCTGACCAGATCACTACTTCTCTCAGAGAACGACTATGGATGGACAGTTAGATCAATTCGTCAATGAACTCAAACGGCAATTAGGCCAGTTGGATCGACGCATCCGCTCACTGGCTCTGCTGCGGGGACTGGGGTTTGTGATCCTGGTTCTGATCTGCCTGGTGACGGTGCAGATCAGTCTCGATTTTGTGTTCTCACTGAACAACACGGCCCGGATTGCTCTGACCTCATTTTCATTAACGGTTCTGGTGGGCTGTCTCTGGTTTGGAATGTTCCGGCGGGTCCTTCATAAACGAACGCCTATCGAGCTCGCGGCGATTGTCGAGGAATCGCAGTCGTCTCTCAACGAACGACTGACGTCTGTCCTGGAACTCTCCGTCGCCCACGACGACACGAGTTCCTCCGTGATGCGCGAACGCCTGGCACGGGAGACCATCGCTTCCCTGACAAACTTCAATATTACCGACTCGGTACCCTCCGATCGCGCCATGCGTTTCGTGATGAGTGCCGGGATTGCCATTATCGTCTTCCTGACGCCGCTCCTGTTCTGGCCCGATGCCTATCAGTTGCTGATCTCTCGCAGTATCGTTCCCTGGGGGAATTTCGCGACAGTCAGTTCACTCTATTTTGAAGTTGAACCGGGAGACGGAACTGTGGCCCGCGGCGAGGACCTGCAGATCATCGCCACTCCTCACTGGCATACCAAACAGCCGGGAACCATTGATGAAGTCTGGATTGCCTGGGAAGACGCGGAAGGACAACCGTTCTCACGCCGGATGGATCTCGATCAGGCAGCCGGTCATTACACAACGCAGTTTTCGCGGCTGTTGAGCGGATTTACCTATTCAATTTCCAGCGGATCGAGCCGCACGAAGCAGTATGCCATCCAGGTGGCGGAGCCTCCCTCGATCACCGATACGCGAGTGGTCATCACACCGCCCCGTTATACCGGACAGGCGGTGGAAGAGCTGACAGTGTTTCCCAGCGAAATCCGCGTGATGGAACAGAGCCAGATCGCCCTGCAGCTGACGTTCGATCGACCGGTCAGTCAGGCCACTCTCTTTTATCAGTACTACGCATCTGGTGCAGAGAACAACGAACGTCCGCCGGTTGAGGAACAGCCTTTGAACATCGGTCAGGATCAGCTGACTGCGCAACTGGACCTGCCTGTTGGCAACCAGAGCTTCGTCTTTCATATTGACTTTCATAGCAAAGATGGCGGACTGAAAAACCAGACTTCTGAGCATCTGGTGAAGATCACTCAGGACCGCGCACCGGAAATTGAGCTGTCTCTCTACAATCAACCGGAGTTCTATAAACCCGGAGAGACGCTTTCGGTTCCTGTTAAGGTTCTGGACGACTATGCCGTGAATGAACTGGAACTGGAGATTCAGAAACTGGATGAGAAAGCGACCGTGGTTAAAGTTCCCGCCGACAAGCTGGGAACGTCCACGGTGGACCATGAATTTAAAATCGATCTGAAAGAGCTCCAGGCCGATCAGGCGGATATCTTTACCTATCGCGTCAAGGCTGCAGACAATCGCGAAGTTCCGGGGCCGAATGTGGTCTGGTCGACGCCGCGTGTCTTCGGTATTGATAAGAATGCTGAGCAGCAGCTTTCGGCAGGTGTGGTGGCCCGGCAGCAGAAACTGCGGGACGAGTTAAAGAAGATTCAGCAGGAATTCAAGACACATCAAGAACAGGTCAAGCAAGAGATTGCTGACCTGAAAGATCAGAAAAAGCAGGAGGCGCTCTCCCCCGAGGATGAACAGTCTTTGCAAGAGCTGACCAAGCAGGAACGCAAGCTGGCCCAGCAGCTGGAAACCGTAGCAAATGAATTTCTGGAACTGCCCCTCTATCAGAAACTGGCAGAACAGACACAGAACCTTGCCCGGAACGACTTCGTCAAAAACCACGACACACTGAAATCTGCGGCAGCAGCCAACAATCGAGAACAGGCACAGCAGGAACTCAAACCAGTACCTGCTGCCATGCAGCAGACAGAAAAGAAGATCGATGACATGGTACGCCAGTATGAAAAACTGGTCGAACTGGAAAACGATCTGCACAATCTGGATCGTCTGGCGGAAGAGACCGATCACCTGGCGAATGACATGCTGGCGTTCAACGACAAGGTAGAGTCGGTCAAACAGCAGATGCAAAAACCAGAGGAGCCTCAGCAGGCGGATAACAAGACACCTGAGAAACAGAATGATCCGCATCAGCAGTTAAAACTGACACCGGAAATGAAGCAGGAGCTGTCGAACGAACAGGCCGAACTCAAACACCGTCAGTCCCGTCTGACAAAAGACCTGGATGACCTGCTGGATCGTCGACCGGAACTGGTAGATGCTGCCCGCAACTTTCAGTTAAAACAGCTCGATTCCCTGGTCACCCAGGCATCGCAACTGGTCGAGCCACAACAGCAACTCGCTGAAGCAATGCAGCAGCAGGCCCCGGTATCTGCGGGTCGTCCCCTGCCCCGCGATGCGGAAGCGCCTGAACCAGCGGCCCCACAGGGTGCGGCACCTCAAGGTAACGATGCGGCCCCTGCCCAGGCAACGCCTCCAGCTCAACCCGCAGCCCCAGCGAATGGCGATGCTTCGCAGAACGCCGCTACTGCCGCTGCGAATAATGAGCCGTCTAAGAATGGTCAACCTGCTGAAACCAACATGAGCAACGAGCCTGCCCGGGCACAGGGGCAGTCTACGACTCAGGAAAAGATGCGTGCCCTGCAACAGGAGCAACGAAATCTGGCGAATGCCGCAGCGAACTTCCTGCTGGAGACAGCCCAGAAGTTTGGCGCCGAATCGGAGTCGACCCAAAAGGCGGCTCAGATGGCGCGCGAAGCGATCCAGGCAGAACAGCAGGCCAATGTGGGGCAGTTCCACGAAGCGAGCCAGGCAGCAAATCGGGCTGCCCAGATTGCGGATGAAATCAAGGAAGCACAACAGGCACGCAAAGAACAGCAGCAGAATACCGAACGGGATGCGTTCCTCGAAGAAGCAGAACGCATGGCACAACTGCAGGGTGAAGTCGCGAACAAGCTGGCAGAAGCCTCCAATTCAGAAGAGGCACGGAAGGCAGCGATCCAGAATTCTCAACAGACACTGGCTCAACAGACCCAGGAATTAACGCGACAGTTCTCTGAGGCTTCGCAGAAGCTGGAAAACGATCCGATTAAACTGAATAAAGAAAGCCGCCAGGCAGATCAGAGCCGTAAGCAGACCGAACAGGCTGGTCAATCAATGCAACAGGCGGTTGATAAGCTACAACAGGAAGACCTGGCGCAGGCTGCGAAACAGGCTCAGCAGGCGGCCCAGGCATTACAGGCTGCCGCCCAACAGGCACAGCAGTCTCGCAAGCAGCAAGCCCATGATTCGCCGGTTCCCGAAAAGGTCGGCAACCAGGTCACCGATGCTGCTCAGCAGCTCCGCCAGGCTCAGCAACAGATGGAGCAGAACCCCGAATTCAAAAGTGCCCTGGATCAACTGATGGCTCAAAACGAACAGCAGCAGTCGGTTCCCCGCGATGCCGAGTCACAGCCGGACTCGTCGAATCCAGCTGACCAGAAACAGGAAGCGACCGAATCGGGCGAGCAGCAGGCCCAAGGTGATTCCCAATCGGGTCAGAATGGGAAATCCTCTGAAAGTCAGCAGGGCCAGCAGGGAAAGAACCAGAGTCAACAGTCGGCAGAATCGGGGCAGGTTGGGAAGCAGTCTGCCCAGCAGCAGGCTGCGGAATCGCTCAAGCAGGCAGCGGAATCACTTTCGCAGGCAGCGACGGAATTGAAGTCGAAAGCGCAGCAGGGTTCGGATCCCGGTCAGGGTCAGCAGTCCCAGACTGCTTCCCGCAATATGGCTCCCGGTAAGGGACAGGGAGAAAGCGAAGGGGGCGGTGCCCGCACGAATGTGGACTTCAGCAAACTGGAAATGAAGCTGAAAGCCATGTCTAATCGGAACTGGGGTGAGTTGCCCGGCGAACTGGATACCGAGATTCTGCAAGGCTCACAAAGCAGAACTGATCCCGAATACGCCCGCTTGATCAAACATTATTTTGAAGCCATCGCCAAATCGAAATCCGACAGCAAATAAGCGACCGGTTCGATTTCAATCACAGGATAATTCAATGTTACTCAGGCTGATCGCTTACCCGCTGGGACTGCTGATGCTGCTCCCCCCTGCCCTCTGCCGGGCACAGGAACTGGATGCACAGAAAAAGAAAACTGACGAAAGCATCCAGCGGGCGATTCAGTTTTTATCAAAATCACAGCAGCCATCCGGTGCGTGGTCGTTCAATTCTTACGGTGAATCGACGGCAGCGACCTCCCTGGCGGTCATGGCATTCATGGCGGCAGGCTATGTTCCTGAAGAAGGCCCTTATGGCGACCAGATCAACAAAGGCATCGACTGGGTCCTCGCTCACCAGGCAGATAACGGGCTGGTAGTGCACCATAAGAGCCACGGGCCGATGTATAGTCATGGAATCAGCACGCTGATGCTGGCCGAAGTGGCCGGGATGCTGACGGGCGAACGGGAGAAAAAGTGCCGTCAGGTGCTGGAGCGGGCGGTGAAACTGATTGTCGCAGCCCAGAATGTTCCCAAAGACAAACGGAACGCCGGAGGCTGGCGGTATAACCAGACGAGTAAAGACAGCGATCTGAGTGTGACCGGCTGGCAGCTGCTGGCCCTGCGTGCCGCAAAGAACATCGGCTGTGATATCTCTGCAGATCAGATCGACAAAGCGGTCGCGTATGTCCGTCACTGTCGGGGACGGAACAACATGGGCTTTGCCTACCAGCCCGGCGGTGCCCCCAGTGCAACGAGGACGGGAACCGGAATACTGGCGCTGGAAATCTGCGGACAGCATCACACCAAGGATGCCCTTGAAGCCGGCGACTATCTCGTGCAGCGTCCCCTGCACCCGGATGAATTCTATTATTTCTACGGGGCTTACTACTGCAGTGTCGGGATGTTCCAGATGGGTGGCGAGTACTGGAAAAAAACTCGGGATACGATCATGCCCCAACTGCTGGAGATGCAGAAGCATGATGGCAGCTGGCTGGCGACCAAGGGGAGTGAAAAAGAAGCCGGCAAGGTCTATGCAACATCGCTGGCAGTGCTTGCGCTGGCGGTTGAATATCAATATCTGCCCATTTATCAGCGTTGAGAGCCCGTCCTGTCACGGCGCACTTTTCTTCCTCGCAGCACGAAACCCGTGATATTTCTGTGTTTTCCCCGCTTGGGTGGAGAAGCCGCTGCTTGATATCCTGCTGTGAGATATAAACTTACCCCGTTTCTCCAGCAGTACCTGACAGCGAATTGATCTTGGAGATCCCGCCCGTTATCTTTAGAATTCGCTTCCTGTTTTTAACCTTTTTTCCCTGGATACCTGACTGTGCGGATTGCTTACTTAGACTGTTCTACCGGAATTAGCGGCGACATGACCCTGGGCGCCCTCGTGGATGCGGGTGTGGACCCGGATCAGATTTGTGCCGGCATCGATTCCCTGGGACTGCCCGGTGTGAAACTGACGTTCTCCTCGACAATCAAGGGGGGCTTTCACGCGACCTATGTGACCATCGAACATCCCGAGCAGCATGCACATCGGCATCTGAGTGACATCGTCACTATTTTGAAGCAGTCGGATAAGCTTACGCCCCACCAGTACGAGCTGGCCCTCTCGCTGTTTTCGGCGATTGCAGGAGCGGAGGCGAAAGTGCACGGTTCATCAATCGACAAGGTCCACTTTCATGAAGTGGGAGCCATCGATTCGATTGTGGATATCGTCGGCGTCGCGATCGGCTTTGATCTGCTGGGAGTCGACCAGGTTCTCTGCAGCCCGGTTCCTACCGGCTTTGGACAGATCAAAATCGATCATGGAATCTGCACGGTTCCGGCACCGGGGACCGCTGAGCTGCTGAAAGGGATTCCGCTGGCGGACATTCCGATTCAGGCTGAGTTGACCACGCCGACCGGCGCTGCCATTGTTTCCACGCTCGTCGATCGTTTCTGCATGCTTCCCCCGATGACGATCGAAGAGATCGGCTACGGAGCGGGAACCAAAAACTTTCCGGAGCGGGCCAACCTGTTAAGGCTGTTTGTCGGCGAAGTCGCAACACCCGCTCATACAGATTATGTCACCCTGCTGGAAACTAATCTGGATGACATCTCCGGAGAGATCATCGGTCATACCAAACAGAAGCTGCTGGCAGCGGGAGCCCTGGATGTCTACAGCACGTCGATCCAGATGAAGAAGGATCGCCCCGCGGTGATGCTGAGTGTGATCTGCAAACCGGAGTCGGCCGAGAAGCTGGAAGGAATTCTGTTTGAAGAAACCGAGACCCTCGGCCTCCGCAGACATCAGTTACAGCGTGCGATCCGCGCCCGTAAACCACATCAGGTCAAAACCGCCTGGGGAGAAGTCGCCGGGAAACTGTCGCTGGGACCGAACTACCAGTCGATTTTTACTCCCGAATATGAAGCGTGTGCCGAGTTAGCCGCTACCCATCAGATTTCGCTGAGAACCGTATACCGGGCTGCTGAAGCGGCGTTTCTGCTGGAAGGCGTTGCAGAAACCGCATTTGATTCGGGTGCACATGCGCCCCACGACCACGACCACGACCACGACCACGACCACGACCACGACCACGACCACGACCACGACCACGACCACGACCACGACCACGATCACGATCACGACCACGATCACGATCACGATCACGATCACGATCATTAATCGACGCGGGCCCCTGATCAGGAAGATCACAGCCCGCGATTATAGAATGCGTTCCTCACTGGTATTGTCTGGAAGTAAAGGATGACTTTCCAAACATGTTTGATCTGAATAATACCAATACAATTCTGACGGGCGTGCTGATCCTGGTAATTGCCTGGTCGCTTCGCAGAAACTTTCGCGCACAGCACAAATCGAAAAACCGCGATCCACTGGAAGAGGCCCGCAGCGAACTCACCAGTATGGAACAGAACCAGATGAACCGGCTGAATCAGCTGGAGGTCAAACTCTACGATTACGGTCGCGAGGTGGAGGCCCGCAGTGAAGATCGACTGCGGGTGCTGGATGAACTGCTGCAGGAAGCGGATCAGGAAATCAATCGTCTACGGACGCAATTGGCGCTGGCACAACAGGGGCTGTCGGCTGAGCAATCTGCTGCGGGGCCGGATATTCTGATGTATGAGCAGGAGCGGAGGCGGCTCTCCGCGAGTGCAGAACAACGACTGATGATGGTCTATTTAAGCCAGGCTGGCTTTTCCGCGCAGGAAATCAGCAACTGTTTTCAGTGCAGTCCGCAGGAAGTTGAAAAGGTACTAGCAGAAGATCTGCCACGTCCCGATTCCGAGACCGCCTGAAAGTGGATCAACTTCAGGACCTTAAACTGACAGAGTCGCAGCTTAGCCCTGGAACAGTTCACCAATGGGTGCCGCATCCACCAGGCTGATCTGCTGATCGTCCTGACGTGCGAGACAGCTCTGAGGATTGAGGCCCAGATGCTGATAAATGCTCGCCGTCAATTCGGCTGCATGGACGGGTCGCTCAACGGGACTGCTGGCCCGCGAATCGCTGGCGCCAATTACCTGACCGCCGGGAGTCGCACCGCCGGCTACGAGGGCCGACCAGACATGCGGCCAGTGATCGCGTCCGCCGGAAGCGTTGATTTGTGGTGTGCGACCAAACTCACCTGTGGCTACGACGAGTGTATCCTGAAGCAAACCGCGGGAGGCCAGATCGTCGAGCAGCGTGGAGAGGGCTTTGTCAAAAGCAGGGCCCAGTGAATCGCGGTATTCGTAAACTTTTCCTGCGGTCCCGGCGCCGGTGCCGTGACAGTCCCAGGTCAGTTGCTCATGCAGATCGTCAAACAGATTGACGACGACACACCGCGTACCCCGTTCGACCAGTTGCCGTGCCTGGAGCAAGAGCTTGCCGAAACGATGCTTGCCGTACTGCTGCTGGATGGCTGGAGACTCGCCGGCGATTTCGATTTCATATTCGGTAGAAGCTGACTTTGTTCCAATCGTGGTGGCGGGAGCAAACTCTTCGCCCAGGAAGGTTGCCTGCTGGCCTCGGTAGGTGTTGACTCCCAGGGAGTGTACCAGACGAGGCAGTACAACGAACGGTGGCGCATCGCCCCGCGGTCCCCACTGGCGGGCGACAACTGAACCAAAGCAGGGATAGTTCAGCGAACCGCGTGAGACGCGACCGGTCTGAATTAACTGGTGACCGGTTTCATGAATCGGGGCGGCATCGTGATAGAGAGAACGAATCAGTGAGAACTGCCCGGTTCGTTGTGCGAGTTGCGGAAAGGCTTCACTCACCTGCAGACCAGGCACCGTCGTGGAGATCGCTTTCAAAGGTCCCCGGATCTCGGCAGGTGCATCGGGTTTGGGATCAAATGTTTCCATCTGGCTGGCGCCGCCGGTCATCATGATCAGGATGCAGTTTTTCTCAGAGCGATCACTGCGAGTCGCTGCGAGGGCGGCCCGCTCGGCCATGGAGAGGCCGACAAAGCTTAAACTGCCCACGCGGAGAAAATCCCGCCGCGATACTTCCGATTGTTTTTGCCTGGAGTTCATACGTCTTTTACTCGATTGAATACAGTCTCAAAGGTATACGCTGTGGGTGAAATATTATACCAGCCCTCGACTATAGTCGAAGAAATCCTCACAGAGAATTCAACCTGTTTCTGAAACTTCATAGTCAAAATCCAAAGTTCAGACCGATTTCCGGTGTTCGAGCGTGGCGCCCTGATTGAACGGTTTGACGATACGGGCCAGGCATTCTTCGCCGTAACCTGCTGATTTAATTAGACTTGAGAGACTCTCTGCTTCTCCCTCATCAGGACAGATTACAGATAATGTCGGCCCCCAGGAGGTCTGGGCGATGCCCTCAACTCCTTGTGAGAGCAGTAGTTGCTCCAGTTCCCGCATCCGGGGATGAGCCAGAACGCCCCCCTGGACCGGTGCAAAGAATTCACCGACTAAATGTCCGAATTCTGTCAGGCCACTGGCGAACTCTGAAAAATTCTGTTCCAGAACCGCTGGTGCCAGCTGCATCAGCGCCAGACGACAGAGTTTTTCCGTCAACGCATCCGGCATCGGCCCCAGTTGTTGAATGGCATCGGCTTCGACGGCTCCCGAGATACCAGCCTGGTCCTGCGGGGTGATTAAGAGAATCCGCCACTGTTCCGGAAAGGGAGCCTGAAACACGAGGGGACTGATATCAGCGGAATCCCGTTTTCCGGCTTCGATGAGAAATCCCCCCTTGTCGAAACCATAAACCCCCAAGGCAGACCGTGCACCACGATCGACAAGTTGAGCCAGTTCGACCGATGAAAGTTCGTCTTGGTCCATGAGTGCTGCCAGTCCTCGGGCTACTGCGAGACTGAGCTGTGTCCCCGAACCGAAGCCGGAATGCTGGGGGATTTCGGACTGGAGCGTGATCTCAAAACGGTAATCGCCGAGCCAGTCTGGAGAACTGGTACGGAGCACCTGCAGCGCGGTCTGAATTTTCTCAGCGCTGCCTGCACTGCCCGAGATCTGATCTTCCTGCGAGGAAGCAGATCTCACGGAGAGCACCAGCGTGGGTTCATCCACCATCAGACCGAGGCCACCGAATTCGCGCCCGGTGCGGGGGGCGAGCGAAAGCAATCCCCAGTGCAGACGGCTTCCGGTGGTGACGATCACTTCAGGTGACATGGCGAATCTGGTTTCCGAGCTGGCGTGAGTGTGGATAAGACGATTTAAGACTGCAACTCAGCATACGCTCTGGTGACATATTCTTCCAGTAAACGGAACGCTTCTGTTTCAGTGGGACCGGCTGTTTTACGCACAATTTCGGCGAGTGACTCATACTGCTGTAATAACTCGGCCTGCGGGATCAGATGCGTTCGCGTGGCCAGGATGGCGGCCTCGAGGACGGCGTGCTTGGCCCGGTTGAGACCAAAGAAGTCACGAATGCGTCCCTGGTGTACAACCCGAGCCTGCATCACGGTCCGCAGGTCAGAATCATCGATCGATTCGATTTCGAATTCATACCAGCGACAGGCGGATTGGAGCACGACCCCTTCGATCTGTTCTGCGGGAAACGTTTCCGACAGTGACTCCAAACGTCCGATAGCGGCTTTTGTGAGGAGCAGCACATCATCAACGACGTGAAAGACACCGCAGCGGGTTTCTTTCAGATTCTGACAGGTCCGTGAAGTCTGGAAGGGACGCAGGACGAGTTGGGTCATTTCCTGATCGACCAGCGGCCCCATCGGCGCGAGATTATACTCGCCATCCTGATTGCGACTGGTGACCATGCCTTCCAGAATCATTTCCAATGTGCCTTCTGCCGGAATCCGATGTTTTTTCACAGACCCTATCATAGTTCAGAAAGCGACTGAGGGGAAACCAGTGGCTGCACCAATTGCGTGAGATCGACGGGAACAGCGCTGTCAGCCCTGCCTGGGATACATTCAACTTAGCGAGTGAATCCGACGTAGAAGCTGAAGACCTGTGTCTGGTCGAAGGTTTCTTTGGCGAGAGGCACAGAGAAGTCCAGTGCGACGGGAACGGGGCCCATGGCGGGAACCGTGAGTCGCAGACCGGCACCGACGGAGACGCGGAACTGATCCAGTGAAACATCTTCTTCTACAGTACCGAAGTCACTGAAGAAGACCATCTGAATCATTTCGTCTGCGGTGATCGGCATCATGTACTGTGCACTACCCAGGAAGCTCCAGCGACCACCGATGGCGATGCCGTTTTCGCGGGGAGTCACACCACGGAATTCGAAGCCGCGGAAGGTCTGGAAACCACCGGCATAGTAACGTTCGAAGACCGGGGTATCAGTATCGGTCCAGCCGAGCTGTGCACTCAGCGAGAGGATGTGGCGTCCGCCGCCATCCGGTCGCTTGTATAACGTGAAGTACTGGCTGCCGTTGGCTTCGAGACGACTGTAAGTGTAGTCGCCCACTGCCTGTTCAGCCGCCCATTCCAGCAGGTGACCTTCGGCTGGCAGGAAGGCCGCGTCACGCGTATCGTGGTTCAGTGAGATTCGGAATGTATTCAGCGTGTTGTCGCCCACAGACGCCTGCACGATGGCGGGGGTGGGAGTACGCGGGTTATACAGTTTGACGTCTTCCAGACGGTACTGAGTGTTGATCGACCATTCCTGGGTCAACTGACGGCCCAGTGAGAAACGACCACCAACACGTTGTTCGTCCCAGTCGGTATAGTAACGGGTGAAGTAGAAACCACTAACACCCAGACTGAAGTTGGTATCCAGAAAGTAGGGATCGGTCCAGTTAACGAGGTAACGGCTGACCTGGTCACCAGGAACAGCTTCGGCACGGAACCGCTGTCCGCCACCACGCCAGGCAGTACCATCGAGAATATCTTCCATGCTGCGCGGAGGACGGAGAATATCAAAGTTTTCTTCCTGCAGGACGATTGAACCGACCACACCGGCGTTACTGTTCACACCCACGCCGAACATCAGACGTCCGGTACGGCTTTCAGAGGCATAGACGTCCAGGTCGACCCAGCCTGGTTGCTGCTGAGGAAACTCGGTGCCCATCGGATCGCCGAGAGGGCTTTCCCCAAACAGCGGGTTCAGTGGTTCCGGAATACCGTTGTCATAGTTCTGCCCGCGAAAGATCTGCCCTGTCCGCTGAGGGGACTGATAAGAAACGGGTTCGGTTTTGATGCCTTCAAACAGATCCTGATTCTGCTGAGGAGCAGGCTGTTTGTAAGTCTGGCTGCGATACTTGAGGTTGGGATAACGTAATTTCTGGGCCTGCTGTTCGTCTGCATTCTGTCCCCGCAGAACATCGTTTTCGCGGCTGGCCAGCATTTCCCGCTCTGGATTGACGCGTGTCACATTAATGCGCGGTCCATCCTGAGGTCCTTTCTGGAAGACCTGGTTACCTTCGATGCGGCGTTTACTCTTGGCAATCAGTCGTTGATTGGCCAGGTCACCAGGGGCGACCATCATCGGGTTCAAGAGAACTGAACTTTTTGTACGGGGGTTATCGCCTGAAATATGGGCGGTAATTTTACGGATGCGATAAGGTTTGTCTTCATTGATGCTGTAAACCAGATCGACTTCACCGGGGGCTTCGAGGAAACGAGGCTGCGGTGTCACCTTGGCAAACAGGTGTCCCAGTTCGCCGTAGCGTTCCGAAAGTTTTTCCACGTCGGTGGCGAGGGTGCGGCTGTTGAAGTATTCGCCTGCAGCCAGTTTGATATCTTCGCGGATCTCTTCTTCCGAAAAGATGCGATTGCCTTCAATCATGATGTCGCGAATTTTGTAACGTTTGCCTTCGTTGATCGTGTATTCGACCTGCACGCGGGATTTATCTTTGTTGTAACCGATTTTCTCATCGATTTTCACATCAAAGAATCCCAGGCCATTGTAGTACTGTTTGAGAGAAATCAGGTCGTCCTGAATCGTAGCAGGATCATACTTGCCGCCGAAGAAGCTGATTCCCAGCGGTGCTTTTTTCGTCAGCAGCTTAGTCTTCAGCACGCCGTCGCTGACGAACTTATTGCCGCGGAACTTAATACCGGAAACCACGACCTTGGGGCCTTCTTTGATTTCAAAGATGACTTCACGGTCGTTGGGGTCTCCCCCTTTGAGCAGTTTCACTTCAGCGAACCGGTAACCCCGTTCGACGTAAAGCTGCTTGATACGGTTAACGGATTCCTGGTTGGCAGCAATATCGAAAGGCGAACCCACCTTCAGACCAGTGGTTGCCTGCAGGCGTTTGATTTTGATTTTTTTATAGCCGCGGAATTCCACCTTTTCCACGATGGGACGTTCTTTGACTTTATAAACAAGTACCAGCCCCTGTTCGGTCTGACGATACACGGGAACCACACTGGCGAACCAGCGTGTGGCAAACAGCAGGCGGACGTCTTCAAGAACCATGTCGCGTGTGGCGGGACGGCCACGTTGAATTTTCGTTTTCTGGAGAATGGCGAGTGCAGGAATTGATTCATTGCCTTCGACGCGGACATCAAAGATTGACTGATTCAGATCGATAGAACGCTTCTGTGGTTCCTGCGCGCTAACGGAATCAATCAACGGAATGATTCCGTTGATGCAGTCTCCGAAAATTATTATCTGTACCAGGATCAGGCTTAGAGCCAATCGCAATGCGTTGCCGCATCTGGTGTCAGACGAGACACCTCTTATCATGTCAGATCCAATTGTAAATATTGCGAGAAAAGATATGAGGTTCACATTCTTGTGACAGGTTGGAAATCACTTTTTCATTGTCCCTGTGACTCAGAGAGGATTTGAGAAACGGGACTGAAAGACAGGAAAGTTACCCTCTGATTCGAAGTGGGTTGCGTAGAAATAACGGAAAACGAAAACAGCCGCAAGACGAGTTTCCCGGCGTCATTCAGATTTGGCGGGTTCGTAGAGAAAAAATTACGCAGGCAAAGTTTGAAGCGTGTAAGAGTTACAAAACCACGGGATTTATCCGCAGCGCAGAAGGGTTTTCGACCGCTGTTTCAGGAATCTGGAGAAGCTGGTCAAAGCGAGGAATTCGAGCTAGTCGGCAGAGGACTGCAGATGGCAGGCAACACAGGAGAGGACAACGCTGTGGGCCGATGCTTTCGTGCTGCGGGTCGATTTCTGTTGCTCACTGCTACTGATGTTCTGATCCCGCTGGGCGATCCAGAGGCAGGGCTCCTGAGCAGGCAGGGAGGCTGCTCCCGCGGACATATTCTCAGAGGGAACATCCATGGAAATTCCCCAGCCCAGAACGAAACCGACGAACAGCACCAGGGCGGCCTGCAGCAGTCGTTTGCGCTGGATGATTGCCGGCGATACTTCGGTACTCGGCTGGCTGAGTCCGACTTCAGCATTCAACCGGGTTGCCGCCTGTTCAGCAATCCGTACTGCCTCCGGCGAGAGGAACGGTTTTCCACCAGACGTAAAGCCGGTGTCATTTTGAGAATCACTCTGGTGTGTAAAATGGGCGTCGAACAGGGCCAGCTCTTCTTCAGAGAGATCATTCCCGTCTGAGATTTTCTGGAACGAGGTCAGCGCGGGCGCGAGCGTTTCCTGCATCTGCCGACAACGGGGACACATCTGCAGGTGCCACTGCAGTTCGTCACAGTTATAGTCCGCAGGATGAGTCATTAATTCAAAAGCTTCGTCACAATTCATGAGACTTCTCCTTCTGAAGGGGTCTCTTCAGAAAAACGCTGAGCGAGTTGAAGCAATCCATTTTTCACACGTATTTTTGCAGCCGAAAGACTGCATTCCATCGTCAGAGCAATTTCAGAGAATTTCAGTCCTCCAAAAAACCGCAGACGGAGTGCATCCGCCTGGACTTCCGGCAGATCAGCCAGGTAAGTCACCAGCAGTTCAAACTGCTCGGTTCTGAGAGCGGTCTGCAGGGGTGTTTCGGTCGAACTGGGCTCGGGAATCCTGATTTCTTCGCTGGTTCCCAATGCAGACCGCACAACTTCGCGGGGTTGCTTCATTTCCCGCTTGTAATGCCGACGACAGAGGTTCAGGAAAATCGTCCAGATCCAGGTTGAAAAGGCAAAGGCAGGATTGTAAGTCTCCCGGGCCGCATAGGCAGCCAGGAATGCTTCCTGCACGAGGTCCTCCGCGGCACATTGGTTCCCGTATTTGCTCCAGGCGAAGCGTAACAGACGCTGACGATAGCGCAACACGAGTTCGTCGAACAGGAGATATTCTCCTGCACAGACGCGTTTCATGATGGCGGCATCGTCCAGTTTCTGATTCATGGCTTACCAGGTTACCGAAGTAAAACGGCCTGAAAGGGAGGAACGACCTGTGCGGAAATCCACACAGATCCATTCCTGATTTTAGCGGTAAGAGTCACTCCGATGCAACCGGAACTCGCGAATCTGGAGTGAAAATGAACTGGAGTCAGGACTGCAGTTCGACGCCAATCTGATAGATCTCTTCGGTATCGAGAACGAGATCATTGGCTTCGAAGAGTTTACGGATGGCGGCTTTGTGAATTTTCATCTTAGTCCCGCCGACCCCGATGGCACCGAAACAGATTTTTCCGTCCCGCTCGGTAGCCTTGTCCATCACGTCGACATCTTCGATGCCGGCAGGTGGAACCGCGTTTAGGTCGATGACAACTTTGAGATTCTTCAGCGGCTTCCAGCAGGCTGCGGGTAACAGTTGCACGCCGGCTGCTCCGGCGGAGATGATCAGGCTGGTATCCTGATTGGCGGCTTCCAGTTGTTTGTGATCTTTAAGAGACAGCGGTTGCACCCGGGCGTCTTCGACGAGTCCTGTAATCGCATCACAGGCAGCCTGGGCGCGTTCTTCCGAACGGGAGGCGAGGACCACTTCAGCGCCACGACGGGCCAGCAGTTGTGCCGCACGGAGACCGACGGGGCCGGTGCCGCCGAGCACCAGCGCTTTGGTTTCGGAGAAATCGAGATGCTTATCTGCCGCGAGCACGGCTGCAGCTGCGGTGGTATTGCAGCCATTGGAATCCATCATGACCGAAACCCGCACGGGTCCAAAAAATGTTTCCTGAACTTTCCGTAGCAGGTTTTCACCCGAATGGGTATCACTGCCGCCGATAAAGAGTGCGGTATTTTTGAGATCTTCCGGTCCGCGGGTAAACATGGCACCATGCACGAGTGCTTCGACGTTGACGGGAGTCACTTCGTGGTAGCTCATCAATTCATCCACGCCGGCATCAATGGCGACGACGCGATCAAACGTGCTGGCATGTTGACTGGAATCCAGTTGAATCAGTATTTTTTTCATGAGAGTTCTGCAACCTGATCAATGCGAAACTGGCAAATGGAAAAACCCCTGTTCGATGCGAACAGGGGTCTGAATTCGATCTATCCACTTAGAGCGGAATGATCAGCCGGCGTAGAAGGGGTGAGATGCTTCACTCTTCTTGGCGATCATTTCATCAACAGAAGGCTCATTCTTCATGGCCCGTGCGATGGCTTCTTTGGTGGCTTCGTAGTTGTAATCGAAGATCTTCTTGTCGTCGTCAGCTTCCCAGTGGATGAAGACGCCACAGACGATGACCAGGTCTTCGCACTGATCTTTGGGGATCACGCCAGCTTCAACGCTGTCTGCAACAGCTTTGGCAACAGCATACTGAGCAGGACCAAACATCTGAACGGCCTGCTTGGCACCTTTGATGGTCACTTTGGTAACCATGACGGTAGCGGGCTTAACGGCCAGGTTGGGTGTCAGAACAGCCAGCAGGTTGCTGTGACCCATTTTCTGGCTGGACAGGGCGTTTGCAAAGGCAGCCCCGACAGGGCCGTTTTTGTCACCAATCAACAGATCGATATGAGCAACTTCATTACCTTCACCGACAAGTGACTCACCGACAAACATAGACATTCTTCGTTCTCCATTTCATATGAGGTTTGCTTCGATATGCTTTCAGCACAATTTGAAAACGGATCACGAATACCGCAGTCCTGAACGGACGGCGAAACAAACTGCGAAAGTCAGGTTCGCCTTGGATCATTCGTAGCCTGTATCAAGTAATAACAATTTAAGAACGGGATTGCCAGTAAACGGCTGACATTCAGTTTAAATCCTCGTAAAATTATCATGTCCCCAGACCCCGACCCCACACTCATGAATAGCCAATTCACACACTCTGAAACCGACGCAGCTACCCTGCTGATTGTAGGTGCCAGTACGCGCGCTGCTGCCGCCTCTGCGCTTCGTGCGGGCATGCGTCCCGTGTGTGTCGATCAGTTCGGCGACCAGGATCTGCATGCCCTGGCCCGTGTGATTCCCCGGACATCCGCACCGGATGACTGGCTGCACGAACTGGTTGCCCTGGAACCAATGGAATGGATCTTTACGGGTGCGGTGGAGAACCAAAGCGAACTGATCACGCAGATCAGCGCGCAGCACAAGCTAAGAGGTTGCGATCCTGAGTGTCTGAGTCGGGTGCGAGATCCATTTTTTTTAGAGACGTTGCTGTCCGAAAATTCGATCCGCATGTCTCCCTGTCTGCCTGTGGAAGCGAAACCTGCCGATGCGAAAAACTGGCTCCTGAAGCCACTCGAGAGTGCTGCTGGCCAGGGGATTTATTTTATGGGCGAACGTCCTGGGGAGAACGCAGCGTCCGGCGACTGTTATCTGCAGCGGTATCAGTCGGGAGCCCCCTTGTCGGCGCTGTTTATCGCCTTTCCGGAAGCGGTCGTTCTGGTGGGAATGGCACTGCAGTTCTGTGGAAACCCGACGCTGGGGGCTGCTGCGTTTCAGTTCTGTGGCGGAGTGACTATCTCGCCGGTCCCAGATGGTTTGCGATCCGATCTCGAAGAACTGGGCACCACCGTCGCCCGGGGTTGCGGGATTCAGGGTCTTTTTGGCTGTGATCTGATCGGGAGCCCGGACGACGAAGAGCCGCTCTGGCTGACCGAGGTCAACCCGCGGTATACCGGGCTGACGGAACTGTTTGAGCTGCAATCCCAAGTGCCGCTATTGGGCTGGCACTTAAAAGCCTGTCGCTCGTTTGCAGATAATTCAGCAGAGCCGGCTGCCGCTGGTGAGTTAAAGACACAACTCGGACGGGCCTTGCGAGAGCCATTTCAGCAAATCTCGAAAGGAATCCTGTATGCCCAGCGGGACCGGACGGCTCCTGAGATTCGTTTCTCGGGCATCCCGGACGACTGTTATGCGATCCCCGAAAGCGCCGATCTTCCCTATCTCGGTACTTTGATCCCTCGAGGAACGCCGTTCTGTTCGGTGTATGGGACGGGCAAGAATCCCCGGGAAAGCCTGCAGGTCCTGGCGAGGCGGGTCAACAAATATCAGCAGTTACTGGCATCAGGGGAATTGCCGGAAGAGTCTGGTGACAATCCGCATACCAGCCCGGGAACAGTAAAGGAACCGGAAAATCTGTTTTTTTCACGTTTTTTCTCAAGCGTCCCGGGAAGACTTTCGTTTCTTGAAGAATCTCCTGATTGACTATAAAATCAAATTCAATCGCGTTCCGCGTTTCGGATTGAGTTTGCAAGGTCTTCCGGGCCGGGTATAGTCGATACTTACGTGTCTGGTTTTCTCTGAAACGACTCCAGTATCAGCGTTCAAACAGACGACATAATATTTCACAGATGATCGACCGTTCCGGTTCATCAAGCAGTATGAAGGAAAAAGTCAGGACCGATGGCCAAGTCAACAGACATCAAAATTGTTGAGGCAAAATTTTCAACGGAACAAGTTCCCTTTCGCACACCCCTGAAATTTGGTGGTCGGGTGATGGACAGCAGCGTGCTGCTGAACGTGGAAGTGATCGTTGAAACACGCTCAGGAAAACAGGGCATCGGAATCGGCAGTATGCCGGCCGGGAATATCTGGGCCTGGCCTTCCAGCGTGGTCAGTCCTGAAGATGCACTGAAAGCGATGATCGAGTTTCTGGAAGAAGCGGTGGAAATCGCCAATATCTGCCCGGAAATCGCTCATCCCATCGACCTGATGTATCACATTTCCGCTGAATACCACTTCATGGCCAAGAAAATTGCCAAGAAGCTGGGACTGGAAGAAGAGATCCCCGAACTGGCTCAGTTGGTCGCATCCAGCCCCCTGGATGCCGCGATTCATGACGGTTTTGGCCGGGCCAATCATATCAACAGCTACAACGGTCTGTCTTCCGAGTACATGATCCATGACCTGACGGAGTACCTGGACGATCAGTTCGCCGGCGAATACCTGGATCAGTACACGCTTCGCGATCCTAAACCGACTCTCCCACTGTACCACCTGGTGGGAGCCCTGGATCCAATCACCGAAGCTGACGTCGCCGAGCGAATCGACGATGGACTGCCGGAAACTCTGGGCGAGTGGATCAAGGCTGACGGTTTGACCCACCTCAAGATCAAGCTGTCAGGGGACAACCTGGACTGGGACATCAGCCGTGTGATTGCGGTCGAAAATGAAGCCGCCAAAGCCCAGGCTGAGCGGGGACAGGATAACTGGTGCTACTCACTCGACTTCAACGAAAAGTGTGAGAACGTCGATTACGTGCTGGACTTTCTGAACAAAGTCCGCGAACAATCCCCGGCTGCCTTTGATCGGGTGCAGTACATCGAACAGCCGACCAATCGGGATCTCAAAGCCAACCCCGAAAATAAAATGCATGAGGCTGCCAAGATCAAACCGGTGGTCATCGATGAATCACTGGTCGACTACGAATCGCTGCTCTTGAGCCGCGATCTGGGTTATTCCGGCGTGGCACTCAAAGCCTGTAAGGGACAGACTGAATCGCTGTTCCTCGGGGCCGCTGCCCAGAAATTCGACATGTTCCTCTGCGTGCAGGACCTGACCTGCTGCGGTTATTCGTTCCTGCACTCCGCAAGCCTGGCCGCCCGTATTCCCACGGTTGCGGCGATTGAAGGCAACGGACGGCAGTACTGTCCTGGACCGAACAAGAAGTGGACCCGCTCGTATCCCGGGATGTTCAAACTCACCGATGGTACAGTAAAGACCGGTGAGCTGAACGGAGACGGGCTGGGCTTCTAAGCTACTCTCAGCATCACTCTCGTCTTACCAGGACCGATTGCGCTGCTGGTACATCTGGAAGTTGAAGACGCCGAAGAGTGCAAACATGATTCCCGCGTAGCGCATATGCTGTGAAAAAAAATAAACGGCCAGACCGCCGGCAACGACCATCGATATCTGCAGCGCCAGGATATCGCCCCGGTAACGTTTGACCGACTTGCAGATATCTTCGCAGATGTGTCCGCCATCCAGTGGGAGTACCGGTGCCAGATTTATCAACCCCCAGTAGAGGTTGATAAAGATCAGGTCATAAAAGGCGAGCGCAATATACCCTCTCGCCTGCGGACTGAATCCGTCCCAGAGGCCAAAGCGGATCGAATAATAGCGGAAGACCCACACGATGCCGAACAGGATGAACCCGGCCATCGGGCCAGCGGCGGAAATGATGATCGAGCGTTGTGTGGTGAGCCCCGAATATGGCTGATAGACGGCCAGACCGCCGAAATGGTAGAGGATAATCTGGGGAGGCCAGCCGAATATTTTAGCCATAATGGCGTGTCCCAGTTCGTGAACCAGGATGGAGACGAACACGCAGGCAATCCAGATCCAGGTAAATTTCAGATCATCTGGATTCCAGCCCATGAAGGCGGCCACAACCCAGAACAGTGGATGCACGCGGATCGGAATGCCAAATATGGAAAAACGTAAATCAAATTCTGTGGGAGCGACATTTCCCAGCATCAGCTTCACTTTCTATTGTTGTATTGATCCCGGAGTGGAAGTTTCAATCCGGTTTAGAGGACAGCATATCGACTGGTCAACAGAAATGCACTCCTGCATGGTCCGGACCGGCGGCGGCACTGTAGTCAGGTCCTGAAAACAGGGCAATTGCAGTTTGGATGTCCAAAATCGGACAAATTGACTGTATTTGACCCGGTCCACACAGTTTAGGGTACAGATTTCCTGCACGAAAAATCAGGGGGAGACCTGAATTCAATGGACTTAACATTGACGCATCTCACGAAAAGGATACGATTTGCAGTCAGATGGGCAGTGGGTCGCACAAGCTCTGACTCTGAATGAATCCTGACCGATTTCTCAGAGCACTGCGGGGATACCCCGCGGGAGAAGAATTGACCAGACTACGACAGGTGAAGTGTCGCAACGAAAGACCATTTTCGTTGCAACACTTCGTCACAGGATGGGTTGTGCGGCCCGCTGGCCATTGTTTTGCGCTGACCCGCTTTTGATCCGCATAGCATTGAACTGACTCCAGGTTATTCGAATGGGCTTATTTGATTTTATTCGCCAGCTCTTCGGGTCCCCTCCCGACCGCTCCGGTCAGGCAGCGGCTCCCGATCCTGTCCCCGAGCCGGCCCCCCACGAACCACCTCAGAAGCGACGCCCCGTCCGTCTGCATCCGCTCCGCTATCCCAAGAGACGACCACGGACTGAATATATTGTTGAAGAGGTCCCTGCGCCTCCCTACGAGCTCGCCCGCTACGGTGCGATGACTGGTCATTATTTTGACATGACCCAGGATACGGATGCAGAGCAGTTAAGCCGTCATGACCTGCCTCAGTTTGCGACGCCATTGGAACTGGCACAGTGGCTGGAAATTCCGCTGGGAAAACTCGCCTGGCTGACGCATCGTTACAATCACAGCGACGGCCCAGAAGATGTGAATGAGTCGCACTACACTTATCGCTGGTTGCCCAAACGGAACGGGTTCCGGCTGATTGAAGCGCCGCGTCCATTCATCAAAATGGCGCAGCAGCAGATCCAACAGGAAATATTAAGCCGGATCCCCATGCACCATAGTGCACACGGGTTTGTCTCGGGGCATTCCCCCGTGACCAATGCCCGACCGCATGCAGGCAAACGGGTGGTGTTGAAATTCGACCTGGAAAACTTCTATGCGAGCGTGAAGTTCTCGCGCGTGGTTTCAATTTTTCGCAGCCTGGGTTACTGCCGGGAAGCTGCCCTCTGGCTGGCGCGTCTGACGACTTCAGCGATCCCGGCGAACCTGCCCTTTCCCGATGGGACGCTGCGGCCGCTGCTTCCCTATCTGTCACGTCACCTGCCACAAGGGGCACCAACGTCCCCTGCTCTGGCGAATCTGTCAGCCTACTCACTGGACGTACGACTGTCAGGACTGGCACGATCTTTTGGAGCCGATTACACACGCTATGCAGACGACCTGACCTTCTCGGGGTCGGAGGCATTTCTGCGTTCGCTGAAGGTGTTCATCCCGCTGGTCCAGCAGGTGATCCGTTCGGAACGCTTTCAGGTGAATCTGTCGAAACGGCGGGTAATCAGAAACAACCAGCGGCAGACCGTCACGGGCGTTGTTGTGAACGAACACACGAATGTCTCCCGCAAGGAATTTGACCGTCTGAAAGCGATTCTCACGAATTGCATCCGCCAGGGTCCGGAGACGCAAAACCGGGAACAACATCCTGATTTTGCAAATCATCTGCGAGGCAAAATTGCTCATGTGCAGCAGCTCAACCCAAATCGTGGTCAGCGGTTACTGCATCTCTACGAACAGATTCGCTGGTAAGCGCAACACGCGAATCTGCCTTGTCTCAGTGACGCTTTATGCGACATAATAGAGGCCCGGTCTCAGTTGCCAATCCGGTTTTTCGAGGCCTTTTTTTGATCCCTGCTGAAGAATCGTTCGTTCTAATCAGCAGGGAGACGAATTCATGCTGACGCCCTTCGACCAGATTGGATTTGCTGTGGGTGGATTGATCAGAATCCTGTTTTCCTATTTAAGCCCCATGTTTCCCTACCTGCGAAACGTGTTGAAACCTTTAACACGTTTCTTTGTGGGGCTGATCGCAATTCCTGTTTTTCATCTGTTCATGAACAAGGTCGTACGGGTTCAGGAAATTGATGAAGAGCTCGAGAAAGACCTGGAACAGTGGTTTCGTGGTTCTCTGCTGCTGCTGGTTGCAACCAAAAACATGGAAGCAGCGCTCTTCTCCTGGCTGCCCAATGTGCAACCCGAGGAGAGTAGCAATCCGGTTCTAATGGGTTTCCGGATCATGCTGGTGATTGGTGTGATTGAAGTGATGCCCGACCAGGAACTGTTCTCGATTATTCACCCTGGCCCCCCGAAACTGGAGTTATCCCGGGAGTACGGAATCTGGCGTGAGCTGAAAGAAAAATGGCGAGCCATTCTTAAAGGTTTTGTCTGCCAGCATATCAATCGTTCGTCACCCGTCTTTGCAATCCTGTCTGCGATCGCCGTCGATACCGTGGGTTGGGTCTGTTACGGCATGGCGATCGCCCAGTATCTGATCATTGGCCTGGTGACCTCACGCGATCGCGCGTTGGATGTGCTTTCAGAATTTGACCGCCAGGTCAACCAGCGGCGACGGGAACTGATAGAAGAATTCGACCTGGATGAATCCGAAGTTGAAGCAGCGGACCGTAAAAACTGTGCTGAGAAACTCGAGAGCGAGACAACGCCTGCCGAGGCGGACACCGATCAGTCGAAGGCGTCCGCCTGAGCGACTATTCGTCGTCCTCTTTTTTCTCAGCAGCTTTCTTCTTAGTCGCTTTTTTGGCGGCTTTTTTCTTGGTCGTCTTTTTCTTGGCAGCTGCTTTTTTCGTAGTCTTCTTTGCGGCTGATTTTTTGGTCGCCGTCTTCTTCTTGGTGGCTTTCTTCGCCTTTTTCTTGATGCCCTTCTTAGCCGCTTTGGCTTCCAGCCATTCGACGGCCTGTTCCAGGGTTACGTTTTCGACCTCGTATTCCTTGGGAATCGTGGCATTGATCTTTCCGTGTTTCACGTAAGGTCCGTAACGACCATCGAAGATGGCGACCTGTTCTTCGTCCTCGGGATGTTTACCCAGTTCGCGAATGGGAGTCGGGGCACTGCGCCGGCGGGCCTGCTTGAGCAGTTCGACCGCACGATCCAGTTCGATGGTCAGCACGTCGTCATCTTTGGTCAGTGATTTATAAACCTTGTCATGCAGGACGTAGGGACCGAAGCGTCCGATGCCTGCGTTGACCTTCTTACCGGTCTCGGGATGCTCACCCAGGAAACGGGGCAGGCTCAGGTATTTCAGAGCTTGATCGAGGTCGACGTCATCCGGGTCCACGGTTTTCGGAATACTGACCCGTTTTGGCTTGGGGCCGTCTTCGGTCACATCGCCCAGCTGCAGGTACGGTCCAAACGGGCCGTGCAACTTGTAAATGGGTGAATTTTCTTCGGGGTGCATCCCCAGTGCCTTGGGACCTTCGCTCTTCTGGCGAATCAGTTTCTGAGCCAGTTCGTTGGTCAGGTCAGCCGGGGCGATGTTTTCGGGAATGGATGCCGATACGGGCTCTTCCACGTTTTCATCGGTAACGTACGGTCCGTAACGACCGACACGCACTGCAGACTCGATGCCATCCAGATCCAGCGTACAGATTTCGCGGGCATCGATGGTCTCTTCCTTGGTTTTGACCTGCTCGTCGAGCCCTTCCTTACCCCGGTAGAAGTGATTCAGATAAGGCAGACGATCCCCTTCGCCGACAGCGATGTCGTCCAGTTCCTGTTCCATGGCAGCGGTGAACTGCAGGTCGACCAGGTTCGGGAAAAACTTTTCCAGGAGTCGCGTGACCGCCAGCGCGGTGAAGGTCGGAACGAGCTGACTACCTGATTTGTTGACGTAGCCCCGGTCCTGAATAGTACTGATAATGGAGGCGTAGGTACTCGGACGGCCCACCCCTTCGCTTTCCATCTTGCGGACAATCGTGGCTTCCGTGTACCGCGCGGGGGGTTTGGTTTCGTGCTTGAGCGGTTCGACCTGGCTGGGATCCAGCTTCTGATTTTCTTCCAGTGGCGGCAGCATGGATTCACTGTCGTCCAGTGCAGCTTCGGGATCGTCGACCCCTTCCACGTAGGCACGGAAGAAACCGGGGAACTCGACATGGCGGCCGGTAGCCCGGAATTCAGCGTCGTCTGCTGTAATCGTAACGGTCTGGAAGCGGAGGCGGGCTTCTTCCATCTGGGTGGCCATCGTCCGTTTCCAGATCATGGCGTACAGCTTAGCCTGTTGTCCTTTGAGGTTCAGTTCCTCAGCGGTTTTCATCAGTTTACCTGCGGGACGGATCGCTTCGTGTGCTTCCTGAGCCCCCTTGGAACTGGTCTCGAAGCGGCGGATGTCCTGGCTGAGGTAATCCTGACCGTAGAGATCTTCAATCCGCTGACGGGCACTCGTGATCGCTTCGTTGGAGAGGTTCACACTGTCAGTACGCATGTAAGTAATGTGACCGTCTTCGTAGAGCCGCTGGGCGACCTGCATGGTTTCCCGGGCCGACATGTTCAGCTTCCGGTTCCCCTCCTGTTGCAGCGTACTGGTGGTGAACGGTGCGGGAGGTTTGCGTGACTGCATCCGCTGTTCGACGGAGGTGACGGTCCAGTCCGATTTTTGAACGCGTTCCAGGAGTTCTTCGGTCTGCTGTTCGTTGAGCAGCAGGACATCGGCGCCCTCTTTGAGTTTCCCGGTGGATTCGTCGAAGTCTTTACCACTGGCGACTTTCTTACCGCCGACGGTCATCAGCATCGATTCGAATTCGGCGCCTTCGTCAGTTTTGAGCAGGGCTTTCAGGTCCCAGTAGGTACCGCTGCGGAACGCCAGTCGTTCCAGTTCCCGCTGAACCAGGATACGAACCGCGACAGACTGCACGCGACCGGCGGAGAGTCCGCGGGAAACTTTTTTCCACAGTAGGGGACTCAGTGTAAACCCATACAGACGGTCGAGGACCCGGCGGGTTTCCTGTGCGGAAACCAGGTTCAGGTCGAGTTCACGTGGATTTTCGATGGCTTCCTTGATGGCTTCTTCGGTGATTTCCGAGAAAACCATGCGTTTTACAGGCACTTTGGGTTTGAGCAGCTCGGTGAGATGCCAGCCGATGCTTTCTCCTTCGCGGTCTTCGTCGGTCGCGAGAATCAGCTCTTCAGCGTCCTTTAAAGCATCTTTGAGTTCTTTGACCGTCTTCTTTTTTTCCTTGGGAACCAGGTAATAGGGTTCGAATTCCGATTCAACATTGACCCCGAGGGTGGCCCATTTGTGTTTCTTCTTGAATTCGGAAGGAACATCGGAAGCTTTGGCGGGCAGGTCGCGCACATGGCCCATGCTGGCCAGTACCTTATAATCACTGCCTAAATAGCTGCCGATTTTCTTCGCCTTGGCAGGTGATTCCACGATCACCAAAGCTTTCAGCTTTTTCTTTGCCACCAGATCTATCCTTCCTGGAAAACCGACGTCAACCTTGTCACCAGAGCTCTCCCGGCTACAATACGCGGCTCAATGTACTTCTGACAGAGACTGTTTTGAATCGTTGCTGCGGATTCCTTTGATCAATTTCATCCGGCAATCCATAACCGCGATAAAAGTCCCTGTCAAGCCTGTAATTATTTTTTCACAGCGGATCGTGATCCCCAAACGGGCTGTTTTCGGCGTAAGATCAGGTGGGAAACCGCAGGATTCTTTCAGAGAAGACTTTCACGAATTGCCGGAATAAATTACAACACATGGATTAAACGGAAAACTCTTTTCCGAACGGGAGATACGAATCCCGCCGGAGGGCACCGGGGTAACCCTGTTCTTCCGGAAACTGACGACAGGAAATCGATTTCGTTCGACTTGCAGACTCAAGAAGGAAACAGCATGGCCTCGCCACTGGAATTGTTTCGTAAAAATCAAAAAGTATTAATGGTCCCCCTGACCATTCTGGCCATGTTCGCATTTATCGTGCTGGGCCAGATGAATGCAGACCAGGTCCCGCCGATCCTGGGCATGCTCTTCGTGGGACCTTTATTCTGGTTCCTGGGAAAAGACCGTGGTAAAGGAAAAGAGTTTGCCGCCGTCGGAGTCGTGGTCGGCTTTCTGCTGGGCTACATGTACATGCCCCGGATGGGAACCGCGAATGTCGTAACCTCCACCGCAGGCGAAATCGACCAGCAGCAGTACCAGATCATGCTGCAAAACCGACAGATCGCCAATCAGTTCGTTGCCCAGTCGTATTTCGCTTCACTCACTGAAGAAGAAATGCAGAGCGCACGGGTGCCGCAGGGTGCCTTGTTCGGTTTCCCCTTTGTGCAGAGCACCGAAGACGACATGATTCTGGAATTCCTGCTCCGTAAAGAAGCAGACCAGATGCAACTGGTGGTCTCTGACGATGCCGTTTCCAATTACATCTCACGCTATACCAATAACAAACTGAGCCAGGACGCTTTCAAACGGGTCTGCCAGCAACTGGGTGTCACCCAGGGCCGGATCTATGAAATCCTGCGGGACCAGCTCAAGGCCCGTCTCGCCTTCCAACTGAAGAGCCCTGAAGTCTCGCTGACCCCGGATCAGTACTGGAACTTCTATCAGAAATTCAACGTACGCGAAGAACTGGAAGTGGCAGCCCTGCCGGTCGAAGATTTCAAGAAAGAGATCGCCGAACCGACTGAAGCCGAGATGAAGGCATTCTACGAAAATTACAAAGCGGTCATGCCCAACGAAAAAGGTCCGGGAGCACCGGGGCTGCTGCAGCCTCCCAAAGTGAAAGTCGAATACCTGCTGGCCGACTACGAAGAGACCGAAAAGCAGGTAAAGGCTGTTACAGAAGCAGAGATCAAAGCGTTCTACGAAGAGAACAAGGAAACGCTTTACAAAAATAATCCGATTCCCAACGATCCGAACATGAACTTCCCGGGAGCTCCTGTCGCTCCGCAGGGAGATCAACCGGTCGAAGCACCTAAACCTGTTGCACCTAAACCAGCTGCTGAAGAGAAAGCACCTGCGAAGCCAGAGGCTCCCAAGGCTGGTTCGGCAGAGAAAGCCAAAACACCGGCTCCCAAGGCTGAGGAAAAACTCAAGCCCGAAGCGAAACCGGAAGCAGAGAAACCCAAAACAGAATCGAAAGACAAAACAAGTGCTCTCGATTCCAACCAGACAATTTTCGTAGCACTGCTGGATGAAAAGCAGCCTGCCAAGAAAGAGTCTGCAGCCAAGGAACCTGCGAAAAAAGAAACGGCTCCCGCTGCAGAAACGAAGCCAGCTGATAAGCCTGCCAAACCAGCTGCGAAGCCTGAAAGCAAACCAGCACAGCCAGCTGAGAAACCTGCTGACAAACCGGCAGACTCTCAACCGGAAAGTGCGACGACGGCTGCTCCTCCGCTGGAACCTTACCGTCCACTCAACGATGAGTTGAAAAGTGAAATTCGCGATCAGCTGCTGCGGGAACGCACTCTCGAGCTGATGCAGCAGAAGAACAACGCAGCCGCGACCTTCATGAATGACTTGAGCTACAAGATCAACAGTCCTGCTACTGGTGAGAATCCTCCGACCCCAAAGGAGATCACCGAGCAGCTCAAGAGCTATGCAGCCAAGAACAAGCTCGTGTATAACATCACCCCCATGATGACCGCCCGGGAACTCATGGAGTCTGAGAAATACCCGCTGGGTACCGCACGTGAGCCCACCCTGAATGAATTCACGGCGCAGCCGCGAACCGTGCTCGAGCAGCTGTTCGGTACCCCCATGGATCAGCTTTACACGACTTTCGAAGCGGAAGATTCCTTCTCCAGTGCTTTGATTTCTTACTGGAAAGTCGCTCATACCGACACAATGGTACCCAAGTTCGACGATCCGGAAATCAAGCAGGAGATCATTGCCCAGATCAAAACTGAAAAAGCCCGTCCGCTGGCTCAGAAACGGGCAGAAGAACTCAAGGCTTTGATCACCAAAGCGAAAGACGAAGACATGCAGACTGCTCTGAAGGGGCAGACCATCACCGGTAAAAAAGAGGGAACGGAACTGTTAACGCAGACCACCGAATCCTTCAGCTGGATGCGGACCTCAACCGCCGGTGCAAGCAACCCGTTCGCTTTCCCCCGGCCTGAACTCTCGACGATCTCTGCCATCGATGGAGCCGGCAACGACTTCATGGAACAGGTCTTCGACAACATGCAGGAAGGGGATGTGGGCGTGGCTCTGAATGCCGACAAGTCGATCTGCTACGTGGTCAAAGTCATCAACCGGATTCCGTCCACACCGGGCGGCCAGACTGCGATGTACCAGGAATTCCTGAAAACGGACCTGTTCTTCTTCTTCTCACCTTACCTGCCGATGGCCCAGCAGGAGCAGGTGCAGACAATCCAGAACTGGGGCAAAGATCTGCTGGCGAAGTACAACGTCCAGAAGCACTTTGAAACCATGGATCAGGAAGTCGAAGTCGTTCAGGAGTAATCCTCGAACAGGATCACAGACACAAATCGGTTGTATCGGCAGACGGTACAACCGATTTTTTATTCCCTGACAGCGGACTGATTTTTCGTAAAACCGGCTGGACAAGCGAAAAAAAGGCGTTTATTTCTATAGAGGTACCGTCGGATCTGACTCTGTTTTCCGGTTCCACAGAAGGACGCCGGTGAGAACGAGCCAGCCACGAAGATCCAGGTAACTCAAAACGTACTCACCACCTACGTTGTATTTTCAACACTTACCAGTTAAAAATGGACAAATCTTCCAGTTGTCTGCCGACTGGGACCGTATCAATAAACGAGGCGGTCCGGCGGACGGACCGGACTGGAACATCCATACTGTTGAATCAACCACGAGATAATCATCGGGAGAATTATTCTAATGTCGGAACAGGTTCAGCAAGCTCCTGCCGGGTCAGCGACGGGCACGGCTTCCGAAAACATGATCGAGGCGATCGGGCTGAGTAAGTTCTATGGCCAGTTCGCTGCAACCCGCGATGTGACATTTTCCGTACCCCGCGGCCAGGTCGCAGCATTCCTGGGACCAAACGGTGCAGGCAAATCGACTACGATGAAACTGCTGACCGGCTTTCTGTCCCCCAGCGAAGGACAGGCCCGCGTCGGCGGGTTTGATGTCAGCACGCACCGGATTGAAGCCAGTCAGAAACTGGGCTATCTACCGGAAAACGGTCCACTCTACGAAGAAATGACGCCGCTGGGCTTCCTGAAATACGTGGGTGGCGTGCGGGGCATGTCGAGTGCCGAGCTCAGTAACCGACTCGAGTTTGTGATGGAAAAGTGCGACTTAAGCACCGTCTGGAAAAAGCCGATTCGCAAACTCTCCCGCGGTTTCCGGCAACGTGTGGGCATGGCCCAGGCCCTGCTGCACGATCCAGACATCCTGATTCTGGATGAACCGACCAGCGGTCTCGACCCCAACCAGAACCAGTCTGTTCGAGACCTGATTCGCAGCCTGGGGAAAACCAAGACCATTCTGCTTTCGACTCATATTCTGCAGGAAGTCAAAGCCGTCTGCAGCCGCGTGATCCTGATTAACCAGGGTTCGGTTGTATTCGATGGCCCTGTCGATGAGCTGGGTAACAGTCAGGAAGACATGGAAGAACGCTTCCACAAACTGACACACGCATAATTTCATTTTCACCGACCAATTTCGTTATCTCATAAAGCTGACGTAAGGACCCTTCTGTTATGTTGCGGAACAACGTTGTATTGGCCGTCTTCAAGCGAAACGTACAGAGCTACTTCTCTGGAGTGCTCGGCTATCTGTTTATTGTCGTGTTCGTGGTCGCCGGTGCCTTCGCTGCCTTCAACCAGCAGTTCTTCGCCAACAACCAGGCGAACCTGGATCAGTTGAGCCTGTGGTACCCCCTGCTGCTGCTGTTCATCATCCCGGCAATTACGATGGGTGTCTGGGCCGATGAGAAAAAACTGGGCACGGACGAACTGCTGTTTACCCTACCCGCTTCGGACCTGGAAGTCCTGCTGGGCAAATTCCTGGCGGTACTGGCGGTTTACACGATCGCCCTGCTGTTCTCGGTCACGCATATTTTTGTGCTCTCCAGCATCGGCAACCCGGATATGGGGCTGATGTTCACGACTTATTTTGGATACTGGCTGGCGGGTGCGTCCCTGCTCTCTGCGGGCATGTTCGCTTCCGCGCTGACGAGCAGCACCACGGTCGCGTTTGTGCTGGGAACCGTGATCTGCGCGATCCCGGTCTTCATCGGACAGGTGGTTCCTTCCAGTAATCTGATTCAGAGCCTGAGCCTGGTCGAACAGTTCCAGGATTTCAACACGGGTGTTCTGCCGCTGGCCTCGGTGCTGTACTTCATCTCGCTGGCGATCATGATGCTGTACCTGAACCGGGTGCTCATCACCCGCCGACACTGGAGTTCCCAGGAGCAGAATTCAATGGGTCTGCAGTACCTGGTGCGAACCGTTTCGCTGGCAGTGATTCTGATCAGCGTGAATGCGATTGTCTCCTACGGCAGTAGCCGCATCGATATGACGAGCGAAAGAGTTTACAGTCTGTCACAGACGACGAAAGACCTGATCTCCAAGATCGACGATAAAAACCCCGTTACGATTGAAGCCTTCATCAGCCCGGAAGTCTCGCGGGAATACGTGCCGATCCGCAAACGACTGATCGGTCTGCTGCGGGAATATGACCAGCTGGGCGGCAAACGCCTGCAGGTGCGATTCGTTGACGTTGAGCCGTTCAGCAAGGAAGAAGAGGAAGCCCGCCTGCTGGACATCTCTCCCCAACGGGTTCAGACCGAACGGGGTGGACGGGCTTACGTGGAAACCATCTTCATGGGTGCCGTCGTGAAGAGCGCAACCGATGAAGTGGTGATTCCGTTCTTCAACGTCGGGACACCTATCGAATACGAGCTGACCCGTTCCATCCGCACAGTCTCCAAAGATGATCGTCTGACGGTCGGCATTCTGAATACGGATGCCAGCATTTTTGGTGGTCTGGATATGAGCATGGGCGGCAACCAGCCTCCGTGGCTGATTGTGAGTGAACTCAAGAAACAGTACCGGGTCGAGCAGGTCTCACCCGATTCGCCGATCAGCGACACCGATTACGATGTTCTGCTGGCGGTACTCCCCTCATCATTGACCGAACCCCAGCTCAAAAATCTGGTGGACTACGTCAAGAAAGGGAAACCGACGTTGATCTGTGATGACCCGCTGCCCGTCTTCGGTGGAGGACGCGGCATTCAGATGGCGCCTCGCATGCCCAAACCGAGTCCGGGAGGCATGATGGGAATGCGTCAACCGCCGCCAACTCCTAAGGCTTATGAAGGCCGATTGACGCCCCTGATGAACCTGCTGGAGATCGCCTGGGATAACGGGGAAGTGGTATTTGATTACTTCAATCCGCATCCTGAGTTTGCCGAAGTCGTGCGTCCTGAGCTGATCTTCATCAGCCCCAAGAGTGGAACGAAAAGCGCCTTCAGCCTGGACAGTAACATCACCAGTGGTCTGCAGGAAATGCTGACCTTCTTCCCGGGCAGTATCCGTCCGCGGAAAGACCGGGATCTGAATTTCGAACCGCTGCTGCGTACCGGTCCCAACTCCGGTCTGCTGGCCTGGGGTGAGATCACCAGCCCGTTCTTCAATTCGGTCCGCATCGTGCAGGATCCGGTCCGCGTGATCGACGAACACGCCCACGTCCTGGCGGCCCACATCACTTCGACTCCGAAATCAAAAGTGAAAGACCTGAATGTGATCTTCGTCGCAGATGCCGACCTGATTTCCGATGAGCTGTTTAACATCCGCGAGCGTCAGGCTTTCGGTCTGAAGATCGACAACGTGACCTTCCTGTTGAACTGTGTCGACCAACTGGCCGGGGACGATTCCTATATCTCGCTCCGCAAACGGCGTCAGAAGCATCGCACGCTGACACTGGTCGAACGCGAAACTTCGGTCTTCATCAAAGAGCGAAACGCGGAACGGGAAAAGGCCAACGAGGTCGCTGAAGCCAAACTGGAGGAAGCCCGTGACCGTCTCAAAGAACAACGGGAAAGGATCGAAAAAGATCCTTCCATGGACAGCCGGGAAAAACAGATCCGTTTACGAATGGCTGAAGAAAACGAAAGTCGTCGGCTGGAAGTCGATGAAGCCAAGATCGAACGGGAAAAACAGCAACAGGTCGAAAAGATCAAAGCTCAGACCGAGCGACAGATTCGGGAAATTGAAAATCGGATTCGCTGGTATGCAATTCTGGTGCCCCCCTTCCCGGCGATCCTGTTGGGAATCTGTTTCCTGTTCTTCCGCTTGAAGCACGAGAACCAGAATATTGCTCCGGACCGGAGACTGAAATAAACGCAGCCCCCGCGGCCAGTTTCAATCCATCTTAAACCACTTGTTTTAAGTAAAACGTTTGCCATGAATGAAACGACAAGAACATTGACCTTTGTGGGAATCGCCGTGGTTGCCTTAATTGCGGCGTTCGTAACCGATCGCGCCTCGCAACCGGTCGAGCTGACGGGTTATGAAAAGGTAGGCGAAGAATTCTATCCGGACTTCACGGATCCGACCCAGGCGCGAGCGCTGCGGGTGGTGAGCTACGATGAAGATTCCGCCACGCTGAAAGTCTTCAACGTGGACTATAAAAACGGTGCCTGGCGGATTCCGTCGCACCACGACTACCCGGCTGACGCCGAAGACGAACTGGCGGAAACCGCCACTTCCCTGGTAGGAGTAGTTCGCGGTGCCCTGGAAAGTCGGCGAAAAAGCGACCATGAACGTTTTGGCGTCATCGATCCACTGGACGAATCGAACACCAACCTGCAGGGCCGCGGTCAGCGTCTGACACTGTCCAAAGAGGGTGGTGCGCCGCTGGTCGACTTTATTATCGGTAAACAGGTGCCGGAACAACCCAATGAATATTATGTGCGGAAAGTCGACGAAGATTCGGTCTACCGGACTAAGCTCAACGTGGATCTCTCCTCTGATTTCTCGGACTGGATCGAACCGGATCTGCTGAAGGTCGACCGGGATCGACTGGTGGAAATCATCGTAAATAAATACTCGATCGATGAAACCAATCGGCGCCTGGTGGACGAGGAACTTTCGACGCTGAAACGCAAGAACTCCAGCTCTCCCTGGGAACTGGAAGGCCTGAATACCGAGACCGAGAAACTGAACACCGCGGATGTCAACCAGATGATCAACACTCTGGTCGACCTCAAGATTCAGGGAATCCGTCCCAAGCCGGCCGCCATCGCTGCGGAGCTCAAGAAGTCGGGACAGTTGCAGCTGAAAAATGCACTCGATTTTGTCGACCTGCAGAGCAAAGGTTTCATCGTGGCCCAGACAGCTTCGGGCGGTCAGCAGCTGGTATCCAACGAAGGGGAAGTGATCGTAGTCACCAACCAGGGTGTGGTCTACTCGCTCTATTTTGGTGAAATCTTCACTGGCAGCACGCTGGATATCGAAGTCGGTAACGGCAGCAAAGAGAAGAGTGAGAAAGCCCCAGCGCAAGATGCAGAAAAAGCGGATTCGAAAGAGAAGAAAGCTGGCGATAAAGCAGAGGAAGCGGTAGAGAAACCAGGCAAATCGGAAGAAAATGATGCCATGAAGACCAGCCGCTACCTGTTCGTGACGGTGACTTTCGACCCGTCCTTTATCGGCGATCCGCCACAGAAGCCGACCAAACCGGAAAAGCCGGCTGAGACGAAAGAAAAAGCGGACGGCGATAAACCCGCCGATGCGAAAGCGACTGACAAGAAGGATGAGAAAGCCGGCGAGAAGAAACCGGATCCGGAAGTGGAATATGCAGCCGCGATGAAGAAGTATGAGTCGGCTCTCAAAACCTACGAGAAACAGCTGAAGGAGTACGACGAGAAGGTCATCAAGGGCCAGGAACGCGTGCAGGAGCTGAATCAGCGGTTTGCAGACTGGTACTACGTAATTTCCGCCAACAGCTTCGAGAAGCTGCGGATGTCGCGGAAAGCCCTGGTCGAGCCGGCTGACAAACCCGAAGAGGGTGCCGCTAAACCGGGAGCGGGTAATCCCGCTCTGGGAATTCCGGGCCTGAACCTCCCCGGTATGAAGGCCCCGGCTCAACCGGGTGGGAAGCCTGCAGTGCCGAAACCGGCTCCGTCCGCGAAACCGGCTCCGGCGAAATCCGACAGCAAGAGTAAACCGGCGCCCGCCAAAACAGAGGCGAAACCCAAGCCCGCTGCGGAAAAAGCCTCCCCGAAGCAGCCGGAATCTGAGAAAAAGTCTACAGATTCCAAGCCTCCCGAGAAGGCAGCTGGTTCTGAGTAATCGGCGGGACAACAGTCCATTCAGCCAAGCCTGGGGCGGTCGGTAATCGTGCCGAACCCGCTTCAGGATTGGCTTTTTTTCGTGGCAGAGCCCAATTCTGTTCCGGTTAGGTAAACTTTACGGGCCATGTGCCCGACAAACCGGTAATTCCGATCGAATCATTCATAGAAGTTCCTCATCTGATACCGATAAAGCACAGTGAACGATTTATAACGATTTTGTAAGTTGCTCACATAAAACGGGTCTATCAGTTATCAGTCACATAAGTATAGATACCGAATCAGGTTACCTTACTTATGAAGGAGTCTATGAAATGAAACGACTTCCCCAGAAGCTCCAGTGGGCCGTTGTTGGCTTTTCACTTGTCGTCGTGGTTGGCATCTGTATCGAGCTCTTGAAATCCGATTCAAAAGCCTCGAACGCGGAATCAGTCGCGGAGGAGATCAAGTGGCACCAGGACCTGGAAACGGCTCACCAGGCCGCAATGAAGAGTAACAAGCCGGTATTCATCGTATTTGATGCCAGCTGGTGTACTTACTGCCGGAAACTGGAGAAAGATACCCTCTCCGATCCACGGATGGCCCGCTACCTGAATCAGGCATTCGAGCCTGTACACCTCGATTTCGACAAAGACCGGGAAATCGCCGATACTCTGAAGGTGAAATCGATCCCCTGTACAGTCGTCCTGAGTGCAGAAGCAGACCTGCTGGCGCGTCAGGTGGGATATTCCAAAGTTCCCCGCTATCATGCGATGCTGGAAAAAGCCCGCAAATTGCAGGCTGTGATCCGCCACATCGAGTACTCAAAATAAGTCTGAATTCTGCTGATATCACTGATTCGCACATGGCGCAAATCTTGTAAAAGCAATAAAGAACGTGTATTTTGCGCTGTATGAATAAAAGCAAAGAGCCTTTTGGCAAGAATCCGTCGGGTGAAGGTGACTCCTGGGAGTCCCTCGCAGGTGATCTGTTTGGAATTGATTTTGACCAGCAGGTCAAACCCGAGCCCGTCGATTTCGATGAAGATGATCTGCCCGAAGACGACGAGGCAGACGTTGAGGCTACCTCTGAGGAACCGGAAACCCCGGCCCCTGCAGAGCCGTCGGCTGCTGCCGTCTCCCGTGTTCAGGATGAGACGGATGAAGATGACGACGACGATAGTGGATTCGGTTCCGCCATCTTCGAAGATGACGATGACGATGAGCCCGAAGTACTCGGCTCTGATGAAGATGACGAGGAAGACGACGACGACGATGTCTTCGCTGAAGCCGACGACGAAGATGAGGACGACGACGAAGATGAATTAATCGCGTCCTTCGATGACGATGAAGAGGACGAGGAAGACGAAATCGAAGAAGATTTCGAACCCGCCGCTCAAGTCGCAGCCGAGTCTTCCGTTGACGATGACGACGAAGAAGACACCTACTGGGATGCTCTGGACGGCTGGGACTGGGACGAAGACGATTCCAAGTCAGCGAAGAGACCCGCCGCCTCTGATGATGAGGAGGAGGAGGATGACGAAGACGACGAGGACGATGTCTTCGCTGAAGCCGATGATGAAGACGAAGAGGATGAAGAAGTAGTTGCTGAAGCTGAAGAAGAAGTCCAGGAAAAGCCCGCCCGCTCCCGTCGTTCGCGTAGTCGCAAAAAGAAAACTGCTGAAAATCCCCCTGCCACCGCACGGACAGACGAACGTCTGGACGACGACGATTCCTTCGGCTTCGGTCTGATTTCAGAAGAAGTTTCCTTCGAAGTTGAAGAAGACGACGAAGAGGATCTGGAGGACGAAGCCGTCGCCGAAGAAGAAGAGACGGCTGTTGCAGAAGAAGACTCCGAGGAAGAAGAAGCGGAAGAACCGAAGAAGCCCCGTCGTCGTCGACGCCGAAGACGTTCACGTTCGCGTAAGAAAGAAGAAACTTCTGAAACCGCTGAGGATGAGGAAGAGACGGAAGACGAAGTTGAGGAACTGGAAGTTGACGATGAAGCCTCTGATGAAGAGGACGAAGAGGAGACCGAACAGAAGCCGAAACGCTCGCGCCGCTCTCGTCGTCGCAAAAAGCCTGCTGCTGCAGAGTCTGACTCTGACGATGAAACAGACAGCTCCGAAGCACCGCGTCCCCGCAAGAACGAGATTGAAAACAAATACCCCAACGTACCGAGTTGGGAGGAAGCCATCTCTTATCTGCTGGACCCCAAGCTGGTAAACGGTAAGTCTTCCAGCCAGGACAAAGCCAAAGAGGCCAAAGAGGGAGACAGCAAAAAGTCGGATCCGGAAGCAACTGACGATCAGAGCCGCCGACGTCCGAAACGGTCTTCGCGTCGTTCGTCGGGAAAACGGGGTGGCGGAAACCGGAAATCGTCTCCGAAAAAATCCTAGTCGCCTGACGGGACGAGATCTTACCCACAGATCGGAATAAGCGCGCATGGATACGGTTGCTGAAATCCCGGAACTGCGACAGCAAGTACGGGCAGCCCGCCAGGGAGATGCCGTCATCGGTTTTGTGCCAACCATGGGTGCCCTGCATCAGGGACATGCCAGCCTCGTGGAAGCCGCACGAAAAGAGTGCGATTTCGTCGTGGTATCGATCTTCGTGAATCCGACACAGTTCGGCCCGAATGAAGATTTCGACAAGTACCCGCGGACGCTGGCTGCAGACCTGGAGAAATGCCAGGCTGCGGGGGCGGACCTGGTCTGGACGCCGACCAAAGACATGATGTATCCGTCCCACTTCTCAACGCATGTGGATGTGGAGACACTGACGGAGACACTGGAGGGCGCAACCCGGCCGCATCACTTCCGCGGCGTCACGACCGTGGTCACCAAACTCCTGCTCAGCTGTCTGCCCGACAAAGCTTATTTCGGGGCGAAAGATTATCAGCAGCAGGCCATCGTACGGCGGATGTGTCTCGATCTGAATCTTCCGGTGGAAATCATCACGTGCCCTATCATCCGAGACACAGACGGTCTGGCGCTGAGCAGTCGCAATGCTTATCTCTCAGCGGAGGAAAGGGCATCGGCTTTGTCTCTCTCTCGAGCGCTGGCGCTGGCCGAGGAACAAATCGCCTCGGGTGAGACGGATCTCGAGTGCATCAAAACAGAGATGCGGGAGCTGCTGTCGGGAACGCCGTTGATCAAACTCGATTATGCGACGATTGCTGATCCAGACACTCTGGAAGAGCTCTCAAACTCTCAAAGCCGAATGGTCGCGTTGATCGCCGCCTGGTCCGGTTCCACACGATTGATCGATAATCGTGAGCTGACGGCTGATTCGCAGGCTTGAATTATGTCGCTCTCACGAATTGACATTGACGTAAGATACTGAAAAGTAAGAAGATACCATCTCAGCGTTGATCGATTTTGTGTAAAACTGCGGTTTTCTGTGAACCGCGGGAACTTCATTAAGCCTGGTTTCGTCTCTCTATTACTGTGACCAACAATGATCAATACCTGATTCAAGAGTGTTTGGCAGGTCGTACTGAGGCGTTTGATCAGCTGGTTCTAAAATATCAGGACCGTCTGTATCGAACGCTGGTGCGGATTCTGGGCTCCAGCGACGATGCGCGCGACGCAGCCCAGGAAGGCTTTACCCAGGCATTTTTCAAGTTGAACACATTCCGGGGAACAGCCGCCTTTTACTCCTGGCTGTTCCGCATCGCTTTTAATGCAGCGATCACCCAGAAACGAAAACAGAAACGATCCGCCACCCCCATTGATCCGCAGGAAAACCAGTCAGGTCAATGGCTGGAAGATCCTCACCCCGACCAACACCCTCCCGACGTGGCAGAACGCACCGAGCGTAAACAGATTGTCCACCAGGCGTTGAATGAATTACAGGAAGAATACCGGACCCCGCTGATTCTGCGGGAGCTGGAAGGTTTGTCTTACGGAGAAATCGCTGAGCTCACTGACGTTCCGCTGGGAACGGTCCGCAGCCGCATTTTTAGAGGAAGGAATGAACTGAAACAGAAACTGAACGCGTTGTTCCAGGAGGCACCCCTGGCCCGTGTTTCCGAGTCTGACCACGAGTCATCTATAAGTGAATCAAAATGAGTAGTCCATCATCTAACGAAAACCTGTCCGCCTACTTCGACCGGGAGTCCTCTGCTGAGGAAAGCCGGGAGTTGGAGTCGCTGCTGGAAGAGTCAGCGGCAGCGCGACAGGAACTGCACGAGTTCGGTGAGATCTCCCGGCTGATCCAGGAGACAGCGACGGAGTCCGCGCCGCCCGAACTGGCGCCCTCGATCCGCAAACGGATCGAACAGGAAACCCTGTTGAACTCCACTCCAGCACCACCCGAAACGGCTCCGGCCTCGTCGGGTCCTTCAATGCTGCGTTACCGGATTGCGGTCGCCATCAGTACCTGTTCTTCTCTGGCAGCCTTGGTCTTATTTGTTTTACTGCTGAATATTCCAGAGCCGAACGCAGGTACCAACTGGCAGATGACCTCTACCGATCAACAGGCAACACTGCTGAGTCAGGCTGAACCCGCACCCGAATCAGAGGTCGCGCTGCAGGAAGGTGAGCAGGTAGACGCGTTTCATAACAGTTTCAGTTACCAGGGTAAACCGGTCGCAGACCTGAAAATGAAAACGGCTACAGCTCCCTCTGAAAACGCGCCTTCTGTCTCCCTGCGGATGTCAGCCCCTGCCGCTGCAAAAAGCGAGCCGGCAAAAGGACAACCCGGGTTGGGCGGTACCGATCTGGCCCGCAAAGAGAAGGCAGACTTTGCGATTAAAAACACGTTTGCAGAGCAGAAAGCCATGCAACGCATGGCGGAAGTCCAAGCCCAGAATCGTCTCACGTTTCCGGCAATTCCTCCGATGACAGGCCTGCCCTCACATATTCCCATGGATGCGATCCGCATTGGCGACGTCTTGCCTTACTTCCAGGATATCAATGGCAAGGTTGCGGTGATCGAAGTGCGGGTGGTCGATGTGAAACAGGCACTGGGCACCATGGAACTGCTGTTGAGCAAGAATAACATTCCGGTCAATCAGAAAAAGCAATCTGAAGTGGAACGTCAGCTGAACCGCCTGAATTCCCAGAACGGTAACAGCGCCGGTGAAAAGAAGACGGAACCGGCTCAAGAGGATGAACTGTTCGCGGTCTTCGTGGAAGCCTCCGATACCCAGGTGGCCTCGGCGCTGAATGATTTGCAGAAAGATCTGAATCAGAGTCAGTTGCTGGGCCTGTCCCTGCAGCCGGCCATCGATGAATCCTCACTGACGGAAAGCGTCAAAGACCTGCCACGTCTGCTGGCGGATAACACAGCAGCCGAAGCTGACACTCCCTTCCAGGCGGGGGGCAATCAAAAGCAGGATAGCAAAGCCAGCGACGATACTTCTGCTAACGATGGTCTGGCACGTTCGAACGAAAACACAGGTTACCAGACCCGCTATCGGATGCAGGTGCCTGCCGAACAGCTCACGCGACGCGCTAGAGAGTACAAACGCGCGACGCCACTCCCGACACTGAGTCAGGCCAGGTCTGCTTCACCCGAGGCGCCCCTGGTTGCCTCCAAGCCGAACCAGGGTCTGCTGCCGTACGCTGCTGATCAGAAACTGACAACGAACCAGCGATCCGCAGGCGGGGATAAGCCCCCGGTCAGAGTGCTGTTTGTGTTTAAGAACAGTCAGAGCCAGACACCAGTTGTGCCTCCCGCTCCCCCGGCGTCCCGCTGAGGGGAACACCGGGAGGGAGGTGATTTAGCTCCAGGACCGTCTGATGGGGCGACCGTCTTATTTGGCCTTGGGAGGTCCGACGTGTCCCCTGGTCTTGGTCTGAATGCGAACCAGGTAAGTATCTGCGGTGAGGTAAAGGACTGAACCGTCATTACCCCAGGCACAGTTGGCTGTCCGTTCGCCGGTGCTGATACGTCCCAGCAAATCACCTTCGGGACTGAAGATATAACAGCCCCCTGGTCCAGTGGCGAAGACGTTCCCTTTGAAGTCGGTCTTCAGACCATCGGGCAGTCCGGGCAGCTTGCCGACATTTTCGGTGACATCACCGAAGACCTTGCTCTGCCCCAGTGTCCCATCCTTATTGACGGGGAATGCTTTCCAGAGGGCGGCTTCAGGATCGGACTGAGCGACGTACAGTGTTTTTTCATCCGGTGAGAAGGCGATGCCGTTGGGGCGGGTCATTTCTTTCGTGAGCAGAGTCAGGGATCCGTCAGTCGCCAGGCGGTAGACGCCACAGAAGTCGAGTTCGCGACGGGGATCGTTATAACGATCGGGCAGACCGTACGGGGGATCGGTGAAGTAGAAATCCCCGTTGGATTTGAATGTGCCATCGTTGGGGCTGTTGAGGCGTTTGCCCATGTAGTTGTCGACCATCGTCCGCTTGCCCCCCTGTTTAGTGAGGACAGAAATCCGTCGATCGCCATGCTCACAGGAGACCAGCCGTCCCTGGGGATCCAGGATCAGACCATTGCAGCCAGGCTCGCCTCCGTAGGGAGCGACTCCAGTGTAACCCGAAGGTTTCATGAACAGAGACGCACCAGTTCCCTCTTTCCATTTCATGACCGAGTTGCGGGGAATATCGGAAAAGAGCAGATAACCGTCTTTCGCATCTCCAACCCAGACAGGACCTTCGGACCAATCGAAGCCGGAGGAGAGAACCTCAATCTTCGCATCCTTGTCTATCAGTTGATCGAGACTTGGATCGATGCGAATGACTTCGCCCAGTGTGGGGTAATTGGTCGAGTCCTGCGCGTGCCCTTGGGAGGGGGCGAGGCAGAGGAGACTTGAGACCAGTAGCAGACAGGAGAGTGGAATGGTTTTCATGCGCTTTTTTCCCTGTTTTGTAAGTCTATGAGATCAAGTGAATTCATCGGGGAATATTGAAGTATCAATTCTACAGATTGTGTGCAGGAGATGCACGTATCGAGGAAATATTCTTGAATCAGGGGCTTGGAATACTTGCATCCCGAAAGGTGCTTCGATAACGTAGGCTCTGAACCGATTCGGGTCCCTGAAGACTTTTCAGCAGCCTGAAAACCGATTAAAATCAGTCTGAACAAGACACATATGGTGGGTATAGCTCAGTTGGTTAGAGCGCCGGATTGTGATTCCGGAGGTCGCGGGTTCGAACCCCGTTACTCACCCTTTTTTCTCTCTTGAGGCCCCTTCAGCGACGTGATCAGACAGTCGCGGCTCCGCCTCTTCTGTTCCCTGCAAATGGAACAGGTCTCCCGTGATGTTGCGATCACAGCCAGCGTCTCGATTCAGATCTTGAGAGGCAGCTCTTTCCGCAGCGTAGAGGGGGAGACATTCCCTTCGGCAGGCAACGGAATATTTCCGGGCTTACCTGCACCATAGTAAGCGGCGAGTGCCACCAGTGGCGCCCAGGCGAGCATTACCAGAGGCAGTCCCCAGGCAGGCCAGAACAGGGCCATTGTTGCCAGCGGTAAGAGCCAGCAGACATTCAGAGCCAGAGCAATGAGAGTGACTCTGCGATGTGCGGCTTTGCGGGTCAGGTTTTTCCCTTCCGGTTCAACCAGGTAACGGGAAACACGTTGATAGGCATGGCTCTGATGTGCCTGATACCAGCGATCTCCCCGCAGCATGCGTCGCAGCAATGTAAACGTGGCATCCACCCAGAAGACGCCAGGCAGGATGAGCCAGACCCAGAGGTTCAACGCACCGGAATACACGGTGGTTGCCGCCAGCATTCCCAGCGTATACCCCAGAAAGGTACTGCCGACATCGCCCATAAAGATTTTCGCGGGAGCCCAGTTGACCAGTATGAAGCCCGCCAGGCTGGCAGTCAGGATCACCATCGGAAGCAGAACCTGCGACGATGCGCCCCCCTGTTGATAATACATCAGGCCGCCGGCGGTGGTCAGAATGCAAGTCGCTTCCATCCCCGCCAGTCCGTCGATGCCGTCCATGAAATTAAACAGGTTCAGCCACCAGACCAGAGCCAGGGCTGTGATCCCCCAGCAGATGACATCAGACTGCAGCCGGATTCCCCAGAGTTCAATCGCGGGAGCCGGCAGGAGTGTATAAACGGAGGCAGCGATAATCAGAATCTGCGCTCCGAGGCGTTTTTTAATCGAAAGCTGATACAGGTCGTCACAAAATCCAATCGCCGCAATCAGCGCACCGCCGCAGAGCAGTACGGTCAACAGCGATCCGGAGCTGACTTCATTCCAGAGGCAGACCGTGGTTGCCAACAGGCTGATCACAACAAAGGAGAGACCGCCGCCGCGGGGCGTCGGTTGAATGTGGGAACAGCGATTGGTGGGCTTCTGCACCAGCCCGAGACTGGGGGCCAGCCGGATGATCAGCAGCGCACCGACCAGAGTCGCTACGGTGACGCCGATAAGCATCACAGTTGATGTGATTAGACTGTCAAACACCATTACTTCACGCTAGCCCTTATCTGGCCCTGAATGAATTGCGCTTCCAATTCAGGTCAGACTGTTGATCACTTTTCCGTGGAAGTCTGGATTCCTCAGACAGGATCCAAACTTCGCCGCTTCCAGGTTGCCTCCCCCCTGAAATTCACACAGCGGCGAACCGCTGAATTCCTTAAGAGAGGGGTGCAAGTCGCGGCGAAGTATACTACTAAGCGAAAAATGGGTCAATCCGTTATGAATCCCCTGTTTTCAGCTGGAAAACCTGTTTTTTGACGGTCATTGATATGAAAAAAGTCCTTTGTCCAACAAACCTGACCTGAACAGATAAAACCTTACCTGAAGAGACTGAATACTGCCATTTTGCGAAGAACTCTCATCAGAATCGGAGCGGTGATTGATTTTGGGGGAGCTGAGAATTATCGTCAAACTGTAATGAAACAACGTCTGCGTTACTTTTCCTGGATCATCGGTGTCCTGGGAGTGCTGGGAGTTCTGCTCCAGTCACTCCAGGTACAGATCGAGCATACCCACTCCGGCGGAGAGAGTGCGCACCAGCACTCCCACTCTTCCGGGCACAGTCATTCGCATGGACACAGTCATACCCACGGCCACGGTCATTCACATTCCCACGGGCATGGTCACGCTCACAGCCATTCGCATGCAGGTCACAGCCATGGGCACGACCATGCACGAGGGCATGGACATTCTAATCACGATCAGGAAGAGCCTGCCACTAAGATAGCCCAGTCGCCTCATAAGCATATGCATATCAGGTTGCTCTGGTGGGAATTCACAGTTCAACTGCCTGCATCCCCCTCTGAGCCATCAGCCACTGAAGTCGCGGTCGCCCGCGCAACTTCGGAGACCAGCGTCCAGGAAACAGACAGTCTGCCCGATGGCCTGCGATTCTCGGCGATCCCCTGGGAGCGGCTGATTTCGGAACTGGTTTCATCCTGGATGTGCGTTACGCCTCCCGAGCGTGGCCGCGTGCCTTTGCGCGCAGACTGTTTTGCGAATCTCAACTCAGCGGAAGCCTGTTATCAACGACTCTGCGACACGCCCCCCGTCCCTCCACCACAACGTTTACTTTCTGCTTCATTCTCGTAATTCCCCAGTCGCGATCATTGTCGATCTGCCTCAGGGAACGTGCGTGTGCTGCGCCTGTCGTGAGGGGAGATCACTTTCCCCCACTTTGACAGGTTCGGTTTGCGCACCTTGTTCCAGAATGTCTTTCGTGCACTGCCGGTCCGCGCAGAAACTGTCGGTACCGCTGCGCACATTCTTTCAGAAAGTAAAACGATGAAAGTCCAAACGCATCGCCCCAGAGGGTTCACACTGATTGAACTCCTGGTGGTCATTGCCATTATTGCGATTCTGATCGCCCTGCTCCTGCCTGCCGTTCAGCAGGCGCGGGAAGCAGCGCGCAGAACGTCCTGTAAAAATAACCTGAAGCAGTTGGGCCTGGGGCTGCATAACTACCATGACACGCATGGCTGTTATCCGCCCGGCTATATTTACCGACCTGGCGCTTCCGGAAATCAACTGGGATTCGGCTGGGTGGCGATGATCCTGCCGATGATCGATCAGGCCAACTTGTATAACGAGTTTAACTTCAACCTGCCAATCTTCGACGCCGCCAACCTGACGGCGCGGGAAAAACAGATCCCGGGGCTGCTCTGTCCTTCAGACTCCGTTTCCGAGAACAATTTCGTGGAGATGGGAAGCTCCGCGGAGCGTTACGCGATGGGCTGCTATGTCGCCAACTTCGGTCCACCGGACCTTGATGCGACCCAGGAGAAACGAGCGGGAATGTTCAGCCGCAACAGTTCCACCCGCGCACGGGACATCATTGATGGCATGTCGAATACGCTCTGCGTGGGAGAACGCCAGAACGGTGCCTTCCGCAATGGGGCGTCGCACGGGAACCATTTCGAGTACGAAACGACCTGGGCTGGTGCCGTGCGTGATATCTCTGATCCAACGGACGACCATGGTCACATGGTGCTCTTCCAGTCGGGGCATGTGCCCAATTCACCGCAGAGTGATGACCGGGATGTCTCGGCACCGCACATCGGCTTCGCCCAGTTCCTGCTGGGTGACGGTTCCGTGCGGCTCATTGGTTCCAGCATCGACTTCGGTGTTTATACAGGACTGAGTACGATCTCAGGAGGCGAAGTGATCGGCGAGTATTAGATCGCGCTGATAGCTTGAACGAAAGTTGCCTGCTCACAGCTTAGGTTGTGAGCAGGCTTTTTTGTTGATTTGAAATGAGAATGAACTCAATACTGCGGGCAACCACGCAGGGTTGCCCCTACCTGAAAATTGGTTGGTAAGTCTAATGAAGCTCGCTCGATTTCCTGCGACCTCCTGCTCGCTGCGCTCGGCCCGAATTGCATTCGGGCCCACCCGGTTTTGGGAGTGTTATTCTCGTTCCTGCGGAAGAGTGGTTCTGAATCGTGTATCGCCAGGCGGGCGGACACATGGATCCGCCCCTACAGCTCGACATTTATTTGTCAGCCGTTTTTTCGAAGACGAGGATATGCTGGCGGGGAAGGAGGCCGATGGTCTCTTTCCACTTGAGATTCAGTTCGGGACGGGAGACCTCTTTTTTGGCCTGGGCTTCGGACATTTTGTGAACGAGCTTAATGGGGACGGTTGGATCTTCCTTGCGGTATTCGACCAGTACGACGCGGCCTTTAGGTTTGAGTGCCTTGGAGATCTCGAGCATCATCTCATAAGGAAACTCGAACTCATGGTAGACGTCGACCATGATTGCCAGGTCGATGGACTCCGGTTTGAGACCGGGTGATTTCTGTGTTCCCAGGACAGGCACCACGTTATCGACGCCCATTTTGTCCAGTTTTTTCTTGAGCAGGTCGAGCATCTCCTGCTGCACATCGACGGCGTAGATCTTTCCTCCCGGAGTGACATGTTCGGCGAGAATCACCGAGATCACGCCGCTGCCCGCTCCGATGTCGGCAATGTCCATACCGGGTTGCAGTTTGAGTGCTTTGGGGAGCAACGACAGGCGTTCTTCCCGTTCGCGGGTGGTGCGTTCCAGCCAGGGGGCGCCCTGGTAACCCATCACGCGGGCGATTTCACGTCCCAGGTAGAATTTGCCAATGCCGTTGGGATCGTGTTCGTCGAGACGATAAGAATAGCGGTCGTCCTGCGTGTCGGGCTTCTGTTTCGTGGCAGCAGGCTCGGCGGCAGATGCGGAGTTGGCCAGACCGACGAAAACCAGGAGAGCCAGTGTGTAGCACCGGAAGCAGAACGTATCGGATCGGAAAAGCTTCGACGTGGGTTTCATCAGATCTCCTTAAACCGTGTTAACGGAAAATCAGAAGACCGCTTCTCCTGTTTCCGGATTTCGTTCATGTCGCTGCATGATGGCCGCCCATTCTTCCGGGGACACTTCCTCTGCCTCGTCCACGAGCATCACCGGGATTCCGTCGCGAATGGGATACTTGAGTCGCGTCGCCGGATCGACGGAGACCAGAAAATCACCGTCGCAGACCAGCCTGGCTTTGGTTTTGGGGCAGGCAATGATGTCCTGTAAACGTTGTGGATCAAAGGCCATTGATAATTACTCTTGAACGACTGTCTCTGAATTGTAACAGAAGGGGGCGGAGATCAACAGTTTTCTCTGAAATCCGCCCCGCTTCAATCTTCTAAGTGCGACTCTGATTAGAAGCCACGCAGTTCCTGAATGTCTTTGAAACCGCGGAGTTCATAGTCGATGCCAACATAATCGAGAACGGAGCAAAGTGCCCGGACTGCGACGCCGATTCCATCGGGACCACTGAATCCGCCGAACTGTCCGCCACCCTTGAGGTGTGGTTCGACTTCCAGGAAGACGCCGGGCACGCCCAGTTTTTTCATCTTCTTGTCCATCTTGGGGAGCATGTCGCGGAGTTCCCGCAGGATGAATTCATGACCGGCATCACCCACGTTGGCGGGAACGAAGTTTTTCAGACGCTCTTCGTCAACGACACCCGTCCATTCCAGATCGGGATCGACGGCGTAATCTTTGATGTGCAGCCAGCCCATGGATTTGCTCATGTCGTGGAACTCGCTCAGACACTGCATCGCGTCTTTGTTCTGAGCGGCGATGTTTCCGCCATCATAAATGGTGACCATGTTGGGCCGTTTGACTTTGCGGGCCAGTTCGGCCAGCAGCGGTCCGGTTTCGCCGATCAGGTTGGGCTCGATTTCGAGACCGTACACGAGACCTTCCTTGGCACACAGATCGACGATTTCTCCGATCTGATCAACGGCCTGGTTCATGTAAGGCTTGGGATCTTCACCCTTAGGCGGGTAGAAGGAGAAACCACGGATCAGCTTGGTGCCGAGGGTGGTCGCAGCGTTGATTGTGTTGGCGACTTCTTTCTTAAGGTATTCCTTGAAGGGCACGAAGACGTTGTGTGAACCATCTTCTTTGTCGACCAGTTTGATCTTACCAACGCGGGCACCGATGCTGGTGACGTTCATGCCGTATTCATCGTGCAGTTTGAGCAACTGCTTGTATTCCGATTTATTCAGATCGACGACATGTTTGACGTTCCCATCCCCGTTCACATCGATAAAGCGGGGGCTGTAGTATTTCAATCCCAGCGCGGAGAGTGCCACCATCTGTTCAACAGCGGTTTTATGATTGGCGGCTTCATCAGCAAAGGCACTTAAAATGACACTTGGATTATCGGACATGACGGAGATCAACCTTTTTTGTTTCTAAATCTAAAGCGGATAAACGTGGAGCAATCAGCACTCATATCGGGATGGAGACTATTCCACTTTGAAAGTAACCGGCCAGTGCTGCAGAAATTTCGCGTGATTTGCCGGTGAAACAGGACCGCGAAAACAGACCAGTTCCCGGCCATTTTGACAGGTTGGAGCCAAGTTTCAAGAGCTACGCGAAGTTCCCCCCTGCTTTTTCAGAGGCTCGTTAAGAATTCCCTCGCGAACCGTAATCAGACAATCAAACGATCAGGTCGCATGCGGGAGGCATTACGTAAATGCATGGTCATCGCGGCGGATGCCGTCTCGGCATCCTGTTGTTTCAGTGAATCGAGGAGCACCAGGTGATCGTAGAGCCCCCGCGTCATGATTTCGGGCGTCTCCCCGGCGGCGGAGTAGGATACCCGTTTATAGCTCCAGCATTTATGAATGGCTTCACAGATTGGCAGATTGCCACAATGGTCGGCGATGCTCAGATGCAGTGCGTAGTCGAAGTTACGGGAAGCGGCCCCCCATTTCTGGACCTGTTCCACAGATTGATCGCCGTCTTCGTACTCCTGCTGACAGGCTTTGACTCCGGCAGCCAGTTCCTGCAGACGCTGAATTTCTGCAGCGCTGATCCGTCCGGCAGCCATCCCGGCAGCAGATGGCTCGAGCAACAGGCGGAGCTCGTGAATTTCCACGAGCCAGTTCTCGGCCCCTTCCCGGACGACGGCCCGGTGATTTTTCTGCTGGATCACGATCCCGTCGGCCTGCAGGCGTGCCAGGGCCTGAACGACCGGTGTCCGGCTGACGCCAATCTCGCGAGCGAGTTGTGTGCTCTTCAGTTCTGTTCCGCCGGGCAGTTCACAGCGAATGATCCGCAGCAGCAGTTTCTGGTAGACCTCATCGACCAGGGAGAGATTCTCGACTTCCTGAAGTGAGTGCAATTCCGTGGATTCGGTCAGCAAACTTGTCTCTTTATTCACAGGGATCTCAGTTTCTCAAGAAATACCGGGGCTGGACTCTGCTACCGGGGCGGGAAAAGCTCGAAATCTTTTCCTCTGCCGCGCATCTGCGGGCTTGACAAAACGGTCAACCCGCCATAAAGTGAATTCACTTTCAAGCTATCCGAGGGGGTTCACCAAGCATCATACTCCCGATTATAGCAGGAAATTGCGAATTTACACCTTCGAAAACCATATATTTTGAATTCACTTAGGGATTAACTAATGAGTCCAGCAGGAACACTCCCCAAACTGAAAGCCGGCATGGTTGGCTTCGGGATGATCGTTGATGAAACCTATCGTCCTTTCTTCGAAACGGTTTACAAACAGGACCTTTACCAGCGGTCTACCGGCCCGGTGGAAGTTTCGCTGGATGCAGTGGTCACCCGCACCGGATCCCGGGCCGAGAAGTACCTGGCAGAGCGCGGCGACAAAGTCGGCGGCTTCCAGAGCTTCGTCGGTGATAACGCCATCGAAGAGATGATTGAAGCGGGTGTGAACTTCGCCTGTGTCGCGTCTCCCGATGACCGTCACTTCGATGCCTGTAAGAAGCTTTTAGGGGCAGGCGTGCATGTAATCGTGGAAAAGCCGTCAGTTCTCTGTCTGCAGGAACTGGACGAACTGGTGGCTCTGGCTGAGAAAAACAATGTGACTGCCAAAGTGGTCTATCACAAGCTGTTCGACCCCGATCACAAGCGGATGCGTTCGCTGGTTTATGATGGCGTATTGCAGCATGTGAATAACGGCTACTGCTCGCTGCTGGAACCCAAGGCGATTTCGGGTCAGCAGTTCGCACAGTGGATTACCGGCCGTAACCCCGGAACCTATGTCGCCGTGCATTACATCAAACTGATCGACTTCTCGTTCGGTGGAAAACTGAAGACTATCACCGCAGCTGGCCAGCGGGGTCTGGTAGGCGACAAAGATGGTCCGACCTGGGACAGCTGCCAGATGAAGATGGTTTACGAATACGAATCGGGGCGCGAAGCTGCCTTCGATATTCAGACTTCGTGGGTCACCCCGGATAACTTCCCCGGCTATGTCGAACAGGAAGTTCAGTTCCGCTTCGACAATGGCCTGTGGAACGGTCACTCCCGTAAACGCGGTGTGGAATGCACCGTGGAAGACAAAACGCCGAACGAGATCAAGAACTCGTTGAACAACCACTTCAACGCTCCGTTTGTAGAACCCTGGAACGAACGTTCGCAGCGGGGTTATGGAATTGAAGTGATCGAACAGTTTGCTAAAGAAGTCGCCCAGGTCGAGTTCGGCGGTCCCGAATCGGAACGGGCAGAACGTCTGGCGCAGATTCGTTCGCTGGATTACAACGATCTGTCGGCGGATCGTCAGACCGTAGCCGCCGTCCAGGCACTCGAAGCCATTCTGGAAAAACGGGCTGCGGGCGAACCGGATTGCGTCGTGCGTGTAAACGACGAGAACGGTGGCCTGGTGCTGTATCGTCCTGGTTCGAGCGAATTCGAAGTGCTCTACGAAGGCACCGTTTAACCCTGCTATCAGATTCGTGCCCCGGTGCCGGATCGACATTCATTAACCATTGTCATTTACCTGTTATGTAAAAAGAGATCATCATGACAACTGCCATTCACTTTGATAACGAAAATCAATCTAACGCGGTGCGGGACGAACTGTTCCAGACCGAACCCCTGGCCCTGCGAACCTTCACCCCCAGCCAGGCGGTACTGGCCAAATCCGCCGGCTGCTACCACTGGACTCCGGAAGGTCGACGTCTGTACGACTTCACCTCGGGCGTGCTGGTAGCGAACCTGGGTCACAACCCCCGTCGCTGGATGAAGCGGTTCAGCGAATACATGGGCTGGAAACCGGAACATGTGACCGGCGAAGGAGAAGGCGAATACTTTGATGCCGTCACCCTGACTGCTTACAACGCCGTCACCCCGATTGAAACCGAAGCCAGCAAACGGTTGATCGCCAACATTCAATCTTTCACAGGGGGCAACCGCTGCGACAAAGTCATGTGGGCAGCCTCCGGTTCAGAAGCAGTTCAGAAGGCACTCTGGGCCTGTCTGCACCGCGATCCCGAACGGGACATCATCCTGGCGACCCGCTATGGTTTCCATGGTAAAAAGGGTCTGGCGGGTGCCGTCACCGGTTCGGAAACAGATGCCGATCGCGATCCGCGCGTGAAGTTCATCAGCTTCCCGCGTACCGAATGTGACGACATGAGCAAGAAGGACGATGTACTGGATACCGCTGCCTACCAGAAAGAACTGGAAGACATGTGGACCGAGTACGGCTCACGGATCAACTGCCTGATCACCGAGCCTTACCTGGGCGGTGGGGGCAGCTACCATCCGCAGGTGGCTTACCACAAAGTGCTGCAGGACTTCTGCCGGGCACACGACATCATGCTGATCTTAGATGAAGTGCAGGCCAACTTCGGCCGGACCGGTTGCATGTACGCTTTTGAAAAATACCAGGTTGAGCCCGACTTCGTTGTACTGGGTAAAGGCCTCGGAAACGGCGTGCCTGTAGCTGCTGCCGTGGGTCGCAGCGATGTCATTGCCAGCCTGAAATACGGCGAAGCCTCTGACACCTGGAGTGCCAACCCGCTCTCTTCCGCATCCGTACTGGCGACACTGGACGAGTTTGAATCGACGGACGTGATGGAGAACACACAGAAGCTGTCTGCTCTCTACACCGAAGGTCTGCTGAGCCTGAAAGAGACCGGCGTGATCGCCAAGGTCCGCGGCGAAGGTATGGTCTTCGGCATCGAGTGTGCCGAACTGGGTGGCAAGACCAGCCAGGAGGTTGCGATCGATCTGGTCAAGACCTGCTACCTCGGTGAAGAAGGTGGCGACGGCATTCACCTGCTGGGTGCCCTGGCCGGTAACGTACTTCGCGTCAGTCCACCAATGACAATGACCGAAGCCGAAGCGAAAGAATCGATCGCCCTGTTGAAGCGTCTGTGCGAACAGCTGGCTGCTCAACTGCAGGAAGCTCCTGCCTCCGCTTAAGTGGAGAAGCGACGCTTAGAAAATGAAACAGGCCCCGTGTGATGCGGGGCCTGTTTTTTTTAAACCACTTTTTATCAAGCCGGAATGGGTGCCCCCGAATGAAATTCGGGGTTGTCAGAGACAACAGGAAACTGTCAGAGCAGACGCCCGAACCGAATTTGAACTTACCACTTCAACTCAAAATGAGTTCAGAGCGAACCAGTATCACTCTTTCAGGAACGCAACACAGTCAGTTTCCTGCTCGCTGCGCTCGGCCCGAATTACATTCGGGCCCACCCATCATTTTTTCCTTTTAATTGATGCGAAGATCAGATTCAGATCAGAGCTGACGCTGGTTGCGCCACTGTTCCATCTGTTCTGCGTTCATGCCGGGCGGTGGCTGTTGTGTGTTGTCTGCAGGAGCGGAGATGCGTCGAGGTGACTGAGGAATTCCGGCGGGTGCCATTCCCTGGGAAACGGCATTCTGTACGGTTTTCGCCGGCGGCTTCGCTTTGGTGTAAGCGGCCTGTTTGGCAGTTCCCTTTGCACCGGCACTGGAAGAGACGCCAGCCAGCATGAGCCGGTTCTCTTTTTCGCGGCGGATTTCATCCAGCCAGTATTGGGCTTCGTTGAACTCGGGCTTCAGCAGGACGGCCTGTAGAAACTGCTGCTCGCTGGCCTGCAGTTCGCCTCGATCTTTCAGGATGTAACCGATGTTGTAATGTGCTTCCGCTTCGCCAACGGCGCGGATCAGGTGTGGCATCGCGCCCTGGTAATCTCCCGAAGAGGCCATCGCGATTCCCAACTGGTAGCGGATGTTCTTATCCGCGGGAGCGGCTTTGATCGCTTCGCTCAACAGGGGAATGGCTTTATCCCATTTCTGTTCGGCGGCATAGAATTGACCAATGCTGGCGCGAACCTGGGGATTCTCGGGTTCCATCTCCAGAGCTTTCTGGAACCCCTTCTCTGCCTCGATTTTGCGACCGGCGACCTGGTCCAGTCGCGAGAGTCCGAGTACGGCATCGATCGATTTGGGATTTTCTCCCAGGGCCACCTGATAGGAGGTGCGGGCCGATTCAAGATCGCCCATCTTTTCCTGCAACTGGCCGTGTGTCACGTAAAACTTGTCAGGGTGCTTCAGCCTCTTTTTCGCGACGGAAATCTTTTCTTCCAGCGTATCCGGCGGCTGATCATTTTTCTTGACGATCTGCTCTCTCATGGAAGAGCAACCGCTGCAAATCAATAATGCACAGGCGATTCCTGCAAGCCAGGTCTGTTTTGTAAAACGTATTACGGGCATGTGATCCCCTCCATGAGATACAGCAGCGAAACTTTTTTGATTTTCTCAGTCGGTACTCCGAAAATCAGACCTTCTGATGGGTACGACGTTTCTGCTGAGGCTGGGCAGAACGTTTCAGTAACCGATACAGAACAGAATGATCATGAGTCAATCGAGGTGTCTGACAGATCTTCGTAACTTCCGATCTGACAGGATGTTTGGGACAGGATTTATAACTGACAGAAGAAGCGTTGAGCTGCCTCTGCGATAATTTGAGTGGAAAGAATGGGTTCCTGTCCTTTAAATCGACAAATTGACTGAAGAATCTCCAGTAAATCTCTCGGGTCGCTCGAGCGCGGGGACCGTCCCTGGTTGTAATAAGTGTCATACAGGTAATCTACAAAGACTGGGTCGAACTGCAGATTTCGCTGGTGACAGCAGAGCTGTGCGATTTCGGTAAACAGTTCCCGTGTGGGGGGACCGATGTGAATCTTGTGACGAATCCGGCGGAGGAAGGCTTCATCGACCAGGTCTTTGGGATCCAGGTTGGTGGAAAAGACGATCAGCTGTTCAAAGGGGACCGCGAACTTCTTACCAGTTGCCAGCGTGAGATAATCGGTCCGGTCTTCCAGCGGCATAATCCAGCGGTTGAGCAGGTCCTTGGGGCTGACCAGTTGCCGGCCGAAGTCGTCAATCAGAAACACGCCGCCATTGGCTTTGATGTGCAATGGAGCCGTGTAGAAGTTACTGGTTTTATTGTAGCGTAAATCCAGCATCTCCAGATTCAGTTCCCCGCCCGTGATGACGACCGGACGCCTGATCCGTCGCCAGCGCAAATCGGTTTCCGGTTTACTCCAGTCTTCCATGTCAGGTAGAGAGGTTGCCGTGTGTCGCTGGATGGATGACGCATCCAGGAATTCATGGTCGTCTGTCGTCTCATGAATGGTCGGATCGAAGAGGGTGATGATGCTGTTTTCCATCTGCAAAGCATAGGGCACATGGATCTCACCGCCTTGCCGATTCAGGAAGCGTCCCAACCCCTTGGCGATCAGTGTCTTGCCATTACCCGGCGGGCCGTAGATGAAAATGGAACGTCCACTGCAGACGGCGGGACCGAGTTCATCCAGTAGCCCTTCACGAATGATGAAATCGGAAAAGGAATCTTCGAGCCGTTCCGGCGTACAGTCGATGCCAACCACGGTCTGTAACTGACACTGGCGGACATAGGCATCCAGCGGGACCGGCGCCGGCCCGACATAGCGGCACTGTTCGAACGCTTCCCGGGCGCGGACCCGCCCGAGCTCTGTTAAATGGAATCGATAGGAAGACCGCCCGATGACATTGCCGGACGTGACTTCGATGCACTTCTCTTCTTTCAGAAAGATCAGAGCCGTATCGATAATGCTGAACGGCAGATGCGCACTGCGGGAAATTTCGAGCCCGAGGGCACTCCCCTGCAGATACAGCTGTTTGAGTACCAGCCCCGACAACTGCACCAGCGACAGGCCGGTTTCTTCGAGTGTTTTTGGGGCCGGGATCGCTGCGCCGGGGGAACGCTTGCGCATGCCTGCTGTGCCTGTGATCCGTTGTGCGGAACGGGGCGTCGCCTCTGTGGGTTTCAGCTGATCACTCTGCGGAAACAGATCGCTATACAGATCAGCCACATCCTGTCTGGGGGCAGCGATGCGGGGCTCATCTGTTGGGGCATCAGGTTGCGCGCGAAATGCTGCCTCGGCAGCATCCCGCGTTTCATCATCACCAGGTCGATCAATCATGCAACAGCGATACGTTCAAATTAAACGGAGCAGGAAAAAAGATTTAGAATCAGACGACAGGCGGCACTGGTTTCAGTTGCCGCCATTCGATGCTGTTCCCCCGCCGGGTGTATACAGAATCCGCGGTGGCAGAATCGAACCGATGTAAGCCCGGTATTTCATGTCCTCTTCGCGTGCGGGGCGTCCGTAGGTTGGTGCCAGACGCAGCATCGTGGGAGGCAGGTTGTCATCGCCGGCCATCTGAGAAGCAGCGTACTGCACATTGGCCAGACGTTCCTGGCTTTCAATGGATTCATTGGCCGACTGAACAAAGACGGTACGGCGGCTTTCCGGTGCGTGTGTGAGAATCCAGCGGAGATGCATTAAACCGGCTTCGGTTAACTTGTTAGTGTCTTTCTCAAAGTGATATGCATACAGCGTGGTCTGGTCGGCCCAGCCATTGTGCATCTGCCTGTCCATGACATCACGGACGTAAGCCCGGTCTTCACACTGATAAGGGTAAGGCCAGTAGTGGGCGTGATGGTAGCGGTTCCAGAAGTGCTGTTTGGGTCCGGTCGGCCGGGGATAGGGAGGCCAGAGTTCTCCGAACTTGTATTTCTGTCGCGAGCCAACGGGGCGTGCTGCGCGCTCGGCCCATTTTGCTTCTTTTTCAGCCTCTTTGCAGGTATCGCAGGACCAGGGCCAACCGGCCTGGGCTTCGTGCCCCTGTGTCAGGCTAAATGCAAAAATCACAAGTAGATACGTACTCCATCTGACGGCAGTCGTCATGCCATCTCCCCCCTGTGTTAGTCAGATTTGGTGTGTCTCCCTCATTCCGCAATCCTCATTCGCGTCAGCCCGACCGCGCATGAATGGAGACAGTCAGTACTGGAGTTATCGGCAGCGAAGAGGTCCGGTCCTGACGGGAAAAACGATTCTGCCGACAGAATGAGTGAGATAATTTCCCGCTGATGCTGTGCGAAAAGCCTGCTGCGCGACACGCGAAACTGGTCCCCCTGGTGACTCTCTTTTTTTAAAAAGATACAGACCGCCCGCGCAGCTTTGTTTAGAAACCGCCTCTTCAAAAAATCTTCATAGAACAGGCACTGACGAGGAGCGGATTTCTGTTGTGTGAGCCTGTTAAACTTATGTTACGCTCACTACACTTTCGTGTATGGCAAATCTGTTCGGCGCCCGACAGACGGCGGTCACCTGGAATGACCATTTCTATTTTCTCTGAAAACAGTTATTCTACACACATAGAGACAGAGAAGATCCTGTAATTGATCAGAGCTCTGATCGCAAGTTTTCGTAACCATAGGTCGAAACGAATCGAGATCGAGATGGATGCGGTTGAGATACCAGAGAATCAATCCGGTTCACAGTTCTCAGAACGTGACGCAGCGCAAATCGCTGAGGAATTGAAACTCACATCACAACAGATTCAGAATGTGATCGCGTTGCTTGATGAAGGCAACACGGTTCCTTTCATTACGCGTTACCGTAAAGAACGTACCGGCAACCTGGATGAAGTTCAGATCCGCGATATTCAGAAACGGGTACAGCTGAAGCGTCAATTGCGCGAGCGGGCCACTACCATTCTGCGTCTGATCGAAGCCCAGCAGCAGCTCACTCCGGAACTCAAAACGGAAATCGAAAAGGCCGATACGCTCAAACGTCTGGAAGACCTTTACCGCCCTTACCGTCCCAAGCGCACCTCCCGCGCCGCGGCCGCCCGTAAGCATGGCTTCGAACCACTGGCGAATGCGATCTGGGCCGGCGATGCAGGGCTGACGGATTTAAACGTCGCCGCAGAACAATACATCAAAGACGAAGAAGGCGCACAGACGACCGAAGATGTTCTCAAAGGGGTCGCCGACATCCTGGTGGAAAAAATCGGCGAAGATCCCGATGTGCGCGACATCTCCCGCCGGATTGCCTGGCGTTCCGGAAAGCTGACGGTCAACGCGACTAAAAAAGCAGAAGAGCTGGGCCAGGAATATCGCGATTATTTCAACTACTCCGAACGGGCCGTGAAGGTTCCGCACCATCGGACCATGGCACTCAACCGCGGAGAGAAATCGGGAGCGCTGCGGGTTCGGTTTGAGTGGGAAGAAGATTCGGCGCGACATTCCATTGTAAGTCACCTCAAGCTGGAAGGTCATCGTTTCAGCGAGTTTCTGACCGAAGTGGTTACCGATGCCCTGCAACGTCTGATCCTGCCGAGCCTGGAACGGGAAATCCGTCGCGAGCTGACCGAGAAAGCCGAAAAACATGCGGTCTCTGTCTTCGCCCAGAACCTGAAAAACCTGCTGCTGCAGCCTCCCCTGCAGGGAGAACGGATTCTGGCGATCGATCCGGGATTGCGCACGGGCTGTAAACTGGCGGTGCTCGATGAACTCGGTTACTGCGTGGCGACTGACCTGGTGTATGTGACCGGATCTGCAGAGAAGAAAGATTTCGCGCGGAACAAACTGGCCGACATGATGACCGAGCACAACTGTAAGCTGGTCGCGATTGGCAACGGCACCGCGTGCAGGGAAACGGAAGAGATCATCACCGAGATGATCGAACAGAATCTCCCCGAAGCACGCTACCTGATTGTGAACGAAGCGGGAGCGAGTATTTATTCTGCCAGCCCGGTCGCCCGTGAAGAATTTCCGGATCTGGACGCGACGATTCGCGGCACCATTTCGATTGGCCGCCGCTTACAGGATCCATTGAGTGAGCTGGTGAAGATCGATCCACAGCACCTCGGTGTGGGCATGTATCAGCACGATGTGAACTCCAAGCGGTTGAAAGAGTCGCTGGATGAAGTGATCGAATCGTGCGTGAACTATGTGGGTGTGAACCTGAATACGGCGAGTGCTTCTTTACTGCGACACGTCTCGGGACTCAACCAGTTAATCGCACGACGGATTACCGAATGGCGCGACCAGCACGGTTCGTTCCTCAGTCGGAAACAACTGCTCGATGTCGCGGGGATCGGCGAAGCGACCTTCACCCAGGCCGCCGGCTTTTTGAAAATTGATCGGGGCGAAGAGCCACTCGATTCCACCTGGATTCACCCGGAAAGTTACGAGTCGGCGCATAAGGTGCTGGAACAGCTGGAGCTGCCTCCCGACAGTCTGAAAACATCGGCCCAGGAACGGGCTTCGATTCTGGAGAAGGTTTCCCAGATCGACAAGCAGGCACTCAGTGGAAGTCTGAAGATCGGTCTGCCGACACTGGAAGACATCCTGGAAGCCATTGCCCGACCGCCACGCGATCCGCGTTCCGATCTGCCGGGGCCGATCTTCAAACAGGGTGTGCTCAAGCTGGAACAGCTGACCGAGGGCATGGAACTGCAGGGCACGGTTTTGAACGTGGTGGACTTCGGCGCGTTCGTGGATGTGGGCCTGAAAGACAGCGCCCTGATTCACGTCAGCGAGATGGCGAATCATTTCATTGAAAGTCCTTACCAGTTCGTCTCGGTCGGTGATGTGATTACCGCCTGGGTGCTGGGAGTCGACCTGGAACGCCGCCGCGTCTCCCTGACATTGATCAAACCGGGCACGGTACGACCGCCGCGGAAATCTCAACGCGGACCGTCGAAACCCGATGAGCAGAAAAAGCCGGATAAGGCAAAACAGGACCAGGGCGATTCCGCTGCGACCCGCAAACGGAAACCCGGCAAAAAGAAACGGAACAAGCCTGGTAAAAAAGAGGCCCCGCTGCCCAAGCTGACCAAGGAAATGAAAACAGGAGATCAGCCGCTTCAGGGCTTCGATCAGCTCAAGGCGCTCTGGAATCAGAAAAAGAAATAACTCGACCTGCGAGACTCGCAGAATTGCTGAAGAAATACGATGCAGAAGAATCAACGCGCACGCACATTTATTGCCGTCCCCGTTCAACCGACACGAGGACTCCGTAAAGTTCTGGAAAAGCTGAATCAGATGGGGTCGGCAGTGAAACCGATCCCCGAAGATCAGATGCATATCACGCTCAAATTCCTGGGACCGACGGAGCTCGAAGACATCATGCCCGTCAGTCGTGCTCTGAAAGAGATGCGGAATCGCTTCAAATGCGTCCGGCTGGCTTTCAAAGGTCTGGGTGCGTTTCCCCGTGAAGATCGACCGAATGTGGTCTGGGCGGGAATCAAAGACGAATCCCTGCTCGCAGAGATGGCGGAGTACCTCGAAGCCGAGACCGAAAAACTGGGTTACCCCCGGGAACGCAAAGGCTTCCATGCCCATCTGACACTGGCCCGTATCAAAGCCAAGCCGCCGGAAGAACTGTTCCAGCTGTTGGCTGATCGGCGGGATGCGGAGTGGGGTGAAGCGACGCTGGACACGCTCAAGTTCTTTCGCAGCGAACTGAAACCGCAGCGGGCTCAATATCATGAGATGCAGACGGTACGGCTGCCCCCGGCACCTAAAAAGAAAAACCAGGCAAAGTCCCTGGATTCAAACGAATCACAATCGTGATACCCAGCCGGGCCTCATGTCCTTTAACTCTCAGGGCGTACAGACGGGGAAGTCTTCTCTGAGACGCTTATTGTGACTCTTGCGGCAGCACCTGTCGCGGGCGAAAGAGGATGAAGCGAACCAGGAGCCCGGCGACGATCAGCGCACAGCCGACAAACGTGGAGACCGAGACCGTTTCTCCCCAGAAGAGCCAGACCCAGATCGGGTTCAGGATCGGTTCGGTGAGCACCAGCAGGGCTGCTTCCTGCGAGTTGACTGTTTTGACTGCGTGTGAGAACACAACATAAGGCGTCCCCAGTTGAACGACTCCCAGCAGTGCCAGCAGAAAGAACTGCTGGCCGGTCAGCGTGATGTCGAGACTCCAGACCCAGGGCGCGACGATGGCCGCGGAGGTCAACAGGCAGAGCGCGACCAGCCAGGCCGGATGTTCGTCGCGGAGTACGCGGAAGAAGGTCACCACCAGTGCGTAACAGACGCCGCTGGTGAGGGCGATCAGATTACCGTCATAGTTTTCCCCGGCCCAGTCGCCGGCCACGATGCAGAGGATGCCGGCCAGGACAATCAGGATGGACAGGACCGATCCGCGTTCGATGCGTTCCTGCAGGAGAAAATAACCGAAGAGCATCGCCCAGACGACGCTCGTATTCTGCAGGAAGATGGCAGCGGCAGCGGATGTGCCGGTCATCGCGGTGACGAACAACAGGTTCATCGTGGCGAAGGCGACCAGCAGTGGAATCAGAGCGGGCCGCCAGCGCATATGCCGAAAGCGGACCAGGGGGAGCAGGAACAGGCCGGCAAACAGGGCCCGATAGCAGGCCAGGATCAAGCCGCGATCCTCAGCCGGGATCGACTGGAACGGCGGCGACTTGATGAACAGACCGCTCAGGCTCCAGAGCACCGAGGCGAGGAGCACCAGCAGCCGTGCCCGGTACAGTTTTCCACGATCGACGTCGTCGGTCATTTGCAGTGATTCCTGTCCGCCGGGCCCCGGCATTCCCACTCAAGCGGTCGCGGCATGTTAAGGGGTCGCAGCAGCGATGGCATCGGGAACCGCGATCGTCCCTTCGTAGAGGGCACGGCCGATGATTGCGCCAACCAGCCTGGGCTGTGTGCGGCTGACTTCGGCCAGGCGGGTGACATCGTCGAGGGTCGTCACACCGCCGGAAGCGATCACGGGGAGACCGAGTTCGGCCAGCGCGATCATGTCCTGGATGGTCCCTTCATCAACGCCCTGCATCATGCCGTCGTTGGCGATGTTGGTGTAAATCACTGCGGCCAGTTCCACGCCCACGTATTCTTTGGCCAGGTCGATGGCCGAGGTTTCGGAGACATCGAGCCAGCCTTCGGTGGCCACTTTGGAGTCGCGGGCGTCGAGACCGAGTGCCAGCCGACCCGGATAGCGGGTTGCCATTTCTTTGAACCACTGGGGATCTTTGAGTGCCTGGGTGCCGACGATGACGCGGTCGATGCCGACGTCGTCCAGCATCAGCTTAATTGAGGCTTCGTCGCGGATGCCGCCCCCCATCTGGCAGGGAACGGAAACGGCTTCGACAATCTTGAGGACGACTTCGTGATTCACAGGTTGACCAGCTTTGGCGCCGTCGAGGTCGACCAGGTGCAGACGCTGTGCGCCTCCGTCAGCCCAGCGGCGGGCCATTTCGGTGGGATCGTCGCCGAAGACGGTCTCCTGTCCGTAATCGCCTTGTCGCAGACGCACACATTTGCCTCCCCGGATATCGATGGCGGGCAGAATTTCCATAGCTGAGCTGACTTTCTATTTTTCTGATACTTATTTCGGATGGTGTCGAATTAAAACGCGGCGAAGTTCTGCAGCAGTTTCAGGCCGGCGTTCTGGCTTTTCTCGGGGTGAAACTGGCAGGCGACCAGATTGTCGCGGGCGACCATCGAGGCGAAGCGACAGCCGTAGTCCGTCCAGGCGGCAACGTCGTCATCATTATCGGGGGCCACATAATAGCTGTGAACGAAGTAAAAGTGTTCGTGTTCGGGAATGCCGGCCAGCAGGGGATGCGGCCGGGTGGCGTCGATCTGGTTCCAGCCCATGTGGGGGATCTTCAGACCGGGCTGATCCTGGAAGCGGACCACCTTGCCGGGGATGATGCCCAGCCCCTCGTATTCGCCGTCTTCGTAACTCACATCGAACAGGAGCTGCAGCCCAAGACAGATGCCGAGAAAGGGTTTGCCCGAGTTGGCGTGTTCCAGAATCGGTTCCACCAGGTTCTGATCCTTGAGGGCCTGGATCGCATCGCGAAAAGCGCCTACGCCGGGCAGGATCAGTTTGGAGGCTTTCGCGATTTCCTCGGGGTTTGTGCAGATCTGTGCTTCCGCGCCCACCTTTTCAAAGGCCTTCTGGACGCTCCGCAGATTTCCCATTCCGTAGTCGACAATTGTAATCATAGGTATTTCTAATTTCAGATCTCAAATTTCATGTCAGCAGTTGGCGAGCCACTAAGTTTGGACACGCACGGCGGTGACAAGTTCAGCTTCTGCAGCCGATTCTAGTCTCTCGAGTTGATTTTGTGAATGATATGGGTCCCGGACTGAAAAAAGCCCTGATTACCGGCCGTTTTTCCACTGGTGGTAGTGTTGCGTTCCCCGTCCGGCCCGGGTGTGGTTGTTTGTGTTGAGATCCCAGCGGCCCTGGGTTTCGTTGACATTCTCGCCCGACTGGAAGGTCAACTGGTCAGCAGACGTCCATTCCTCGGCCCATTCGTCCTGCCAGTAGAGGGGGATGCCCAGGATCCATTTCATGAACTGGGTAAATAACAGACAGGCCGTCAGCAGGACCATCATCAATAGTGCCAGGATGGGTAGCAGCGGTCCCAGATGGCAGATACGTTCGGCCAGCGGCCAGATTTTCGGCCAGCCGAGCAGGACGAGCAACGCTCCCAGGCTGAGGTAAGGTCCAAAGGGAATCTCGCGCGAGAGCTTGAAGAAGATGGAAACGGCCACCACCAGGAGGGCACACAGAGGCGAAATCACAAACACGGTGACCGTCGCCTGCCAGCCCAGGAAGCTGCCGATGACGGCCATCAGGATCACGTCGCCGAAGCCCATCGCTTCCTGGCGTAACGTCCACTGACCGATGACGCGGACAGCCCAGACGACACCGCCGCCCACCACGAGCCCTACCAGACTCACGGCCAGACCGTGCAGGTGCGGGTAGGTGACGACCCACTGCGGAATCTTTTCGACAATGAAATGGTGCCGGTAATCTTCCGGGAAATAAACTCCGAACAGGCGGACCACCGAAGGCTCCTGGAACCAGACGGGCACCAGGTAGAGTACTCCGAAGACAAACGCGCCGACCACCCCGACAAACAGGGCGGGCATGGTACAGCCATCGGGGATGATTTTGTGATCGAAGTCGATAAAGGTGGCGATCATCAGGGATTCGATCAGCACCAGGTGATAGAAGTAACGCAGGTTGAGCAGTCCCGCGGGGGAGAGCCAGGAATCGACGGTCACCAGGTCGGGTGCATAGGCGGAGAAGAGTCCGCTGTCCTGCAGCAGTGCGCCGGCTCCCAGGGGAACTTCGGCGCAGTAGAGCAGTACGAATATCACGCCGTTCAACAGTTCCACGAGTGCTTCGCGATGCGAGCGGCGGTAGGAATAAGTCGAGTTTTTCGACCGCGTGAGATAAACCCCGATGAGGGGCAGATGATAGCGGGAGCCGAGGTGCCGCATACGACGGAAGACCCGATTCCAGGCGGCCCCCACTTTTTCCTCGCGGGGAATTTCCTCGATGCAGAGGTTGATGATCCGCCCCAGTGCGGTTCCCAGCAGGAACAGCATTGTCAGCATCAGGTAAGGATTGATACCAAAGGGGGTCATGATCGGAAATGCTTTCGTTGTGGATTAAGAATCGGCATCCAGAGCGGCGATAATTTCAGCGACGATTTCTGTGACCGTTTTGCCGCCGGTCTCGATGGTGAGGGTGGCGGCATCGCGATAGAGGGGATCGCGCTGTGCGAGCAGGGTCTGCACTTCTTCGAGCTGCGAGTTGCTGGCGGTGAGCGCCGGTCGGCGACTGCCGGTTGTGCTGTCGCCATCGATTCGCTGGATGAGGTCGGCGGCGTCTGCTTTGAGCCAGATCACCGGGCCGGCCTGTTTCATTTCCGCGCGGGTCTGGTCATTCAGGATCGCACCGCCTCCCGCGGCGATCACGCATTGATCGCCGGAGAGCAGTTGCTGCATGACTGACCGTTCGATCTGGCGAAAGTGGGGTTCGCCTCCCTCGGCGAAGATCTCGGCGATGGTTTTGCCGGCGACGCGTTCGATTTCATCGTCGGCGTCGATCCAGTCATAACCGCGTTGTTCGGCCAGGGGGGCGGCGACGCTGCTCTTGCCGCTGCCTCGGTAGCCAATCAGGGTGATCAGGGACATGCCAGGCATTCCTTAGAGTTTCGCGACCGCGGAAATCCCCTTGCGAAGCGTGTTCCGCATCACATCCAGGGGGGCTTCCTTACCGGTAAACAGTTTGTATTGCGCTGCAGCCTGGCGTACGAACATTTCGATTCCGGAAACGGTTTTGCAGCCCCGCTCGCGTGCCTGTTTGAGCAGCAGCGTATTTTCGGGATTGTAAACCGTGTCGAAGACCAGCATGTCATCGAGCAGGAAGTTCTGAGCGAACGGCGTTTCATTGACATTCGGATGCATGCCGACCGAGGTGCCGTTGACCAGAATGTCATAGTGTCCGCTGCCCCGGTTTTCCCAGGTGGTGTGGGCACAACCGAGATCCTGGGCCAGCCTTTCGCCGCGTACCCGGCTGCGGTTGGTAACCGTTAACGCACCGCCGGCATTGATGATCCCGGCGCCAATCGCACGCGAGACACCGCCTGCACCGAGGAGCAGTACCTGTTTGCCGTCGATGGGATCATCGGAGGCTTTACCTTCCGGATCGAGACCGAGCCGGATGCTGTCGAGGGCGGCATCGTAGTCGGTATTGCGGGCCTGCCAGACATTCTGGTCATCTTTATAGAGAGTGTTGGCCACTCCCATGGTTTTGGAGGCCTGATCCGCGGCACCCGCGAACTTGAGGGCGCCTTCTTTGTGCGGAATGGTCACGCTGTAACCCTGGACGTTGAGGAACTCGAATTCCTTGAGCGTCTCTTCCAGGCGGTCTTTCGGAACGCGGAACGGCAGATAGACGCCGTCCAGTTTATCGTGCCGGAAGGCGATGTTGTGAATCAGCGGACTCAGGCTATGGGCGATGGGATCACCGATCACACCGTAGACGGGTGTTTCGGGGCCGATCTGATCGTAGCGGTAGATCTGGGTCATTTCAGAAAAGGCGAGCTGCCCCGGTGCCATTTCCCGTTCGCGACTGAAGGTGGCATACGTAAAAGGAGAACCGTACTTGCCGCAGAGAATACGACTGATCACGCCGTACTCACCCATGCAGAATCCGACAGTGGGAACTTTGGCACTGGCGACCAGCTTGAGCATGCGAATCGAATCGCCGGGAGAGTTGGCCATCGTGACCAGCTTGACGATATCCGGGTCTTTCTTACAGAGCGACTCGTGAATCTCTTCGAGGTTATCGGGGGTCTCATCGAAGTTGTGATGACTGATGATGCGTTTGGTTTTGCCGTAGCGGGGAATCTTGTCGGCGATGTCATCTTCAATGTCGACGTATTCGACTTCGGAGACGATGGCGGTTCGCAGCAGGGCCTGCCGCTGTTCTTCGGAGCCCTTCCAGCGTCCTTTATCTTCAGGACGTCGGCAGGTGATGACGACCGGGGTGGGACGGTCCTTGATCAGTTTAGTGACGTCCGGCGTCCGGGCAATCCAGTCCAGCCTTAATTCAACGAGTTCGGCCCCCTTCTCTGAGAGGGAGCGATGTTCCATCATCATCATTTTGTGCCGGGTTCGACCGATGCTGACACAAATCATGGGACTGTTTCGACTTTCTGTATGGGATCTGAACGATTCCATGGACGGTTCCGGACGTACCTTCCCCTAACCTGGAATCAGTAAGCGACATTAAAGTGTTCCCCAGTGTAACCAATCTCCTGAAGCGACTCAAACAAGAGTCTGACCGGAAGTCAGGTTTATTGCCCGGTTTCAGGCTCCGTGACGGAACCGCGCGGAGAGCCGGCGGACATTTCCCGTCACTCTGACAACGACTGGAGGGGTTAGAGGGATTATACCATTGTTCGAATCCGTGTTGACCAAATATAACGACCACTATATAACGCTCGTTATATTTACAGACTCAATTACTTTCACCAGGAGAAAATCATGATTCAAGCGACAGATCAGAGCGTGCATGGAGACGGCTACGACTGCTTTGAAGCGGGCCCGCTGGAGAGCTGGACGCGGTTCAAGCTCACACCGCCGGACGCGCCCATGCCGGTTCGCGGGAAGTATTTTCTACGGAAGCTGCTGAACTCAGACGGGCTGGAGATGTCGGTCAATGTGCTACCTGCGGGCCGCGAGATGCCTTTTGTCCATCGCCACCAGGCGAACGACGAGATTTACTTCGTGATCCAGGGCCGGGGACAGTTTCAGGCGGGGGAGGAGCTGTTTGAGGTTTCGGACGGATTCTTTATTCGACTTTCGCCGGAAGTGCCGCGCGTCTGGCGAAACCACAGCGAGGAGCCGTTATACTATCTGGTGATCCAGTACCGTGCGGACAGCAGTGTGACCGGCGGCACTCTGGATGGCGAACGCCTGGAACAACACCCGATTGTCTGGAAAGAGAGTCCTGCAGATGAACCAGCCCCCGGATCGGAAACAACGCTCCCGGAATAAGATTCTGGACGCCGCCCTGCGTACGTTCAAACAACAGGGGTACGTCGGCAGTGGCGTGGATGGCATTATGGAAGCCGCCGGCATGACTTCCGGCGCGTTTTATGGTCATTTCAATTCAAAGTCCGACGTGCTGGGCGAGGCCTTTGTCCATTCTTTCATCGAAGACCAGGCGGCGATGAACGGCGCCCTCAGTGAATGTGAGACGCCGGAGCAACTGATCGAGATCATGCAGAAGTACCTGTCGAGTAAGCATTGCGAGCAGGTGGAGGAGGGATGTTCGATCCCTCCTCTGCTGTCCGACCTGGGTCGCGCGGATGCAGAGACGAAGGCCCGGTTCGAAGAGGTCATCCAGTGGATGGTCGCGCAGTTTCAGGAGCGCTCGGACAACGAATTCAGCCGCCAGGAAATTCTCGCGACGCTGGCCCTCTGTTTCGGTGGTCTATCGCTGGCGCGCGCGGTCAACTCCCCTGCCCTGTCCCGACAGATTCTCTCTGCCTGTCGGAAGCAGTTGCCGATCCAGAAGTGCGACTAAATGTCGCATCTCGATTCGTTATCATCGCGCCTGTCGATGAAATTATGTTCGACTGCGGGGCCCGGTGCTCTGTAATCTAAACCCGGACGGTTTCCAGCCTTTCATATTTTCAGCACCGGGTTAGAATAGACTTTATGATCCAGATCTATTCAGGTTCCTGTGTTGTTACGCTGACGCCTCCCTTGGTACAGGCGTAACTGATTCACAGGAGCAACCTGCCCGTATTGATACAACCTAGACGACATCCTGTAGTGGTCCACCGATCTCTTACGCTCACAGGAGTCAGCCTGGAAACAACGCCAGAATACAATCTGGTTCAACAGAAAAGGCTGCAGAGATGGGTGAGTTTTTCACCAAACTTTTTGACACATCAGATTATCCCCCCCGCTGGGATTGCGGGAACTGGAGCGACGGTGAAGGCTGGTTGCACATCCTGTCGGACATCGGCACCTGGTCGGCTTATACCGCGATTCCGATTGTGCTGCTGTACTTTGCCGCCAAGCGAAAAGATTTCCCATTCACAAAGCTGTTCGGCCTGTTCGCAGCATTCATTCTGTTGTGCGGCACCGTGCATCTGGCGGAAGCGATTATCTTCTGGTATCCGATTTATCGGATTTCGGGACTGCTCAAGCTGGCGACCGCCATCGTTTCCTGGATCGCCGTGATCATTTTAATCCGCTATGCGCCGCGGATGCTGCATCTGCCTTCCATGATGGCGACCAACAAGCAACTGCTCAGTGAGATAGAACAACGCAAGCAGGTGGAACGCGATCTCCGCTGGCTGCAGGCCCGGTATGAAGCTTTTTTGAGCGGCACCAGCAGTATTATCTGGACGACGGATGCGCAGGGGAATTTTATCGTGCCCCAGAAGTCCTGGGAGCGATTCACGGGGCAACCCTGGACTGAGCACAAAGACAACGGCTGGCTGAATGCCGTGCTGCCGGAAGACCGTTCTGAAATCACGGGCCTCTGGAGTTCATCAACGAAAGACCGGTCCAGCCGCCAGATCCAGGGGCACATCTGGCATGCAGAGAGCCAGAGCTATCGCCCGGTGATTACCGAAGCGGTTCCCGTGATCGATCAGTCTGGTCAGGTCCGGGAATGGGTGGGCACGGTGAGTGACATTCATGAACAGCGACGGGCGGAAGAGAGCCTGAGTGCCGCCGAGGCGCGGGCCAGCCAGCGACTGAAGGAGCTGGAACTGATCTACGAAACCGCCCCGGTTGGAATGAGTTTAATCGATCAGCAGTATCGCTGTCTGCGCATCAACGAGCGGCACGCACAGATGAACGGAATCTCCCGTCATCAGCAACTGGGCCGGCAGGTGGAAGAACTGATGCCGGGCCTTGCCGATCAGATTCAGCCCCTGTATGAGACCGTGTTTGAAAGTGGTAAACCGGTTGAGAACTACGAAATCTATGCCCAGACTCCCGGCGATGACGAGCGTCACTGCTGGCTGATGAATTTTCATCCCCTCGTGGATGACACGGAAGCGGTCTGGGCTGTCAGCTGTATCATCCAGGACATCACGGAACGTAAACAACTGGAAGAGACGTTACGCAAAAGTGAGCAGGCGGCCCTGCAGGCGAATGTGGCGAAAAGTGAATTCCTGGCTAACATGAGCCATGAAATCCGGACGCCGATGGCTGCGATCGCGGGCTACGCCGACATGCTGCTGGAACGTCTACAGGAGCCTGACGACCGGCAGTGTGTGATCGTTATGAAGCGGAACGGCGAATACCTGCTCGAACTGATTAACGATATTCTCGACCTGTCGCGAATCGAAGCCGGGAAACTGGAGGTCGAACTCGAACCGGTATCTCTGCCGGTGTTGATCGGCGAGATCCAGTCGCTGATGCATGTGCGGGCACAAGAGAAAGAGCTGGATCTGACCATCAAGTTCGTAGGCAAGGTGCCCGAGACGATCCAGACAGATTCGATTCGTCTCAGGCAGGTGCTGATCAACCTGCTGGGAAATGCCATCAAATTCACCGACGAGGGAGAAGTCCGACTGGGCGTGCGGCTCATTTCTGATTCCGAGCCTCCCGAGATTGAATTTGCGGTGCAGGATACGGGTATCGGCATCCCTGAAGAGCAGCAGCAAAAACTGTTCAAGCCGTTCTCGCAGGGGGACACTTCCGTGACCCGCGCTTATGGCGGCAGTGGGCTCGGTCTCGCGATCAGCAAACGACTGGTAGGGATGCTTGACGGCTCGATCTGGGTGACCAGCGAGGTCGGCGAGGGTTCGGTCTTCCATGTGCGGTTGCCGCTGGATTCACTGGAGGGAGTGCCTCTGATTGAACCGGATCTGACAACGCTGTCAGCAGAAGAGGCCGGTGCAGAGTCAGACGTGCTGCCCGTGCTCAACTGCCGGGTGCTGGTGGTCGACGACCGCCGCGAGATCCGCCACATCTGTCAGCACTTCCTGGAAAAAGCGGGGGCGACGGTTCAGCTGGCCGAAGACGGCCAGGCAGGCGTCGATGCCATTCTGGCGGCCCGGGAGAGCAACACGGCGTATGATGTCATCCTGATGGACATGCAGATGCCGCGCCTGGGTGGGCGGGAGGCCACCGCGGTGTTACGTGCCCAGGGGGTCGAGACGCCGATCATCGCGTTGACCGCGGACGCGATGAAAGGGGACCGGGAACAGTGTCTGCAGGCCGGGTGTAACGATTACCTTTCCAAGCCGATCGATCATGCTCAGCTGGTGGAGATTGTGTGGAAGTATTCGCACGGAGATCAGCGAGAGGCTGAGTAGGGCTGATCTGTTATTTGTGAATGGATGTGGCACCCGGCGGGAGGACAGACAGGTCCGCCGCTACAATTCTGGATTTGAATTCTGTGGCTGGATTGTACGCCTGATCTGACAATTTCCTGCTCGCTGCGCTCGGCCCGAATTACATTCGGGCTCACCCGCGAATTCTCTGATTGTGGAGTCACTTCAGAGAGAGAGAGTTGATTCATTCAACCAGCAGTAATTTCAGGTTCTGCGGATCATGTACCTGATGCTCAAATTCGGTGCCGTCAGAAGTATTGATGCTGATGCGGGTAACCGAGTCGAGGATTTCCGGGTTCGCATTAGAATAGTTCAGCTTGTCGCCAGTGGAATCGAAGAATGTGATTTCGTAAGTGGCTTTGTCTGCCGCAAATTCCTGAAAGATTTTGGCTTCGGTTTTTGCATCCTGTATCTGGGCGAACGGTGCACTCGGATCGCTGCAACTCGCCAGACTGAGGTAAATCAGGCAGGCGAGTGTCAGGCTGGCTGTTACGTGATTGTGTACGGTTGAGATCATGGGCTGATTGTGGATGTGCTGATAATGGTGGCTGGCGTCCCTGTTTCCTTCGTGAGTTTATATTCGATTGTATGTCGCCAGGCGGGAGGACACACAGGTCCTCCCCTACAATTCTGGATTTGAATTCTGTGGCTGGATTGAACGCCTGATCTGACAATTTCCTGCTCGCTGCGCTCGGCCCGAATTACATTCGGGCCCACCCGTCGTGTTTCTAAATTCGAACGTTCCATATCAAAGTCGTTTCAACCGGGGCGAACGCCCTGCGGCTAATGGCGAACTCTGAAAACTTCGCTGGTGCCTTTGAGAGAGCCCCCGATGATGTGAGCGGAAAGGGTCCCGTCGCCGGTACTGGTGGTCAACGGTAACCGTGATTACCGGCGGTTAGCGCCTTGCCGCTCACTGGGAGGAATGTGTGACGGTTAATCGTCGAGGTTCCAGACGGCCATGTCGTCGAGCAGGAGTGTGTCGCCTTTGAGGACGAAGCGGTAGCCGGTCTTCTGGCTGTCGAGAGAGGGATGCTGGCCGGCGACTTTCAAGCCGTTGTCCAGTTGGGCGACGACCTGATCGCCCTGCATTTCGAGTTGCAGCGTGTACCACTGGTTGGGATCGAGTTTGCCCTGGGCTTTTGCCAGCGTGATTGGTTTTGATTGCGGGTCTTTCTTGTCTTTGTCGGTGCGGAGAATCATACCATTCTTGTCGATCATCACGCGGAACAGATGCCCTTTGGGATGATTCAGACTCAGGTGAAAGAACTTTGCATCCTTGAGCTGAAACGAGCAGCGGAGCATGGAGTTGCGGTGCGGCAGTTTCCAGGTCAGTACGGCCGCATGTTTGTCGGCGGGCAGTTCTTTACCGACGAGCAGACCTTCCGAGACAGTCCATTCCCCTTTGTTGACGGCCCACTGCTTGCCGAGTTTTTTCTGGTCGAATGCTTCACTCTGAGTGGGCTGGCCGGTTTTGACCAGAGCCGGTTTGAGTGTGGCGTTCTTTTCCGCCTGTAAGAATGCGGGAGCCAGAACCATCACAGCCAGACAGAAGCAGAGGGTTGATTTGAGCATCACGGGCACTTTCCTGAAATGGGAATCAAAGGACGAGAAATGGCGGATGGCCTATTGTAAACAGGTGCGTTTCGTGAGGGCTATCAAAAACTGTGATTTATTGTGGGGAGGAACCACGAAAGACACGAATGGAAATCAGATGGGGGCTGGAGAAGAGATGCATCCGGTCATTTTAGATAATCGATCCGGGAGGGGTACCGGATGTAATCCAGTATTGTCGCAGACAACAGGAAGTCTCTGCGAAATGGTCTACTGGTGATCGTTGTGTCTCTTGAGGCTTGTTCATAGGAGACCTGGTGCTGAAATTGGATGCATGAGCTGCGACCTCCTGTTCGCTCCGCTCACCCCGAATTGCATTCGGGGCTACCCGATCTCACTGTTTTCGATATGTTGATGCCAGCCCTTTTTCTTTCGTGTTTTTCGTGTTTTTCGTGCTAGAAAATTTTTCTAGCAATTCGTGGTCGCAGAATCAGATCAGTTCGGCGATGGGTTCGCGGAGATCGAGCGTGTATTGCGGGCGGCCGGCGTGGTCGGGGATCGTCGTGGTGGCGGGGTCGATTCCCAGCTGGCGGTACAGGGTGGCGAAGACGTTCTGGTAGTGCAGCGGACGATCGAGGGGGACTTCGCCCAGGCGGTTGGTGGAGCCGATGACCTGGCCCGTTCGCATGCCGCCCCCGGCGAGGAGTGCACAGGAGGCCTGCGGCCAGTGGTCGCGGCCGGCGTTTTCGTTGATGCGGGGCGTGCGTCCGAATTCGCCCCAGGCGATGACGCTGACGTCATCCTGCAGGCCGCGGTTGTGAATGTCTTCCACGAGGGCGGTAATGCCCTGATCGAGTTTCGCGAGCTGCAGAGGCAGACGGGCGAAGTTCGAATGGTGACGGTCCCAGCTGCCGAAGGAGAGTGTCACACAACGGACGCCTGCTTCGACCAGGCGGCGGGCCATCAGGAACTGATCCATCCAGTGCGGGCCGGCGTCTTCGCCGAACGCGGGTGAATCGTCGCCCCGTCCGTAACGGTCGCGGAGCGCGGGATCTTCTTTTTCGAGGTCCATGGCTTCCACCAGTTTGCTGGAGGTAAGCACATCGAAGGCCCGCTGGGAATAGGCGTCGAGACCGTCGTAGGCCTGATCCGCGGAATGGCGGAAGGCATCGAAGCCGGCGAGTAACGCTTTTCGGTCACGGAGGCGATCGAGGGTGATGCTCTGCAGTCGCATGTTGTCCATGCCTTCGCCGGTCGGTTGCAGCGGGGCATGCGCTTTCCCCAGGAAACCGGGAAAGCCGGGATTGCCGTACGGTTCGTGGCGGCTCTTGATGCTGAGTCCGACGAAGGGGGGCACCGCTTTGTCGACCGGCCCCTGGACTTTGGATACGACCGCGCCGAGCGAGGGATGCCCTGACTGCCGCTCTCCGCCGCCGATGGGCCAGCCGCTCATGCAGAGATCGGAGGCGTGCTGATCGGGGCAGCCGTGCAGGGAGCGAATGATGGCAAACTTGTCCATCATCGCGGCCAGGCGGGGCATGTGTTCGCAGATCTGGATGCCGGGGACATTGGTGTCGATGGGGCGGAATTCACCGCGAATTTCCGAGGGGGCGTCCATCTTCAGATCGTACATGTCCTGGTGGGAGGGACCGCCGGAGAGGAAGATCATGATGATGGCTTTGTGGCCCAGCTTGCCGGCGGGAGTGCCGGCCTGGTCTTGTGCCGCGAGAATCTGCGGAAGCGAGAGTCCACCGAGTGCCAGTCCGCCGATGTTGAGGAACTGCCGGCGCGAGCCGTTACACTGTCGCTGTGATGAGCCGGGGATCGAGAGCATCGCGGGGGTTCTCCAAACGGGCGGGACTCGGTAGTGAGCTGGCGGGTGGTTGCCGGTTCGGTTCTGACCAGCCAGGGTGAGCAGGGAATATTGTACCGGTCGGAAAACGGGTCGGGAAGAGTAGTCGGCGGTGGTTCTGGATTACTAAAGGAGGTTTAGTTTGTGGGGTTTGACTACCACGAAAGGTGCGATGGGCTTACGACCACGAAAAGCACGAAAGACACGAAAAGATCTTTCAGTTGTGATGGAGAGATGATGGATGAAACCGGTCCTGAATTGTTTGAGTGAGCTGTGACCTCCTGCTCGCGGCGCTCGCCCCGGATTGCATCCGGGGTTACCCGAGATGTATTTCCTGGTGCCATTGGAATTTGAAGCAAATGGTCTGTCGTTAGGCGGGCGACCACACAGGGTCGCACCTACGCGCGGATTTTGGTTTGTGAAGCACTCCGGGGGGTGGTCCCAAATTTTTGACTTGCCGCGGTGAGGCGATGGCTAATTCAAAGTGCTACTTCCTGTTCAGTAGTGGTCTGTGTGCCGTGGATGGTCTTCGTCTTTTCTTGCTGGTGCCGATTTGTAGGATTGGTTGTTTCTATTTTTTGAGCGTGGGGGTAGAGGAGGTTGGCTGCCGGGGAGGGAGGGTTGACGCTCCCTGTTTTACCGGTGGTGGCGCCATTCCGCTCACGGGGGAGCTTTCTATGGAGGTCCATTGGACGTTGAAGCAAGTGGAGTGTCGCCAGGCGGGCAGGCACACAGGCACTGCCCCTACATCCTGTTTTGATCATGGGTCTGATTCTGTCAAAAGGCACCGGGAGGTCAAGACAAAATTTTGTCCCGATGTGGCCGGATTTTGTCCTGGTGTGGCCCGGATTTTGTCCTCGTCTGGCCGGAGTGTGTCCTGGTCTGCCCTGAACATGGGAGGGAGCACAATGCGAATGTATGCGACAGGTTCCAGTGATCCGAGAGTGAACAGCGACGTTGATTCAGGTGTGAATGCGACACCAGTTTCGGCTGTTCCGGTGCACGCGAACCCGCCTCGCGCGCGAGCCAGAAGGGGAATAACATACGGATCGAGAGGGGTGGATCAAGTTCATTTTGTGCAGCGAGAACGGGAACCGACACTGTGCACCAATGACGAACTTACAGTGTGCCGTTTAACCCATGCGTCCGAACTGACGGTCGAGCTCGGCATGGCTGAGCACCAGTGCGGAAGGCCGACCGTGGGGACAGTGGTGGGCGTCGTCGATGAGGTGCCTCTGTTCGAGCAGGCTGTAGATTTCTTCCTGCGTCAGGCGCTGTCCCGCTTTGATGGCGGCTTTACAGGACATCATCGTGATGAGTTCATCCAGCAGATCGCGGCGGGAGGGCTGTTTGGCGTTGTCCAGGTTGTCGGCGATGTCGCGGACGAGCTGTTCGAGGTTCGCCTTTTTCAGCATGACGGGATAGCTGGTGACCAGCAGTGTGTTGCCGCCGAACTCTTCGATGCCGAGTCCGAAGCTGGCGAGCATCTCGGCGTGGTCGAGAACGAGGGCCGTCTCCTTGGCGCTCATTTCGATGGTCAGCGGGACGAGCAGCTTTTGTGCTTCGACCGTCTGAGCGAGTACACGTTTGCGGAAGTACTCGTACATGATCCGTTCGTGCAGGGCGTGTTGATCGATGATGGTCAGCGCGCCTTTGACTTCGACGACGATGTAACAGTTGAGGACCTGGATCGGTCTGAGATCGGCGGTAGCGGCTTCCGCGAACTGATCTGCGGGGCGATCGATGTCGGGAATGAAGGGCGCCGCGGGTTCAGCCGGTGTGGGGGATGTACTCTCCCCTGCTCCAGCCTGTTCCTGTTCGCGCTGTTGCTGGAAGTGCGAGAGGGGAATCGCGTCGGCGGCGGTAAAGGGAGCCGCCAGGTCGGAGGGGGGCGAAATCATGCGGGCTTCGCCGCTGATTTTCTGACTGGGGAGATCGTCGGCGACCTGTTTAAGCTGTTCCTTGGCCCAGGTGGTCAGTTCGAGCTGTGTCTGTTTCTGTTCGGGTGTCGGAACCATGGGTTGCGACGGCTCGGGGAGGTCGCCTTTTTTGGAGAGCGACATCTGCGACTGGAGATCCATGCTGAGGAACTGGCTGCGGAGCGTGGAGAGCAGCTGTCGGTACAGCGACTGGCTGTCGCGGAAGCGGACTTCCGATTTCGTGGGATGCACGTTGACGTCGACCATGGAGGGGGGCATGTCGAGGTAGAGGAACGAGATTGGCTGACGGCCGACCATGAGCAGTCCGCGATAGGCTTCGGTCAACGCGTGCTGCAGGGTGCGATCCTGAATCCAGCGTCCGTTGAGGAAGAGGTACTGTCCTTTGCGAGTCGATTTGTTTTCGCTGGGATGCGAGACATAGCCCCAGATGCGGACGTCTTCCAATTGCGATTCGACCCAGATCAGGTGGTCGGACAGTTTCTTGCCGTAGAACAGGCGGAGCCGATCGATGAGATTATCGGACGGCGGGAGATCGAAGATGACTTTGTTGTTGTGTCTGAGAACCATGTAGAGCCGGGGATGCGCGAGGGCGGCTCGGGTGAACTGTTCGCTGATGTGGCCGAATTCAGTCTTGGTCGTTTTGAGGAACTTGCGGCGGACCGGCGTGTTGGCGAACAGCTGTCGGACTTCGATCGAGGTGCCCAGCGGACAGCCACAGGGCTGTGGTTTTCCGGGAGTGCCTGTGTTGACTTCGAATTCGAGTCCCTGTGTCTGGTCGGCGGTGCGGGTGCGGATACGGAAGCGGCTGACTTCAGAAATGGACGCGAGGGCCTCGCCGCGGAACCCCATGGTCTGCACGCTGAAGAGATCGTCGGCGTTGGAAATTTTACTGGTGGCGTGACTGGAGACGGCGAGCAGCAGGTCGTCGGGGTGGATGCCTTCCCCGTTATCGACGACGCGAATCAGATCGGCGCCGCCATTCATGATGTCAACTTCGATACGGGTCGCGAGGGCATCGATGCTGTTATCGAGCAGTTCTTTCACCGCACTGGCCGGCCGCTCGATGACTTCTCCGGCGGCGATTTTATTAATCACGCTGGTATCGAGTTGGTGAATGCGGGAGAGCGATTGCACGGGGGCGGTCCGTTCCATGAGTTTGATCAGTCCGATTGACAAGAAATTGTGCCAGTTCCAGTTCTGTTTTTAACCGGAACGAGGCGGAATCGCAATGAAGGAGTTCAGCGATGATGAACAGAGTTAAACCAGTTTCACCCGGGAAGCGGGGCGTTATTTTCCCCAGCGCTGGTGAATCTCATGCCTGATTTCGAGATGATCGCAGATGCGGCCCGAGATGAAATCAACCAGGTCGTGAATGGTGACCGGGTTATGATAAAAGCCGGGTGCAGCGGGCAGGATGGTGGCGCCTGCCTGGGTAAGACGGACCATGTTTTCCAGCGGGATCAGCCCCAGCGGTGTTTCGCGGGCGACGATGATCAGCTTGCGACGTTCCTTAAGGTGCACGTCCGCAGCTCGATGAATCAGGTTACTGCCGGAACCGGCGGCGATGGTGCCGAGGGTGCCCATGGAACAGGGGCAGATCACCATGCCTTCGGTCAGGAACGATCCACTGGCGATGCCTGCGGAGAAATCCTGGTAGTGGTGGTAGATCAGGTCTCCGTGTTTGAACTCGGCCTCGCCCAGTACGGAGCTGAGCGCGAAGCTTTCGCTGCTCGTGGGTTTCATTTTACTGAGCACGCTGTCGCTGGGCTGATTATCGGGATCGGGGAGCAGCTGCTTGGGATCGAAGTTTTCCAGGTCGATTTTCAGACCGAGTTCGTGGCGCAAGACATGTGCGGCGGCGGCACTGATGGTGAGATGCACGGTGCAGCCGGCGGCCATCAGAACTTCGACCAGGCGGACGGCATAGATGGCACCACTGGCGCCGGTGACTGCGACTACAACATTGTTGGACATGAGCGAGTACCTCGCGGTTGGATCATAAACTTAAGAAGCGGTGGCAGCGGGTTTCACGCCGGTATACAGTGTGGCGATACCAAACGTGAGCGGATACCAGCGGGTTCCTTCCAGTCCGCACTCATCCATGATGTCGGCGAGTGCTTTGCCGTAGGGGAACTCCGAGACCGATTCGGGCAGATAGTTATAGGCGGACTGCTGGTTGCGGGCCAGCAGCTGTCCCATGCGGGGCAGAATATGTTTGAAATAAAACTGGTAGCAGGCGCGAAACAGCGGATTGGTGGGAATCGAAAATTCGAGTACCGCGACCTGTCCGCCGGGCTGGCAGACACGAATCATCTCTTTGAGCCCGCGACGGGTATCAGAGACGTTCCGCAGACCAAACGCGACCGAGACGATCTGGAACTGATTATCGCTGAAGGGGAGTTCCTGCGTATCGGCTTCGAGGAAGGTCAGTGCATCGCTGTCGTTTTTGGTGAGCGCGAGCTGGAGCATTTCATGCGTGAAGTCGGCCCCCACGACGCGGTTTTTGCCGCGGGTCTTCTTGAGATACGAGAGGGCCAGGTCGCCGGTGCCGGTACAGACATCGAGAATGGGTGCTTCGCCGGCAGGGGCGACTTTCCGTACGGTCCGCCAGCGCCAGTAATAATCGACGCCGCCCGAGAGGAAATGATTCATAAAATCATAACGGGGCGCGATCTCACCAAACATCTGTTGTACGCGGGAACCGGTTTTATCTACATTCATAACGTTTCAATCAATTCTTCTGTAATCAGGCCAGGCCGAGTTCTTCCAGGCGGCTCTGAACCTGCTCTTGTAGTTCTGCAGGCATGCTCAGGGAGGCGGGCCAGGGACGCGGGTGCCCTTCCGCTGCGGATTTGCGGGTGGCATCCAGACCGAGCTTATGCCCGATCCCCTGCACCGGCATGCTGTGATCGTCGTCGTCGCCGGGGCCTTCGGAAAAAATCAGGTCCCGCCCCGGATTCACGTTGGTGCAGACGCGCGACCAGACGAGTTGTTCGTCCTGGACGTCGGTGTCGCTGTCGACCACCACGATCATCTTTAATGATAGTAACCGTTCCAGACTCCACAATGCATTTACCACGCGACGTGCCTGATGCGGGTAAGATTTTCGGATGCTCACAAATAACAGGTAGCGTCCCATGCCTGCGGCGGGGAAATGGACGTCGACGATTTCAGGGACCAGCAGTTTGAGCAGCGGCAGAAAGAGCCGCGCGGTCACCTGGGCGAACAGACCTGACTCGGAAGGCGGAGCAGCGGGAATCAGAGCGGGCCAGATCGGATTGGAGCGATGTGTGACCGCGGACAACTGTAAAGGGAAGATTTCAGTGGGTGAACTGTAAAAACCAGTGGGATTAGCAACGGGGCCCACGGTAATTGGATCTGCCGTTGTATCGATGAAGCCCTCCATTACGATTTCCGCCTGGGCGGGGACATCGAGATCGACAGAGCGACAGCGAACGAGTTCCAGTGCCTGGTTGCGGAGGAAACCGCTGAAGGCGTATGGATCGGTAATCGAAGGGAGTGGCGCATGAGCGGCGTAGAGACAGGTCGGATCGGCACCCAGGACGATGGCGACGGGCATCTGCTGTTGTCGGGCCTGGAATTGCTGCAGCAACTGATAGCCGGCGTCGTGCTGGCTCCAGCGGATGGCGAGCTGCTGATCGGAGATGACCTGAATCGGACGTGCGTCGACGAAGCGGTTCTTGAGTTCGGGATCCTGTGTGACGATCTGGCCGGCGGTGATTGTGGGAAACGCTTCTTCGGGCCAGTTCCTGAGCAGGGGAAACTCGCTCAGATTGACATCGCGGCCCAGTTTGACGACCTGCTGACAGGAGGCGGTTTTGACGGTGCGGGGTTTGATGTTGAGCAGCTGCGAGAACTGGGGAATGATTTTCAAAGAGTCGAACCAGCCTTCGGGGAGATCCGGTGCGACGAGCCCGGCGATGCGGTCGGCGACGGCGTCGAGGCTGTCGCTGCGCAGAATCTGGAGCATACGGGGAAGGCTGCCATACAGATTGGTGAGCACGGGAACCTTGTGGCCGCGGACCTGGTCGAACAGCAGTGCGGGGGGCGGATCAGTCGAGGCGGTTTTGAGAACCTGCTCGGTGATGGCGGCGATTTCGAGTTCCGACTCGACGGGAGCAGAGACGCGGACGAGTTGTCCATGTTCTTCAAAGTCGGCGACAAAATCAGCCAGCTGGTCCGCGTTCATCATTCTGGTGCTGTTCATAGTAATTCAGGGAGGCTTTGTTTACAGTCAGGAATCATAACCGATTGCGGACTGTCAACAAATGATGGTGACTGTGAACCTTATAGATTATTCCGATCCTGAAACAACCATCTTTCCGGAAAAGTGAACCATGCTGCAACGATTTCTGCTGCTCTGGCTGATCCTGCTCTCAGGTGTGGCCGTCATCTGGGATGACGTCGTCCCGGGAGATTTTCACCCCTTTCACGATTCACAGTCATACCTGGGATATCTGTTTACCGCGACGATGTTCGTGATCGGAGCGCTGCTGCCCCGCGAGGAAGTTCGTGAGGTCTTCCGACGCTGGCACACTGTATTGAGTGGCACATTTGTGCAATACACGTTGATGCCGGGCCTGGGTTACCTGATGAGTCTGTTCTTCCTGGACCAGCCTGAATTGCGGATCGGAATTATCCTGGTGGGATGTGTGCCGGGCGCGATGGCTTCGAATGTACTCACGCTGACGGCGCGGGGTAACGTGAGTTATTCGGTCTGCCTGACGACATCGGCAACGCTGCTTTCGCCACTCGTGGTGCCCCTGTTTCTGTACCTGGCGGTTTCAGGAACGGAAATCGATGCTGTTCAACTGGCGAAGAACAGTTTTGTCAATCTGCTGACCCAGGTGGTGTTACCCGTGATTACGGGACATCTGTTGTCGCTGCTGGTCGATTCGTTTCAGCGGGTGATGCAGCGTTACGGGGCGACGTTTGCAAACTTCTCGATCCTGTGGATCATCGCCACGATTATCAGCCTGAACGCGGCGCGACTGCAGCAGGTGTTTTTCTCGCTGGCGCTGGTACTGCTGGTGATCAATCTGCTGGGGTACGTCGGAGGGTATCTGTCGGGAGTGGCTTTCGAGCTGGACGAAGCGAAGCGACGGGCACTGACACTGGAGGTCGGCATGCAGAACGCAGGACTGGGTGCGGTGCTGGCGGGGCAGCTGTTTCCTGACCAGGAGTTGATTGCGCTGCCACCCGCACTCTATATGTTTGGCTGTATGTTGACGGGAACGATTCTGGCACAGATCTGGTCGCGAAGAACGGCGTCCCAGGCAAAACAGGTAGAAGGGTCAAACGAGTAAATGGTGTCGCTTAGGTTTCTTCCAGCCGTGCTTTGAGTTCATCACGTTCTTTTTTTGTAATATCGAGGTCGAACATGAGGTATTTCACATCGAGGCGGAGTTGTGCGAGCGCTTCCTGAATCAGTCCCAGAATACGGCGGCGGCGTTTCACGGATTCAACCACTCGGGAGTAGGAAACTTCGAGGTGTACCTGATGCTCCCGAGGCAGTTCGGCAATTTTCTTGCCCAGGTCAATGACTTCGCGAGGGAGGCTGGCACTATCGGAATCGTCTGTCAGTCGCATATTCATCAGTTTCTATTTCTCAGTTGAGACCTTTGATTGCTGCTCAATCCATATTTCAGATGGAAAACTCACAGTACCAATAGAACAGATTTCATGCCGAATATGAATTTTTAATTAGACAATCACAGTAAATCATGATCGTACAGAGACTTAGCAAATACAGCATTAAAAGCATCTGTTCAGACAGTTTCGCAAAAAAGCGAGGCTTCGTATTGGCCCAGATTGCAATTTCTTCTAAAATCACTGAGGTTTATCGCTCGATTCAGGCGATTTACCGAAGGGTTGTATTTTAACAACGTGGCTGTTGCCGATGTGCAACAAAAATCGGACAGGACTCAACATTTCGTAAAGAATGCTGAACGGTGATCTGTCTGCTGAAACTGGGAAAAGTATGACTCCAGTTTGGTTTAAGATCGAAAGCGATCTAAACCTGCAGACTGTTCAAAACCGGACTGACCGGTACAGTTTCAAGATCTTTTTATCCCAGGATGGGCTGAGAACAGGCATTGATGCCAGGAAAAATCGGTGAACTGATTTCAAGAACGTGGGTTCTGCTACTCGTTCTCCCGCTGGTTTTATCAGTACCGCTCTCGTTGCGCGCCGAGTCTTTTGAAGCCGGCTTTGATGACACCTCCCGTGTCAGCTGGCAGGTCCGCATCGATCCCAACATGGCCCGCAAGAACTGGCATGTCCGTAATACGACCGCGCAACATGCGGGCGCTGCCTGCGAGCATCTGCAGGTCTCCACGGGAAATCTGGGATCGCTGATCGAGTTATCGCATGCACTGCCGGCCAGTCGGATCATTAACGAACTGACGGTCTCACTCTGGCTGAAATCGAACCGCCGGGGCACACGGATTGGACTGGAAGCGGTGCTGCCACACCAGATCGACCCGGAAACCGGTACAGCGGCACGCATCTACCTGATTGGTGACACCTATACCGACGAAGGACAGTGGCAGAAACTGAAGTGCACGACTTCGGAGCCGCTGGTGAATCAGTCGCTGGGACTGTTACGCGGCCGCAGCAAACTGCGTCAACTGGATACTCGTGAGATGTACGTGGAACGGGTGCTGGTCGTCACCCGATCCTCTTCGGATAAAGTGGAATTCCTGATGGATGACCTGAAGCTCTCACCCATCGTCCATCCGAATGAGACAGTACTGCAGACTGCTGCCGCTTATCAGAAAGAACAGGTCAAGCCGATTGTCGAGTTCCTGCTGGACCGGGTTCAACTGCAGGGAAAACCGATGTTTCCACGGATGTCCCGCTATCATGGCGAGAACCTGGCCACGATGAAACAGGCGGGCCTGAACGTGATCTGGGCACCGCAGTTCGACGACTACAATTTTCTGGGACAACTCCGCAGCCAGGGTCTGTGGGCGATGGCCACCCCGCCCCGTCCCCAGGACTCGCAGGGATCGTTTCTCCCCTCCCGGGATGCGACGCTGATCCCCTTTGATGAGCAGACCGCGCCAATCATCTTCTGGAACCTGGGAACCCGAATCCCCGGTCATCAGTGGAACGAAATCCGCAGCCGCGTCGGTCAGATTCAGAGTGCAGATCAGCAGTTCAAACGTCCCATCATGGCGGATGTGCAAGGCAAAGAGCGACAGATCTCGCGTGAAGTCTCAATGATCGGTTCCAGTCCACGGATTCTGAACAGCGATATCAGCCTGCTGGACTACCGGCAAACACTGATTGAAAAAACACAGGTTGCGCCGGGCCGATTTCTGTGGACGTGGATTCAAACAGAACCCACGGCAGCCAACAGTCAATGGCGGGAGACTGCGAATAAGCTACCAATCGTAGTGGAGCCCGAACAGATTCGCCTGCAGACCTATAGCGCCCTTTCCGCAGGTTGCCGGGGGGCAGGCTACTGGACCACCAGCAGACTGGATGAGACCTCTGCACCAGGTGCTCTGGAACGGAAGCTGGCGATTGAGCAGTTGAATCTGGAGATTGACCTGATCGAGCCCTGGCTGGCAGCAGGAACCGTGATTTCACACGTTCCCTTTAATCTGAAGCAACGCGAAACGCCCCGGATCGGTCAGCTGGGAGCTGACTTCAAGACCTCGGGTAAAGACCGCCTGATCCGTGACGAGCGCCTCGCGGAGCGGGAAATGCAGATGCTCAGAGAAAAACAGGCAGCGGAGGAACTGCAGGCCGCCGTGATTCAATCCGAGTTCGGAACCCTGATTCTCCCGGTCTGGTATCGTCACGATGCCCAGTTTGTTCCAGACCAGATGGCGGGGAACGACGCGACGATTGTCATTCCAGGCGGAAACGTTTCTGCTTCTGTCTGGGAAGTGAGTACCACCGAAATTCGTAACCTGGACCGTAAACGGGTCAACGGTGGAGTGCAGATCCGCATTCCCAAATTTGACATGACCTCGATCATCATCATGACGTCGGATCAGGGCTTGATTGAAAATCTGCGTCGGAAAATTGCCGGGATGAGTGCGCAATCCGCAGAGGCCTGCGTACAGATGAGCAGTGCCAAGCTGAAACGCTGCGAACAGACGAATGCGTTACTGGTGAATATGGGAGTCAGCCAGATAGCCCGCCTGGATGGACCGGCGATTCTGGAACGTTCCCGCAAACTGTCTACCCAGGCAGAACAGTCCCTGGCGAGCAAAGATTATCACCGCGCGCGACTCCAGGCCCGCGATGCGATGCAGCTGCTGCGAATCCTGCAGAGAAGTCAGTGGCGGGAAGCGACACACAATTTTGATTCGGCAGTCACCAGCCCTTACACGATTGCCTACAGTACTCTGCCCGACCACTGGCGGATGATCGAACAGATCGGCCGCAGTTCCGGTAAGATTCAGTCGAACCTGCTGCGTTCCGGTGATTTCGAAGACATCGACACCATGACGGCGGAAGGCTGGAAGCATAAACAGAATCCGATTACAGGAACGCAGGCGATCGCGGAGCTGTATCCCCGCGACCGGAAATCCGGAAACTTCAGCCTGCGACTGCTGGCCGCTCCCATCAACCGGGGTGAAGTGCCTGCTTATATTGAAGATCCGCTGGTCAAAGTAACCACGCCTCCCCTGGAAGTCCGCAGCGGTCAGATCGTGCATATCACCGGCTGGGTGAAAGTGAGCTCCCCGATCATCGGTCACACCGAGGGAGCCACGCTGGAAGACAGCATTATGGGTCCGGGCGGGGCTTTGCACTGGAATGCGCAGAGCAGCTGGCAGAAGATTGACGTCATCCGGGAAGTTCCCCGGAGCGAAACCTTCACGCTCTCGATGTACCTGTATGGGCTGGGGGCGATCCTGTTTGATGACCTGCGCGTCATTGCCTATACACCCGAACCCAGGCTCTACCAGCAAACCAGCGGGAGTGAATCTCCTTCGAATTCCCCCCTGAGTCCCTGAGGGGCGGGCTGCATTTACTGAAGAAAGTTCTGAAACTAACTTCTTTCTCTGTCAGATGATAGGCAGACTATGCGGGAGGCCGTCCGAACATCCACAGACAATCGTGTCTGAGGCAGCGCGGGACACTTGAAGGTGCGGGCAGAACTTGATAATAAACAGTATAGAAACAGAGTGAAAAGCTGTCTCAATGTTTGAATACTCTGGGCAACACGTTCTGAATGGCCGGAAGCCTGATTCCATTCTCTCTAAACTTCTTCCGGTCCTCTGCTGCTCGTCTGACGTGATGAAAAAAACCTCTCTCTTAAACCGGGAGAGCGTTACAGACTGATCAGGGTCAAGCTGAGGGCGACTTCGGCCTGGCCGGATGCATTCAGAATTATCATATTTTCAACTTTTTACTGAACAGGAACAAACCAATGCCGATTGCCACCCCAGCTCAATACGCCGCGATGCTGGATGCCGCTCAAGAGGGCAGCTATGCCTATCCCGCGATGAACGTGACTTCACTGCCGACCATCAACGGAGCCCTCAAAGCATTTGCCGATAAAAAATCAGACGGAATTATTCAGGTCTCCACCGGTGGTGGCCAGTTCGCTTCCGGTCTGGATCCGAAGGATGCGGTTCTGGGTGCAATCATTCTGGCAGAAGCCACGCATCGTCTGGCAGAAAAATACGATGTGCTGATCGCATTGCACACCGACCACTGTCAGCCCGGCAAGGTCGATTCCTTCCTGAAGCCGCTGATCGCAGAAACCGCCCGTCGCCGGGAAGCTGGCCTGCCGAACCTGTTCCAGTCTCACATGCTGGACGCTTCAGAACTGCCCTTAAAAGAAAACCTGGAACTGTCGGTCGACCTGCTGAAACTGTGTGCCGAGAATGAAATCATTCTGGAAGTGGAAGCGGGTGTTGTTGGTGGTGAAGAAGACGGCGTCGATAACTCTGATCAGCCCGCCGACAAGCTCTACACGACTCCTGAAGACATGGTTGCCGTTTACGAGGCCTTGAACGGTCTGGGCCGATACATGTTCGCTGCCACCTTCGGTAACGTACACGGCAGCTACAAACCGGGTGCCGTCAAACTGCGTCCGGAAATTCTGAAAGCCGGTCAGGAAGCTGTGATGGTGAAGTACGGTAAAGAAGCCGAATTCGACCTGGTCTTCCACGGCGGTTCAGGAACTCCCGAAGACCAGCTGCGTGAGACTCTGGAATACGGCGTTGTGAAAATGAACATCGACACCGACACCCAGTACGCCTTCACCCGTCCTGTCGTTGATCACATCATGAAGAACTACGATGGTGTGCTGAAGATCGACGGTGAAGTCGGTAACAAGAAAGTCTACGATCCACGTAGCTACCTGAAAGCTGCCGAAATGGGTGTTGTCGAACGTATGGGCGAAGCCTGCGACGACCTCTACTCCTCAGGCAAAACGATCTTCGGCAAGGTCTAATCCTGCAAGCCGAAAGCGTAATATGCTGACATCAGGTGAGCTGTCTCCGAGCGAGGCAGCTCACTTTTTTTATCGCCTCAGAAGTTATTTAGAGCGGGTCACATCCATTTTGGACATGTTGGCCAGGCGGACTACCAGGATTTTCTGGATGTCTTCCTTTGATCCTTCGCCACGGAAGAAGAGTCGGCCGGCTGAGTTGGCGGGAACATCGTCGGTGGCAGTAATGATGGCCATTTCGCCGACGTTCAGTGTGACTTCGAACTTCTGGTTGTAGAGCGGGCTGGTATTCTGACGGTTTTCCAGCTGCCAGCCGATATTGGTAGCGGTGCGTCTGAGCTGTTGTGCACCGTAGTGGACCTCGGGTGTAAACTCCAGCCGGGCCCAGCCATCCTGCATTTTATGTGCTTTGACGCGGAAGACACAGCGAGCCTGTTCGAAGTCTTTGACCTCGAGGGGCTCTTCATCGTCGTCTGTGATCAGATTCAGCGTGCACTTGTCAAACAGCTCGCTGGTCTGAATATCAGTGGGTACCCCGGATCGCAGCATCAGCCGTCTGCCGGAGAGCAGCAGCGATTCTTCTTCCTTCTTGATACCGCCGAAATGGGATTTCAATCCCAAGAGCGTCTGTAGTGCCATGGGAGGCACCGAGCTCACGTGACCGACCCGCAAACCGTTCTGGTTCAGTTTTTCCTGGTCGGTCAGCTGAATCGCACCGATTTCATCGACTTCGTTCCAGAGGGCAGACCCGAGCAGCGGATCGGTCACTGGACGTTCGACGAACACAATTTCCACCTGCATCGCGTCCTGTGAGACAGGTATGGATGGGAGCTTGTTGACGGTGTTCGTTTCCGTATACTTACCCAATCCCAGTACGGCCCCTTCACGCATCAGCGCGCAGCCGGTAATCAACAGAGCCAGCCAGGCCAGTGTGAGAAACAGTAAACAGAATTTGAGGGATACTAACTTCATGGAAAAGGTCAGAGATCTGGTTGAGAGCGAAGAACGCAGAGATGCTGTTGTCCGAAGGACGGGAAGGGATGGGGAGTCTATTACTATTCAGGATTTATGTCAATTTGAAATTGGAGACTGCAGTCTGTGGCTGCTCAGATGACGAAAAACGGTTTTTTCCCGGGGACAATACAGCAGGAAGTCTTTCTCAGCACCGGCTCATATTGCCTTGTTTGACAGCTCCAGCTATGATCTGCCTGCTTTCACGCCTCGAACCGAAAACGATATTCAACCGAACAGTTTATTTGGTGAAACTGGTTCGATTTCTAACCAGAACTGCGAACAAAACTCATGGCTACTCAATCACTTAAGGAACAGCTGCCCGACCTGCGTGTCGGCTATGGCCAGGACTGTCATCGTCTGCAGGCGGAATATCCGCTGATCCTGGGAGGGGTGGAAATTGATTTTGAACTGGGTCTGGTTGGACACAGTGATGCGGATGTTCTGCTGCATGCAATCACCGATGCCCTGTTGGGAGCAGCGGGTCTGGGGGATATCGGAGAGATGTTCCCCAATACCGATCCGCAGTGGAAAGGCGCCGATTCCCGCAAACTGCTGCAGGCTGCCTTTGCAGAAGTTCAGCAGGCCGGCTGGCAAATCATAAACCTGGATTGCACAATTTCGGCGGAACGTCCTAAACTAGCCAGCTATAAGCCACAAATACGCCAGTCGGTTGCAGAGACACTGCAGCTCGACGCACAACAGGTCAACATTAAAGCCAAAACGGGAGAACGGGTCGGACCGGTCGGAAGACAGGAAGCGATGACCGCCGACGCTGTCGTTCTGCTGCGACGTTAGAACTCGTTTTTTGAGAACAGGAAGAAATTCAGGTATCCAGGAACATGACGCTAAGAATTTACAACACGCTGAGTCGCAAAAAAGAAGATTTCCAGACGATCAAACCAGGGAAGGTCGGCATTTATCTCTGCGGCCCCACGGTTTACAAGCATTCGCACATCGGCCACATGGTCGGCCCGGTGATCATCGACACCATCGCCCGTTACCTGAAGTACAACGGTTATGAAGTCAAGTTCGTCAACAACATCACGGACATTGATGACAAGCTGATCAATCGGGCAGCCGAAAAGAACATTTCGGTTGAAAAGCTGGCAGCCGAGATGACCCAGGATTACTTCGATAACCTGGAAACAATGGGCATTGATACCATCACCGATTTCCCCAAAGCGACCGACTACATCGACGCGATGCTGGAAATCATCCAGACGCTGATTGACCAGGGGAACGCTTACCCGCTGGACGGCGATGTCTACTTCTCTGCTGAGTCAGACAACAACTACGGCTGCCTGAGTGGTCGGAAGATCGAAGAGATGATCGCCGGCACCCGTGTGGAAGCCAACGACAAGAAAAAGAATCCGGCTGACTTCGCCCTGTGGAAAAAATCGCGTCCGGGTGAACCGGCGTGGGACAGCCCCTGGGGTCCCGGTCGCCCCGGCTGGCACATTGAATGTTCCGCGATGAGCCGCAAACTGCTGGGCGATTCCTTCGACATTCATGGCGGCGGTCTGGACCTGATGTTCCCGCATCATGAAAACGAACGGGCCCAGTCCGAATGCTGCACCGGTAAGACTTACGTGCGTTACTGGGTACACAATGGCCTGATGCAGGCCAGCGATGCTGCCGGCAAGGTCGGCGGTCAGCACGATCGTCATGGAGACGTGGTCGTCGATCAGCAGGCACAGGAAGCCGATAAGCTCTCCGGTTCCAAGGGAGCCGCTTCCGTGAAAGAACTGTTCGCGGTGCATCCCCCCGAAATCGTGCGGCTGTTCCTGCTTTCCACGCATTACCGCAGCCCGATTGCCTTCAGCGATGAAAACATCAGTGAAACCGGCAAGGGCATGGAAGGCTTTTACCGCTTCTTTGAAACATTTGAGCGAATCACAGGCGAAAGCTTCTACGACCTGACAACTGCCCAGAAGCGGGACGAATCGGTCACGCTGGAAGGGGAACCGGGTGAATACTTCCAGCAGCTGGCTGAACTCCGCCAGCGGTTCTGGGAAGCGATGGACGACGATTTCAACACCAGCGGTGCAATCGGCGTCCTGTTCGAACTGCGTTCCGCATTAAACGCGTTGATCCACGAACAGAAACTGGATAGTCCCGGCAAAGACAACGAGCAGATGGTCGCCGCTCTCAAAACAGGTGCCTGCCTGTTGAAAGAGCTCTCCAATCTGTTAGGCGTTTTCCGCAAAGCCCCCGTGAAAGAACAGGGAGCCGACGATGGTCTGGTCAACCAGTTGATGGAGCTGATCATCGACATCCGCAAGGATGCCCGTACCAACAAGAACTGGGACATTGCCGACAAGATCCGCGATGGACTGGCTGCCTGCCAGATCACCGTGGAAGACCGTCCCGAAGGCAGTTTGTGGCGGCGGGGGTAATTCCGCCGCGCACCTGTTTCGAACGGAGTCGTTTGAGCACATATGAAGGCAAACTCGACAATGGATGATGAAGAGTTGACACCTGCCACACGGTACCTGGGAATTGACCCGGGCCTGAACCGCACGGGTTACGCCCTGCTGGAACAGTCGGCCCGGGGTCCGGTGCTGTGCGAAGGAGGCATCATCCGTTCGAACCAGGAGATGAACCTCGCGGCGCGGGTGCATGAAATTGCCTCGGGGATCCGGGAAGTGATTGCCGAGTATCACCCTGACGTGATGGTCATCGAGCAGGTGTTTACGACTCCCAAATTTCCCAAGAGTTCGATCATCATGGCCCATGCACGCGGCGCGATTCTGTTTGCCGCCCATGACGCCGGCGTCCCCGTGGTGCATTACACTCCCACACAGATCAAACGCCTGATCACGGGCAGCGGCCGTGCATCGAAAGAACAGATGCAGCATGCGATCAAAAACGAACTCGGATTAAAAACCATCCTGGAACCGAACGACGTCGCCGATGCCTTCGCGGCAGCGCTGTGCCACTACCATACGATTCGTGTGGCCTGCTTCTGAATTAAACACCCTTATCCCCTGAGAACAGCATTCCCATGATTACAAATATCCGTGGCCAATTGAGCGAACTGAGTCTGACCGAGGCGATCATCTCGGTGGGGGCCTTTGACTATGAAGTGTTTATTCCCGAGTTTGTCCGCCGCCAGTTGCAGCCTCTGATCGGTAAAGAGGTCAGCCTCAAAACCATCGAATACATCGAAGGAAACCCGCAGAAGGGTCGGTTGACGCCACGGATGATCGGTTTCATGAGCCATGCCGAGCGGGAGTTCTTTGAACTGGTCTGTTCCGTGGATGGTGTGGGCGTCAAGAAAACGCTGCGGGCCATGGTGCGTCCCGTGAAAGAGGTTGCCACCGCGATCGAAGAAAAAGACATCAAGCAACTCACGACACTCCCCGGCATCGGCCCCGCGGTGGCAGAACGGATCGTCGCCAAGCTCCGCCGCAAAATGGCCAAGTTTGCGCTGATTGTCGCCAAGGAATTTCCTGCCGACGAAGCACAGACCGATGTCTTTGGAGAAGCATACGAGGCGCTGCTCAGTCTGGGCTATTCCGCGAATGAAGCCCGCGATAAGGTAGAGACCATGGCCGAGGATGGCCAGAAGTTCAAGAGCATCGAGGAGTTCCTCACCGCACTCTACCAGCAGGAACGCAACTGAAATCGGGCCTTCTGAGTCGTTTCAAGACCGCTGATCAATCGTTGCAACTGCTACAGTCCTCATCTTTGACGCCGAACTGCCTGCATCTGGTACCTGTTCGCATCTTCCCGTTTGTCCTTCGCTGCGCCTGACATAGCTTTGATGAAGCTAGCGACCCTACGGGGAGGAATGCGCAGACAGCCATTCCGCATGCCACGACTGTGATCGTAGCCCCCCTGACCTGAAAGCATCAGAACAGCGTCTCAATCCTATGGTTTCAAAAGCTGCTGACAAGAAAAACAGTCCTTACACCGCGCTGGATATCGACCGCCTGCGTATCGGGGTCACCCTGCAGGCTCCCATTTATGAGGCGGAAGCCGAAAAAAACATCCTGCTGCTGGCCCGCGGCAAGAAAATCACTCAGGTTTATATTGAAAGCCTGAAAAAGCGTGGCATCCGCAGCGTGCGGGTCCACGAACGGGACCTGTCCAATTTGATGCTCCCCGAAGGGGAAAGCCAACAGTCAGAACCGGGGTCAGCAAGGAGACTCAAGCGCAGACGGACCCAACTGCGCACCAGCGTTTCCAGCAGAAAGCAGCAGGTGCCGGAAACCCGCCAGGCCGGATCCCCCTGGCAGATTCAGACCAGTTCTTTCCTGCACCAGGTCAGTCCGGTTCAAACCACGGACTACGTCCCTGCCCTGCAATCGAAATACCACGAACAATTCCGAGTACTGACCAAAGCGACCGGGGAGATCTACAAACAGCTGCTGATCACAACCAGTGTCAGCATGTCACAGCTCAATAACATGACTGATGTTTCTCTCGCACAACTGTCTGACGATCTGGACCTGTTTGTGCTGGAAGGGACGGCACCTGTGGAGGATGGAAATCTCTGCAGACACGGCTTGCAGATGTCGAGCCTGGCCCTGGCGATGGGCACGCAGCTGGGACTGGACCGCGATACATTATCGCAGCTCTCCATCGGCTGCCTGTTACATGATGTGGGCATGCAGAAAATCACAGCCTGCACTTCGCTGAGCCACGAGCCTGCCAGCCAGCTCGAACGACTGGAAGTGAAAAAACATCCGATTCTCACCTATGACCTGCTCAATCAGCTGCATGAAATTCCGATGGTTTCCCGGATGGTGGCGTACCAGATTCACGAACGCTGTGATGGTTCGGGTTATCCGCGGGGGCAGCAGGGGAATCAGATTCATCCTCTGTCCAAAATTGCCGCCGTTGCCGATGAATACATCAATCTCGTTTCGGACCATGCACTGTCTCCAGGGTTACTGCCCTACCAGGCCGCGGAACAGCTGATTTTCGACGCTGCCCACGGCAAACTTGACGTCCAGGCAGTTCGCGCTTTACTGCAGTCCATTTCACTCTATCCGGTCGGATCACTGGTTGAGTTGAATAACGGTCAACGGGCCCAGGTAATACGTACCAATCGATTGCACTATGGAACGCCGATCGTCAAGCTGCTGGATGGTAGCGACAACGAGTCGATCCTCAACCTGCTGGCACACGATGATCTCACCGTCGTGCGTGCTCTCTCCCGGAATGATCTGCAGCCTGCTGCAGAAACTTCTGAGGCAGGTATCATTTGCCAGCCGGTTTAACATCCTCAACCGATGAGTGCGACCCGTAAATCCATGACGTTGGTCTGTGTCGCTCCGGTCTTGATCAGCCCCCCGATTTGCGACAGGCAGGGATAGGCATTGTGCGTCTGCAGATAGTCGTCGACATTAATCCTAAGCTCGTGCGCCTTCTTTTGGATCCGGGCATCAATGATTCCACCGGCCGCATCGGTCGGACCATCTTCACCATCAGTGCCCCCTGAAAGCAGACAGAGGTCTGTCAAATCTTCTTCCCAGAGCCTTTGAAGTGCAGCCAGAACGACCTCCTGATTGCGGCCCCCTTTACCGGGATGCGGAGTGGAGGAAAGATCAACTACCGGCTCACCGCCACTCAAAATACAGGCAGGCCGCGAAACCGGTCCCTGACCACTGTGGATCTTCAGACAGAGTTCAGCCAGATCGACACCCACTTTTGAAGCAACCCCTTCATTCGTCGAACCCAGGGAGTAGACTTCATACCCCAGACTACGGGCCGCGTTCTCAGCAGCCGACAGGGCCGTCGCGTTGCTGCCGATGATTTCGTTGATGACGTTTGCCTGTGGCTGTGCCCTGCGCGCTTCAGGTTCATCCTCATGCGCGCGTAATACCTGCCAGATCGACTTCGGAACCAGGTTCAGATCTGTGGCATAATGTTCCAGAACCCAGATCGCTTCTTCCGGGGTTGCAGGGTCTGTTACAGTCGGCCCTGAGGCAATGATATCCAGCGGATCTCCCACAACATCAGAGATAATCAGTGCGATCACTGTCCCTGAAGTAGCGGACTGCGCCAGACGGCCCCCTTTCACCTGAGAGATCTGTTTGCGGACACAGTTGAGTTCCTGAATCGTAGCTCCAGACGACATCAGCAGCCGCGTGACGGCCTGTTTGTCTTCCAGCGTCACCGGCGGAAGCGGAGCGGGCAACAATGCACTGCCGCCCCCCGAGATTAATACCAGGCAGAGATCATCCGGTTGAAGCTGAGAGATCATTTTCAGAATCTGCCGCGATCCATAGACGCCTTCCGGCGTAGGCTCATTCAGACTGGCAGGGCGTGCGGGATAGAGATTGATTTTTCCGAGCGTCCTGACGCAGTCAGCGGGAACATTCACCCACCCGCGACAACGTTCCAACAGAGGAGAACCGGCCAGAGCTGCTTCGACTCCGGCCGCCATCCCGGACCCCGCTTTACCGGCTCCCACGACAACCAGATTTTCGTGTCCTGCGAGTGGAAAGTTATGACCACAGATCGAAAGTTCCTGCCCCGAAACCTGGATCGCCTGGCGGACCAGAGACTGGGAATCAACGGCCCGGACACCGCTCTTCCAGATCTGCAGAGCACGTTCGGCGAGAGAGGTCATCTCAGACATGGCTACCTCATCAGGGTAAACAGGCGGGCAAGCTTATTGTATTTTCAGGGAGTGGCCGAATCTTGAGCAGGGTCTTCCACACTCGTATCCAGGGCACGAGCCAGTTCCTTTGCCAGCACGCGTCCTTGAACTTCCTGAGGCGGAACCCCCTCTTTGATCAGCTCCTCCCGGTACTTCCGGTCTTCCTGATCATACCAGAGCGGGTCGACTTTTGCCTGTGAGATGGAGGCGACTTTCCAGACTCCGGTCTGACTTTTTAAGAGATGAATGTCAGGCTTGATGGCATAGCCCTCTTTTTGAATCTGAATGCGAACCTGGGCTGCACCACCCTCGATCTTCACATCCAGTACCCGACAATCCAGCGGGGCCGTGCTGTCCTGAGATTCCTGTTTGAGCTGGTCGGCCAGATCGGCTTTATCAGGGGTCAGCAGAGCGCGAATTCGTGCCTGGTTGCCTGTTTCCAGGGCGGACACAAACTCAAGCGCAATCTGCCTTACCTGATAATGCTCATAAAAACGCTGGGCTCCCAGAATGATCAGATAGAGTCCTGAGACCACCAGCGCACTGATCAGAAACTTTTGGGAAAGAGGTCGGGAGACCATCAGGCGCCCGGACGGAGATGACTGTATGCAGTCAGAATTGCATAGAGATCTGCGGGAATTTTCACTTCGTCTTCTGAAAAATCAGAGACCCAGGTGCGACGGTAATAGACTGCTTCAGCCAAAGCGTCAGCAATTTCACCAAAACGGACATTCACCAGGCTTTCTGCCTGATCGAGAGTATCTTCTTCACCCGTGAATATACGAAGCCGATGTTGCATGGCGGATCCTTCCTATTTCGAACTCGCTGATGAATTGACCGACAGACTCCGCTCTCGGGCAGGGGAAACACCCCGCAGACAATCATCAAAACCATTGAGCTGAACAAACAAGAGACCGGGTTTGACCCGACCTCATAGTATTTATCGGCTTCAGCAATTTGGCTTCTTGAAAGAAAAAGTTCAGTTTTTTCTGAAAATAGCGGCTGTAAAATCTCGCCAGTTCCTCTAATTTGAAATCGGTGATGTAAGAATTACCAGACGATCGGCGTTTTTCGCGCATTGAGACCGCCTGGAGAATATTGAAACAGCAAAGATTGCCGAGCGAAAATCGACGACCGGCGTTCAGTTGCCGGAATGTGGGGCAGAAAACCCAAGCAACTCCGGCAGTTCCTGCATGGATCGGAAGGTTTGCGCTCCCAATGCCTGGAGTTCGGCAGGTGAACTATGGTCGGCATAACCCAGTACAGGGATGCCCGCTGCGACCGCTGCCTGGACTCCCAGATGGCTGTCTTCGATCACTACACAGTCTTCCGGACGGACCCCCATCTGGGAAGCTGCATACAGGTAAAGGTCGGGCTCGGGCTTCCAGACTCCCACCGTATAAGCCGAATAAATCCGGCCTTCAAAGTAATGCGCCAGATCGGTGATCTTGAGCGTCAGTGCCATTTTCTCTTCGGGTCCGTTCGAAGCGACGCACTTTTGTACGGGAATCGACTCCAACGCTTCTCGGACTCCCAGGATCGGCTGGAGCTCGGACTGAAATACCACCGCCATTTGTGCCCGTACCTGAGTGGCAAAATCTGCCGGTAGCTTCTGTCCCATTTGTGCTTCGACTACCGCCAGGCAATCCGCGAGCTTGCCCCCCTTGAACTGCTGCACCGCCTCTTCGGGAGAGAGCGGAAAACCGATGTCGGTAATCATCTCCGCCAAGACCCGGTTCCCCAGAGTTTCACTGTCGACCAGGACGCCGTCGCAATCAAAAATAACCGCTTGATACTTCATAACGCTGTTTCGAGACTCAATTAATAATCAGGGATTTTCGTCTGGCAGCTCGACGTAAATTCCGTCTGCTTCAACAGTCACAGGATAAGTCGGATGGCAGAGCCGTTCATTCAGACAATGCTGACCGGTAGTCACATCGAATTGCCAGCCATGCCAGGGACACGTCACTACCGTTCCCGTCAGTGCGCCTTCACCCAGTGGTCCTCCTGCGTGGGGACAGACACCATCCATCGCATAATATTGCTCATCAACGTGGAACAGGGCGATAATGCGATCTTCGGCCACAAACTCGGCAGCGGTCCCTTCCGGAACCTGATCTACATCGGCAATCCGCACTTTGTTTCCCATTCATCACTCCAGACTGATATTCGCGTTTCCGGGTTCACTGACGCCGGCTCTTCCTCAATCAGGTTGTAGTGGAGACGCGGGCGGGAATCAATTCAGGCGGCTCTTTTTTCCGCTATCGACTCTGCCTGGCGCTTCTTTTTCTCACGCACACGTGGCTGACTCTTCCAGCGGCGATGGACCCAGAAATACTGTTCGGGTGATTTGCGGATTGCCTTTTCCAGCGACGAGGTAAACTGTTGAGTAAGTTCGCCAACCGGGTCTTTGGAGACACATTTGGTAGCGTCGATCAACTCTTCACAACCCATCTCAAATTTGATCCACTGATTCTGTTCGAAGTCATCGGGGAGACGGCGGGCATAACCCACACAGATATAGGCCCGGTATTCGAGGGCCAGCAGAGCAATCGACTTGAAAGTCGAAGCCGGTTTGCCAAAGAAGTTCACAAACAGTCCCCGCTTACCGGCGTCCTGATCGCCCAGCAGCGCCAAATGCCCTCGTCGTTCGATGGTAGCGACCATGTCATCATAACCGCCACTTTTCGCCATCGCCCGGTGGCCGGTATGCTGACGGAACTGCGCGAACCACTTATTCAGGTAAGGATTATCCAGTTCCCGCGCCACAACGCCCATGGGAAAGCCAAACAGACCAAACACCGAGACCGCAATCTCCCAGTTACCATAATGACCACTGAGCAGAATGACCGGCCGCCCGGAACAGAGGGCGGTAATCAGTTCGGGGGGATAATCGAAATCGAGCACATCAAAGATATTGCCCCTGTGCAGTTTGCGAGGCAGTTGAATGATCTCGACGACCATACGAAACAGATGCGTCCACATCTGATAGATGGTCTCGTCGATTTCTTTTTCTGAAAGTTCTTCACCAAAGGCGGTCCGCAGGTTGTCAGCAGCAACATGATACCGGGTCAGCTTGCGCGGCAGACACCGGTGAATGACAAACGCCAGGCCTTTGGCCAGTTTTACTGACTCCCTCAGCGGTAATGATCGAACTACACAGACCAGGGTCTGAAAAACCAGATATTCCAGTCGGTATCGCATCATGCGCCAATTAATCATGTCCTATCCCTTTTCGCTTCCTGCTTCTTTGGCCAGACTGAGCCCCCACTCGGGCACAAAGCGGGGAAAGTGTCTTCGGAATACAAAAATTCGTCAACCCCCAATTGAGGGCCCAGGGCCTGAACAGGCATATGGGAGCAGCAAAAAACCGGCTCGATTCCGATATCTTCTCCGATTTTTACTCGGATTTAAGTGGATGCCACAGTAATATACATGGAGAGTGCTCTGTAATGGGGCTCAGGTTCTAGCTGTAAGTATCGCTTCACCGTACATTTCGTGTGTGACATGTCTGATCGATTTCACTGGCAATCCGTTGTGCGTTCCCTGTTGACAGCAGGGGCGGTCTACGTATTGACGCTGACATCGCTCTCGTCTGCCCACGCGACCTGCGGCGATTACCTGCATCATGCAGGCTCACCGGAACCAGCGAAGGTAGAATCCGATCAGCTGACGCATCCCCAGCCTCTGCCGGTCCAGCAGTCCTGCTCTGGTCCCGAGTGCCAGAACCATCTGCCCGATCCGGCTCCTGAATCACCTGTCATCGTGTTGACAGTCTCGAAGCCCGCCTGTGCCTTCGCCCGGGTTGAGCTGAAATCAGGAGCACCGCTGACCGCTACCAGCGCGGGACAGAATCGGCACTACACGAATGCCTGCCGCACGCGCGTCGATCGTCCTCCCCGCACTTCTGCTGTCTGAAACGCGATCGTCACAGGGACAATGTCTCTGTTGTGTTTCAGGGAATCTGCCTGCGCTGTTCCGCGTCTGATACAACAGACTCGCGACTGCGCGCTGCTGGAATTCTAATCTCAGCCGATTCCCCTCACAGACAGTTTGTGCAGGATTTCTTTTAACCATGGCTACCACTGATACGTCCGTGAATGAATCACGGCCCCGTCGCATCGTCCGTCGTGCCGTCGGACCAAAGTTGCGCAAAGTTTTATATCTCTTATTTTTCCTGGTTGCCCTGTTAGGGGCGAACTCGATCTACCTGGTCAGTATCACTACCTATGACTGGCTGAGTGGCGAGACTCTGGAAAACTGGTTCTATCAGTACATGTTTCTGGCGCACCTGATTCTGGGGCTGCTGCTCCTGGCGCCATTCATCCTGTTCGGCATTGTTCACATTTATAACACAAAGAACCGGCTCAACCGCCGCGCAGTAGGCGTGGGGTACGGCCTGTTTATTATCTCCTGCCTGGTACTGATTTCCGGACTGCTGCTGCTACGTATCGGTTCCTTTGATTTAAAGAATCCCACTGCCCGATCCATCACGTATTGGTGCCACGTGATCGCTCCCATATTTGCGCTCTGGCTCTACTGGTTACACCGGCTGGTAGGTCCCAAGATCCGTTGGAAAGCCGGATTGTCTTATATGGGAGTGATTACGGCCATGGTGGTCGGCATGCTGATGTTCCATTCTGCCGACCCCCGCAAATGGAATGTCGTCGGGCCGGAATCGGGAGAGAAATACTTCTTCCCCTCCCTGGCTCGAACATCGACGGGGGACTTCATCCCCTCCAAAGCACTGATGATGGATGACTACTGTAAGAAGTGTCATCCCGATACTCACAAAGACTGGTCCAAGAGCGTCCACCGTTTCAGTTCATTTAATAACCCGAACTATCTCGCCTCGGTACGCGAAACGCGTAAAGTCTCTTTTGAACGTGACGGAAACCTGCAGGCCTCCCGCTTCTGTGCGGGCTGCCACGATCCGGTGCCGTTCTTCAGTGGCGCCTTTGATGATCCAAACTTTGACGACATCAACCACATCACCGCCCAGGCGGGCATCACCTGCACGACCTGTCATGCGATTACGCACGTTAACAGTGTCCGCGGCAACAGTGACTACACGATCGAAGAACCGATCCACTACCCCTTCGCCTACAGCGACAATCCCTTCCTGCAGTGGGTCAACAATCAGCTGGTCAAAGCAAAGCCTGAGTTCCATAAGAAGACCTTCCTGAAAGACTTCCATAAATCAACTGAATTCTGTGGCACCTGTCATAAGGTGCATCTGCCCGAGGAACTCAATCAGTACAAATTCCTGCGCGGACAGAACCATTATGATTCCTTCCTGCTGAGTGGGGTCTCCGGCCATGGAGCGCGGAGTTTCTATTATCCCCCCAAGGCACAGGAAAACTGCAACAAGTGCCACATGCCCGCGAAAGAGTCAAACGACTTCGGTGCCCGTCACTTCTACGGCGCGAAGGAACTCAGTGTGCACAACCACCTGTTCCCCGCCGCGAACACTGGTATCGCCGCCCTGCGGGGTGATCAGGAAACAGTGGCCGTCCATCAGGAATTCCTGAAAGACAACCTTCGCGTCGACTTCTTCGGCATCCGCGAGGAAGGCAGTATCGAAGGCAAGCTGACCGCACCACTGCGACCGGAAGTACCCACATTGAAACCGGGGCACAAGTATCTTCTGGAAACCGTGCTGCGTACATTGAAAGTCGGCCACCACTTCACCCAGGGAACAGCCGACTCCAACGAAATCTGGCTGGATGTCACCGTCAAAAGTGGCGACCGGATTATCGGCCGCAGCGGTTCCCGGGAAGCGGATGGCACCGTGGATCCCTGGTCGCATTTCGTGAACGCGTTTGTGATTGACCGTGAAGGCAATCGCATCGACCGCCGTAATGCCCAGGACATCTTCGTGGCCCTGTATAACAACCAGATGCCCCCCGGTGCCGGTCAGACCGTGCATTACGAACTCAACCTGCCCGATGATCTGACCGAACCGGTAACCGTCGAAGCGAAACTGCAGTATCGCAAATTCGATACGCATTACATGCAGTACGTCGCCTCTTCCCTGGAAGAGAAAGGACAGAAGCTCTCCTGGAAAGAACCGGGAGTACCTTATGTGAATACGCTGCCCATCACCACCATCGCTTCCGACACGATCACCTTCCCCGTGGAGGGCGTGGAAGCGAAAGTGGAGAACAAAAAAGTGGAGATCCCGGAATGGCAGCGCTGGAACGATTATGGCATCGGTCTGTTCCTCAAAGGAAAAGCCGAACTGCGTCAGGCCGCCGAGGCGTTCAGCCAGGTTGATCAACTGGGCCGCTATGATGGTACTCTGAACCTGGCGCGGGTCTACTTCCGCGAAGGACGTCTGCAGGACGCCGTCGAGGCCCTGCAAAAATCCTCGACCTTCACCGATCCCCCCGCCCCGCCGTGGACGCTCGCCTGGTTGAGCGGCAAGGTGAACCAGCAACAGGGACACCTGGAGGAAGCCGAGAAGAACTACCGCAGTGTCCTGGAAGACCAGACCGAAGAACGCACCAGTCGTGGCTTTGATTTCAGCAAAGATTACGTGGTGATCAACGATCTGGGACAAAACCTGTTCGATCAGGCCAAACGGTTCCGTACCGAAGCCAATCGGGATCAACGGGACCAGTTACTCAATCAGGCGGTGGACCAGTTCCAGAAAACACTGGTCCTCGATCCGGAAAACGTGACAGCGCACTACAACCTGTCCCTGATCTACGATCAGTTGGGAAAACAGGAACTGTCCGAGGAGCATCGTAATCTGCACCTGAAGTATAAAGCGGACGATACCGCACGCGGTTTTGCCGAACGCAAGGCCCGTGAGAAATACCCTGCAGCCAACCACGCTGCGGAACAACCTGTGATTTACTCGTTACATCGTAAGACTGAAACCAAACCGAATGCGACAGCCCTTAAGGACTGACGCCTGCGGTGACTGATAAACAACCCAAGGATTTTCCCATGACAGATCAGAACAATACCGATCTGGAACTTGATCCGAATCTCGAAGAAGAGACCGAACAGAACGACGAGTCGATCGGCCGCGCCTTCTGGTATTCACTCTCCGTGATGCTGGTCCTGGCGGTCATCGGCGGTACCGTCTTTCTGGTAAACCGTCTCAACGAACCGGAAACCGTGGTCAAGGAGACGCCACTGTCTCTGCCTGAAAAACGGGAAGTGGAAGAAATCATCCTTCCCAAGATTCCGTTTAAAGACATCACTGAGGAAGCAGGCATCGCTTTTGTCCACAACAATGGTGCTGCCGGAGAAAAACTGCTGCCGGAAACCATGGGGGGGGGCGCGGCCTTCTTTGACTATGACAACGACGGCGATCAGGACTTGCTGCTCGTTGGTTCTACCGACTGGCCCTGGACCGACTCTTCGAGGCAAGTAAAACCCGATGCGTCATCGCTGGCACTGTACCAGAATGATGGCACAGGTAAATTCAAAGACGTCACTGAAGACATGGGTCTGGATGTTTCGATGTATGGCATGGGCGTCGCCTGCGGAGACTATAACAACGATGGCCTGGTAGATCTGTTCGTCTCCTGCCTGGAATCCAACTATCTGTTTAAAAATGAAGGCAACCGATTTGTCGATGTGACGAGTCAGGCAGGTGTCGGCGGTCCCGATAAACTGTGGAGTACCAGTTGTGGCTGGTTTGACTATGACCGGGATGGCGACCTCGACCTGCTGGTCTGCAACTACGTTGACTGGACCCCCGCCTACGACCGCGCGCAGAACTTTACCTTGAAAGGGGGAATCCGCGCCTATGGTCGTCCCCAGAACTTTAATGGCGTAAACCCCCTGCTCTACGAGAACCTGGGCAACGGCACCTTTCGTGATCAGACCGATCAGGCAGGACTGAAAATCATTTCTCCCGGCACCGGAGTCCCTCTGGCCAAATCGCTGGGCCTGCATTTCTATGATTTTGATCAGGATGGTTACCTGGATGTATTGATCACGAACGACACCGTCCAGAACCTGCTGTTCCACAATCAACAGGATGGCACCTTCAAAGAAATCGCCGCACTCTCGGGGGTCGCCTTTGATATGGACGGCAATGCCCGTGGTGCCATGGGCGTCGATATCGCAACCTTCCGCAATGACGAAACCCTCGGCATTGCCATCGGGAACTTCGCCAACGAAATGACGGCCCTCTACACTTCCCCTGGAAAAGAGATGCAGTTCATTGACGAAGCGGTCTCGAACGGTCTGGGACCGCAAACCCGCATGGCACTTACCTTTGGCGTCTTCTTCTTCGATGCCGACCTGGATGGCAGGCTCGATCTGTTCTCGGCCAACGGGCACCTGGAGGAAGACATCAACATCGTCCAGGAACGTCAGCATTATGAACAGTCACCCCAGCTGTTCTGGAACTGTGGAGCACAACACGCCACGGAATTCCTCCCGCTGGGAGAAGCGCTGGTTGGTTCTGATTTTGTTAAACCACTGGTCGGCCGCGGTGCGACCTTTGCCGACATCGATGCAGACGGCGACCTGGATCTGCTCATTATGACCACTGGAAATAAGCCACGCCTGCTCCGTAACGAGCAGGCAACGGGCAATCACTGGGTTCGCTTCCGGCTGACCAGTTCGCCCACCGGAGAACGGAAACCGAACCAGCTTGTCTCCAATCATGATGCCCTGGGCGCTGAGATCAGGATTAAAACGAAGGCGGGTACCCAGAGCCGTCTGCTGATGCCCACCCGGAGCTATATCTCACAAACAGAGCTGCCCGTTACGTTTGGGCTCGGCACGGAAACAGAAATTCAGTCCGTGAACATCCAATGGCCGTCTGGAAAAGTGACGACTCTGGAAAATCTCAAAGCGGACAAATTATACCAGATTTCTGAACAGGATGGTCTTGTTGACAAATAGCAACAACGGTCTCTGATCCGTGCTCCTATTTTTCTGGACTTAGCGGATTTCAAATGGAAATCCTTGACATCTTCGCATCAACTTTGTTTGATATATAGGGTATCAAGGTGTGCACAAGCAGATGCGAATTTGAAATTGTCCTTGAATTACTGAGACCGAATTTGGCATAATACACGTTCGGGTGATTAAAAAGTTTCCTTCCCCCACTGGCGGATGCATGACAAGAAGCATGCTTCGTCGGAATCGCCTGATATTAAACTCTGTTTCGCTCAGTGGCGATCAGAGCCATCCGCCAGGTCAAACTGGCTATATTCCAACCTGATAAGAATTAAGTGCTCATACCCTGTTGCAAGCGTTTAGCCTCTGGCCCCGTGAGCCAAAAACCGGACACAAATTATCCCCCCCATTCGGAAATGGAGATGACCCAATGAGCTTCAAACAATCACGTCGTGACTTTTTACACGTTGGTTTTGCGGGTGGAATCGGGCTGACTCTACCTGAGTTTCTGCGTATTAAAAGCGCTCAGGCAGAACAAAAGTATTATGAGACCAAGGAAGGCACAGCGAAATCTGTGATCTTCATTTATCTGCCAGGTGGTGCAGCACACCAGGAAACCTGGGATCCCAAACCCTACGCACCCGTTGAATACCGTGGACCGATGGGTTCCATCGAAACCAACGTCGCAGGCGTTCGTTTCAATGAGAAACTGGCCAAGACCGCCAAAATCATGGACAAGCTGACTGTCTGCCGTTCCATGTCACACGGTGAAGCGGCTCACGAGCGGGGAACACACAATATGTTCACCGGCTATCGACCCAGCCCGGCTCTGCAGTTCCCCAGCATGGGAAGTGTTGTCACCCACGAGTTCGGTCCCCGGAACAGCATGCCTCAATATGTCTGTATCCCGAATCAGCCGAACGAATTCGCCGGTACCGGATACCTCAGCTCTTCCTTCGCTCCGTTCAGCGTCGGATCTGATCCTGCCTCCAACGGTTTCAAAGTACGTGACCTGAACCTGCCCGGCGGTGTCGACGACAAGCGGTTCACCCGTCGTCGCTCTCTGCTGGATGCTGTCAACGATCACTTTGTTACCAAAGAAAAAGCTGACTCTCTGGATGCTGTTGATACCTTCTATAAGCAGGCCTACGACATGGTCTCATCGAAAGCTTCACAGGAAGCCTTCGACCTCGACAAAGAGGACGCCAAAGTGCGTGACGCCTACGGCCGTAACCAGGCTGGTGCCCGCATGCTGCTGTCCCGTCGTCTGGTTGAAGCAGGTGCCCGTTTTGTCACCATGACTTATGGTGGCTGGGACATGCACGACCGGATCCAGACTGGGATCGAACGGAACCTGCCTTCCTTCGACCAGGCATTCTCCACACTGATTACAGACCTCTACGACCGCGGACTGCTGGACAGCACCCTGGTCTGCGTCTGCAGTGAATTTGGTCGGACGCCGAAAATCAATGGTACTGCCGGCCGCGACCACTGGCCGAAAGTATTCAGTCTGGTCATGGCCGGTGGCGGTATCAAAGGTGGCCAGGTTTATGGTTCGTCTGATGCCATTGCCAGTGAACCTGAAGACAAACCACTGTCCGTTATGGACTGGGCTTCCACCATCTACCACTGCATGGGGATTGTCTCAGACAAAGAACTCATGGCTCCCGGCGATCGTCCCATCGAAATCGTTGATGGCGGTAAAGTCGTTAAAGAGCTGCTCGTCTGAGAGCAATCTAACCGGAATTAAAAGAACAGTCTGTTAGCACGGGTCTGACCCGTGCTAACATTCTCGTTCCAGCGGAAATAAAAACTGATTCTCGAACATTCACATTCCAAGGGGGGAACCGTGATGCTGCAGAATTTCAAGTCTGTCTGCACCGGCATTTTAACACTCGCACTCAGCTTACTACTCGTAGACTCCGCCTGGGCCACAGATCCCAGTCTGAACTACGTCCGCCCCCGGGGGGGACAACGGGGTACTGAGGTGGAACTCACGTTCATTGGTGCCCGTCTTTCCGATGCCGTCGAAATTCTGTCCTACAAAAAAGGATTCGAATTCAAGGACATCAAAGAAAATCCAAAAAACAAGAACATCTGCACCGCGACAGTCAAAATCGCCCCCGACTGTGCCTTGGGTGAGCATACTTTCCAGGTCCGTACCAAAACCGGTGTCTCCGAGTACAAAACCTTCTGGGTCGGGCCTTTCCCCGAGATCGCCGAAAAAGAACCGAACAGCGAATTCGAAACGCCCCAGTCCATTGAAATGAACCACACAGTGAGTGGTGTCGTTCAGAATGAAGACGTGGATCACTATGTTGTCACGGCTAAAAAAGGTGACCGCATCTCTGCAGAAATCGAGGGCATTCGTCTGGCGACCACACTGTTCGACCCCTACATCGCCATCCTGGACGAAAAACGTTTTGAGCTCAAAGCCGAAGACGATCTCCCCCTGCTGAGAAATGATGCCGCGGTCTCGGTAATCGCACCCGCTGATGGCAAATACACGATCCTGGTTCGTGACAGTTCATACGGCGGAAACGGTGCTGCATTCTACCGTCTGCACGTCGGTACTTATCCTCGTCCGACAGCCGTTTATCCCGCTGGCGGCCAACTGGGATCCAAACAGAAAGTCACCTTCAAAGGGAATACCGTCGATAACCTGGTTCAGGAATTCCAGCTCCCGGATAAGCCGGATGCTGAGTTCGAACTGTTCGCCAGCGATGCCGGGGGAACCGCTCCCTCTGGAAACGTATTCCGCCTGTTCCCTCATGGTAACTCCATGGAACAGGAGCCCAACAACGACTTCAAAACGGCTTCTGCAGCAGCACTGCCCAATGCATTTAACGGGATCATCGAAACCGACGGTGATATTGATTACTTCAAATTTCAGGGCAAGAAAGACCAGACCCTGGAAATCGAATGCTACGCCCGTCGCATCCGTTCTCCACTTGATGCGGTTGTGAACCTGTATAACGCCAAATTCGGTCGCGTTGCCGGCAACGACGACTCACGTGGTCCCGACAGCTACTTCCGTTATAAGTTCCCTGCTGATGGAGATTACTATATCTCCATCACCGATCACCTTTCGCGTGGTGGAGCCGATTTTGTCTACCGCATTGAAATGCTGCCGGTCTCACCCAGCCTCGAACTGGGCATTCCCCGCAATGCCCGTTACTCCCAGGAGCGACAGCAGATTGTAGTCCCTCGGGGCAACCGTTTTGCAGCAGTCATCAGTGCCAGCCGTTCTAACTTTGGTGGCGAAATCGCTCTCGATTCTTCGAACTTCCCCAAGGGAGTTAAAGTTGTCGCCGAACCGATGGCAGCGAATCTGACAACGATGCCCGTGGTCTTTGAAGCAGCCGCTGATGCTCCCGTTGAAGGCGAATTGATCGCCCTTAAGGGAAAACATGTCGATCCTAAACTGAATATTTCGGGGGTCTTCACCAACCGGGCCGACCTGGTTCGCGTGCGGAATAACCAGCTGTTGTGGATGAAAGACGTCGCCCAGATTCCAGTCGCGGTTGTCGAGGAAGTTCCTTTCAAACTCGATATCGTTGAACCCAAAGCCCCGCTGGCACGGAACGGCTCGTTACAACTCAAAGTTGTCGCTACTCGAAAAGAAGGTTTCGACGAAGCGATTACCCTCCAGTTCCCCTTCCGTCCACCGGGAGTGGGTGCTTCCAGCCGGGTTACGATCCCCAAGGGCAAAAATGAAGCCTTCTACCCGATCAACGCCAACAGCAAGGCCGAGATAAAAAAATGGAAGGTCTTCGTCATTGGTTCGGCTAACGTGGGTGGCAATGCCTGGGTTTCCTCACAGCTGGCAAATCTGGAAGTTGCAGATTCCTACGTTGACCTGGATCTCGCACGTACTGCCGTCGAACAGGGAAAAGAGACTGAGATCATCTGCAAGGTTGACCTCAAGACTCCCTTCGATGGAGATGCCAAAGTTAAACTGGTCGGTCTGCCTCCGAAAGTGACCACAGAAGATATCACCTTCAACAAAGAGAGCAAAGAACTGATCTTCAAAGTAAAAACGGATCCGGCTTCTCCTCAGGGACGGCATAAGAGCCTGTTCTGTCAGGTCGAAGTTCCTGTGAACGGTGAAACCGTCGTACATACCGCTGGCCGAACCGAGCTGCGGATTGACAAGCCGCTTCCACCTAAAAAAGACGAACCGGCCAAACCTAAAACCGTAGCGAAAAAAGAAGAACCCAAGAAGGAAGAACCCAAGCGTTTGACTCGATTGGAGCAGCTCCGTCTCGAGGCTAAAAAACGACTGGAAGAGGGTACCAAGTAGTCTTCAACTTCAATCGCTCAAACTCTGATTTAGACTCAGAGCATTACGTTTATATCACCTTGATCAACTAATTCCTGTTGACCAGAAAAGGTTTTCGATTATGTGGCGTCATCAAACAATCACTCGCAGTTTTCTCACCCTGGCCTTCCTGGCGGGTGGAATCTCTCTCGTAACTGCAGCAGACAAAACGGAACCGGTCAAAGCAGAGCCCCCCAAGCCTGCTGAAGCCAAACCGGCTGAAACGAAACCAGCGGAGACAAAACCGGCCCCCGCGCAGCCTGCTGCTCCCAAACCGGCCCCTCCAAAACCAGCTCCCAAGATGGTTCAACTGAATGTGTATCCTCAGGATATCCAGCTCACGACCAGCCGGGATCGACAATCCATAATCGGACAGGCAGTTTATGACAACGGTCTGACCGAAGACGTCACCACGAAACTTCAGTTCAAGCCGACCAAAGAAGGCATCGTGCGTATCGAAAACAATATGATTTACCCGGCCGGCGATGGTGAGACCGATGTGGTTACCACTTTCGGCGGTGCGAGTGTCAAGCTGCACTCCAAGGTTACTAAAGCAAAAGAAGACCGTCCCATCAGTTTTACCCTGGACGTCATGCCTACATTCATGCGGGCTGGCTGTAACACCGGTAGCTGCCACGGTGCTGCCCGCGGTAAGGACGGCTTCCGCCTCTCACTGTTCGGGTTTGACCCCAAGGGAGACTATCATCGTCTAACCCGTGAACTCAGCGGTCGTCGAATTAACCTGAGTATGCCTCAGGAAAGCCTGCTGCTTGAAAAAGCCATCGGCGCTGTTCCTCACACCGGCGGTAAACTCTACGAAAAAGACTCAGAATATTATAACGCGTCTTTACGCTGGCTGCAGGCAGGTGCTCCTTACGACGCGGGCGCAATTCCGACTGTTGATAAGGTGGAAATCTATCCCAAAGGTGGGGTAATGGACGGGAAAGGCACCACACAGCAGGTGTCCGTTCTGGCCTACTATTCAGATGGCACGACTCGTGACGTAACGACTCTGTCAGCCTTCTCATCAAACAACGACAACTCAGCCACCATTACCAAAGATGGTAAGATCACCGCAAACAATCGGGGCGAAGCCTTCATTATGGCCCGCTTCGACACACACACGGTCGGATCTCACTTTGTGGTACTCCCCAAGGGCCTGGACTTCGAATGGCCCAATGTTCCGGAATACAACTATGTGGATACCCTGATACACAACAAGCTGAAAAAGCTGCGGGTTGTTCCCTCTGAAGTCTGTTCCGATCCCGAATTCCTGCGTCGTGCCAGCCTGGACATCTGCGGCGTAATGCCCACCATTGAAGAATTCAATACTTTCGTCGCTGACAAAGATCCCAAGAAACGGGAGAAACTGGTTGATCAGTTACTCAACCGTAAAGAGTTTGTCGAGATGTGGGTGATGAAATGGTCTGAGCTTCTGCAGATCCGCACAGTCAATAACCGCATCAGTTACAAGTCAGCATTACTATATTACAACTGGCTGCAGGAAAGAATCGCCAGCAACGTGCCCCTCGATAAAATGGTACAGGAACTACTCGGTTCGACCGGCGGTACTTTTGCTAATGCTGCGACCAACTATTACGAAAACGAACGTGACACTCTCAAAGTCGCTGAAAACGTGGCCCAGGTATTCATGGGCATGCGAATTCAATGTGCCCAGTGTCACAACCATCCGTTCGACCGCTGGACGATGGACGATTACTACAGCTTCGCTGCATTCTTCTCACAGGTGGGACGTAAAGGCAGTGAGGACCCCCGCGAATCTATTATCTACAACCGAGGCAGCGGCGAAGTCCGACATCTGGTTGATAACCGGGTCATGCAGCCCAAATTCCTGGGTGGTGCACAACCTGAAGTTAAAGGTAAAGACCGCCGCGTCGTGCTGGCCAACTGGCTCGCCTCCAATGAAAACCCTTACTTTGCAACGAACCTGAGTAACATCGTCTGGGCACACTTCTTCGGTAAAGGCATTATCAATGAAGTGGATGACGTCCGCATCAGTAATCCTCCGGTCAACCCGGAACTGCTGGATGAACTCGCCAAACGGTTCACCGATTACAACTACGACTTCAAGAAGCTGGTTCGCGATATCTGTACTTCGAGAACTTACCAGCTTTCCACACAGACTAATCCATCCAATGAAAACGATCTGACAAACTTCTCACATGCACATCCACGTCGTTTGCGTGCTGAAGTTCTGCTGGACTGTATTTCCCAGGTCACCAGTGCACCCAATAAATTCCGCGGCTTACCGCTGGGAGCACGGGCAGTGCAGATCGCCGACGGAAACACAACCAACTACTTCCTGACCACCTTTGGTCGTGCCAAGCGTGACACCGTCTGTTCGTGTGAAGTCCGGATGGAACCCAGTCTGTCACAGGCTCTTCACCTGCTCAACGGCGATACCGTCAACAGTAAGATCGTGCAGGGTAAATTTGTAGATTCCCGAATCAAAGCCGGCAAGAAGCCACTGGAGATCGTGGATGAAATGTATATTTCCTGCCTGACCCGTAAACCGACTGACAAGGAATATTCCACCCTGGTTCAGGTCCTGGATGAAAACAAAAAAGACGAACAGAACGCGTTAAATGACATCTTCTGGTCATTGCTGAACTCGCGTGAATTTATCTTTAACCACTAAAGCCCTCTGATTCCAGACTGAGACCTTTAAGCCCGATTTAATATATGGCTGAAACTATGAAAAACTTAATCACTGCAAACCGGTGCCGCCAGATCTGTAACACTCTGCTTGCAGCCGGATTGACTGTCACACTGATGTTATCTCCTCTGTCTGCGGAAGACAAAAAAAAGGACGAGAAAGACAAGAAGCCGAAAGTCACCTATGACGAACACATCAAACCGATTTTTCGGGCGAAGTGTTTTGCCTGTCATAACACCGATAAGAAAGCTTCCGGCCTCGATCTGACCAACTACACCGGTCTGATGCAGGGTGGCGCCGCGGGTGAATCAATTGCGCCCGGCGACGCCGAAGGCAGCTATCTGTATATGCTGGTTACACACGATTCCGAACCCTTCATGCCTCCCAAATCGGACAAGCTTCCCGATAAAGAACTGGCTTTGATTCAGGAATGGATCAGCATCGGTGCTCCAGAAAATGCAGGTAGTAAGGTCAGCATCAAAAAACCAAAGTTTGATTTCTCATTGCAGGGCGCATCTTCCGGGAAACCGGATGGACCGCCTCCCATGCCGCCACACTTGAACCTGGACCCGGTTGTGCACAGCAGCCTGCCTACCGCCATCACGGCTATGGCCACCAACCCCTGGTCCCCTCTGGCTGCTGTTGCTGGTCAGAAACAGGTTCTGCTCTACAACACTAAAACCCTGGAACTTCTGGGGGTGCTCCCCTTCCCTGAAGGCGTAGCTCATGTCCTGAAATTCAGCCGGAATGGCAGTCTCTTACTGGCCGGTGGCGGACATGCTGCTGCCAGTGGCCGCGTTGTGGTCTGGGATGTCAAAACCGGAAAGCGTCTCTTTGAAGTTGGTGACGAACTGGATGCCGTCCTTTGTGCTGACATCAGCTCCGATCAGCGTTTTATCGCCCTGGGCAGCCCCAGCAAAGTCATTCGCGTTTATTCCACCAGCACGGGCGAACTCGCTTACGAAATCCGTAAACACACCGACTGGATGACCTCGCTGGCCTTCAGCCCTGATTCCGTCCTGCTCTGTTCCGGAGACCGGAACGGCGGTGCGTTTGTCTGGGAAGCAGCAACGGGAAATGAGTATCTCACACTCAAGGGACATAAAGGCGGAATCACCGGAATCACCTGGCGGTCCGACTCCAACCTGGTTGCCACCAGTAGCGAAGATCAGTCCGTAAAACTCTGGGAAGTTCAAAACGGGAATAATATTAAATCCTGGAACGCCCATGGCGGCGGAACATCCAGTGTGGAATTCGCCCGCGACGGTCGTCTGGTCACCACCGGCCGTGACAAGGTCACCAAACTCTGGGATCAGGCGGGCAAACAGCTGCGTGCCTTCCCTGCTTTTGGAGATATCGGCGTCTGTGTCACGATCTGTGATGAAACCAACCAGGTGATCTCTTCTGACTGGACCGGAAAGATCAAAGTCTGGAACGCCGCCGATGGAAAAGAAGCAGGTGAACTGACAGCCAATCCGCTTCCATTATCCGAGCGACTGTCGAAAGCGACAGCCAGCCTGAGTGCAGCGCAAGCCAATCACCAGAAACTGGCAGCGACCGCCCAGGCAGACCAGGCTGCAGTGACTAAGATTAACGCAGACATTGCTGCTTCTCAAAAACAGCAGACCGATCTGCAGAATCAGTTAAACAGCCTGAATGGCAACCTGGCAGCCGCCCAGAAAGCTCTGGCAGGTGCACAGGCCGGTGTGACGGCTTCCACGAACAAGATTACCGAAATTGGAAAACCACTCCCGGCAATCAAGGAAGCACATGCAAAGGCTGACGCTGTTAGTAAACAGGCTGCTGGCGACAAAGAGCTTGCCGAAGCTGCTGCCAAGTTGAAAGCGGCCGTCGACAAGCGCACTGCAGCCATCGCAGCCGAGCAGAAAATAGTGGCCACACATCAGGCAGCCGTTAAAGAGAACCAGCAGAAAATTGCAACTTACACGCCGCAAATCAAACAGACAACGGATGCGCTGAATGCGGCCAAGGCAAAAGTAGCTGCTCTGCAGAAATCTCTGAAACCGGCGACCGACAAGGCGACTGCTTCTCAGAACGCAGCCAAGTCGGCCGCCAGCGCACTGGCTGCCGCTCAGAATGAAGTCAAACACTGGCAGGCAGAAATTGAATTCTCCAAGAAACTCAACAACGCCCAGGCCAGCACTGCTAAGTAAGACCCTGATCTGATTTAAGCCCTTCAATCCAGAGGTTGAAGGGCTTTTTTTACATCGGTCCGATTGGAACTCGCCCCAAGGTTCTGTTATTTTGGTCAGTCGATAGCATTGTGACTGAACTTCCAGCAGAACACGAGGAGCATCCCGGTATGGCTCAAAGTAATTCCCGATTCGCGGTCGTAGCCGCCCTGACAGGAAATGCCCTGATTTCGATCGCCAAAGGAACGACCTTCCTGATCACCGGTTCGGGAGCCATGCTGTCCGAGACGATTCACTCAGTCGCCGACTTCCTTAACCAGTTACTGCTGCTCATTGGTCTGGTACGTGCTGACCGGATGCCGGACCGTCGTTATGAGTATGGCTACGCTGGTGAACGGTATGTCTGGGCATTGATTTCCGCAGTCGGGATTTTTTTCCTGGGCTGTGGAGTGACGGTGTACCACGGTGTGCAATCGCTGTTTCATCCACCTGAGCTCAACTTTGGCGAAATGAAATGGGCCATCGCGGCGCTCCTGTTTGCCTTGGTTATCGATGGTGTAGTTTTCTTTCTCGCGCTTAAGACCGAGTGGAAAAACGCTCAGAAAGAGAAAAAGGCGTTTCATCAGTATCTGCGTAAGGAAGCTGACCCGGCCTCCGTTGCCGTCATTCTCGAAGATGGTGCTGCCTGCCTGGGGGTGATTATCGCACTGATCGCAATTCTGCTTACCAAGATGACCGGATCCCCCTACTGGGATGCCATCGGCTCTATTGGAATTGGTGTTCTCTTGGGGGGGATTGCCGTCTGGTTGATTATCCGGAACCAGGAACTGCTGGTCGGTCCCAGTATCCCACCAGAGACGAAAGAACAGGTACAACGCATCCTGAAGAACAATCCGCTGATTGACGATGTGCTGGACCTGCGATCCAGAATCCTCTCAATCGATAACTACCGCATTAAGGTCGACCTGAGTTTTGATCCCGAAGAATTATCAAAACGTCTGAAAAAGAAAGCACTTGCCGCCTATCCTCAAATTCAGAGCGAACAGGACTTCGAGGAGTTTTGTCAGAAGTATACGCGGGATATCCTCGATACCCTGGCTGAGGAGATCGATAAGATCGAAGCGGAAATCCAGCGACAGGTCCCTGAGGCCAGGCACCTCGATCTGGAAGCCAATTAAGCAGCCCGCCTCACGTTCACAACAGAGAGAGCTGCCAGAAGTTGGTGTTTTGTCGGCAGCGAGGCAGAAAAACCTGCGATTTCGTCCCTCGGCCAGAGTCTCAAGCCTGTGATCAGTTTCAGAGGCGCCTATAATAGTGCAGTGTTACCTGTTTTTCGTCTGAATTTTTGTTTGAGTATTGTTTGATGTCTGAGCGTGTTGTCCTGGCGATGAGTGGTGGAGTTGACAGCTCCGCAGCCGCCCATCTTTTACTGGAACAGGGTTATGAGGTGATCGGTCTGTTCATGCGGTCCGGTGCCACCGAAGAGACGGCCTGCGCGATTGAGGATCCCCATAGCCTTCCGGTTCTGAACACGAAAGCACACAAGCAGGGCTGCTGTTCCGCCAGTGATGCTGCAGATGCCCGCCGGGTGGCTGACATGCTCGACATCCCGTTTCATGCGCTGAATTTCAAAGATGCGTTTGGGCGTATCAAAGATTACTTTGCCGATGAATATCTGGCCGGCCGCACTCCCAATCCCTGTGTGATGTGCAACAACTGGCTCAAGTTCGGCAAACTCTGGGAATTCGCAGAATCAGTGGGCGCCTCCTACATTTCGACCGGGCATTATGCACAGTTGAAGTCTGTCCCGGGAGAAGAACAGCCGGCCCTGGTGCGCGGCCTCGACCGCTCGAAAGATCAGTCCTACGTTCTGTTTGGTATCAATCGTGATCTACTCGACAAAATCATCTTTCCCGTAGGCGGCTTCGTCAAACCGGAAATCCGGGAGATGGCAGGTGAGGCGGGCCTGAGGACAGCCAATAAGCCTGACAGTCAGGAAATCTGTTTCATTCCCGACAACGATTATTTCGGTTTCCTCAACCGATACCGGGGCGAGCAGGAAACGGCCGGCGAAATGGTTGACACCGCGGGGAATGTCGTCGGCCAGCATACCGGCTATGAAAATTACACCATCGGTCAGCGGAAGCGTTTGGGCGTCGCCTTTGGTTCGCCCCGTTATGTCATCAAAATCGAACCTGAGACGAAACGAGTCGTAATCGGTACGCGCGACGACCTGGCACGGAAATCACTGGAAGCCAATCGCAGTAACTGGCTGATTGACAGTCCCGGTTCCGAGATCCGCTGTCAGGCCCAGATTCGCTATCAGCATAAAGAAGCTGACTGCACGGTACAGATTCTGGATGAAGAACGGTTCCGGGTCACCTTCGATAACCCGGAATACGGTGTCGCCCCGGGCCAGGCGGTTGTCCTGTATGATGCGGAGCGCGTGATTGGTGGCGGCTGGATCATGTAACCCGGATCAGGCAGCGGCTTCCGCTTCCATCCGATCACGGTTCTGTCGCTTTTTCTTACGGCTGTTGGAATGTTCGTCAGAATCTTCCATGCTGACTGAATCAGCGGCTTCTTCCCGATTGGAAATCCAGGTCAGCAGAGCCGGCAGGGTTACCAGAGAAACGAACAGGCAGCAGCCCACACCAATCACCAATACCAGACCGACGCTGTAAAGTCCACGATGTGTGGCCACCATCATACTGCCAAAACCGATCATCGAAGTCAGTGAGGTCATCACAATCGCATTGATGGTACTGGGAGATGTTTTATAGGGTCCCTGTTTCATCCGGAAATCATGGACCACGTGCACGCCGTCATCAACGCCGATTCCGAGAATCAGAGGCAGCACGATCAGGTTGGCCGGATTCAAATCGATCGAAGTCATCGCCAGAATCCCGAACATGACCAGGCCACCGACGACCGGGGGAATCATGGTCAACAACATATGCAGCACACTGCTTCGTTCCAGCACAAAGGCCACACTGAAGCACATAATCAGGAACATACCGATGGCAGCTTCAACACTGACCGGTGTTCCACGGTTATAGAGGATGAACCAGGTACAGATAGCCAGAATCGCCGGAGGCACCAGCGCCATTGTTGCATGACGACGGCTCAGATAATCGATCAGTAAAACGATACAGATGACTGCCAGAGCATAAATCGAAGCGGTTTTATAACTGATTTTGATCTGTTGAGCCGCTTCGTAATTCTGCAGCGGGGTTCCCGTCACATCCGGATCGACAGAGCGTACCTCATTAACAAACTCCTCCAGCGGTTCAATTTCCCAGATGTGATCGCGGGGATAAATCTGGATCAGCCATTTTCCTTCAGGACTCACGAAGCGTGAAGTCAACGAACGGGGCAGATCGGAAAAACGGACCGGCGAAGAATCGGAGGCACCACGGATGGCGCGGAACTGACCGAGCAGTGACGCAGTAGTCCGGTACTGAAATTCATCCAGGAAGCGGGACTGCTGGGCCAGCGTCAAAGATTCAAACCGGTTGAGAAACTGATCCAGCATGCGGGCAGTCTGCTTCGCTGTTGGACTCTGGTAGTTTGAGAGTAACACATAAAACTGTTCGAGTTTCCGCCCGATCGTCGAAGGATTAAGACGATTCACGGGAGGCACATTATTCGGCAGTCGTGAGAGCTGTGCCCGATAGGACTGCACCAGCAGATTGGTTTCCTGCGAAGAATGTGCAGGGACGCGTGAGGCCAGCTCTTCCACATGATGCACGGAGGGCAGAGCTTCGAACTTCTTACGCAGTTCCCGTGCCTCTTCCGGACTGTTCGCTACGGAGACTGCGAACAGCAGCGAGTTCTGAGCATCGTTGAAAATCCGTTTCTGGACTTCGACTGACTCCAGTCCCGCTGCCTGCAGGTTCAACAGGTTGTAGTCATAAACAACGCGCGATTCCCATCCCTGATCCGATTTTTGAACCAGTTGGCTGGCACAGAATGCTACCAGAGCCAGGGAGCTTAAAGCTACCATGCGGGGAAACCGCGTAATCATTTTCTGTAACCACTTTCCCTGGAAGGGAGTGGGCATCTGTTTGACTTCTACATTTTTATCTGCCTGTGAAAGCAGTGCCGGCAGCACCAGGAAGGTGGCGATTGCACATAAGATAATTCCACCACCACCGATGAAACCAAGTTCCGCAATTCCCAGGAAGGGCGTCAGTCCAGCACAGTAGAAAGCCAGAGCCGTCGTCACAGCAGCAGCCACAATCCCGGTCCCCACCGTACGCGATGTTTTGAGCAGAGCCGGTTCCAGATCTTCCCCTTTATGCCGCAATTCAATGTAGCGGGCGAGGTAATGGATACCAAAATCGATCCCCAGCCCGATCAGAATCACGGCAAAGGAAACCGAGAGAATATTCAGATGACCAATGGTAAGTGTGGTATAACCGAAGGCCCAGGCCATCCCGGCTGCCAGCATGAGCAAAGTCAGCAGAGGATGACGGATTCCACGAAAACCGAAGAACAGCAGCAGTCCCACGCCGAAACAGGAAATGATCGATGCATTGATCATATCGGACTGCGACTTACGCATTTCGTCATTTTCCAGAACCGGAATTCCAGTCAGACTGATTTTGGCTTCCGGATTCTCAGCAGCGACTTCGCCGATAATGGTCCGCATCTGTTCGATGGCCTGCGTGGCACCGTCAAATCCTGTTTCCTGATGCACCGGAAAGACCTTGAGAAAGCCCATCGTGCCGGATTCATTCAACAGGTAAATGATTTCACGAGACCGTTCGCGCATCCGTTCGTTCACTGCGACAATCGAAGGCCAGGGAGACTGAAAGTCATTCTGGTCTGAAAGGTAGCGGGCCATGCTGGATGTCAGAATCGCAGCGTGGGTAAACAGTGGCTCCAGTGACTGATCGCGTTCGGTGCCTCGATAACTGGCAGACCGGGATTGAATCTGGTAACGCAAGCGATCATACAGCAGATCAACCTGGGTCAGATCCCAGCGACCATTACGATAAATCGGACCATATTCATCCAGCCGATTCAGACCAGCCTGCAGCTGTCGCGGAGTTAAATATTGAAGTCCTTTAGAAGGTAAATCGCCTGGGTTAATCTGATAGAGCGGATTCTCAAACAGTTCGGGATGCTGCTCGATCCGCTGTCCCAGGGTCCGCAGGACATATTTAATCGATTCGGGATTCTCAGCTTCGACGACACAGACCAGATCCGATGAACTGCCGAAACTCTCGGTGTAATTCATCCATTTCTGATGGAAGGCTGCTGTCGGATCGATCAGATCAGCCCGGTCGGTTTTGAACTCCAGCCTGAAGACGGTCAGCAGGATACAGCCGACGGACACAACCAGGGCCAAAGCCAGACTGAGCCGGGCGTGCGTCACCACAAACTGGGTTGTCGCAGCCAGCGCCTCGCCGAGGAATGAGCGTTCCTGATTTTCAGGGGAGAGATTATCCACAGAACACTTCCGTGTGCACCTAAGTCGATCTCTCGTTCGATCTAAACAACCGGGCAGAAGTGAAGGGATCGATTAATTGAGAGCGTTGATCGTATTATGAAGCTATCGATTTTACAGCAATCTCCGTATTGCCGACAACCTGAATATATCCTGATTTGAGGTTGTAAGTTAATAGATAACCAAACTTTAATCCCCTCAGGAATTCGGGTCGCAATAATGTGGATCAGGGAGGGACCTCCCGGTTTGAACACGATATTTTGCCCGATGACAGGAAGTTCATCGGCAATCTGGTCTTTCTAAGATCAACATTCTCGGCGAATCCGAGGCTTCCCGGCAGATTTTTCCACAAGATCCGGAAACCCAGAAAAAGAAACAAAATGCGCAAGTCTAATTAAAATGGTGAATTAGCTGCGGTCTCTTGAATCTGGGGAGCAGGCTTATCGGCATTTTGCTGAATCCCACTTGACCCCATTTTCGATTTTTCATAAAAAACCTGCCCCATCGCAATGGTCTGGCGGCTCGCCTTGGCTGTCAGACGTTGTTCACTTCAATGACTCTTTCCAATACCCCTCTCAAAGACTCTCTTTGTAGGACAAGCTCATGTTAAAACGCGTTATTCGTTCAATTCCCGTTGTGGGAGTTACATTGTTCTCGATGGCCGCTGGTTCCGCCCAGGCACAATGGCTGCCTTTCAACAATTGTAATTCTTGTGCACCGCCGCCGGTGGTTCAGAACTGCTGTCCACAGCCTGTGGTCCAGTGTCCGATCCCGGTGACCCAGACCACCTACCGTCAGGTTCCGGTCACAGAGTATCGGCCTGTTCAGCAGACCGTAATGAAACCTGTGGTGGAAACCAAGTACGTGGATCAGCAGGTCACCGCCTATCGCCAGGTTCTGGAGCCTCGGACGGTCGACGTTCCTTACACGTCTTATCAGAATGTCACTGAGTGCCAGCAGGTACAAAAAGACATGGGTCGCTGGGTGACTCAGCGTCAGTGTATCCCCAAAGTCGCTCCCTGCGAGTACGACAACCGCCCCAACCTCCTGGGCTGGATGAACCGTACCGGATATTCCATGCGTATGGCATTCACACCTCAGTATCGAACCACCCGTCACTACGTACCGAACGTCGTGACCCAAAATGTTCCGGTTACCCGTCAGGTTGCCGTACAGCAGTCTCGCAAAGTGACTTATAACGTCGCTCGAATGGTGCCTTATACAACGACCCGGAAAGTCGCTGTGAACTCCACTCGCTACGTCAAAACTACTGTGACTGCAATGAAACCAGTGACCGTCATGCGATCTATTCCAACCACTCGGACGGCCTATGTCTATCCATCCAGCGATGGATTTGGTGGCACTGCGACCGCACTGCTGCCCAGTGCTGATCCTTACATGTCTGCAGAAGCGCCACAGACAATTCATCAGCGTTCTGCCGAGAACAAAAAGAAGTACGATGATTCGTTCAAGGCGAACGGAGACAAGTACGAGCGTGATCCTGCTTCCGACCCTCGCCGGTCGAGCCTGGACAACGATTCGTCCTTACGTCGCTCTTCTTACCAGGTACCACAGGAATCTACCGCCCCGACATTCCCCCCCACACGCCGGGCTGGTTACGAACCTGATACTTCCGACAGACCACTGCCTTCGATCGTGCGTGCCAGCGGCTGGACCCGTCGGGTCGCTCGTCCGGAGCAGACTGCTCCTGTAGCATCAGGCAGCGACATCTCTGTCGCACAGCGGACACCCTGACTCAAAGTTGGAAAGACATGAGCACTTTGAAGTGCATGGGCTCACTCGTCGAACTTCGTTCGACGAGTGTTTTTTTATGCGCCCCGAAGAAGTTCGATTACTTCTGCTTCCCGACTTTGGCCCAGGTATCACGCAGAGTAACGGTACGATTGAAGACGGGATTTCCTGGTGCCGAATCCTTTGTATCGACACAGAAATATCCCAGACGTTCAAACTGGAAACGACTGCCTGGTTCAGCTTCTTTCAGCCCCGGTTCAAGCTTACAACCCGACAGGACCTGCAATGAGCGGGGATTCAGGTTCGACTTGTAGTCGACTCCTTCAGGCAGATCTTCCGGATCAGGCTGATCAAACAGATGGTCATATAGTCTGACTTCTGCATCGAGGGCATGCGCTTCTGAGACCCAGTGAATCGTCGCTTTGACTTTCCGGCCATCGGGAGCATCGCCGCCGCGGGTTTCCGGATCGTAGGTACAACGAAGTTCAACCACTTCACCATCGTCATCTTTGATGACATCAGTACAGGTCACAAAGTAGGCGTAGCGCAAGCGGACCTCTTTACCCGGTGACAGGCGGAAGAACTTCTTTGGCGGGTCTTCCATAAAGTCGTCACGCTCGATGTAAATCACCTTCGAGAACGGTACTTTGCGGGTTCCCGCTGATTCATCATTCGGATTGTTGATCGCATCCAGTTCTTCGGACGTATCCTCCGGATAATTGTCGATCACAACGCGCAACGGTTTCAAGACTCCCATCACACGAGGGGCAACCTGATTCAGGTGATCCCGTATGCAGTTTTCCAGGACAACCTTATCGGTCATCGAATTATATTTGGTAACCCCGATTGTTTTACAGAACTCACGCAGCGCTTCGGGGGTGACGCCGCGACGCCGCATCCCGCATATGGTAGGCATCCGGGGGTCATCCCATCCGGAAACGTATTTGCCCTGTACCAGTTCGAGCAGTTTGCGTTTGCTCATCACGGTATAGGTCATGTTGAGGCGGGCGAACTCGATCTGCTGCGGATGAAAGACTTCCAGTTCATCCAGGATCCAGTCATAGAGCGGACGGTGATCTTCAAACTCGAGCGTACAGATTGAATGTGTAATCTTCTCGATTGAATCCGAAATACAGTGCGTATAGTCGTACATGGGATAAATACACCATTTATCCCCGGTCCGATGATGGTGCACATGACGAACCCGATAGATCACGGGATCCCGCATGTGGAAGTTCGGCGAAGCGAGATCGATTTTCGCACGGAGCACATACTCGCCTTCTTTGAACTCGCCATTCTTCATCCGTTCGAACAGATCCAGGTTTTCTTCAACAGAGCGGGAACGTCCGGGACTGGGTTTGCCGGGCTCGGTCGCGGTACCGCGATATTCGCGCATCTTATCTGCGGGCAGATCACAGGCGTAGGCCTTCCCCTTCTTGATCAGGGTGACTGCAAAATCATAAAGCTGATCGAAGTAATCGGAGGCGTAAAATTCGCGATCGTCCCAGTCGAAGCCGAGCCAGCGCACGTCTTCCTTAATCGAGTCGACGTATTCCACATCTTCTTTCTCAGGGTTCGTATCATCAAACCGCAGGTTACATTTCCCGCCCGGGTTCTCATTGGCGATACCGAAGTTAAGACAAATCGACTTGGCATGACCAATGTGCAGGTATCCGTTCGGTTCGGGGGGGAATCGCGTATGGACGCGACCATCGTGCTTGCCCGATTTGTTATCTTCCTGAATGATCGTACGAATAAAATCCGTTGGCGTTTTTTCTTCGGGAGTTGACATCCCCTACTCCTTAAATGATTGCATCAATCACAGGACCAGCCTGTTACCATTTTCAGTTTTCGTCACTCTGAGCGAGCGCCATCGCCCGGTCGATGCGTCTGACACAACTCTCTTTTCCCAGAATCGACAGGCAGTCAAACATGCCGATCCCGGTTGCTTTTCCACTGACGGCGACCCGCAGGGCATGAATAATCTGCCCCATGCCGATCCCTTCCGCTTCCACAAAATCGTGCAGCAGCTTATCCAGGCCAGCCGCACTGAAGTCTTCCGCCTCTGCCAGCTGGCTTTTAATTTTCCCCAGCAGTTCAACTGCCTGATCCGATTTCTGAATCCGTTTCTTGAACGCTTTAGAATCGTACTCCATTTGATCGTCGGCGACAAAGAACTCATCGAAATCCAGAATATCGCTGGCAATTTTGAGGCGGTCTTCCATATCGGTAATGACCTGACCAATTTTTTGTTTTGTTGTCTCGTCGTCCGCATCCTGTACCAGCCCGGCTTTCACCAGGAAGGGACTGCACATCGCAACCTTTTCTTCCAGCGTCAGCTGATTCATCCAGTGTGACTGAAAGCTGAGCAGCTTATCCGGATCGAGTCCAGCTGCCGCTTTAACCACCCGGTCCAGTGTGAAGTTCTCTACAATCGTATCGAGAGACATGATCTCTGTTTTATCATCCAAAGACCAGCCGAGTCTGGCCAGGGCATTCAGGATTGCTTCCGGCAGGTAGCCAATCTTTTCGTAATACTCGACCATCACGGGATCCAGCCCTTCCGCATTAGCCAGACCGATGCGGGGAAAGACCGAGTCAGCTTTGTCGAACATCTTTTTGAACTGGGGACTCTTACGATATTTGTCCAGTTTGCGTTTGCTGAGTTTCTCTTTTCCACCAGGTGCCGCGACGAACGGAATGTGTGCGAACTGAGGAAGTTCATAACCCAGCGCCTGATAAATCAGCACCTGCACCGGCGTGTTGGAGAGATGCTCCTCGGCGCGAATCACATGTGTGATCTGCATCTGGGCATCATCGACCACCGTCGCCAGGTTATACAAGGGCGTCCCATTGGCTCGCAGAATGACCGGGTCGGGCATCAGACCGGCGTCGAACTCGACATGTCCGCGAACTGCATCATCAATCTGGATTTTCTGATCCCGGGGAACCAGCAGACGTACGACGGCAGGACGCCCTTCAGCGGCGAACTGTTCCTTCTGGCTGTCTGTCAGTTCCAGTGATCGGCGGATATTCAGGTAGTTGCGTTTTTCACTCTGTGCTGCCTCTCGATCAGCCTGAATCTGTTCCGGGGTGTCGTAGCAGTAGTAAGCCTTTCCGTCGGCCAGCAATTGATCGACGGCAGCCCGATATAGATCATTTCGCTCGGACTGGAAGTAGGGACCAAAGTCACCACCGACTTCCGGGCCTTCATCCCAGTTGAGGCCCAGCCATTTGAATGCCTGCAGAATCGGATCCAGGGCGGCTGCGATGTTGCGCTCCTGGTCGGTATCGTCAATTCGTAGAATAAACTGACCGCCGTTATGCCGGGCCCAGAGCCAGTTGAACAGGGCCGTACGCATCCCACCAATATGCATATAACCGGTGGGACTGGGTGCAAAACGGGTTCGTACGGTACTCATAAACGGGCTCTTATTTCTCTATCAAACTGACGGGCTGACCGAGGGGAATTCCAGCGTTCCCGCTGCTGGACAAGGACACAGCCGGAAGATGGCAGGTAACAGTCCTAACCGGGTCCGGCTGATCATAAAACACCCACATGCATTCGACAAGTATATTCGAAGAGACAACTTAGCGCAATTTCACGTTTTCTGGCGATTCCGGCTTCCTTGAACGGTCTTGACGGTACTTCCCCGGCGACCTAGCATTTCTGCATGAAACGCTTTCTGCTCTTCCTGTTATTGCTGCTGCTGATCCTGGGTGGGACCGCCGGGGGCCTGTATTGGTCCTCTGCCCAGGTGCCGGAGTTCTACCAGGCAGCCCTCCAGCAACAGGTAGCCCCGGAAATCCGGCAGCAGGAAGCCAAGGATTTTGTCCAGCACTCGATGCAGATCGTGAATGACGTCCGCAACCAGGAACCACTCTGGTCGCAGGAGTTCAGCGAACAGGAAGTCAACGCCTGGCTGGCCGAAGAACTGCATCAGAAATACAACGAATGGGTGCCGGAAGGCATCACCGATCCACGGGTCCACTTCGAACAGGACCAGGTCATCGTTGGCTTCCATCTGACCTTAAAAAAATGGTCTGGAATTATCAGTCTCAAATTCAAACCCTGGCTGATGCAAGAAAATCGTCTGGTGCTCGAACTGGAACAGGCCCGGGCGGGACTGCTGCCGATCCCCATTGATGAAGCGATTACCAAACTGATTCAGGAAGCCCGTGCCGAAGGCTGGCAGATTGAATGGAGCCAGATGAATGAGCATGACGTTTTGATCGTACATCTGGACCGCCAGGATTCCGATCTACCCGACCTGACGACTCTCAAGGTCGAACCGGGGCTGTTTCAAATCGCCGGTAAAGCAAACGACGCACAGAAGCAATGAGCGTGTGAGCCGTTACTGGCTCGCGATCAAAAGAAAGCGGTATAGTTCAGACTCCACCTGTTTTCGGCATCTTGTTTTTTCAAAGTGATCCGTCCTGCCAGTTCCTCACCGGTGAGCAATGCCACCAGTTGATCTTCGCTCCGTTCCAGCAGAGTGAAAGTCCCTCGATCCCAGCGGCTGACCTCCCCCCGGTCTCCACTGACGGGACCCTCATATTCCAGATAAACCAGTCGATGATCGGGCAACGCCTCTGCTGTCAAATCGAGTGACGTTTCATCCGACGCCGGGTCGATCTCCGGCGGCTGGGGGAGACGCCAGGTCTTGAGCACATCCCCTTCTTCCAGCATCAGATCCCAGTGCAGTTTGGGATGGTCATGTCTCAAAATCACGTACTGCTGCATTTTTTCTCACTTCCGGCCAGAGACTCTTTGATTAGCTGATCCCACGATGCAAAATAGCGGGGGATGGAAAACTTCTCGCTTGCCTGAAGACTGAGAAGTGCAAGCTCTTTTAGCGATTTTTCATCCACCATGAGCGATCTCATCAGATCTTCGAGCGCGTGAATGGAAGTCAATTCACGTTGATTTTTCGTAGGTAAAAGTAACGCTTTTAGTTCACGCATGGAAAGATCAGCCAGACTTCCCTGACAGTCGAATCCGATGCAGGGTAACCCGCGCGACATTGCCTGCAATAGTGCATTGGGAAAACCTTCATAACGGGAAGGGAGCACAAACAGATCCCCCTGATCGAGGGCCAGTTCGGGATCGGCCACCCAGCCGGGCAGTTCAATCTGTGCCTGCAAACCCCGCTGATCAATCGTGGCCTGCAGCGTCTCACGCAGGGGGCCTTCTCCCAGAATGCGTAATTTCCAATCCGGAAAATCATCTGCCAGATTAGAAAAGGCATCGATCAACATATCAAAGCCTTTTTCATGAGAGAGCCGGCCCATGCCCAGTACCACATGTGAAGCAGGCCGCGCTTTGACAATCTCTTCCGTCACCTTGGGAATTCCCGCCGAGCGTGGCGCAGGCACTGCGTTCGGAATGACTTCGATGCGGGTTGCTGGGAACCAGGGACGACAAAAGTCGGACACCCCCTGCGTCTGTACTACCACGGCTGCTGCACGGGGATATGTTTTCTTACGCAGGTATGACCAGACGCGGCCCATCAGATGATAGCGCGGGTCCGAGCGTTCAGAGACAATCACGGGATAAGCTGCTTTCCCGGCCGCCAACAGCGTCAGCACATTCATCCGATCCGTCAGGCTGATGACCACATCGGGCCTGGATCGGGCAATTTCAGCGCGAAGCTTTCGCACCCGTTGACGATTATTCACTACTGCCTGCAGGAGATTTCCCGAATCACGCATCAGTCCCAGGGCAATGCGCTGAACTTCCGGTGCGAGCTCAAAGGTATCGGTCTCTGCGGAATCGAGGGTCAGCAAAGTGACCTGATCTCCCTCTGCAGCCCAATGATTGGCCATCATCGCAGCCACCCCCTCTGCACCGCCCAGACTGAGCGAAGGAATCGTGATGGTGATCCGTCGAGACAATGCAGAATTCGCCTTTTATCTAAGATGCAGTCAGACAGCAAGATACGTAAGAAAATGACAATGGAAATCAGCGTGCACTGCAGACTATCGCATCTCTTCAGTTGCGGCAAGCGGCACTTGTGCTTCCAGTCCAGTCTACACAGAATTGCTCTACACCTGATAGCCAATATCTGCTAGATTCCGGCTCCTCTCTACCCCCCGAGGCTCTGCTTCGCAACTGCACTCTCCTTTCTCCCTTCGATTTCCCGTCATACGCAATACCACGGATGGTACTATGGCTTCCAAATCCAAAAATAAAACTTCGTTCGTCAAATCCTGGAAATTACGTGGCCTGGCTTTACTGCTGATCGGTCTGCTCGGCGGTGGTGCATTTCACTTTGACGTCGTCAAACCCGCCCAGCTGACAAAGTGGGTCAAGCAGATTATCTCGACCACGGCTTCCAGCTCCACACCGGCTGACTGGAATTCGACTGAGATTGATCTGCCCCGTTCGAACGACACGATTCGGATTGCCAGTTTCAATATTCAGGTCTTTGGCGTCAGTAAGATGTCAAAACCCCAGGTCCCCCAGATCCTGGCCCGGATCATTCAGCAATTCGATGTCGTGGCAGTTCAGGAAATCCGCTCCAAGGATCTCTCCTTTCTGGATGAATTCCTGGCGATTCTGAATTCGGGAGAGCGGCGTTACGCTTATATCATTGGCGCGCCGCAGGGAAGAACCATCAGCAAAGAACAGTACGCCTACTTTTACGATACCGCCCGGGTCATTGTGAATCACAAATGGACGTACACCGTGATCGATAAATATGACAAACTGCATCGCCCGCCGTATGTGGCCCACTTCCAGACCTTGAGCCCTTCCAGCGAAAATCCTTTTACTTTTACGCTGATCAATATTCACACCGATCCGGATGAAACCGACCAGGAACTGAATGTTCTTGACGATGTGTACCGGGTCGTCGCCAACGATGGCAGCCAGGAGGACGATGTAATCCTGCTGGGGGATCTGAATGTGGATGACCAGAACCTGGGTGAACTGGGACGGGTCGGAGATCTGATGTGGACTGTCTCGAAAACGCCCACCAACACCCGGCAGTCCAAGCAATATGACAATATCCTGTTCAGCCAACACCGCTCGCAGGAATTCACCGGCATTTCGGGTGTGTATGATTTCAAAACCCGCTTCAAACTCACCGAGGAAGAAGCACTGCTGGTCTCCGACCATCTCCCGGTCTGGGCCGAGTTCCAGATCACCGAAAAAGGGGGAATCCGTCAGGCTGGTGTTCAGGGTGCGCAGCCTCGTTAAGCGGAAGCAGCACGCTCCGCCGGTGCCTGCAGAGTTAACAGGCTGATCTCGGGGCGGCAGAACCAGCGCAAGGGGTGAATGCCCGAAACGCCGCGACTGACGTGCAGGAGCGTTGAACTACGAAAAAACGTTCCACTCGTATAGCGGGTTCCATGCAGACTGGGCGCAAAGATAGGACCGAGAGGCGGAATCCGAACCTGGCCCCCATGTGTGTGCCCCGAGAGTACCAGATCGTATCCCTGGCGGGCCGCCCAGTGATAATTATCGGGTGTGTGACTGACCAGCAGTGTAAAGTCGGACTCTACGTCGATGCCTGCTCCATCAACGGACCGCTTCAAAGCAGGCAGTCCCCCCATCCAGGGGGCTTCGGTTCCCGTCAGATAAAACGAATGCCCCGCGTGTTGCAGACACACCGGTTCGAGAGTCAAATCAATCCAGCTCAGTTCCGTCAGCGAGTGTCGAATCTGCTGACTGTTTTGATTCCAGTCATGATTTCCAAGAATGAAAAAACAACCCAGAGGTGCCTGCAGGGACCCCAGCGTCTCCTGCAGCCAGTCGAGACAGTTCATCTCATCCAGCAGATCGCCGGAAAAAATAATCAGATCGGGTTGAGCTTCCTGGCCGATGCGGCAGAGTTCGATAAAGTAGTCACGTTTCAATGTGCCTGAATAATGCAAATCACTCACATGCAGAATCTTCAATCCATCCCACGATTGGGGCAGACGGGGCAGTTGAAATGTTTTCCTTGTGAATTCCACACTGAAGATTTCATTGAATGGAAGTCCCGCCAGGTAATGATAAGGCCCCTCCCCGATCAGATCATCCTGCAGTCGCTCGCGCATCTGAATCAGTTCCGATGACTGGGCTGTCTGCTGTCGGGGTGGTCGATAGCACTGGTGGCGGACCGCGGAATACATCAATCCCGCGAACCCCAAAGCACAGGGAATTAGAACGGGTTTCCACCAGCCAGGCAGTTGACTCCATTCTCCTCCGGCCAAGACACCGGGATCTGAAAGTCCCACTGTAAAAAACAGGGCTATCGGGAACAGGACGATGAGCAGTTCCAGCACGTGCCGCAAGCGTTTGAGGTGAACCTCATGTATCTTCATCGCATGCGTGCGATTGATGACCGAAGTCCAGAGCTCAGCATGCCCGATCGAGAGCATCAGCAAGATCAGTCCATTAGTGATTACGTCCATGTTGTGTTCACTGTTTGCTCAAAGCGGGCTCCAAAATAAATACGAATGCGCAAGCGAATCATAGAGAATCAGTACCGGAATGCAAATGCTTACGGAACAGCAATCCAGTGTTCCAGTGTGTTATGCGTGGTATAATTCACCGGCAATCGTTAATCTGCTGACTGGAATCTGAACAAGCTTTAATACTGGATGAATGGAAACGTGCCCCGATGGGATACCGCGGACTGCGTGAATGCGTCACCGACCTCGAACGGACGGGGCAACTGATTCGAATCGAGCAGGAAATCGATGCCAACCTGGAAGCAGCGGAAATCCAGCGCCGTGTTTACCAGGCAGGTGGTCCTGCGGTTTACTTTGCAAATGTGCGCGGCTGTCGTTTTCCGATGGTCAGCAATCTGTTTGGTACCATTGATCGCACCCGCTATGTTTTTCGCGATGCACTCCGCGCCGTGAATCATCTGGTCGAACTCAAGGTTGACCCAACCCAGTTCTGGAAACAGCCCTGGCGGTATCGTGACGTTCCCTTTTCCTTGCTGCATATGTTGCCTCGCAATTGTTCGCGGGGGCCGATCATGCAGAACCGGATCCAACTCGAAGACCTGCCGCAACTCAAAAGCTGGCCCGATGATGGTGGTCCGTTTGTCACTCTGCCCCAGGTTTACACAGAATCCCCACGTCGCGGCGGACTGATGAATTCCAACCTCGGCATGTACCGTATTCAACTGGCCGGAAATGACTATCAACTGAACCGTCAGATCGGCCTGCATTACCAGATTCATCGCAGCATCGGCGTGCATCATGCGGAGGCAATCGAGAAAGGTGAGCCCCTCAAAGTGAATGTATTTGTCGGCGGTGCTCCTGCAATGACACTTTCTGCTGTCATGCCTTTACCGGAAGGACTCTCCGAGCTTACCTTTGCCGGCGCCCTGAGTAAACGGGCGATTCGTATGGTCCGCAATCCGGGGGGACTACCGATTTACGCGGACGCTGATTTCTGTATCTCCGGCTGGGTCGATCCCGAACAGTTGCTGCCTGAAGGTCCGTTTGGAGACCATCTGGGTTACTACAGCCTCAAGCATCCCTTTCCAGTGATGAATGTGGAAGCAGTCTATCATCGTAATGACGCGATCTGGCCTTTCACTGTGGTGGGTCGTCCTCCTCAGGAAGATACCGCCTTTGGCGCGATCATTCATGAAATCACCGGTCCGGCAATACCCTCGGTGATTCCGGGGGTGCATCAGGTACACGCAGTAGATGCAGCCGGCGTGCATCCCCTGTTACTCGCAGTCGGCAGCGAACGCTATACCCCCTACGATCAACAGCGGAAACCCCAGGAAATTCTGACGAACGCCAATGCGATCCTGGGACAGGGGCAATTGAGCCTGGCGAAATACCTGATGATCGTCGCCCGCGAAGACAATCCGGAACTGGATGCGGAAGAGATTGACGACTTCCTCTCGCATCTGCTAGAGCGGATTGACTGGCGGCGGGATCTGCATTTCCAGACCTGCACCACCATCGATACGCTCGATTATTCCGGCACCGGTTTTAACATGGGCTCGAAGGTCGTCATGGCTGCGGCAGGACCTGTGACGCGTGAACTGGCTACCGAAATTCCTGGAGACTTCTCCCTGCCGGACGGGTTTACCGCACCACGCCTGTGTCATCCCGGAATCCTGGCGGTTCATGCCCCCCGTTTTGTTGAAGGGAATCAGGACCTGCGACAGTTCTGTGCGGCCCTGAATTCCTCTCATCCGTTGAATCGCTTTCCGCTGGTCGTACTTGTCGATGACAGCGATTTCACTGCGGCCAATCTGAATAATTTCCTGTGGACCGTCTTCACCCGCTCCAATCCGGCATCCGATATTGATGGGATCGACGCCTTCACCGAGCAGAAGCACTGGGGATGTCGAGGTGCTCTCGTCATTGATGCCCGCATTAAACCGCATCATGCTCCCCCCCTGATCGAAGATCCCGAGATCACCCGGCGCGTCGATCAGTTGGGAGCGCCCGGTGGTCCGCTGCACGGAATCATCTAAACGTTTCCGGAAAAATTGCAGTGGAACTCGGAAACGGTTTCGACAGGAACACAGGCGAACGTTTACAATTTCTGATCAGTCATTTGATTCACCAGTTTCCTGCACCGGAGTGAACCACTTCCATGATGTACCCGAACCATACTCTGCGCGCCAGCCTGGCAGCCCTTGTTTCCGTTCTCCTGTTCTCGGTTCCCGTCCAGGGACAAAAACAGAAAAAGAAACAAAAGCCCTTCCAATGGGTGAATGAACTGAAACAGGAAATCCCCGGTGTCAAGCATGCCACGTTTCGCAGTCCGTCAATGAATGTGGATGTCGGCTACTGCATCTACCTGCCTCCGCAGTACCGGAACGCCGAAAATAAAACGAAACGTTTTCCCGTAGTCTACTATCTGCACGGCGGTCGCCCCGGTAGCGAAACCAAAAGCGTGAAACTGGCTCAGTACATCGACAAGCAAATCTCCGCAGGCAAGGTCGATCCCATGATCTACGTCTTTGTTAACGGTGGACCGGTGAGCCATTACAACCTGCCGGACCGTAAGCACGCCATGGGGGCAGACGTCTTCGTCAAAGAACTGATACCGCATATCGATGCCACCTATCGCACCATTGCCGATCGGAAAGCCCGTGCGATCGAAGGATTTTCCCAGGGAGGCCGGGGTACGACGCGTATCATGTTCAAACATCCGGAACTCTTCTGTTCCGCCGCACCGGGCGGTGCTGGCCAGGCGACGGAAAAACGGATCTCAGAGAACAATGGACGCGAAAGCGAGAACCTGGTCTTCGTCCCGGGGGATAATACTTATGATCTGGCTCGCAAATACGCGAAGGATCCACAGCCCCCACTGCGTATTTTAATTCACGTTGGCACAAAAGGCTTCAATTACGAGAACAATCTGGCCTACATGGCGTTTCTGAAATCGCTCAAGATCCCGTTCGAGACATTGATTATCCCTGATGTTCCACACAGTGCGCAGCAGATCTACCAGAAGGAAGGACTGAAACTGATGCAGTTCCATGCGGAGAATTTTCGTCAGGCGGCGCAGCAGAAGTCCTGAACGGGGACTGGCTGCAGCCAGATTTCAAGACCGCGGCAGGCGTTTGAGCAGGCGGCGGGCCTTACTTTTCCAGCGGACAAATTTCCGTGCGATACCGCGGGGACTGGCATTAATATCCAGCAGCATGCCCTGCAGTGTCTTGCGGGCGGCCTGATGATCGCCGGCTTCTGCTTCGAGTGTAGCCAGCAGATAAAGTGCCTCAGGCTGACGCCAGCGTTTGGCATGTCGGGCCAGTTCCTGACGCGCCTGCTCTGCTGAGTCCAGCTCACAAACGGTTTTACAGTACATGAGCGAGACATCGCCGAACTTGTATTCGGGGTCCGCCTCCAGAATCTGCTTACAGCGCTGCTGGGCTGTTTCGAAGTCTTTGAACTTCATCTCGATTTGTGCTGCGCCCCACAGGGCCTGCAGGTTATCGGGTTCTTTTGCGAGAGCCTGCCGATAGGCTTCCAGACTTTTCTGATTGACTCCGGCATCTCTGAGGGCGTCCCCCCAGCGGATAAACTGGTAAGGGTTTCCAATCTGCATGGCAGCCGTTTCCAGTTCATTCAGGCGTCGTTGCCGGAAAAAAGGCCGGGCAAATTCCGGCAGCTGAAACTGATTTGAAGGTAACCAGCGTAGGAAGAAATAGATCAGTGCGCCAAAAGGGGGGAAGAACAGGATCACCCAGAACCACAAGAACCGATCCGGATCTTTGCGCAGACAGTCGATCAGCATCCAGATCCAGAACACCATTACAACGATGCCAATCACGCTCTCCATGAATGACCAGAGAGGCGAAGGAGCTCCATACAAAGCCGGATCGTTTAGATAGGGGTCCGGTGGAGGTGTTGATACAGGTTCTTGTTGGGCAAACATCGGCATGCTTTATTTTATGTTGTATCTCTGGAAATCCGGCTTACTGCAGCCCCGGTACATCCCCCAGCCAGGATGTATAATACATCGCCCGGGGTACGGTGGATTCGAGCAGCGCCTGTTTACGGTTTTCCACCTGCCCCGCTTCAGCAGTGCTGAGCAGAATATCTGCCAGCGAAGCCGGATGCGTGTATCGTATCACACGTACTTTCTCGAATCCCGTTTTTTTCTGCAAATAGGCAATCGCATCTTCCTGATAGCCGATTTCATCGATCAGACCATTCGCTTTGGCATCGGTGGCGGTATAAATCTGCCCGGTCGCGAGTTTCTTAACCTGCTCATAATCCAGATCTTTACGGTTGTCGGCAATGATGTTGATGAATCGCTGATACGACTCATCCAGGATATGATCCCAGACTTCCCGTTCCCGTTTGGTCATGTTCCGGAACGGATTCAACGCATCTTTGAACTCTCCCGTTTTCAGCGGATCGGAAACGATGCCGACCTTATCTGCCAGGCCACTTAAATCGAAGCGGGGGATGATCACTCCTAAAGATCCCGTCCAGGTGGTCGGCTCGGCAAAAATCACTCCGTCGGTTCCGGCCCCCATGGAGACATAATATCCACCGGAAGCAGCCATCCGTTTCATCGAAACCGCAATCGGCTTCTTTTCGCGCAGTTCGACCAGGCGATGATAAATCTGATGGCTGTCTGCGACCAGACCGCCCGGGCTGTCGACTTCGAGCAGCACGGCTTTGACCTGGTCATCTTTATCAGCCTGTTCGATTGCTCTGAGAATCCGTTCCGTGAACGGCGGCATGATCGTCCCCGAAATGGAAATGATGGCGATTTTCTGCTCAGCGAACCGATCGCCGCTCTCAAACTGCTCAGAAGGTCCATCGCTGGATGCAAAGAACTCCTGGTACATGGCGTAGAAACCCAGGTTAAACAGGATGGACACCAGTAACAGCAGCAACAGAATCCGAGCCAGCCAGTTCCTGCGGGGAGGTTTAGGCGGAGGTGGAGGTCCTTGATGCGGATCGGATTCCGGCCGGGGAGCCTCTCCTGCGGGCTTTGGGTCTGTCATTTGATCTAACTCCTTGATTTCATGTGGTTTGCTGTCGACATACAGAACAGATTTGTCGCTGAATTACTCTGCATTCAGGTGAAAATCACTGGATTGCCCCGCTGTCAAAATAGCAAACCTGCAGACCATAGCAAGACTGCAATGAGCTTGTCGATAAAAACGGTCATCCGGGTTGTCGCGAAGATCCCGCCAGAATCTGATTCTACAATCGCCATAGGCATCAAAACCGGAGCAGCTTAACGACGATAGAAACACGCAGCAGGGATTATTCTGCATGATTGTGTCGATTATGCGGAACCAACCATTTGAAAGCAATATTCCGATTAATGAAGTCTTGTCGATTCAGGAATTCATTCAACCGGGAACTTTATTGAACACCCGCCAGCGACCTTAGTCGCCCCGGAGTTCAAAACTCAGGAACCAGGAGATTTCAGGAGATGAAAGCAGGAACTCGCTTCTCCGCTCGCGTATTGATTTTCAGCGCGATTTCTGGCTTAGTGCTGACGAATTCGAATTTACTGACTGCGGACGACACCGCCGTTCAGATCAATTCTTTTAAGCCGCGCAGCGCCAGAACAGAGCGGAACCCACAAAATACACTCAAAAATGCGATTCAACGTGAAATGCACTCTGCACGTCACGTGAGCGAGCCACGGGTTCGTTTTCCGCAGAAGAACACTAAAATTCAGCAGGTGAATCACCAGCCTGGTGAAATTCAACAGGTCGGATTCACTTTGGATCCTCGTTCGTTATTCCAGAAAAAGAGTAGCAGCAAGGAACAGCAGAAGCCCGAACAGAAACGACAGATCGTTGTGCCTGGCAGCGGACAACCTTCCGCTCCTCAGTACAAGACAGCCGTTCCACAGACCACAGCGAAACCGGGACAGAGTGAGATCCAGCGTCAGCTGGAAGCTTTGTACCGTCGTGACGGTCGACAGATGCCTCCGATGTCGGTGCAGTCTCTTCCCAAAACCGCAAACGGTGGATCTGCTGCAGGTCGGGGAACCGTCAATCAGCAGCCTGCCGCTCAGGCTCAGAGCACACCAGCTCAATCGGCTCCAGCTCAGACACCTGCCACACCACAGAACGTAGTCGTCATGCCTCAACAGCAGGTACCGCCGGCTCCCGAAGAGCGGAAATGGTATGACAAGTTTCTGCCTGGCAAAACCAAGCAGACTCCCAAACGACTGCCTCAATCGAATCAGGTTGTTAAAAAAGCACCCGTCGATTCACCGGCTGTCGAAGAAGTTCAAACCTCAGCAGCTCCTGAGCTGCCTCCCGCACCGGCTCCTGAGTCTGCCGTAACCACACCGACTGCAGACGATGAAGCGAAGTTCACGAAATCCATGGTTCCTTCACAGGAAGAACTGGATGAAGTAGCTCGCGAGGAGTTGGAAGAAGCAGCAGAGGAAGCAGCCGAACGCCTCGAAGAGCAGAAAATCGCTGCTGAAAAGGCAGAAAAGATGCTGAAAGAAAAAGCCGCTGAACTGCCTCTGATCATAGAAGAGAAAACGGTAGAAGTGGTAGAAGAAAAAGTTGCCAAAAATTCGGAAGATGATTTCAACAATCTGTTTCCCGAAATGTCGGAAGAAGAAGCAGACGGTATGAAGAAGCCGGTTGAGAAAACTTCTACACCACAGACCCCATTCAGTGGTCTGGTTCTGGAAGAAAACAGTAAAGAAGCGGCTCCGGAAAAGGCAGAAACCAAGACCGAGCCTGTGTCGGAGAAAGCAACTGAAGTGGCCCAGGAAACACCTGTTAAAGAGGTGAATCCCTTCGAGCCACAACCTCAGCCCGCTGCTCCGGAAACGAAAACTGAAAAGAACCCGTTTGCAGTGCCTGCTCCACAGATCGCAGAGACCGAGAAAGCAGCACAGCCGAAGGCTCCTCAGGTAGAAGACAATCCCTTTAAAGCAGAACCAGAACCCAAACTGGAAACACCTGCTCCGCAACCTGAAAAACAGGTCGCTAAGACTGAGCAGAACAGCACTGTGGAAAAGAAAATGGCTATGATCGCCAGTCGGGGAAATATTAAAGGGTTGAAAGGCTTCTGTCCGGTCGCCCTGCGAGACAACCGACTGCTCGTCGATGCCCGTCCGGAATTCAGTTCCTCATACAAATCCATGAACTATCAGTTCGCCTCACTGGAGAACAAGCTGAAGTTCGACCGCGAGCCTGCTAAATATGCACCGGCTGCCGGCGGAAGTGATATTGTTCTCCTGGTCGACAATCAGGATGACAAAGAGGGAACACTGGATTTTGCATCCTGGTACAAGGGCCGACTCTACCTCTTCAGTAGCCAGAAGAATATGGATGTGTTTATGAAAACACCAGCACTCTATGTTGGTGTCGAATAAAAAGTGAGCTTTGTTCCTGCTGCTCCTGGTAAGCCTCCGATAATCTTTCCGATTATCGGGGGCTTTCTTTGTTGAGCAGCCAGACAATTCAGCGGGCAGCCCGTCCGGAAAACCAGCGGGACGCGATCAGTGCTTCGCCGGCGATCAGCAGCTTCCTCCAGCGGGGAAGCCCGGCCCGGGTGGTATAGACCTGATAATCCAGTCTCTCAATCTCGTTGAGAATACCACCGTAAATCTGATGCATGGCTTTGAGAATGCGTCGTCCCTCGGGTGAAATGTATTCAAACAGTCGCTCTGAATCCTGATAATAGACGCGGGCCCGATCCACCTCGAACTGCATCAGCGCGCGAAAACGCTGGTCATACACACGGGCCTGAATATCCGACTGACTGTAATCAAAACGATGCAGATCTTCCTGAGGCAGATAGACACGCCCCAGGTCAGCATCTTCCGCCAGATCTCTGAGAATATTGGTCAACTGAAATGCCAGGCCACAATCGATGCTGGCCTCCACAGCACGGTCATCATGAAATCCCCAGATATGGATGCAGCACAAGCCGACGACTCCCGCTACGTGATAACAGTAATCTGCCAGATCATCAAAGGTCTGGAAAGTAACCGGCTGCAGATCGGATTCCACACCTGTGATCACATCAAAAAAATAGTGCACGGGAATCTCATACCGCTGGATCATATCGACGACAGCCGGCAGACAGGGATGAAAGTCCTCACTCTGATCCAGTGGCTGCTGATCTAATGCACGCTGTAATTCTTGACGCCAGCGTGTCAGTGCGGCTCCTCGTTCTTCAAGCGAGAGTTCCGGACTGTCGCCCAGATCATCGACCAGCCGCATATAGGCGTACAAGACACACATCGCCTGGAACTGTTCTTTGCGAAGCGCCAGAAACGAATAATAGAAATTCCCCGCTGTCTGTTTTGCCAGTTGCTGGCAGTAGGCATAGGAATTTTCCAGGGTAGTCGTCATGACGCCTCAGCGACCGATATCTTGATTTCAGTGAGTCCGGGATCGAATCGACATCATAACCGCCGCCCCGTCAAATTCAAATCGGCGACGCCCCGGTGCGAGATTGTCTAATACATCAGAATGCAACAGTTTGAGATTATCAGCTGAAGAAACGGAAAATGGGGAAAACCAGCAGCCACCCTCGACAACCGGTTCTCAGTCTTTCCAAAAGAAATCCTCTTGATTTTGCCGCAGACCCGCGAAAAATAGAAAAACAGAGCCTGCGGCCCCCCTCTTACTCCCGAGCGTCCGCCCTGTATCTTCTGTTCAGTCATTTATAAATAAAGTGATGCACACAGAAAGTTAATGCAATTTACTTGCAATTAACATTGACTTCTGCAAAACATTTGCAACAATGATCGTATTGTTTCATCAAGTGTTATCTTAAATACTACGCTCTGGAGTCCTCACATGCGAAAAGCCAATAATACCCGCCGCGGCTTTACCTTGATTGAACTGCTGGTGGTGATCGCCATTATTGCCATCCTGATCGCCCTGCTTCTCCCTGCTGTGCAACAGGCCCGTGAAGCGGCCCGCCGCAGCCAGTGTAAGAATAATCTGAAGCAGATCGGACTGGCCCTGCATAATTATCACGAAACCCATGGACTGTTTCCTTCCGGCTGGATTGGAGTTCAGCCTGGGGTGGGCCCCAATGTCGAATATGGCAGTGGCTGGGGCTGGGGGACAATGATCCTGCCTTATCTCGATCAAAGCCCGCTGTATAACCAGATCAACTTTAATCTGGCCATCAACGATCCCGCTCAAACACCTGGCGTCATTGATATCTCACTCTCTGTCTATCGCTGTCCCTCTGATCCCGCCCCGCAAACTTTCGAACTGGAGGAAGAAGGCAGCCCCGGGACTGTGCTCGCGACACTCGCCACCGGAAACTACGTCGGTGTCTTTGGTGATGAGGAACTCGACAGCTGCGACTCCGTTCCCGCTGGCTCCACCTGTAAAAGCACAGGCGTATTCTATCAGAACAGCAATACCCGCTTCCGCGACATCACTGACGGGACTTCGCAGACCGTGTTTGTCGGCGAACGCAAAACGGATGCCGATCAGGGCTGGTACTCCACCTGGGTGGGCGTCGTTCCCGAGGGTGAAGAGACCTTTGCCCGTCCGCTGGGAGCCACCGACCATCCCCCGAATGATCCTGCAGCCCACTTCGACGATTTCAGCAGCCATCACACAGGCGGAGCCCAGTTCCTGTTTGGAGACGGCCGAGTACGATTCATCTCAGAAAACATTGATGAGGGCGTCTATCGATCACTCTCCAGCATCCGCGGCGGTGAGATCACCAACTTCGAATAAACTTTATTGAAACCATACATGACAGTGTGCGAACTGAACGGTCTGACAGGACTTTCCCTGTCAGGCCGTTTTTTATTTTGATGATCAAGCCAGTCTCCTTTGCAGTAAACGTGTCTCCCGGCTACTCTTGAGAAGTCGGATACAGACTATGAGCCAAGACTTCTCCCCGGGAGGATTGCGTGATGCGACTGCTTCGAACCCCGCCGCGACCGGCTCTTGATTACGCCCTGATGCTGCTACTCTGTTGGTGGTGCAGCCCCGCGAATGCGGATCTGGCCCTGCTGCAGATTCCCGATAAACCAGCTTCCGCTGCATCAGCAACGGAGAACCCTGAACTCTGCCAGATTACACTGAAACTTACCGAAACCCAGTCAGACCAGCAGCAGGTCGTACGGGGCATGCTGCGAATTCGTGACGCCCAGGGAAATCTGATTCCGCTTCCGGAACTGCTCAATCGGGGAACCGGAGTGAACTCCCGCCCGGAGTCTGAACGAGCCGGGATTCACAGCTGGTTCGTGATCCCTGGCGAAGTTCGGTTATCCGTTCCCCAATCTCGACTGACACTCGAAGCTTTCTCTGGTCTTGCTATAGAACTCACTCGAACGGAAATCGATCTCACAGGGAAGTCGTCCGCGGAAATCACTCTCAAACTGAAGCGATTCGCGGATCTCTCCCCGGAATGGAAAACGGCCAACACCCATCTGCACCTGATGAAGCTCAGCCGCGAGGAGTGTGACCGCTATCTACAGCAGATCCCCGCTGCGGATCGACTGGACCTCGTATTTGTCTCCTATCTGGAACGCGCAATTGCCGACAAGACCTACATTTCGAATCGCTACTCCAGGCAGGATCTGCAGGAAATATCCCGGTCGGCCGGAGTCCAGTTTGGCTGGGGAGAGGAGCATCGTCATAACAGCACCGGTTATGACGAGGGATACGGGCACGTGATGCTGCTCGATATCCAGCAGTTGATTCACCCCGTGAGTATTGGTCCCGGGATTATGAAACAGGGGACGGACGGCATTCCACTGGCGCGGGGCATTCGCACGGCACTGGCTGACCAGGCGACCGTTGTCTGGTGCCACAATGCCTGGGGACTGGAATCGACGCCGAATTTCCTGGCAGGCCGCGTGCATGCACTCAACATCTTTGATGGAGGAACACGCAGTACTTATGAAGACAGCTTCTATCGTTATCTGAATGCCGGCTGTCAAGTTCCTTTTTCCACCGGCACCGACTGGTTCCAATATGATTTCTCTCGCGTCTACGCCCGCCTGCAGCAGCCGCTCACCCCGGCCTCGTGGCTGAAGAGCCTGAGGTCAGGGCGAACCTTTATTACCAATGGTCCCCTGCTTGATCTGCATATCAATGGGAAAACCATCGGCGATGAGCTTGAACTCTCACCGGGAAAGAATCGAGTGACGATTCAGGCCACGGGACGGGGACGGATTGATTTCCAGAAGCTGGAACTGATTCACAACGGCAAAGTCATCCAGACTCAGAGTACAAAACCCATCGGAAAACATTTCGAAGCACACCTCGATTTGAATCTGGAAATTGACGAACCGGGGTGGATCGCGGTTCGTACTCCTTCCCCTTCAGTTCCTCAGAATCCCCAGCGACAACAACAGACGCCCCTCAATGAATATGGGCGTGAGCTGTTTGCCCATACCAGCCCGATTTATCTGAAATGGAACGGACAAGCACACTTTGATCCGACACAGGCCAGATCGTTTCTGACAGAGATGCAACAGAACCGGAAAAAGATCGCCAGTCAGTTTCTTTTCGCTGATCCGCAGGAACGGGCGGCTGTACTGGATGTGTATTCGGACGCCATCGAGGAACTGCAAAACAGACTCAATTCCCCCTAAACTCATCCCCAACATCGCTTGAGCCAGCCAGCTGTTTTTTTTAGAATAGGCAATCTGGCAGGAATCGTACTCTCACCTGCTGCTTCAGCTTTAGAAAGTGTTTTAGATATGAATCGATTCAATCTCGCTCTAGCGATGATCATTACCGTGGCTCACAGTTCCCAGGCTTTTGCACATCCGGGCCATGGCACCAGCCAGCCTGCCAATCCGCATGGCATTCTGCATTACCTCACAGAGCCGGTTCACCTGGTCCCCTTTGCAGCGATCGCCCTGTTCGCCGCCGCTGTGGTGATTGGTAAAAAAGCAGTGCAGCGTTCACGCATCCAGAAGCAGAAGGCTGTTCGCTCTACTGACCTCTCTAAGTAAGTCAGATCGATTCCGCTTTACCGGTCTGCTTCCTGCGCCCGCTTGAGATAATTCTGAATGGCCCGCTGATAGGTTTCTTCGGCTGCGGGCCGTTCGCGCTCTGCGATTTTCTGATGACGGTTCTTCCAGAGTAATTTGATTGTTTCCGCACACCAGAGTGCACTTTCCCGTGAAGCGCGAATCGGACGTTGATCCACAATCACATTCACTGGATTGGTATGCAACTGGGGAAACTGACGCAACGCTATCCAGCTACTCTGAGACACGGGAACCGTGAACGTCAGGTCATGCACCTGACCATCGGCGGGAACTTTCTTTCGCGCGACTACCTCGCCGTTCCTCACGATTTCTACCAGCCGCTCGCCCCCGGTGACGTATTCCGAATTACGCGGTGCGTGCAGGACACGCGTGTCTCCCACAGCCCGTTTTCCCTCAGGGGGATCCAGCAGACCATAGGCGACCGCCCGGGGAGTCTCTGCGGCAAACGCGACCTTCGCAGTGACTTCTACCTGTCCTGATTCTTTCAGCTGGATGTCCTCAAAACCGGGAGACTGGCCACCGACCTGGAATTCCAGTGCGTGAGCGTAGCCGTCTGAAACATAGGAACGCCCCTGTTGAATTCCCCGACACCACTCCGGGAAATCGACTTCGGCGACATCCCCCAGATTTACGTAGACGCGCCCCTGGCCGACCCGCCGACTGCTCATACAGGGAAAGTCCGTTTCACCGCTGACTTTGAGGGGATAGCCACAATTCATAATGTGGTACCAGGTATTCCACTCCGGAATCCGTTCGGTATCCATGGCACTCACAAAATCGCAGACACCTTCAGCGGTGCTGACACAGATTTCCATGGCACCTCCACCGTTCATCTCGGGTACTGCCAGATTAGGCAATTCATCAGCAGCCTGTTGCAGTGCGTGTGTCAGCTCCGGCCCATTGAGTTGGCCATCACCGTCTTCGTCAATTGACGCGAACGTTTTTGGTAACAGGCCCTGGCTGGCTTCTTCCGCGTTGATCGATTCAGACTGATCCCGATCCAGTTCGTTGATCATTCTGATCGCCGCCTGGGGTGGATTCACCCGCAGTGCCGAGTGGGGGTAGCCGGTGATGCCCCCCTGCTCCTTACACCACCTTAAGACAGGCACCGTCCAGCTGGGCCAGCCTTTGACCGTTCCCAGGGTGCCGGGATAAGTCTGATTCTGCAGATTCAAGAGACAGACATGTCCCAGGGCAGCTGAGCCGAAGCCGCTGATCTCCAGGTCGTATTTCAAAATCGTCAATGGCTCACTGACGCGATCGGCGGAAGACGAAAAGAACTGCCTTTGCACATCAAAGCAGGGGCCCCAGGTCAGCACGCAGCCGACGTTCAGCCCTTCCCCTTTGACCTGCTTGAACATATCCAACGGAGTGACACCTTTGGTCGGATTATCATAGTGGGCACATCCGGCCGCGTGAATATGGTGATCCCCGGAATAGAATCCATAATCACGCGGATTCAACCAGCGCTGCAGATTGACTTCCACGGTCTGCGGTTCTGAGGCAGAAACAGTAATCTTTCGAGTCAGTCGCTGGTATTCGGGACCGCGGCTATATTCCATTTCCAGTTCACCGGCTGGCAAGAGAACGGTTTCGCCGTCCTGTCGATAAATCTGTGGCTGAAAGAAGAAATCGGGAGCCAGTCGTTTGGCCTGCAGTGGGTAAACCCGCTTCTGTTGATCGCGGAACTGCAGTCGCGCTGCAGTCGGTTTGCCATCGAAATCCCGGATCGCGAGTTTTACGGGAATCGCCTTTTTTACGGTAAACAGAATCGGTACTTCCCCGCGAAATCCGATATCCTGAGTGCCGGCCCCGACATCAAAGCCGAGGGTTGCTTCCCGTTTGCCCGATTCATGGCAATAAATCAAAGCGAGTACATATTCGCATTCCAGCCCACTCAGACGAACCGTCATGGGACTGGCCTGGAACAGTTCGACTTCCAGAAAGCGATCCGAGGCCGACTGTTTATTCTCGTTCTGATTGAGTTCGATTTGTGCCTGCCGTTTCAGGCTGTTCAACGCGGCTCCCGAATAGACGGCACCTGCCTGCGGGCTGGAAATCTGCAACTGACGGGTTACCGTACTCTGATTGATCACCTTGATCAGAAAAGGCGTAAAGCCCCCCTGCTGGAGCACTGCTTGTGCAGGCCCCCGAGCGACTTTGGTTCGGACTTCGGGATTCAGCGAGACAACACACAGGACTTCGGAGTCGAGTAGTTTCTGAATCTGTCGTGCGTCGCGCTGTTCGCTGGCGGCAGTCAGTTTTTGCACCAGATCGTCAGACAGCGGGGCTCCCAGATAATCCAGGGCAGAAATCAGTCGTTTAACATTGGCCCCCAGCGGCTGACCTTCGACGTCAACCACCTCCACGGATTCGGCTGCCAGCAGTGAATTCTTGCCTGGTACAACCAGCAACAAAACAGTCAGCAGCGCAGCAGGCAGCAATCGCAAAACCATGATGGCCCTTTCTCGAGTTTGAAAGTCCGCTCTCGAAGCTTATTCGACTGAGAATTTATGGATGGTCGTCTGTTCGTAGACTTCACCTGGCTTGAGGATCGTATTGGGAAACTCAGGCTGATTCGGAGAGTTCGGAAAATGCTGTGCTTCCAGACAGAAGCCGCCATGCTTGGGAAAGCCGCCGCTGGCCGGAGTACCATCCAGAAAATTCCCGGTGTAAAACTGCACGCCTGGTTCTGTCGTATAAACTTCCATCACGCGTCCCGATACTGGATCTTTTGCCCGAGCGGTCAGAGCAGGCTGTTTTTCGGCCGGATTAACGACCCAGCAATGGTCATAGCCCCCCTCGACCTGGTCAATGCGTTCGCCGATCTTGTGAGTGGAAGTAAAGTCCATCGGCGTCCCTTTGACCGGAGCCAGTTCGCCGGTGGGAATCGCTTCGTCTGTTACCGGGAGATATTTATCACAGTTTAACAACAGTTCGTGATCCAGAACCGTTCCGTCACCGGCTCCCGACAGATTCCAATAGCAGTGATTGGTCACATTAATAGGAGTGGCTTTGTCTGTCGTCGCTGTATAGTCGATCTTGAGCTCATTTTCGTTGTTGAGGGTGTAGACGACTTTCAAAGTCAGTTTGCCCGGATACCCCTCTTCACCATCCGGACTGACCAGGCTCAGGCGAACGCCTACTACGTCTTTCTCGGAAAATTTTTCTGCCGCCCAGACCTTTTTATCGAATCCTGATTCGCCGCCATGCAGGTGACTGGGTGGGTTGTTCTGGGCGAGCTGATATGTTTTGCCATCCAGTTCGAATTTGCCGTCTTTAATCCGGTTTGCATAACGGCCACAGATGGCACCGAAGTAAGGACCTTTCTTTTCATATCCGGCCAGGGAATCGAAGCCGAGTGTGATGTTTTCCGTTTTGCCCTCCCGGTCCGGCAGATAGATGGCGGTCACAATCGCACCAAGGTTGATGATGCTGACGCTCGTCCCTTTATTATTGGAGAGCAGAAACTGGGTAATATCCTGACCGTCGGCGGTGGTCCCATAAGGTTCACTTTGTACGGCCAGCTGAAATTCACTTCCGGTATTCATTTCGGCATCCTTAGTTTGTTCTTGATCTGCAGCAGTTTGAGAAGGGTCAGCAGGCGGAGTTTTCTCACCGGCACAACCTGCCAGCAGAATCAGGGCACTCAACAGTCCGCTGCAGCATTTCCATCGATTCATCACTGTGTTCTCTCCTCAGACCCGGTTATCTGGACCAGTTTAATCCTGCTCAATTACTCCAGACCAGAATAACAAATCCATGCGTAAATGTAATGCAGAAACAGGATTTGTTCGCCTGGTCCCTGATCGACTGAATGGAGTTCAGATGGATGAAGGGCAACTCGCAAAGGAGAGTCAGCAGCACACCAGTTGCTGCCAGCCTGACAGGTCTGGTCCTTCCCTTTCAAAGGAGCCTCGGACCTGGGATGTCCTGGAGAAAAAATATTGTTGATTCCCGCTTATTCGACAGCAGAATTTTAAAGAATGTTATGTATTGGCAACTGGACACTAAAATTAGGTTAATAATTCAAGACACTACAGTTAACGGGCACCATAACTCAATATTATTTAATAACTTAGGGAATAATCTCCTGAAAGATCTGATTCCTCCCCAAAATAGGGATTTGACAGGTATAATTAAAGACAGGCGCGTTGTTCTGGGAAAACTTGGGATTCCGTTACAAAATCTTTAGTAAATTCCATCAATCCTCCTCCCTCTGACGTAATAAGAACAAAGCGTGTCATTTAACGCGGAGAGGGGAGGTAGACATGCAGTTACAAATGGTCGATAAGAAAATAGAGCAACGAGAATCTCTGGCTTCGGGCGGTGTCACCAGTGACGCACGCCTCGTAGAAGCTGCTCGTAAAGGCGATGACAGCGCATTCGGCGAACTGGTCCTGCGCTACGAACGCCGACTGATTCGTGTACTGATTCAGTTTGTCAAAAGCCCCGAGCTGGCTGAAGATCTGGCTCAAGATACGTTTCTGAAGAGCTACGAGCGGCTTGATCAGTTCGATACATCCAGGCGGTTTGGCCCCTGGTTGTTCCGGATTGGAGTCAATCAGGCATTGGACTATCTGCGTAAACAAAAACGGAGAGGCTGGTGGTTGTTATTCAGTGACAGCCCCTCGGATACTCCGTTCGATCCTTCTGTTCCTGACCCCAGGAACAAGATCGACATCAATCAGGAAGTTCAAGCCATCCTGGAAGAGATTCCCGAAAAGTACCGTACCGTGCTCGTATTACGAGATCTGGAGAATTTCTCCACTTCTGAGATTGCTGCCATCCTGGATCGGAAAGAAGCAACCATCCGCTGGCGGCTGGCAGAAGCCAGAAATCGTTTTCAGAAATTATGGTCTCATCGGCAAAACGTTGAAAATTCCATGTCGGGCAAGGAATAATAAGACATGTATTGCACACAATGTAACGGTCTGAAATCGCGCGTCGCACTGGCAGTCGGCAACGACCTGTCGGGCGAAGAGCTGGAGCTACTGGAAAAGCAGCTGAAAAACTGTGACCAGTGCCGCGCACAATATGAAGAGCTACAGAAAAGTTATTCTGCACTGCAGCAACAGTTAGACAGTGCGCCAGTTCCTTCACTCCAGGACAGTGTCTGGCCCCAGGTTTCGGCCAAGATTGCAGCACGACGGAGGAGAAACCGACCAACCCGGTTTAACTTTCTGCTGCCGACGCTGACTACCGTAGCCTGCTGTCTGGCACTGCTGCTGGTCACGGGACAACCACGTTATGAGCACAGCCCTCACGATGCTGCAGAATCGATTCATCCGTCAGCACCGGTAGGCTGGATGGGTAACGACTCGCACTTAAGCCCGGTCGATAACCCAATCCGGGATTTCCACGATCAACAGTGGGGCGCGTCGAATCAGACCATCGACAACAGCAACAATCCCTACGGTTATAATTTACCACGGTTGAAACACGACAGCTCGAGCCCTTATCAGCTGCACTCCGTGAAATTCTAACTTCGACTCATCTTTACTGAACTCAGGCTGGTCAATCGACCAGCCTTTTTTTTATGATATCCAGACTAGCCGCTGAACTGCGGCTGACGGGTGACTTCAATCAGTTTCGGATATCTACACCTCCCATGTCGATCACGGTCTCACTTGCCTCAGTGGAAGAGCTTCCCGAAGCCTCCGCCTTTATCTTTGCTGATGTTCCGGAGACCGAGCGTGAAATACAGATTCAGGAGTTTCAGAAAACCATCTCGGCCGGACTCGAAGGACAGAACCAGGTGCTGCTGGCCCATGAAGCTGGACTGCTGCTAGGGGTCGGTATTCTGGTCTTTTCCGATCCCGCCACTTCCTGCCTCTGGCCTCCCTTTACTTCACGGAAGGACTGTGCCGATGAGATCCTGCAGGAAATGGCTCGACGAATCGATGATTCCGGTGTCAGTATCGGCCAGGTGCTGATCGATCCGGCACAACTTCACACCCGTCGCCTGCTCACACGAAACGGGTTTCCGCACCTCACGAATCTTCAGTTCATGCGGCACCCACTGACAAACCTGCCGTCGACAGAGTTGCTGAAACAGAAACAGATTGCACCAGTCCGTTTCGATGCAGTGCAGAACCGTCAGCGATTCCTGGATATGCTGGAATTGACGCACCAGGAATCTCACGACTGCCCTGCCCTGAACCAGGTACGCACGGCTGAGGAATCGCTGGAATCGCATCGCAGTTCAGGGGACTCAGACCAGGCCCACTGGTACCTGTTTCAAAGGGGAGAATCCGACCTGGGCATTTTACTCCTGTCTGAACATCAGTCCGATTTGAGTTGGGAAGTCGTTTACATGGGGGTCGCTCCGAACCAGCGGGGACAAGGTACAGGTTCCGCGATGATTCAATTCGGACTGGAGCAGGCACGAGCACACGATCAGTCTGCGTTGACTCTCGCCGTGGATCACAAAAATTCCTATGCGATAAAGATTTATGAAGAGTTGGGTTTTGTCAGACAAAACACATTAAGCGTCCACGCGCGACTTCGTTCCCAATTCCCGGGAAAAAAACCGAAATTTAATTAACACGTTTTCGACAGCGTGAAGCGGGGCTTCCAAAAATATTTTCTCCGCGGGATGTCATTTTCTACTGGTAAAACAGTGTTTGATTTCGGTCTGAAAATTCTCAATAAATTCCGCGCTGTTTCCGTTTGACTCTCAAGCAATTCAGGCTAGTATCAGAACCACTGAATGAGTAAACGCAGTGTCGCCGAAGTCAATGCCTGAGAACTTTACGATGCTGTTAACAATGGAGCTTTATAGCGCATCATTTCCAAATAAACCTCACTACCATACACGACTTTGAGAGAGCAGGATTTGGCTCTTTCTACCATTATGGACGGAGACGGTGCGCGCGGGGGGAGGGTGCAAGATGCAACCCACGTCTTTGGCAGTGGAGGGTACGTTTTGTGATTCTGCAATTCGACCAACGGAAGCCAAGCTGGGGCCAGCAACAACCGGGTCAGAGGAGCAATCAATTTATCGGTTGCTCGCACAACAAGTCGGTGAACGTGGTTTCCAGAACTGGTTCGCAGGAAAAGTCAGACTCAAACTGGATGGCAATCTGCTGATTGTCGGCGTTGCCAGTCCGTTTCTGCTCACCTGGATGCAGAAAAAATTCGCTTCGAAAATCTATGCCACCGCGATTGCCTGCGTGGGACCTTCTGCTGAATATCGACTGGAAGTCGATCCGGAACTGGCTGCCCTGACCAGTTCTCCAGAAGAGAGCCAGCAGAAATCTGACAGTAAGGTGACTTCGTCTGGTAACGTTCCGTTTGTGGAGCGGAAGACATCTGCTCCGTCCCTGAGTTCCCCGAATAAGAACCCAGCGGCCCGGCAGTCAAATCCGTTTCGTGGCAGACGCTTTGCGGACCTGTCTACCTTCATCAAGGGTAAGTCGAATCAACTGGCTTACATTGCAGCAACCCAGGCCAGCGATGAACCGGGAGCACTTTACAATCCACTGTTTATTCACGGCGGCGTGGGCATTGGTAAAACGCATCTGCTGGAAGGTTTCTATCGCAGAGTCCGTCAGCTGTATCCTGCACTGAATGTAGTTTACCTGACGGCGGAAGCGTTCGGTAACTATTTCTCCAAGGCGCTGCAGGAACGCTCGCTGCCCGGCTTTCGTCAGCGATTCCGCAATGTTGATGTTTTGATTATTGATGACATCGACTTCTTCGAATCAAAACGCAACTTCCAGGAAGAGTTGCTGCACACGATCAAACATCTGGAAAGCCATGGGCGACAACTGGTCTTTTCTTCAGACCGTCACCCCCGACTGCTGACCAAGATGAGTGAAGAATTGACGACTCGCTTCCTGTCCGGACTGGTCTGTCGCATTGAAGCTCCCGAGAAAGAACTCCGTCTGGAAATCGCCCGTCAACGGGCTCATAAACTGAAGACGCCGATTACCGAAGGGGCGCTCGCCTACGTGGCTCGCCGCTTCACCAGCAATGTCCGGGAACTCGAAGGTGCGGTCAACTGTCTGCAGACCTGCCACCTGATGACCGGCCAGAAAGTGACCACCAGCATGGCCCGTCAGGTTCTGGCAGACCTGGAACGGGATTGTATCCGCATCATAAAGCTGGATGACATTAACCAGATTGTCTGTTCCACATTTGGTGTTTCCGAGGCAGATCTGAAATCGTCACGTCGCGCCCGAAATATCAGCCAGCCTCGGATGCTGGCCATGTTCCTGGCACGCAAACTGACGCAGGCGGCTTACAGCGAAATCGGCGACTACTTCGGCGGACGCAATCACAGCACCGTCATGTCTGCCGAGAAGCAGGTTCGCAAATGGCTGGAGAGCCACTCTTCCATTCAGGTTGCTCTCCAGGCATGGCCAACCGAAGAGATCATCGAATCACTGGAACAACAGTTACTCGCCAGCTGATTCAGCGAGACTGGGTCAGAGTGAACTCAATATTGTCTCTGTGGCTCTGGGAACTGATATTGAGAGTTTGTCGGCTGACTTCCCCACTGGAAGGGCGAAGCCGACTGCTGATTGAGATTTTGAGATCCATTCAGGCTCCCCTGATAGCCAGTTCGCAGATCAGCGGCCGTTCCTGATGCGTTCTGGAAACGCACATTTGCCGGAGCCGCCACCGGGTTGTTGGAGAACATCGCCGATTGTGGCAGAGCCGAGGACATCGGTTGTTCCTGTGCAGGAAAACGTTGCGGCATCGAGGCATGATAGACATTGCCCTGTCCGGCAGGCTGACCCGAGTATTCATACCCGGCCTGTCTGACACCACCCTCCGACATGCCCTGACCCATTTGCGGCTGGAGTCCGTTCGGGCTGTTCGTTCCATAGGCGTTCTGGAAAGGAACCTGGGCTGAAGCAGGAATGACGCCTCCGGATCCCATCTGAGAACTCATCAGGGGAGAGTTATTTCCCTGCAGCTGTCCCGGGGCGGCATCGCTCATGGGGAACATCTGGCCGGGGCCCATGTTCATGCCAGTGCGGGCCACTTCCCGCATCAGCTCCTGATCGTTCTGTGGAGGATTCTGTCCGGCTTCCGGAGCGCCACTCTGTGTCGAACGGTAATCGGGAAACTGACCTGGAGTCGACTGATACTGATTTCCATACAGCTGTTGTCCCGGCTGAGGACCACGAACGGGCATCGTCTGTCGAGGCGCTGATTGCATTGGCTGATAACCGGGTGGAACATTTCGGTACTGTCCCTGCAATTGATGCGGAGGGTACCCCTGAGGGTTCTGTTGTTGAGCAAAAGGCTGATTCGGATTTGGCCTGGCAGCCATCCGCTGCTGTGGCTGTTGACGATTCTGAAGTTGCTGCTCTTTTTCGGCCCAGTACTGCGAGGCTTCCGCTGCCTGGCTCAAAGCCGGATCATCGGCGGGGGGCCATGCCTGAATCTGCCCCGGTTCGACGGCTGGCTGATTTGCATACTGGTTGACCGGCTGAGGTGAATCAACTGGTTGCTGATGAGGCATCTGAGATTGAGCGGCCTGGAACTGTGGCGACTGCAACTGAGATTTCTGCAGGGGAGCTGCTGGTGCATGCGATCCCGTTACCTGACGCATCTGTGTCATCGCAGGATTCGGACTGATCGCAGGCAGCTGCTGGGGAGACTGTCGTGCCTGTATCGCCTTTTCGCGTTCGCGTCGCATCATCTCTGCAATCTGTTGTGTGGGATTCATCGCTGCGGCATCGGGGGAGCTCAAAGGCTGCTGTTCCGGATTGCCATTGTTCGCATATTGAACGGGCTGCCCGGGAGTGGACTGCATCTGTCCGACAGGTTGAATTCCTGCGTGATTACGTTCTGCACTCTGCTGATTACCGGGATACTGCGAAAGTTGATCTGGATACTGTGGGACTGGATTTTGTCCGCCGGTGGCTGATCCTGGATTCACCCCGGGGAACAAGCGGGCAAATTTTTTCCGCGCCTGGGCTTCTCCACTGGTCTGACGAAACATGGCCAGCGCCTGGTCGTAGCGACCGGTGCGTCCGTAATACCAGCCCAGGTGATCGAGTGATCGGGCATGTGCTGGCTGATACTTCAGCGCTTCTTCCAGATACTTTTCGCCATAATCGTCGCGTCCCTGCAACATGTAGGAATAGCCGATATCGCTCAGCAGGTCTGCGTTGGAGGGATCCAGTTTCAAAGCCTGCAGGTAATAGGCTTCGGCCGCAGGAAAGTTCTGTTTTTTGTCTTCGATAATCGCCAGACGATGCAGGGCTTCATAATGCTCCGGATTTATTGCCAGGACACGTTGATAATAGCCTTGTGCCTTTTCCAGGTTGCCAGAACGATCTGCTTCATAGGCCTGATTCAATTCCCGCTGCAGACTCGATGCATCGGTTTGCGGTGCTGCGGACTGGGAGGCTGCAGCCTGAAGGTCACTGAGTGGTAATGCCTGGGCTTCTACTTTAGCAGCGGTCTGTACGATCTGCTGCTCGGAACCTTTCAGCGCAGCCAGCTGTTCCGGTGACACTCCCGATTTCAGTTCGTCACGCAGTCGATGTCTCCGTGCCTTGGAACGTTCTTGCGCCATCGCTTCTCTCAGCTTCTTCTGCATGGCGGATTCTTCTTCCGTTTCCGGAGAGCGTTCAACGAGCGCTTTACGAGGAGAATCTGAACGGCTGGCGAAAGGACCAGACTGACAGCCCGTCCACAGGAAGCCCATGCACGTGAGTGTGAGAATCTGTTGAAACATTCGAGTTTTCATCGGAGATCAACCTTGTTTCCGCGAGTGCAGATCGCTTTGTCTCGTTCAATTCAATGTAGAATGAAAATAGACTGCGATTCACCAGATCTCCTCTTCGGTGTTGAGAGAGCTCAATCATCCGAAAACAATGCGCTGACTGAAGCCAGGCACCAGAGACTGGTGGAACAGTTATGAAATGAGAAATTGTGACAGGGAGGTCGAGTATGAGAGAAAGGACTCTATTCGAGTATCAGGCGCGGATTCTAAGAGGAAATCAGAAACGTGTCGATACGAATATCCCCACATTTTCGAAATCGATGACAGGAAAAATGCCAGAGGCCTGTTTCACGTAAAGCACTGCGATATAGAAAGTTAAAACGCCACAAACCAGACTGATTTGTGGCGTTTTAACAAGTGTGAATGAGATTACAGGATTCTCAGCAGGCGTGGATTTTAGAAACCACCGAGTCCACCACCGCCGCCGCCGCCTCCGCCGCCGAATCCACCACCACCGCCACCGAATCCTCCACCAAAACCACCGCGGGTAGAAATGAAACGATAGTAGTCGATTTCCGCTTCACGTGAGTTCAGCGAACGGGAATAAGGAGTGGCGACAACTGTACGTTGATCGGCGTCCTGGTTTCCGAGATCGGTCAGGATCCGCGCGACCAGCTGGCGACGATAAGCGTCCAGCTCTGGCGCATAGTTGTTATCACTGCGTTCCACAATGACCGGGTAAGGGGTGCTTCGCATGCGGGCACCAATTTCCAGAATATGATCCTTACCATTGGTGGTCAGTTCGGCACTGTTTTCGACGAATTCGTTCCGGTTGATTATGAAGTCAACCGCTTCGGCATTCGATTCCATGGTGTGATAATGCGCACGGTTGACACTTCCCAGAGGATAGACCTCCGGAATCGCCAGGGAGCGTTTATGGAATCCCCAGTTGCCGCCTCCACCCCAGCGGCAGCAACCAGCTACCAGCATCAGACAGCTGGTAGTAAGGATCCATTTTTGTATTATCGTGAAACGGGCCATCATGTCCCTCGGTACTTACGACTTAATATCTGGTGATGAACGACAACAATGAATGCTGACGGTCCATCATTATGTTGCAGGCTGATTTGCTGCTGGTAAACGTGCCTGCCCATTCACCTGAAATTTATTTTCCCTGACCAATCCAGGGAAATCCGGATCGGCTGCCCTGCGGTTCTGCGGACTGCTGTCTCATGCGGGTATCAATGTAACCGGTTGGCTGAATCTGGCTGTCCATCTCGGGAGCCGAATTCTGGAAGCGATCCTTGATCATTTGTGTGAACCGACGCTGTCCCGGTTGTTGTCCCTGGTTTCTTCTTGAAAACCCGGTCGACTGTGCCTGTGGCCCGCTGACACCGGGAGCCGGTGGTGGCGGTAAAGGCTGATGCGACTGGATCGGACCTGGTGACTGAGCCGGTTGCTGAGGCTGGGTGGGAAAACCACCGCCCCGTTGCGGAATCGGTTGTGTCACAGGTCCCTGCTGATAGGTGCCTGTCTGTTCCGGCGGATAGTAAGGAGAAGCAGGAGACGGATTGAATGGCTGGTAACCAACCTCAATTCCCTGTCCGGCTCCTCGACCGTAGGGCTGCAACTGATAGACGGCACGATCGGGAGCACCTTCGGTCATGTTATATTTATAGAATTCTTTGTCGTGGGGAACGGTAACTTCATGCCCGGGATAGGGAGGAACCTCATCCTCTTCCATCGGATGTACCAGTTGTGGCGTTACGGTAATCAAGAGCTCAGACTCACCCTGAGTCGATTTCTTGGAACTGAAGAGGTACGCTCCAACCAGGGGAATTTCTCCCAGCCAGGGAATTCGTGTTACTCCCGTGGTGGTATCGTGACCAAACAGACCAGCCAGTACGATAGTCTGGCCTTCACGGAGTTCGACCGTGGTCTGTGCGCGACGTGAGTTCAGTCCAGGAATCCCCTGTACCGAGTTGTTATCATTCACCTGACTGTATTCAGGTACAATCCGCATCCGGATCAGGTCCTTATCGAGTACGATCGGTGTGACGACGATTGAGGTACCAAAACCGCGGAAGGTCGTTGATGTTCCCTGTGCTCCCCCGACCCCGACAATGGTCGGCACTGCAAATTCACCCCCAGCCAGGAAGCTGGCAGAGTGACCGCTTAAAACAGTCAGCGTCGGTCGGGCCATAATCTTGGTCGTACCATTCTCGGCCAGAGCGTTGATCAATACATTGACCTCGCCGGCTTCAAAGATACCAGTCAGCGTAGAAGGGACCCCACCCATCGTTGATCCCAGAAACTGACGACCACCGTCGAACAGGACACTCAGGTCAACACCCAACTGCCGCATCATTGTACGATTGATCTGGGCAATGGTCACATGAATCATGACCTGGAACTCACCGGGAATCTCCAGCATGTTCACAATCAGCGAAGATCCATAGAGGTTATTGCCGTAACTGTTAAGTGCGTCGCCATAACCCCCTCCCCCATAATAACCCGCCCCCACACCGGCAGGCTGTGGTCCGCCCAGGTTTCCTTCGTAGTTGATGACTTCACCACGGATCACATTCATGATGTTCGCCGCTTCGGTGGGATCAGAAGCCTGACCCTTTACAATGATCTTACGTGACAGGGGAATCAGATAAACCTTACTGTTGGGGAACAGCACGGCAATTTTGCGTTCCAGCTTACCGTAGTCGATCCGTCGCTGCCCTTCCAGGCTGGGATCCTGAATCGTGTGAACCAGGTAAGTGATCGGCGTTTCATCATTTTCGAACCAGAGAGTCAGAGTGGTTGTTCCCAACTCCAGACCCACGATCGAAACTTCGGTCGGGGAATAAGTCACGAATTCAATAATCGAAGGATCAGCAATTGCGTAACGACGAATGCGTGAATTGGTGATAATCAACTGGCTGCGACGAATGATGATTTCCATCTCGTCGAAGATGCCGGGAGTGGAACGAATCTGAGTCGGCAGCGGCTTGCGGGTAATGCGCCCCGTATCCTGCACCATCTGAATCTGTGGACCAGCATTGGGTGCATGCGCATCCTGAATCGGAATCACACCCTGTGATTGCTGGGCAACGGGTACCTGTTGTTGATACGATTGAGCAGGGGGAGCGGAAACCTGCATGGGAGCAGGGCCATATTGATTCGCAGGCTGATATTGATTTGTGGGAGCATACTGGTTTACGGGCTGCCTGGGTGGCAGCGGACGCATGGATGGCCCCTGGGCAAACGCAGTATGAGCGATCGACGAAAAAGTGATGAAGAACAACGCAGCCCAGTTCATGACAAGCTGAGCACGTCGCTTTTCATTATTTCGAAATGCCGATCCATGGCAATTCTGTTTGTACATCCGCAGTCGCTCCCCTATTGCCTGCAAAGAGGAAAAAGGTATTTGCGTTTTACGTGACTTCTCGGCCCGGAATTAATTACCTGCGAGTTCTTGTAACCAGGTTGAAGAATCAGTAAGAACTTTATCTTTATCCAGCAAGTTATCCTTAACTTACTTTCTGCTTATGATTTACTCTCTATTCCACCGTCTCACGTACTTCCGAGGATACGCAACTTCGGTCTGCCAATCGACGTAACAGCAGACGTAATTCGGGTGGATAGAGTCCATATTGTATTGTTTGTATCGGCTGATCATGAAATGGGGATTAGAACGGTTCGTGTTAAATTTCCTGATCTCACAGAAAGATTGAGTGAAAACCCTTAGATCACAGCCAATAAAAAAGACCCGGGTTTCGCCACCCGGGCCTGAGATTGAAATGGAATCAGTTACGCTAAGTTGTCATTTGGTCGAAACTTACCAACGGTAATTGGTATCGCGGTTGTAAGTGGGTGCTCCCGGATTGTACCAGGGACGACGGTAGCTGTATGACGGAAAGTAGTAGTGGCCGTATTCATTAGAGCGGTAGAAACCGGGGCCGAAGTGCCGCGTGTACGGGTCCCCCCCACTGCCCATCAACGCCTGATTCTGCTGACCTGTGTTCACTTCACCATGACCACCATACCACGTCTGACCGGCCTGAATTCCCACCTGTGGGCTTGTCATCCCATAGGTTCCACCGGCTCCCTGTGTTGCACTATAGTAATAAGGACTCCCCACCTGAGGCACCTGGTTGTTGGGTAACCAGTACTGATTGCCTCCTTTAACGTAGGGACCTCCCGAATATCCTGGCACAGGATGAGTCAACGCATCCGGATCTGCGGGGGGATAATTCCCCTGCTGTTGCTGCTGTACCTGTGGAGGTACCTGAGGCTGCTGTTGTTGTGGCTGATTGTGATAGGGAGCAGGCGTATTATAAGGAGAAGGCACATTCGCGGCCGGATCGGGCTGTGGAGCGACTCCCCGCGGAGGGGGAGGTGGGGGCAAAGTCCCAGCTTTCCCCAGATCGGCTCCGGGAATTAGTGCATCATCTGCAAACACGGGACTGGCGCAAATGCAGATCATCAACATCAGAGATGATATTTTCGCATGTGGTTTCATAAGTCTCTTCTACCTCATGTATGTAATTAAAAACACCATCAATGATGATGATCGCTCGTCAGCAGGCACGCCTGCGAATAGACATGCCTGAAATATCTATGTTCAATTTATGAATGAGCACCAAAAACTCCAGTTCATTCCCAGAAATCCCGGTTGAGAAATTCGCTCTGGAACTGAACAACATTCCAAGTCCGCTCGATTGATCGTGGCGCAACCCACCAGCGAGGAGTTTTTCGCGATGACACTCAAACCTACACCATTTTTTGATGCCTGAACGGGAATCTCTGTTAATTGAGGAGTTCCCGCCCCGGTTTCGGCAGAATCTGCCGGTTCAGTTTGACTGGATGCTCTAACCCGATTTGAAAATATTCAGGTTGTAGCGCGCGTATGTGATCTACCCGCTGTGAATTTTGTGATGAGCCTGAAGGTATGCCCGCTACGATATCCGATAAAGTAGATACCAGCGCCATCAGTTTGCGCTGACGAAATCACCCAATTATTATGGTTTCAGATAAACAGGAACTCTGTTTTTCATACAGAGGAAATTCAGCTATGTCGACCACTTTTCTCGCTCTGGCAATCGCGGCCGCAGTCGGCGGTGACCCATCGCTCCCCAACCAGACCTATGGTGCTTACGGTATGACTGAAGTTCCCTACAATGAAGGTACCCCTATGACCAGCGCTGGTGTCACGGGCGGCATCTTTGGGGATCCACTTTATCCCTTCGATTCGCAATACCCCTGGCAGCACGGTTACTTCCAGGAAATTTCCCCCTACAGTGGCTATCACTACTTCAAGCCTTATAACTACCGGCACGTCCTGTCTCAGACTCAGACAGCTAACGGCTGGGGAATTACCCCACAGCTGGCTTACTCGCAGCACTTCTGGAATCGATACCATGAGCAGGCAGCCTGGAAGAACTACGCTCTGCCTCCTCGCGAGGAAGACATCGAAGAAATCCAGAAACGCAAACGCGAGTTCCAGGAAAAGCGTATCGACCAGAAGAGTTCTTCTTCTTACTACCAGCCTCAACGGGGCATGGTACCGGTGGAGTACCAGCAGCAAAGTAACAACTACCAGCAGCAGAACAATTACCAGCCCCAGAGCGGATATCAGCCTCAACCGCGCAACTTCCCTCAGTCGTCTTATCAGAATCAGCAGCCACAGTACGAGCAATCTCAGTACCCACAGCAGCAGTACCAGCCACAGCAATATCAACCACAGCCTCAGCAGATGCAGCCGCAGTACCCTGCGAATGCTCCCGGCTACAACCAGAACCCGGTTTACATTAACCGCTGATCAAACACAGTCACTCCTGGCTTAACTCTGCACCGGTTCTGAGTTAAGAACGCGCAAAACCTGCTCTTTCGTGACAGGCTGAATCAGTCCCCGTTCGGTGATGATCCCCCGAATAAATTTGGCGGGAGTCACATCAAACGCGGGGTTGTAAACATCAACACCTTCTGGCGCAGTCTGTTTACCAAATCCATTGGTGATCTCTTCCGGCTGCCGTTCCTCAATCGGAATCTCGGCACCGCTTTCCAGGCTTAAGTCGAACGTACTGGACGGAGCGGCAATATAAAAGGGAATATCGTGCAGGCTCGCCAGCAGCGCGACGGAATACGTGCCGATCTTGTTCGCGGAATCACCATTGGCTGCAATCCGGTCCGCTCCGGTCACCACGGCCTGGATTTTTCCTTCTTTCATGACCCAGCCCGCCATCGAGTCACTGATGAGAGTCACGGGAACATTCCGCTGCATCAGTTCCCAGGTCGTCAGTCGTGCCCCCTGTAATAACGGACGGGTCTCGTCGGCGTAAACGTGAATCCCCTTCCCCTGCTTGGCAGCTTCGAAGAACACCGCCAGGGCCGTCCCTCCACCCGAAGTCGCCAGGCCGCCGGCGTTACAGTGTGTCAGCACACCATCGCCGGGAGAGAGCAACGCGGCTCCTACTTCACCGATTTTATGACACATCTCCAGGTCTTCGACTTCAATCCGCCGCGCTTCTTCCAGCAGCAGCGCATGCATTTCACCGCTGTCCAGATCCGCTGCATCCGCAGCCAGCTTCTGCAATCGATCGAGTGCCCAGAACAGGTTCACCGCCGTCGGCCGGCTCCCAGCCAGATACGCGGCAACGGTTTTCAGTCGTTGATCAAACTCCGCACGCGAAGTGCCTGCTTCCGTCTGCAATCCTACCACCACACCATAGGCGGCTGCGATCCCGATCGCTGGTGCGCCGCGTACACTCAACCTTTTAATCGCCTCCCAGACCGTTTCGACATCGTGACATTCAATCTCTTTGTACTCGGTCGGCAGCAGGGTCTGATCGATCATCTTCAGATATCCATCTGTTCCACCCACCCAGTGAAGTGTGGCGACATCGGAAGTGGCCTCGTGCTCGGTATTCATATTAATTCGTCTTTTATTAGATGTGAGAAATCAGTTAGCAATGGAAGCGTCGAAAGTGCATTCTAATCGAAATCACCTCAAACAAAAAACCCAGTGCTTTCACGAGCTTTTCCATTGATTCTGGTAATCTCTCTTTGGTATGCTCAAAATACTCTCCTTATTAAAGATCCTTAAATATCACAGGATTTTTCCTTCCTGCTTAACTGAATAACAGCTGAATTCAAGGAATCAACGCTATGCTTCTGACTGCCCGTAAAATCTTTACCCTCTCTCTGCTGACCATCGCCGGTCTGATGGTTACCGTCACAGCCCCCCTGAGCGCTGAAGAACACTGCGAAAGCGATTTCGTCAGCATCTTCAATGGTAAGAATCTGGATGGCTGGCAAGGTGCAACCGACGGGTACTTCGTCAAAGATGGCATGCTGATCAGTAAGAAAGAGAGTGGCGGAAATCTCTTCACGGATAAAGAATACTCCAACTTCGTGCTGCGTTTTGATTTCAAACTCGATGCCGGTGCCAACAACGGAATCGGTTTCCACGTTCCCCTGAAACCCAAAACCAGCCCTGCCTATGCCGGTAAAGAACTTCAGATCCTGGACAACACCGCTGAAAAATATGCCAAGCTGCAGGACTATCAGTTCCACGGTTCGCTCTACGGAACAGCTGCTGCCAAGCGTGGCTATCTGAATCCGGTAGGAGAATGGAACACTCAGGAAGTTCTCGTGAATGGCAACCATGTCAAAGTGACCCTCAACGGCACTGTTATTCTGGACTATGACATGGGTGACGCCAAGAAGAATGGCACGATCGATCACAAAGATCATCCCGGCCTCAAACGGGACAAAGGCTATATCTGTCTGTGCGGCCATGGCGCCGAAATCGAGTTCAAAGATTTCCGAATCAAAGAACTCAAATAGTCGCGCTCCAGACGGAATCTGATTCTTCCCACCTCGACAACAGGAAAAGTACGTATGAGCTCTGAACAGCAACCGGCTTCCAGCGAAGTCACGCGCAGAAGTTTCCTCCGCACCGGCGGTGCCGCAGCCGCCGGTCTGGCCTGGACCGCAAAAAGTTATGCCAGCATCCTGGGCGCCAACGACCGGATTCGCATCGGATTTATCGGTGCGGGCGGCATGGCCAACGCCCACATGAATACGTTCAACGCGATCAAAGATAAGAATAATCTCGAAGCGATCGCCGTTGCCGACTGCTGGCAAACCCGGGCAGAAGAAGGCAAAACCAAAACTGGCGCACAACACTCATTCGGTGACTACCAGAAAGTGCTCGAGATCAAGGACATCGACTATGTCACGATCGCGACGCCGGAACACTGGCACTCCCAGATGACCATCGATGCCCTCGACGCCGGCAAAGCGGTCTACTGTGAAAAACCGATGACGCACAGCATCCCCGAAGCTCAGGCAGTCATCAAAAAGCAGAAAGAGACTAAGCTGCCGATCCAGGTTGGTGTGCAGGGCATGTCTGACGATTCTTACTCTTCCGCGGCCAAGGCCATCGAAGAGGGAGTGCTCGGTCAGGTTGTGCAGGCCCAGATCGAATACGTGCGTCGTTACGGCGAACAGGGTCCCTGGCGTCGTCCCGGTCTGAAAGACAATGACCCCAAACCGGCCGACCTCGACTGGAACGCCTGGCTCGGTAAAGCACCGAAGATCGACTGGAATCCGCACCACTACTTCGAATGGCGGAACTATGGACAGTATTCGGGCGGTATCTGCACCGACCTGTTCATTCACCGCATCACCCGCATCATGAAGGCCTGTAACCTGCTCTATCCACGACGTGTCGTTGGGATGGGCGGAATCTGGCAATGGAACGATGGTCGCAACCTGCCGGATAACTTCGAAATGATCTGCGAGTACCCGCGAGGCATGACCGTTTACGTGCTGGGTACCATGAGCAACCGGGTGGGCATCGATCACCTGATCCGCGGCTATCGTGGCACGCTCTACTTCACCCGTGAAGGCTGGGTCGCCAAAGACAAAGACGGCAAAGTGCTTGCGGAGCATAAAAAGTCGGGTGCAGAAGATACGAAGCTGCATCATACGAACCTGCAGAACCATCTGCGCAACGGCGAACCACTCAACTGCCCGACCGAACTCGGACTGGCGGGCGTCGTCGCCGTCAACATGGCCAACGAATCATGGCGGTCCGGCCAGATGATGGGCTGGGATACCGAAAACGAGAAGATGGCTCCCGCTAATACTCTGGAACTCAGCCACTTCCCGGAAACCACCTGATCGCTGCCATAGCGACAATGAATTTCACCCACGCCCTGGCAACAGGGCGTTTTTTATTTGCTGAATGACACGTCACCATTATTAAAACGCATCGCATTCTATGCGATGACACCAGCGGCTCAAGGTGAAATTGTTGCACTGTTCTTACAGCAAATCGTGGTGAAGATCCGATACTCAGCATGAATTTGTTGGGAGTTGAAACAACGATTCATTAAAATGAAAGAGGATTTTAATGAAAGCAGATCGGCATGTTTCGCTCTAAAACCATGATCTCTCTCTGCATTCTTCTCGGCACCGGTCTGGGCTGGTTTCTCGCCCACGAGTACTGGACGAACCACCTGCAAGAGTGGCAAGAGAAGCCGGTCATCGATACCCGTGATCAAAACATCTGCTTCTGGTTGATTTACGGCAGTTCTCTGCTCGCAACTCTCGTAGCCAGTTGGAAAGAACGAACTTCACTCTGGCTCTCGCTGACCGGAATTACAGTTGGCTGGTTTTTCTTTTTTTTACTCGCAGGCCCGGCATATAGTTTCAGCCCCCGGGCAACGCAGCAGGGGCTCCTTCCCGCAGAAGTCATTCGGGAACAGTTAAACCGACAGACATTTGGCATGCTCCTCGCTGCGTTCCTCTTTCTCTACTGGCCTGAAATTGGTCGATCCCTGAGTTCCCTGACTGGAAAACATTCCGATGAGCTTACAGCGCCCCGCTCCCCGTCAGAATCACACGGATCGTCTTGAAGAGGATCTTGATGTCGTTCCAGATGCAGCAGTTCTGTAGATACATCAGATCCAGAGAGACCTTTCTACGGAAACTCTCCACGTTGTTGTCGTAGCCGTTGACGATCTGGGCGACTCCGGTCAACCCGGGCTTCAGGCCCAGCCGATCGATGTAGCCTGGAATCTCTTTGTTCAAGCCTTCGATGAACTCAGGCCGTTCCGGCCGTGGCCCCACCAGTGACATCTCACCTTTGAGTACGTTCCAGAGTTGTGGCAGTTCATCGAGTCGCGTCTTTCGCATGAAGCGTCCCAGCTTCGTCACGCGTGGATCTCCTTTGACAGCGAACTGTGCGCCGTTCTTTTCCGCATCTACACTCATCGTACGGAACTTGTACAACGTGAACGGCATTCCATAACCGCGCTCATCGCGGCGGTCATTGCCGGCAACACGACGATCCCGGGACAGGTTCAAATCTGCCAGATCAACCTGTTCCTGTCGTCGATCGTTTTTGTTTTTCTTCCGGTAATTCAGACCAACGCGGGTCTGCTTGAAGATGGCGGGGCCGGGTGAAGACAGCTTGACCAGCACAATCAGCGTGAGCAGTAACGGCGACAGGATCACCAGCATGGTCGCTGATACGAAGATGTCCAACAGACGCTTGATCAGCCGAGTTCGCTCTGACAGACACCGTACATCCACGCGCGGCTCTTCCAGATGCAGCCGGGTCAGCCATCCCGTGGAACGCCACAGTTCCACATCCAGATAGCCCTTCACCAGATCCGAAAGTTCTCCGGGTGGGATCGTACCTTTGACGGGAGTTTTTGATTGATTTGCCAGCACTGAACTCATGGGGAAACGCTTTCTGCTACCGGGAGATTTTGAGCAGGCCATGGCTTCTCACTTCGTAAGCAACTGGCTGGCTTTAACTTCCTGCCCGTGCTTTCGCCGTCGGCCCGTTCGCGAATTACTAGATTCACCTAAAAATTAGCTCCCAATTGCCCCCCATGTTTCCCGGGAAGCACAGATTTTACAAGTCCATCCCCTTTCGCTTTCAGCTTTGTCAGATCCTAATAAAAAAACGGTCACAGGAGAAATAATGATCATCTCTCCTGTGACCGTTGTAGCGATTTTCATGACTGTGGAATTGATCAGTTCCGTCTACAGGGAGGAATCTCCCTTGATCTGGCTGGACAGACCACCAGCGGCGGGCAGATACATTTTCTCTGCATAGTCCATCACCATCCGGTCCGCATTGAACCGCCAGCCCAGTGTCCGGATCGCCCGTTTCATGCGATGGATCCAGCCTAAAGGCAGGTCATCGTAGTTTCGATCGTAGTACAACGGAATGACTTCATCACGCAGGACCCGCATCAGGTTCACACCGTCGCGGTCGTCCTGAATCTCCTGGTTGACATGAGTCCGACCTTCGCCGATCGCAAAACCGTTGCTGCCATCGAAGGCTTCGGCCCACCAGCCATCCAGGATGGAACAGTTTAAACCACCGTTCAACACCACCTTCTGACCACTGGTACCCGATGCTTCCAGAGGACGCCGTGGGTTATTCAACCAGACGTCAACACCCTGTACCAGGTGACGTCCCAGGTTGATGTCATAATCTTCCAGCAGCACGATCTTACCACGGAACGGCGGTTCCTGGGTCAGCTTGAAGATCCGCTGAATGATCTGCTTACCCCGTTCATCGGCCGGGTGTGCTTTACCCGCAAAGATGAACTGCACGGGCCGCTCGGAATCTTCGATGATCTTCAGGAAGTTTTCCATGTCCTTCATCACCAGGTCCGCCCGTTTATAAGGCGCGAACCGACGGGCAAAACCGATCAGCAGCGCGTCCGGGTTCAGTGCATTTCGCAGATGGCCAACTTCTTCTTCTGAAGTCCCACGCCGCCGTGCCTGGATTTCCAGCTGATCGCGGGCGTAAATGATCAGACGATTTTTCAATGCCTGATGCGTCTCCCACAAATCCCCGGGGGTAATCTCTTCAATGCCCGCCCAGACGCTGGCTTCACCGGTTCGATAGTACCACTTGGTCGGCAAGACACGGTCGTAAATCACACGCATGGGAGCTGCCAGCCAGGTCGGCATGTGCACCCCGTTGGTGATATGCCCGATGGGAATTTCTTCTTCACTCCGCCACGGCCAGAGCGAAGCCCACATCCGGCGGCTCACAACACCGTGCAGGTTCGAAACCGCATTCGCCAGTCGGCTTAGCTTGAATGCGAGCACGGTCATACAGAAGGTCTCACCTTCGTTCTGTGGATCGACGCGTCCCAGTCCCATCAACGCATGATGGTCGAGCCCCAGCTGATCTCCCAGCGGTCCCACATGTTCTTCCACCAGGCCTGCATCAAACCGGTCGTGTCCGGCTGGTACGGGGGTATGTGTGGTGAAGACACAAGATGCCGCGACATCACGCAGAGCGTCGTCGAACGAGAAACCATCTTCGTGCATCCGACCACGGATCCGCTCCAGCGGTGCAAAAGCGGAGTGACCTTCATTCATGTGAATTACACTCGGACTGATTCCAATCGCCGCCAGGGCCCGTACACCGCCGATGCCCAGCATGATTTCCTGACGGATACGCGTCCGCTGATCGCCGCCATACAGACGCGCGGTCAGGTTCCGATCCTCTTCACTGTTTTCCGGCACATCGGTATCCAGCAGATACAGCTTGATGCGACCGACGTCAATTCGCCAGACCTTGGCAAAAATCTCCCCCGAACGGGTCGCCACGGAAATCATCACCGGCTTACCATCAGGAGTGTAAGCGGGAGAGATCGGCAGATTTTTGGTCTTGGCTTCCGTGTACGATTCCTGCTGCCAGCCTTCTTTGTCGATATGCTGCGAGAAATATCCTTCGCCGTAGAACAAGCCGACAGCAACCAGGGGCAGCCCCAGGTCAGAGCAGCTTTTCAGATGGTCACCGGCCAAAACTCCCAGACCGCCGGAGTAGATATGCAGCGATTCATGAATCCCGAATTCCGCGGAAAAATAAGCCGCACAGCGGTGCCCCAGAATGGTTGCGTTGGTCGACCCCCAGGTCTCCGAACGCTCCATGTACTCCCGCCAGCGACGATAAGCCACGTTCACGCGAGAGTGCAGACTCAGGCTGCTCAGTTTCTTTTCCAGTTGCTCAGGACTGTATTCTTCCAGCAGCAGCACCGGATTATGGTTTAAATCCGCCCATCGATCCGGGTCAATCAGATGAAAAATCTGAGTAACGTCAGGCTGCCAACTCCACCACAGGTTACCGGCCAGGTCACATAGCTTCTCATACACAGTTTTCTTGCTTGGCATTGAAGATCCATCCAATCGATTTCGATTTATGCGAGTCCGTCATCCCCCAGAACGATACCGGGACTGATTGACTGCTGCCCCCGGAATCATCGCGTAACTGCGATCTCTGGATTATGATAGAAAAAGTAGTCCGTTCAAAAAAGGTACTCAAAGTATAATGATCTCAACGGCGTCTGGGAGCCTTAACAACCAATCTTTCAACAGGTTAACGCGATCTGAAAACAAAGAACCTCAACCTGTCTCTCCCAGCCAACCCAGACTAACCCCTGCACCCCGATTTCCGGTTTGCTACAATGCTTTCAATATCAGCCCTGGATCATATTTCGATTCCCTTCAGGCTGACGAAAAGCGAACACATTGTAATCAGGTCCGCCGGATTTGAAAGATTTTAATATGAATATTCAGCGCATCACAGACCTGCCCTCTCTGCCACAACGCATGACTGACTCACATAAAGGAACCTTCGGCAAAGTTCTGATCATCGCCGGCAGTCCCGGCATGAGTGGCGCGGCCTGTCTGTCGGGCATGGGTGCGCTGCGGGGCGGCTCGGGGCTGGTCTTCATCGCGACTCCTGTTTCCGTTCAATCCATTGTGGCCTCGGTCAATCCCTGTTACCTCACCATTCCGCTTGAGATGGACTCAGAAGATCAGCTCACTCCCGAGTCCCGCTCAAATCTGCTCGATCAGTTGTCCGGTTTCGACGCCGTCGCCATCGGTCCCGGCTGTGGTCAACGTCCCTGGGTCCGCGATCTAACGCTGCACCTGTATGAGAATCTCACACAACCACTGATCGTCGATGCCGACGGCTTGAACTCACTCGCCGCAGCAGACTCACCTCTCCCCGATCCAGCCGGCCCCCGAATTCTGACGCCGCATCCCGGCGAATTTTCGCGACTCACCAACTTCAGTATCAAAGAGATCGCCGCTGACCGGGAAACACATGCGATGGAATTCGCCCGACAGCACAAGGTCATCCTGCTCCTCAAAGGCGCAGGCACCATCATCACCGATGGCTCCCGCATCGCCGTTAATCCAACCGGTAACGCAGGTATGGCGACCGGAGGCACAGGCGATGTGCTCACCGGCTTGACCACCTCCCTTGCCGGCCAGGGACTTCCCCCTTTTGACGCCGCCCAACTGGGTGCATATATGCACGGCCTCGCCGGTGACCTGGCTGCTGACGATCTGACGCAACCCGCCATGATCGCCGCTGACCTGATCGACTACCTCCCCGATGCCTGGCACGAACTCCTCGCCAATCAGACAAGTGAGTGAGCGATTGCCGTCGGCCACGGCGCATCATACAGATCGCCACGAAACCGAAAAGCGAAACATCGGGCACCAGTAAACACGCACCGGGACTATTTCGTCTTCTGTGAGACTTCCTGGGCCACGGGCATCGGATACTGGGGTGAATTCGCGTCCGGCTTCCGTTTCAGCAGTTCCGATAACTGGAAGCTGAAATACTTCTGATTCGCAGCCGGCTGACCGTCGGTGCTGGCATTCGCGACCCACAGCTTCGTCGATTTCGGCTCAAACAGAACGTTATGCAGATTCGACTTCATCGCCACCGGACGGCTCATCAGCTCGATCGCAGACTCAGCAGTGAATTTGCCATAGCCCTTCTTCACCCGCTTCGAGAGTTCCTGATAACGATCTCCCGCAGACAGCAGTGCGGAATCTTTAACGGGGTTTGGCAGCAGCGGATGAAATTCACCAGGTTGAATCACCTGCATCTTCTCCCAGCTGGTCGCCATCCCGACCGAGCGATTCGTTTTTCCATCCGCGATCACGTAATAATATTCACACGTGCGATAGTTGTCTTTGAAGACCGCAATCGCTTCGTCCAGATCTTTGGCCGTCTCCAGAACTTCGCGCACCAGAAACGCCATCGGTACTCCAGCCCAGTGTCCCAGCCCGCGACCGCCCATCTCCCCAATTGAAACCGACTTCATATTCATTCCGGTGACCGAACCGATGAATCCCGCATAGGTCACATTCACAAAAGGAATGCCCCCCTCCGGTTCCGCGACGACCAGCACCGCATGATCCTGCAATCCCCAGTCACAGGCATAGTCCAGCACACGACCGTGATACAGGGTGCCATCCTTCGTCGCAGTGTTCGCCAGCGAAAATCCGCTGCAGTGGAACATCTCCGGGATGAAGTTCGTCGCCCGTACATCCTCGTAAGCGATCTCCGCCCCCGCTGCCAGCCCCTGCATTTCGTCGACATACTTCTGCGGTGTGTACGGCTTCTGGATCTGAATCACCGTTTCAATCGCCTGGCGGGGTTTGAGCTTCACCAGCCCGAAATCCACCAGCGTCGTATCCCCCTTCTCATTCAACAGGTTATACATGTTCTTGCGGATGTGTTCCTTCAGCAGCACTCCCTGCTGGTAACCCATTTCGTAATGCGTCCCTTTGAGATGCAGCACCAGGTAGCCATCCACTTTCTCCAACCAGCCATCACCACAGCGGGCAATCGTCTGAGCCGCAGCGGGTTGCGCTGACAGACAGATCAAGGCTAGAAACAGAAGAGAACATAAACCTGTTAAACGGCGCGGATTACGAAGCATGAGAAGATCCTTTGCTCTAGTCACAACGATCGGAAGTGGTTGATGAGAAGTGAATTCCGGTCTGCCTCATTATGCCAGAATCACTCAGTCTTACAAAATCTATTTTCCCAACTCAACTAAAAAATGAACATAAACTCAGTTTTCAGGCTCTCGTCACAATTCAAACCCCCTTGGACTTGCAAACGGCTACCGGAATGTGTGAAGATTAACCCTCACGAAGCCCTGTAAGTTACCGTTGATACCTTACTGTTCAGGCTGGGGTTTCAAAAACTCCTCAGCAACAGCTGAATCGCTGTCGGGCTTGATTTACGTCTCATCCTAAGCTCCCTTGTTAGCAGTCCCTATGTTTCGAGTTCTGGGTAACACCGTTGTCCGCTACTGGCAAGTCTTTCTTGTCTTCTGGATTCTGGCAGTAGCCGGTATCTCTTACGTTGCGCCCGAGTGGTCCAGTGTCGTGCAAAATGGGGAATTTGCGTTCATGCCCGCTGACTCGCCCAGTCTGCAGGGTGAGAAACTCTTTAAACGCGCCTTCCCCGACGACCTGCTGGCCAGCAGCATCGTGCTCGTCGTCCGTCGCGAACATGGCGACCAGGGACTCCGCCCCAAAGATCTGAAATTCATTGAGGAGACACTCAAACCCCGGCTTGAAGAAATTGCGGAAGAACAGGGCGGCTTTGCCACCGAACGCAAAGATAACAACAGTCAGACCCTGACATCGAACATCTCCCGCATCCGCACCTACACCGATAAATCGATCGGCGACCTGCTGCAGAGTGAAGACAACAAAGCCTCGCTGGTCATAGTGGAACTCTCGACCGAATTTCTCGATCAGAGCAACGCGCAGACCGTCGAGAGTATCGAAAACCTGATTCAGAATGACGAAGCATTCAAACAGACGATCGAGCCCGGACTGGATATCTCGCTGAGCGGTATCGCCACCGTCGGACGCGATATGATCCGCGCTGCCAACCAGAGCGCCGAAGCCACCGAACTCTGGACCGTGCTGCTCGTGATCCTGCTCCTGATCATCATCTATCGCGCACCGATCCTGGCACTCATCCCGCTGTTTACCGTCTTTGTCTCCGTACAGATCGCCCTCTCCGTACTGGCGATCCTGGGAGACTGGGGCTGGGTCGGACTCTTCTCCGGCATTGAAGTCTACGTGACCGTCATCCTCTACGGGGCCGGCGTCGATTACTGTCTGTTCCTCATTGCCCGCCATCGCGAGGAACTGGAAAAAGAATGTACATTTAAAGAAGCGGTCTCCAACTCGATCGCCACCGTCGGTGCGGCTCTCGCCGCCAGTGCAGGTACCACCATGTGCGGTATCGGCATGATGGTCTTCGCGCAGTTCGGTAAATTTCAACAGGCCGGTGTCGCCATGGCCCTCAGCCTGTCCTTCGTCCTGATGGCTTCGCTGACCCTCACGCCTGCCCTGCTCTGCCTGGCGGGACGCTTCGCATACTGGCCTCAAAGCTTCAATGAACGCGTCGCTATTTCCGCAGGCTGGCTCACCCCCTCCAGCGTCATGGCCCGGCTCATGCAACGCAACTGGGCCGGCTCTGTCTGGGAAACGGTCTCGCAGGGACTGCTTAAGAATCCCGGTAAAATCTGGCTCACCACCTTCCTGGTCCTGTTCCCCTTCGCATTGATCAGCCTCGCCTGTTATGGCAACCTGAGCTACGGTCTGCTTTCGGAACTGCCCAGTGAAGACCCCAGCGTCATCGGCACCAAGGCCGTCCAGGGACACTATCCCGCCGGTGCTACCGGACCTTTGACCCTGCTGTTCGAGAACCCCGAAATCAACTTCTCCGACGCAGAAGGCCGCGATTCCATCGAGAAACTCACCGCTTCCCTGCTCGATCAGAAAGACGAGTTGGGAATTGCTGACATCCGCAACATGACCAAACCCTTCGGAATTGGTGCCGCCGACGAAATGGAAAAGGCCAGGAACCTCACCGGCCTCAAAAAACTTGGCGCCTTGAGCCGCATCAAGCTCATCAAAAATTATTATGTCAGTTCGGAACCCGAACTCGAAAATCATGTCACACGCATGGACCTGATCCTCGAAAAAGATCCCTTCTCGCACGACAGCATGAAACAGCTCGAACGCGTGAAGACCGCCGTCAGCAAAGGACTCCCCGATAAACTCAAAGGGAACACCGACCTGTATTACATCGGTGCCACCGCCAGTATCAGCGACCTGAAAAATGTCACCGATCAGGACCAGGCCCGCATCGATGTCCTCGTGCTCGCCAGCGTATTTATCATCCTGGTCATCCTGCTCAGAAGACCTGCAATTTCCGCGTACCTCATTGTGAGTGTCTTCTTCAGCTACCTCGTCACACTCGGCATCACCTTCGCCGTCTTCTGGGCACTCGACCCGCAGAACTTTGCCGGTCTCGACTGGAAAGTGCCCATGTTCCTCTTCACGATCCTCATCGCGGTCGGCGAAGACTATAATATCTATCTCATCACCCGCATCGACGAAGAACAGAAACGCCTCGATCCCGTCGAAGGCGTCATCTCCGCCCTCAAGAGCACCGGCGGGATCATCTCCAGTTGCGGGATCATCATGGCCGGAACCTTCTCCTCGCTGATGGCAGGTACCCTGGTCGGTATGCAGCAGCTGGGCTTCGCCCTCGCCTTCGGCGTTCTGCTCGATACCTTCATCATCCGCCCCATCATCGTTCCCGCTTATCTGATCATGCTCTATCGTGGCTACTTCGGCTCCTGGGGCAAGTACCTTGGCGCTGCCCAGTTCCTGGAAACCAAGCCCCGCCCCGAACTCGATACCTCCCACACCAAATAATTCCGCCGAGCGATAATCCAAACAAGATAACCCGTGATGGCGTTTCAAATGAAACATCCCCCTGAACGGCAAGGCGCTATCCGCCGGTAACCTCGGTTGACGAAGATCCAGAAACCGCCCCCAAAACCGGGAGACCCCAAATACAATTCGAACCGGGCACAGCAACCAGGAATCCGTCGGCATAATATCACGGGCGTTTCCCACAACCTCTCCCTCCCTGACCTGACAACATCACCACTGAATCTCCCGCACTCACCGCTGAACAGACTCCCCTTGATTCGCCTCTCCCGAATCGTATGCTACTCCCTCTGGCTCGCGCGCGAGGCAGGTTGGCGAGCACCGGAACACGCAACACCAGTGCCCTGTTTCCACCTGAATCAACGCTGCTTTTCACTCTGTTTCCACTGGAACAATTTGAACCCATGCGAAATGTTCTCCCCACTTTGTTCACGGCACACCAGGACAAACCCCGGCCACTCCAGGACAAAATCCACGACACACCAGGACAAAATCCGGCCACATCGGGACAAAATTCTGTCTTGACTCTCCGCTGCCGTTCAACAGAATCAGCCCCACGATCAAAACAAAATGCAGCAGTATTGCCTGTATGCCAACCCGCCTCGCAATACTCCACTCGCTTCAACATCCAATGGACCTCCATTAGCGGTGCCCTCCTGAGTGAAAAGACGCCAGCCGCCGGTAACCATCGTGAATACGAATACAGAAACCGATGGCAAACGCCATTTCACCCACAAATCCGGGTGAGCCCGAATGCAATTCGGGCCGAGCGCAGCGAGCAGGAAACCGACAGAGCAAGAGCATAAACCACAGCAGAATCCCATCCCTGTGAAACGCAGCAGCAGTACCCCTGTGTCCGCCCGGCGACCTGCCACCAATATCAACGTCCCAAGGAAATCACAGCCCGCCACCTATCTTAAGCGGAAAAAAATGCTCACCGCCGATACCAGAACCAGCGTCAGCCTTTCTCCCTCAACAACTCCTCCGACCCTCACAGAATCGAAGACAGCGCAGGAAAATCATACCGATCGGCGTCAACGCGCATAGAGGAAGCATCACCAGCGCACATCAGCCAGTAACGGACTCGTAATCAGGGCCGCTGATTATAGCTGCCACACAATCTGCACTTCTTTGCAACGGATTCATATCGATTGTGCAATGATCAGGATGCGAAACGTATCAATCAAACAATCAATGCAAGTTCATATGTATGCTATAAATCATTTTTAATTAACTAATCTCATATATTATTTTGTACGTAATTGAATGATATGTTATTGATTTATACGAATCACCCGTGTAGTAATATACTAAAGCAGGCCTTTCTATTTGATCTCATCTATTTTCACTTCTGTTTTTTTATCTGAAGGTGCCCCATGACTCGATCCAGGAAATCACGGCGTGGATTCACATTAATTGAACTTCTGGTAGTGATTGCAATCATTGCCATTTTAATTGCGTTGCTGCTACCGGCTGTCCAACAGGCCCGCGAAGCTGCCCGCAGAACTCAATGCCGAAACAACCTGAAACAAATTGGTCTCGCCTTACACAACTATCACAGCACGTTCAAACAGTTTCCACCTTCCGCCATCTATCGTTATCCAAACATCGACAATGGCGGAACACAGCCTCTGAACTATTCCTGGATCACAATGATTCTGCCTTATTTTGACCAGGCCCCCCTCTACAATCAGATCAATTTTTCTGTGCCCCTCTGGCCTCAGACTGATAACAGTGGAAAGCGGATCGCCTCCACGTTACTACCACAACTACTCTGTCCCAGCGATCCTGGCTATGGCGGTGCAAATAAACATAATATTGCCTGGACGAACTACGCCGGATCGGAAGGCTACGACTGGCATCGCAGACCCGGTCACCGTCTCAGTGGTATTTTTGAAATCCTGACTCCCGTAGGAGTACGTGACGTCGTCGATGGCACTTCCAATACCATTATGGTGGGCGAAGTCTCTGCACACGGTTACAAAGATGGAGCGATTCGCACAAGTGGGACGGGTACGGCACGACGGGGAAACGATGGCGTATTTCGAGCCTCGTTACTGGCAACCAACTCCAATGGAGATGTCAATGCAGGCCCCCTGCTTGACCCGGAAGGAACACCCCGTGGTGGAAGTCCTGCAACGGCGACATGGTGGAGATCAGCTCCCTACGCCTTCCAGCCCACCTATCTGGCTGCCTGGGGCCCCAACGCCAACTGGCCCGGCTCGGGGAGTGTCCACGAAGGCGGCGCGTTTTACCTGATGGCTGACGGAGCAGTGCGATTTATCTCGGAAAGTATCGACACGACACCCTGGCCCGATACCACTTCCATTGGCTTGAGTGATCCCAGGTCCGGTGGTATCTGGATGGCACTAAACACTCACAATGGCGGTGAAGTCATCGGAGAATTCTGAGACCGGACTCCACACCGTACGTTCTCAACGATCCCCGAGCGTCATTCTTAATGACACCGGCCCGTTTGATAGTGCGGGCTGGTGTCTTCAACATCCCTTTATAGAAAGAGTGTGAGATGAAGTGGTTTGCATGGTGTCTCTGCGCTACGGCACTAATGGCCCCAGTTTTTTATGGCTGCAGCGACGAACTGACTGAAGAGGAAGAAAAACAGTCCATTGAAGAGATGAAGCAGGAAGGGGAGAAAATGGAAGAACTCCTGCCGGCTAAAATTGATTAAACATGGGCTTATCAGGCTCTCCTTACCTTTCATGAGCACCGCCTATCAGGGCGGTGCTTTTTCTGTCATGCTCGATTCAGAGAAAGTTTCATGAACCAGGATCAAAATCAGCAGAATGATTCACAGCCGGAGTCCGGTTCTCAGGCGAAACGCAATCCCATCGAACGCGTCATTGTCTGGGGAGCAATTCTAATATTACTCGTCATCCTGGTCATCGAATATCGTGCGAAACAGCGATACGATGCGTCGATTTCCGCACTGCAAAAGGTCGCTAACGGGCTGCGCGATGTTTCCATCGACGAGGCCCGCGGATTACTTGTCGGATTCAGCCAGCAGGAAGGCCCCCAGCCAAATGCAGCAGGCTTGAATACCTATCACTATCGATGGTTCAGCCTCTTTAAAGGTGATTCGTATCAATTGACGCTGGTCGAAAACGAAGACCATACGCTGAAATCGTTTGACGGCCCTGCCTTTGCTGAAGATCCAGATGTCCTGGCCAGGAAATTAAAAGAAGCCAATTCGGATGATGTTGATTCCACTCCGCCACTCATTGGAAATGCACGCCCTCAGGATCAGGCCGAAAAGAAATCCGTCAGCGACGATTACCTGAATTGACCCGAGGAAATATCTGTTTCTCGCCCCGCCAATCCACAGGATCTGCACCTCAGCGCGGCGTATGAATAATCAGCTCCGGCAGCGCCGCCGACCGCGAACCAGGCACCGGCGGATTATCAGCCGGCCGGAACGTAAACACAGCCGAGAACTTGGGCTGATCGGTAAAGTTCCGCGTCGCCGCATGAAAGGTTCGGCAGTGGAAAAACAGCACATCCCCGGGATGCAGTTCTGCCAATACACCGGTCTCAATCAGAGCCTGATTCTCCGGCAGGTCCGGACGCAGAAAGATCCGCTCGTCCAGACGCTCGGGACCGAATTCCATCCGGTGTGTTCCGGGAATCACCTTCAGACAGCCATTCTCCCGGTTCTCTTCCCCCAGTGCCACCCAGACACTGATCAGCTCTTTCCGCTCGAACGACCAGAAACGGATATCCTGGTGCCACAACGTATCGCTGCTGAACTGCGGCTGCTTGGTCATGATGCAGTTATGGTGCGCCAGCGGCATCACGTAGTCGTCCCCCAGGAGCGGAGCCAGGCGATTGACAATCGCCGGGTGGTTCACCAGATCGGTAAAACTCATCCCCCGGCTGTGCGCCTGCTTCAGCCGCCGCACGGTCTCCCCGCCAATCACCTGCCGCGAAGCGGGCGAACCGGGATACTCGACGTCCGCCTCATACTCGACCGGCTCCACAACCTGCGCCAGCCCCTCTTGCGTCGCCGCCAGCATCTCCTGCCGCAGCGATTCGGGACAGAGATTCCGAAAAATCAGGTAGCCGTCCTGCTCGAATTTCTCAACTTCTTCCGCAGACAGCCGCTCCTGGGACAGGGACTGTGATGGTGATGCCATGGTTTCCAACTCTGATCATAAAGACACGCACCGGCCACCGGATCAATCACGCCAGATCCGGCCCGGCTCATGCCGATATCATACAATTCCGATTTGGAAAATTAAAGTAGTGAAATTAAGTTATCTGCTGATCGGCCCTCAAGCGCCGTCGCCCCCAGACCTTAACGTTCGAAGTTGACTACCGTCGACTCTACCCGACCACCCCAGAATTGAGTTATCCCTGCAAACCGGGATTGTTTCGCCAGAAAATCGTACCGCCGCCGATCGGCCTCCACCTCGTATACGTATCGCACGTGGAAGCGCCCCGATGCTAAGCTGAGCATCCACTTCCGTTCGGACGTCGATTGACCATCGAAAGGCACCGTTAAATCAAAGGCAATCCGATCACCGGGCCTGAGCACAAATTCGTCCAGCGGTTCAATCGTCAGGTATCGTGCGCCCCACTGACCTGCCTGTTCCCCGCTCTCATCCAGAAACTGCAGCCCCGTCACTTCCGGGTAAGGCAACAGCAGTCGCTCACGACTGGAATGAAAGGACAACCGAAACACCGGGTTACCCGCGCCTGAACTCACCAGTTTCAGGTCCAGCTCAAAATCCTGCTGTGAAGTAGAAATGTCATTCTTCCTTATAAAAAAACCCGATGAATAGTACCCGGGGATCGCTAATAAATCGGGTGGCCCCGAATGCAATTCGGGGTGAGCGCAGCGAACAGGAAACTGACAGAGTACCGCGGTCAGAATGCGAATAGACCTGCCTTGTGATTATTTTGAGAGGATATAAAACCATCCCTCATGGTTCTTAAAAAAACCAACGCAGGACTGACGACAGTAGCCTATCACCTCGTCAATCTGCCAAAGCCTTTCCCTGACAAAAGGAATCAGTCCCTGCTCTGTACCGTCGTAATCTTCATCAGAACAGATGAGATACAGCGGATCTCTCACCTGGAGACTGGTGAGCCTTTCAATGAGTGCGTTTGACTCTTTCGCCGCGCCCGTCAATTCCTCACATGAATCGCGATTAAAATAGCGCAGATCCCGCAGGTCGTCAAAAATCCGTCGACGCCGACCGGGCGACTCCAGCATCCACAGAAAACGATCTACTTTTGCTTTCTGGATGAACCGCTGAAAAATTTCTGTTTCTAGCTGTCGATTCACAGAATGGCGCGTCCTGTCATTCGAGTAACGTACTTCATTCCTTGCAAGAGAAATGGGATCTCCGTGCCCTCCCTCACCCGTTTTCCCGATGCACAATCAACTCCAGTTCGGTGCGCGGCTCCAGAATTCGCGGTATCACAAAATCCGGTTTAAGCACCAGATTCGGCCCGGCTCATGCCGTTATCATACAATTACGATTTGGAAAATTTAAGTAGTGAAATTAAGTTAGCTCATTCTCATTTTTTTACCGGCTGCTTTGTACCGGCAGTCTGATAATCAGCAACTTCTATCTCGACCGCCCTGCGGATATCATCATGCGCCTTCAGCAACCTATCCAACTGTGCCTGAATCTCCTCGGGCAACGGCTGCAGTTTCGCCAGCGCGACACCTGCCTCATATTGATAAGTTTCGTCCTCACCTTCCAGCAATACAGCGATATCAGCGGCTGACTCCCTGGCTCCCATTTCACCCAGGGCCCGTGCTGCCATATATCCCATCCCTTTATCTTTCAGTTTCCCCACCAGGGCCGGTATCGCCGGGCTCGCGTCAATTCCCCGCATGCCATAATTGGAAAGTGCGTATGCTGCATATCTCCGCACTTCTTTATCCTGATGCGACAACCCACGAATCAGCGCAGCTACAACGTCCGACTGGTACGCGGTACGATCTCCTTCAGGTCCCATGAGTTCGATGTGCCCCAATGACCAGGCAGCAGAGCTGGCGACCCGGGCGACGTCGTTATCGACCTTCTGAATCAAGTCAGTAAGTGTTGCCTGATCTGCCTGACCAATCCTTCCGATACTCGCTGCCGCCGCGGCGCGGATTTGTATCTCATCGGAATCGAGATACTCCCGACTCCATTTGAGTGCTTCCACATCACCGCGCTCAACGTTCATCAGAGACCATTCGCGATAAATATTCCCTGCAATACGAAAGACACCTGACATCTGCAGTCCCACAATCACTGCGAGCAAGATCACCAATGCGATAATATAACGAGTAGCCATACAACACCTTTGTTGATTCAGAGTTCAGTCAGTGGGGCTTCCCCACTTCGCCCGGTACCGTGCGTTTGATTTCAGCAGCATCCAACCCGGCAGAAATTACGTCTACTATCAATCGGCGAGCAGCCCTCCTCGGACTACCCCATCGTCACAGATCACTGTAATCCGTATGATCGATGACACAGATCGCCTGACAACCAAGCGGTGATGCCAGTCTCTCTGCAGGCGAAATTCCCCATGCCGACCAGAGCGCTTCTGTCTCATCCATGTAATACTGCGTCATATCAATGCCAGCCTCTTGAGGGAGGGGCGTTCCCTGCTCCTGTATTGTGGCATCATTATAGATCACCTCACGCCGCAACTCTCCGTTTTCAAAACACGAGAAAAACGCACAGCCACCCGTCGTATCGATAACGAAAGAGAGCACCGGTCCCATCTCGTTGCTCAATACTGCCAGCTCCTTATTAGCGGATGGCAGAAGGTAAGAGGGATCGAACAATAACGTCCAGGGACCATCCTGCCAGAGGAGATACACTGTTTTTCCTGGATTGTCTTTGCGCCAGTCACTGGCGGGGACAAACTCCTCGTGCGTGTCTTTCCATTCCCAGATGGAATCAGTATCAGGGAAATCACCCGCCGCATCCACGATCTCCAGGTGAGGAAACACCCGCGGAAACGCTTTCAAAAAATCGGCAACAGATGATTTTGTTGCAATCAGACCAACATGCATACCCACGATTCAGATTCCTTTTCTATTACCGGATCAGCAATTCAACCATTGACTTGCTGTCCCCTGGATTAGATTCAGCGCTCAGCCCCGGCCAATTAATTTGACTGTGATCACGCGCTCTCGTCGTCTGATTCTCCAACAATGCCAGCGAAAAAAACGCCAAAAGATGATATTCCTGCAGCGGCATCCCGTGTACTTAATCAATCTGGCACGACTAACCGAAGGGACTGCCGAACCACAGTCCTCACATTGAAGATAATTTCCTTCTGCAGAAAACCATCCGGAACTGTTGCAGGGATTCACAACAAAGAGCTCTTCAAGGCGTTTTTTGTGTAGCGTGGGCAGTTTTTTCCTGAGCCATTGCTCTCGTCTGGTTCCGGTCTTGTAGTTCGCCATCCAGGCATCAGCATCACTTAAGTCAGCCGGATTGGCAGCCTTTAATTGATCCTTTAACTCTTGTGACCTTCGCTCCACTTCTGCTTTGCCCAGTTTCTTGAGCAGCTTCTTTCGTTCTTTATCCATCCTGATCACGACCTCTCATAGACAGACATCAATGGATGCAAGCTGAGATCACTTAGCTGCTTCGCACCTGTTCCAGGTACCAGCCGTCCGCACCGTGCAGTTTGATCTCCCCCTCCAGCGGGAGCCAGTACAACTCAAACAGAATCGGTTGCCGGCTGCCGTCTCCGGGCGTCTGTTCCCAATGCCGCCAGCGATCTGTCCGCTCCCCAGCATACTGCACATGGTAATACCATGCATCAATTATTTCCCGTTTTCCGAACGGTTTCAGATCAATGGTCTGGCGGGCGATCAGCTGAGGTGTGGAAAACGCATCCAGCCCTGTCTCTTCCCGGGCTTCGCGCAGCGCCGCCGCGGCTGGATCTTCACCCGGCTCGATGGTGCCTCCCGGAATCTGCGTTCCCGCCTCCGGCACCGCAACATGATCGAATACCAGCAGTGCGTCTTCACAGGTGATATACGTAAACACGCGATCGCGGTAATTCATTTTTCACACACAGTTGAAATATAAGTGAAACCAGAAGCGTGCCATTTCATTGGATTGCTGAATCAATTAAAGGAATGATTCAAAAGCTTCTCCTGAAATAAACGCATCCAACATCTCTCTTTGCTCATTACTAACGAGTGCCTGTGGTGTAAAACCATTTTCGTCTGGATCTGCTAACAGAAAATCCCTGGCCCGTTCCGCTGCTTGACTGAGGGCTGATTTTTCAGCACTCGTCATTTCGTTGAAGTACAGGCTGAGTGATTCTTGCAGCTGAACTGCATAGTCCGGCGCAATTTGGTCTTCGTCCCCAAACATCATGAGCCAGATATATTCAAACGTCATATCCGCCAGTGTTTTCATGCGCTGTCCCTGTTTTCCCCACCTGATGCATTTATCAAACGATGCTGCAGTCAGAATCTAATGAAAGCGGAATCATTCGCGATCCGTCACTTTCATTGGTTTTCCCTGTGCACAATCAACTCCAGTTCAGTGCGCGGCTCCAGAATTCGCGGGATCACAAAATCCGGTTTAAGCGTCAGGCCAGAGATTTTAGACAGCGGACACCATTCAAAGACTTCGAGTTCGTTCTCTTCTGTCCCCGCCAGTTCCTCGCCGTGCCAGGCGACTTCGTAATAGGTGCTCAGTTCGTGAAAGTTCCGTCCTTCCAGTTCGAAGAAATTCTCCGCCGCGATTACCGGACGCAGTACTTCAAACCCCGGACCAATCTCTTCGGTCAGCTCCCGATGCATGGCGGTCAGCGAATCTTCATTCGTCTTGATCCGTCCCCCCGGCAGATACCACCACTGCCGATCCACGGGCCGACACAACAGCACCTCATCCTCCCGACGCACAATCGCCGCCACCCGCAGATTCACGCGGTAGTTATTCAAATCCAGTGTAATATCGGTCATAGTAACTTATTTCTGACTCACTTCTCCAGCAGTTTCATCACATGTCGCCAGCCAAAGCGTTTGGCCAGCGTGAATGGTGTATCGCCTTCGGGGGTTTTTAACGTCGGGTCGGCACCTGCTTCCAGCAGAATTTTGACGACCACACCATTGCCGGCCAGCGCTTCCCGGTGCAGCATCGTCCAGCCTTCGTCATCGGTTTCATACACCATCTCTTTGGATTGCTGCAAGGCTTCCCGCAGAGAATCTCCCATGTTGATGCACATCGGATGTTCCAGCATATTCAACTTCCGCTCTTCCGGGTCGATCACCGGCTTCTTTCCCAGCAGTCGTCCCAGAAAACCGACCGGCTCGGTGGGCACATACACCACCTCGATCTCATCGGGCTCGCTGAACTCCATGCCCCACGCCTTGTCGTGTGCCCGTCGCTGACTGGCAGGCAACCGCGAACGGATCAGGTTGACGGTAAACCCGCCATAAGCCCGCCCCCGGATGGAATAGATCCAGTCCGAAAGTGCTGACAGCGGTTCGCAGATCGGATCCCCGGCTTTGACACTGGTCACCCACTCGGGGTCATTATTCAACGTCCCCATGATCTCGCGACCATTACACTCCACATCACTCACCCACATGTGTTCCAGCTCGGGATCATCGGGCGACATCCCCTCATCGGCGAATCCTACTTTCACCGCCGCGAAATCCAGCGCGGGTAAGATCCGCCGCCGTTCCCACGAAAGCTCCCGCCAGAAATACTTGAATGTCTTCCGCGCCTGCTGACTCGCAGCCAGCATCTCCGGATCATCGCCTTTGCTCATTGCAATTCTGTCTTCAAGCCCCATCGCAGATCACCCTCGCTTTTTCTGATTCGGGAACAGCGAAATCAACATGTGCCGCCAGTCATGAAACCAATCCTGACACGATTTCACCGTCAAAGCAAGAAAATCTCCTGAAAACCGGCTGACCACGAAACAACCCAACACTCTAGGGGTAGCCCCGAATGCAATTTGGGGTGAGCGCAGCGAACAGGAAACTGTCAGAGAATATGTGCTGGTAGAAACAGACATCGCTGCAGGGAAATCCGTAGGGGCGGCGCCTGCGTGCCCGCCCGCCTGGCGACATTCTGAACTGAAGCAGACATCTGTTGGACCCAGACACCACTTTCGAACGTCTCCACCCACACGACATCGATACCGCGGGCCGCCACACAGGGCGGCCCCTACAATGATCGATACTCAGAGCAACTGATCACAATACACGAGATCCACAGAATTCCCTCACATGAACTTCGTGCCCGGTTCACGTTCCGAACTCAGCAGCGAGGTAAACGCGTACGGATTCTCCAGCTCCAGCCGCCGTGCCAGTCGAAATCCCTGAGGAATAATCCAGAAGGGCGTGTCCTCTGAAAACGGCACCATCGCATCAGAGAGATTATAAAACGTCTTCGCGCAACATTCTTCAAACGTGTACTGCGCTTCTCCCAGCAGATCACCACTGCGTTCTGCAGACTGTGTCTTTTCGCGAATCCGGCGATGCAGTTCATGCCCCCGGCACCAGCTCTCGGAATCGCGACTCATCAGATACAGCTCTCCCAGCGTACCTCTATCCTCACAATGCCGCAGAAAAAAAGCGAGCATCTCTTCCAGGCAGCGGGCTGTTTTATCTCGACTCATATTGATCCAGCGACGGTTTCAGTGATTCGGCCTCCAATTTCAGGAAATCCCCTGCGAATGTACGCCGTTATCCACCTGCTGCGCCGCCAGCAACCAGCAGAGCGCCGCAGGCAACTCGGCCCGCCAGGGTGCAATCGCATGCCCCCCCTTGTACTGCTGATACTGCACCGTGGCCCCCTGATCCTGAAACTGGGCTGCTGCCCATTCCACGCCTTCGATCTGCGAAATTTCCTGGTACAGGCCTGACGGGGGATGTGTCACCTCGGTCTCGGTCTCCTGATCCCCCACGCTCAACCAGAACCGCGCATGATTCACAGGCAGCTCCAGTTCCTGCTGCGCGAGCCACCAGAACGAACCCGACTGGCACAATACCTGGCTGAACAGCCCGGGATACTGAAACGCGACATGCGCCGCAGCCAGACCGCTCAGACTCAGACCACAGATGAGGTTCCCCTCAGCCCGCGCATGGGAACGGGCACATACCCAGGGAACGACTTCCTCCGCGAGAAATTGTGCATAACGCGGGTTCCACAGATAATCCCGCTGGCGATCTTCACTGCTGACATGCGAAACGAACGCCAGCGTCAGGGGTGGAATCTGCCCTCCCGCCATCAACTTACTGATCAGCGGCAGACAGTCCATATCGCGGAGATAATGTTCGGCGTCCAGAAACAGACAGAGTGGATGCACGCTGTCCCGCGGTCCCGGCACCAGCCAGAGGTTTCGGGAATAATCACCAGCAGCGGAAGTCATGACCTGAGGCGCAGGAGTCACGGTACTGCTCTTTCAACGGGATCCGCTTCACACCAACCTGCCTGTTACAAAAACGACAGAGCGGCTGAAGCACGGGCGGATAACTGTCTGATTATCATGACAGAACTTCCCGGATTTGCAATAGTATTTGGCACCAGCCACGAGGCACTCAGACAGGCTGGCGACTGTCACGGCTCAGCAGTCAGGTCACTTCAGAACCGTTACCGGCGATAAGTGGCCACCCACTTCCCATCCGCATGAAAGACAATTTCATTCGCTTTCACATTCACTCCCACCGACTTCGCCCTGGAGTCGATAAACGCAATCTGCTGCCGATCCACATTCAGTCGATCGGGGGTCACCTCAATGTTGAACCCCGCGGTTTTGATGGTCGCCGTATCACCAGAGTAAGTAGCATCTAATTTCCAGCTGTCAGACTGCGCGGTCACCGAACGCCCACTGGCCAGGGTGCCGCTACTCATTCCACCAGCGGTCGCCAGCATCACTGCCCCACCCACGGCCAGTGCCATCAGCAGTAAGCCCGCAAAGATTCTGATCCGTTTCAACCAGGAACTGGTTCCAGCCTGCTCTGTCATAGCGTCCCTTAAATGTGAACAAATTTATGGATTCAAATCGTACCCACCCGCCAGGCCGGGGTCAATCAGATTCCAGACTCAATCCCCCCTGCCGGATCTGCTCCGCCTTCACAACCGAACCAACCCGGCAGACTAACCATAACCCGTTTGATCATCGAGAGATAAACGGTCTGCAACTCATTCTAAACCTCGCAGATGAGAATCAGCGCAGTCTGGACCGCCAGCTATTCGATCTGACATCGATTTTATTGGACAAATTCCAATGAAATTAGAATACGAAGAGCTTCCACGTCAAAGCGAAAATCCAGGGAACCGCGGGCGAGGTCTGACAGCTGAAATCAGCAACTGTTTTCCAGTCTCAGGCCGGGAGGTCCAGTGGCTCCAGCAGATATCTGCCGAATGGATTAGCAAAGCATTCTTCGTCCGCATTGATCCAGTCATCTTTTCGGGAGATGCGATAATAAGGCGCGTCTGCACTCGTCGAAAACGTATGCCCCTCTTCAAACACAGGCGACTCGCACATCTGGTAGTGATTGAACTCGGTCAACAGGAAAGCGGCCTCACGATTCTCCACACTCGCAGGCACCGCTGCATCGGGCAGACCAAAGATGTGCATGCCGGTGCTGTAAAAATGCGTCTCACATCCCACCAGCATCACATGCGACTGCAGCAGGTCCAGCGTATCTTCAGCAAAGTTCTTCGCCCGCCAGTCAGCCGCTGAATGGGCGACTCCCGAATTTTCGAATTTGACACCCAGCCCGCCACAATCCAGGCAGACATTGATCAAGGCATGCAGCCGGTCCAACTCATTCAGCCCCGCATTGGGCCAGATCAGGTACAGCACACACTGATGCGTATCCAGCGTCGCGATATCTTCACCGCTGATGCTGCCCTGCCCTCCCAGTTGAAAGGCGACCGAGATCTGATCATCATGCTCACCAAATTCACAATGCGCCGAGAATTTATGTTCGACCGACATCAAAATGGAACCGGCATAAAGGTACTTGCCCCCGGTCTCATTCATGACCAGCGGCAGCAGTTCCTCCGGCCCTTTAATTGACATCGGAATACAGACGATGGTATCCACCGCTTGACTCCTCTCTGATTAAACTCCTCTGCCCGGCTGCCTCGCGCTAAGACAGATACTCAGCCGGAATATTTACTCTGCGAGTTCAATCATCGTCACTCCGAGACCCGTCTGCAACCGGTAACGGTGCCGCGGTTTCCAGCCCTTCATAAAAAGTCTGTAACACGCGACGCTGCGCTGCACTCAAGCGCACCAGGGGTCTCTGGCTCTGAATAAAACGCAGCGATTCTTCCACACTCCCACACTGCCGGGTATATAACAGCAGCGCTGCAGTAAACAGCCCCGTCCGACCATGCCCCTCAGCGCAGTGGATCAGAACAGGTCCCTGCAACGCTGCGACCTGGGGAATCCATTCAGATAACGCAGCGACCGCCGGTGCTTCTCGGTCCAGAACAGGGAAGCAGTGATAGCCGCGCAAACGCTGCGCCCGTGGTTCACTCTGCTCGCACGTGAGATCAATCACGTGCACAATCTCCGCCGGAAGCTCATGAGACAACAGACGCCGACTGACAAACAGATTTTCCGTCAACTGATTCAAAGGTGGTTCCGGTCTCAACAGCCGCGTCCCATGCCAGACCCCGTTCAGATACAGCAGGTAGGGAAACAACAGACACCGATTGAACAACGGCACCAGTCCATCCTGCGATTTATTAAAGACCCGTGGTCCCAGTCCCAGGTACCCCGCAGCCACCAGCGCAAAGCTGAACGCAGGCCAGAGCAGCAGCCACCGCAGCCCCTGGTGCATCCCGGCAGCCAGCACCAGCAGCACCGCAATCAGCAGCAGTAGAAAACCGATTCTCATACAGGGCAACTTGAAACAGTAAGATTGTCGGGCGGGTTCTCAGTATTAAGGAACCGAAACCACCAGCATTTCGTTTCCCTGTTTCTGAAACTCGTAAGGCACACGCCTGATCTGCACATCATAACCCTCCGCGGACAGTTGTGCCACGACCGGTTCTCGATACCGGGACGGCCTCGCCCCCAGTTCCAGCAACGGAAACACACGCACCTCGCGGGCCACTCTGCATAACTCCCTGAGGGAAGCCAGATGAAACTCGAGGGAAAAGTGCGCGCTGTACAGAAACAGAAAGTGCGAGCAGACTGCCAGATCAAAGGCAGCCTCCTCAAACGGCAACACAGGCAGCGCCGCCTCCCGGTAGCGTCCCTGCGCCTCCCCCGCCGGATAGTCGACCAGAAACTCCTGCATCGCAGCTCTGCGGATCTCTCCCAGTTCTTTGACCGAGCGAATCTGTTCCCAGACAAACTCACCCGCGTTCTCCTGCGTCTGCTGCAATACGGTCTCGAACGTCTCGTCAATCCGCTGACAGATCTCCCCGGCAGAGAAACCATACAACGGATCCACCGAGACCACCGCGCCCCCCTGCCGCGTCAGCGTCGCATTAAAACTGGCCGGCCCGTCCCCGCAGCCCAGAATTCGCTGCGCAAGCTCCACTTCGCCCAGGTCAAACATCGCCCGATATTCCTCAAACGAACGCCCCCAGGGAACCACCTGCTCCAGAGTAAATGCCATAAATCTTTCGTATCTATTTAAATATCAGCAGGAGCCAGCTATTTAATCCGCGTCCACTCCTGCAGCTTGTCATCTTTACTTCGGGGATAATGAATCGTATCAGGTCCGATGAAGAGTGCATCACCTTCGAATAACTCACACAGATCGCAACATTCCAGGATTACTTTTTCGACGGCAGCTTTAGGGGAACGGCTATTGAGCACAGCTTCTCCATAACAGAGAATTTCCAGCGATGTACTCGACGGAGCGTCGTTTTCCTCTATAACAAGTTTGAATTTAAAGGTATTCCCTGCGATCTTCTTCTCATAGTCGACACAAAACAGAACGATCTGATCTTCGCGAAATCGTCTTTCATACTCCTCAGGCGAATATTCCTGTACTTGATCAGCTTGAACGACAACACATGACCAGAGATGCTGATGGTAGTCGCAACGCACTGCTGCCTCATCGATTTTTGACACCCCTGCTGCAATTCGGTTCGGAGCAATGGAAGTCACGTACCCTTCAAAGAATGACATGCCATCCTTCAGTTCATCAATTACCCACTCTAAATCCGGCCAGAGTTTTTCAAAGTCCATCGAAGTAAAATTCCTCACACCGCAACGAGTCAGGTTTCGATCCCGTCAAACACAGCTGAATCACACAAACTCATGCCGAGGTCTCCCAGGCATAACGGATATAAGTTCCTCGCTCCTCGATCAGAATTTCCTGTTCATACCATTCGCAGGCAAGCGGGATTGCAGAAGCATTGCTCTCAGGAATAATTCCGGCATAACTTTGCAGATAAATGCGAACCGCGTCTGCATACTCAAAGTCCTGAAATGCAATCGGTTGAGCAGGAAACGGTGACTCACGCGGCTCGAATGCTCCTGATTCAATCGTCGCCTGAAAAAAGGCCTCCCAGCCAGGAAACTGTTTTGCGTTCGCAATCGCGATCACCAGAAATTCTTCCGAACTGGATGACTCAAATTCATACGGATCCAGGCTCAGAATCTTCATGGTCTCTGGTCCTCGCATCGCAGCCGGTCCAGTTGTTCGATCACCTCAAACACAAACCGCGTCTTCTCATCATTAAATGCGACCCGCTCACCGATGGTCTTCATGGCCCAGCCCCGGGCACTGCCGCCGTCCTGACCGAACTCCTCTGACATCGCCGTCCAGTCACAGACCATCTCGATCAGATCCACGTCGGTCATCTCATTCGGATCGGCGTGGAATTCCGGATGATGCCGGTTGTGGCTCACATGATGCCGCACCGCCGCCTGCGTGCGGGCTTCCATTCCCTCCGGATAAGTAAACGGAATGTTCCGCCATCGGCAGCGATGATATTCGGTCAGCCAGATATAAGGCACCCGTTCCGCGTCTTCGAACTTGGAAGCATCATGCACTTCACCCCGCGCCAGCAGTTCCTCTCCGCACGCCCACTCCGACGCCAGCAGCGCCAGATTCCGCCGCACCCGCTCAATATGCGCCCGCGTCCGGCGTTCATAGAAAGTCACCATCTCCGGCGTCGGCTCTTGCAATGCTCACTCCATTCTGACAATTTTCCAGCTTCCCGAAAGCAGATTCCGTTTAAGTTCACATACGATGATAGTGGCTGACTCACATCCAACCAACAGGAAGATGAAAAAAATGGGTGAGCCCGAATGCAATTCGGGCCGAGCGCAGCGAGCAGGAAACTGACAGGGTTGTTCTCAATCTTTAGAGATAATTCACTCATCTATAATCACGACAAACGTTTTTCAATGTGCCTGGGGACCAATCACCATCAGAATCGAAAGATCTATTTGCGCAACAGATGCCTCTGCAGATCAGGGTCGACCATTCTTTTACCATCCTTATCAAACCCCCAGACATTACTCAGCACGCGTAATTCAAGCAGAGCATCCTGATCATGGGTCTGATTCAAAAGCGGCTTATTGATCCTGCGATGCCGTCGGTTCGCCAGCATCTTATCTTCTTTTTCCGATCTGGCTGTGGTGATCGGCATAAAAGGAGACTTTTTTCTGGAACGGCTCATTGATCACACCTCTTTCAGCGGACGAAGTCACTTCCCCAGTAACCGGTCATGCCGCTTGCGGATCTGTGACGTACTCTTGGGAAACTCAAATCGCCCCAGTACGACGTCCTCGATCGCTGCACGCACCTGCTTCGCACATCGCACCGGGTCCATCCTGCCCACGCCGGTTCCCAGTCCAGGGATCGAAATCGTTTTGACCTGCTCACGCACCGGCTGTCCTGCATTGTCGCCCGCGGGAATCAACCCTTTTCGAATCAATAGAAAGATCGCCCGTGCCGCCAGATAAGCATTGATCGTCGAGTCCACCGGCAGCGGCACTCGCATCGTGGGAGCAGCAATCAGCCAGGGGATCTCTGCATCACCGGTCTCCACCAGCGTCGCAGCCCCTACCAGTAGTTCCCCGGCATGGTCGGTGCGAATCTGTGCCTGCACCCGATCCTGGAGTTGTGTTCCAAAGCGTTCCAGGTAGAGCCGATCAATGCCGCCATCCATAAAACCGAAACTGTTCGCCGGACTCACAATCGCATCCGCTGCGACATCAAAGATCGAACCATGCTGCACCTCCACAAACGGCAGATCACCACACCACCGCTGCCAGGCCGCGTACAGCCGCTCATCAATGGCAGACAAACGAATCTGCAGTCGAAAGGAATTAGGCACAGGTAAATTCATGAATAAAATTCCTCAAGGTGCAGGGGAGGCTCCATGTGTCCCTCCGCCTGGCGACAATCTTTCTGGTGTAACCTCCCCTGGCAATTCAAAAGCGCGTCCCCACCATGAGCGGCAAGGCGCTACCGCCGGTAAAAAGGTCAACGCTGACATCAGAAACCGCTACCTAACGCCATTCCGCTCACATTCCCGGGTGAGCCCGAATGCAATTCGGGCCGAGCGCAGCGCGCAGGAAACTGACAGAATACCCGTCGTGAGAAATGAACCACCACTGCCAGGCGGATAATTGAGAGTAGACAACTGGCAGACTGGCAAGATTGACGATAAATCACCACGACTGCAGAGATGACACAAAAACAGAGGCGACGTTCAGGGTATACTGAAACAGTTCAATCGCTTTTTAACGGTTTCATAAACTCCTTGAACCGTTCTTTAGAGAATTGATCAGGCATGGAGATAAAGCCCTCCTCTTTTGATCCTGCAGGACCTTCAAATCTTGTTTTTTCTCGCGACCAGGCAAATTTTGCCCGTTCTTCCCAACCATCTTCAACAGGCGCTTCGATTATCAGATCCATTGTTCCAGCAGGATTCTCGACCAACTTCCATCGCCAGGTCGATTCCTCTTTAAAAGGACGTACATCAAAGACCAGACGGTGTAAGGTTGACCTCTTCGTGCTTAATGCAATCACACTAACTGATGTCGCCTCGGTCACAGCCTTGTTTGTAGAATCATCTGAATGGTAACTCATACTACTTTCACTGACAATTTCTGGAACACCGTCACCGTTCACATCTATAAATTGATCAGTTTCATCAATATAGTCTGTATAGGAATAGAAGACATTTCGACCGTTTTCATCAACCAGATGCACGCCACCTTCCTGCTTTCCAGGAGCCCCTGTAAAGACAACGGCAACGTTTTCCCCACTTGATAATTGATAGCGATCAACACGTCCGACTGTAGCAGGATATGAGATTGCCTGTTCCGGTTGATTGAATTTCCACCAGAGATTCAGAGCTTCAAATGCCTGCTGACGCTGATCCGTAAACAGGTCGGCAGCAGCTAGCTTTGGATCAATCTGCTTCGCTTGTGCTTCTTCTATTGGACGACGGCGCTCTTCTTCTTCCTTTAACTTCTTGTACTCGTCGAGCACAGCGATATCAGCGTCAGGATTGATAAATTCAAAGCCACCTTCATCCTTCTTATAATCGATGGTAGCCTTTTGCAGAAAGACGGCATCATCCTGAGCCACCACAATTGGAATCTTGTCGATAACAGTTAAAATCCCTGTCGTCTCTTCAGATGGTTCCATGAAGGACATCGAATAATTGAATCCCTGACAATTAACCACAGGGATGACCGAAACCTCAAGCACACTACCAGGAGCAGTCTGCTTTAGAAGTTGCTGCATTTTCTTTGCGCAACGTGGAGTGAACTTGAGGGTAACTTCCGAAGTCGAATCTGCGACAGGAGTCTCACTTTTCAGAGAATCACTTTTCGTAGTTAGTTCGGCTTTCGAAGAAGGAGCAGAAGATGGTGCCGTTGAACGTTCACACCCGAGCTGCAGAAGCATCCCGAAGACTGCTATCAGTGAATAAATTACGACAGGCCGTACATTCATACTGACACCTCAATTCATCGGGGCTTCTGCTAATTCAAATTCAACCGTTTTTAAAACCGAAATTACGGCAGTTCGGTCGCTCCCATCAGGTAACGGTCACACTCACGGGCAGCGCCGCGGCCTTCGTTGATCGCCCAGACGATCAGGCTCTGACCACGTCGGCAGTCGCCGGCAGCGAAGACGCCGTCGATGTTCGTCGTGTACTGCTCATGCTCGGCTTTGAAGTTCGAACGGGCGTCGGTTTCCAGGCTCAGCTGCTCGCTGATGATATGCTCGGGGCCTAAGAACCCGAGTGCCAGGAAGACCAGATCGCATTCGAGCTCCTGTTCCGAACCGGGAACCACGCTGAATGGAGGGCCGTTCTCGACCGGCTTGGACCAGTCGACTTCGCAGATCTTGATCGCTTTCAGATTGCCTTTGCCGTCGCCCACGAATTCGAGGGTCGACATCTGGAACATCCGCGGATCTTTACCGAACGCGGCAGCTGCTTCTTCGTGACCGTAGTCCACGCGGAAGATCTTCGGCCACTGAGGCCAGGGGTTGTTCGCAGCCCGCTCCATCGGAGGCTGAGGCACGATTTCCAGGTTGATCAGGCTTTCGCAGTTCTGACGCATCGCGGTACCCAGGCAGTCGTTACCGGTATCACCACCGCCGATCACGACAACTTTCTTGCCTTCAGCGTTGATGAAACCCTCAACCGGCGAGTTCTCGTAATGCTTGCTTTCCAGACCGGACTCCAGCAGGCTCTTCGTGTTCTTCGACAGGTATTCCATCGCGAAGTGCACACCCTTCAGATCACGTCCCGGAATGGGCAGATCGCGGGGCTTGGTCGCACCGGTGCAGAGCACGACGGCGTCGAAATCGTTCATCAGCTGATCCGCGGTGATGTCCACGCCAATTGAAGTGTTGGTGATGAATTCCACCCCTTCGTCAGCCAGCAGATCGACACGTCGCTGTACGATCCACTTCTCCAGCTTCATGTTGGGAATGCCGTACATCAACAGACCACCAATGCGGTCGTCGCGTTCGTAAACGGTTACGCTGTGACCGGCGGTATTCAGCTGCGCGGCGGCAGCCAGTCCGGCAGGACCGGAACCGACGACAGCGACTTTCTTGCCGGTACGTGTTTTAGGAGGACTCGGCTGGACCCAACCCTGATCGAAAGCGTGGTCGATGATTGAGTTCTCAATGTTCTTGATCGTTACTGGAGGTTCGTGAATCCCCAGTACGCAGGCCCCTTCACAAGGTGCGGGACAGACACGACCGGTGAATTCCGGGAAGTTGTTTGTCTTGTGCAGACTGTCGAGTGCATCCTGCCAGCGACCGTTGTAGATGTGGTCGTTCCACTCGGGGATCAGGTTGTTAATCGGACAACCCGAGGCCATGCCTGCCAGAGTTTTCCCGGTGTGGCAGAAGGGAATCCCACAGTCCATGCAGCGAGCGCCCTGGTTGCTGAGCTCTTCATCGGTCAGATGATCGTGGAACTCATTCCAGTCCAGAATCCGCAGTTCCGGTTTTTTGTCGGCACCCAGTTCTCGTGCAAATTCCATGAAGCCGGTTGGCTTACCCATAGTTCTATCTCACTCTAAAAATGTGTTAGCTCTTATACAGAAGAAGCAATATGCTCCTGGGAAGGCGTTCCTGTCACGCGGTTCAGACGCGACAGGAACACAGTTTGTCACTAGACGCTGGCGGCAGCTTCCGCTTTTTCAGCTGCCATTTCCAGCAAAGCCCGCTTGTAATCCACAGGCATGACTTTCTTGAACAGTTCCAGTTCGTTTTCCCAGTTATCCAGAATCGTTTTAGCCACGGTCGAACCGGTGAACTTGCGATGATTGTCAATCAGCTCTTTCAGTTCGGCGATATCCTCGGCATCTTCCAGCCGTTCCAGTTCCACAGTTTCCAGGTTGCTGTTCTGCAGCAGATGACCTTCGGGGTCGTAGACATAAGCCACACCACCCGACATCCCGGCTGCAAAGTTGCGTCCGGTCTCACCGAGAACAACGGCCCGACCGCCGGTCATGTATTCACAACCGTGATCGCCGATTCCTTCCACAACCGCTTTCGCTCCGGAGTTACGCACACAGAAACGTTCTGCAGCCTGACCGCGAATGTAAACTTCACCTTCGGTCGCACCATACAGGTTCACGTTACCGACGATGATGTTATCTTCCGGCTTGAAGGTCGAATTCTCGGGTGGATAGATAATGATCCGTCCGCCGCTGAGACCTTTACCAACATAGTCGTTGGCATCGCCTTCATGCTCGATGGTAATCCCGTGTGCCAGCCAGGCCCCCAGGGACTGTCCTGCGGAACCCTTACTATTGATGTGAATCGTTTCATCAGGCAGACCTTCTGCACCATGATGCTTGGAAACCTCGTGGCTCAGCATCGTACCGAAGGTCCGGTCCGTATTCTTGAGTTTCACATCGATGGTGACCGACTCACCATTCTGGATCGCAGGCTGTGCCTCGCTGATCAGCAGGTTGTCAATCACGACTTCCAGACCGTGCTGCTGGTCCATCGTGCAATAAGTACCCACGTTTTCGTGTGGCTTTTCAGCCAGTCGCAGAATCGGAGTCAGGTCCAGGTGCTTCGCTTTCCAGTGAGCAACCCCTTCATCCAGTTCCAGTACATCGCTGCGTCCGACCATCTCGTTGATGGTGCGGAATCCGAGTTCAGCCATGATTTCACGGGCCTCTTCTGCCAAGAGGAAGAAGTAGTTGACCACGTGCTCGGGCTGACCGGCGAACTTCTTACGCAGTTCCGGATTCTGAGTCGCAATCCCGACCGGGCAGGTATTCAGGTGACACTTACGCATCATGATACAGCCCATGGTGATCAGCGGTCCGGTGGAGAAGCCGTACTCTTCGGCTCCCAGCAGAGTCGCAATAATGATATCGCGACCGGTTTTGAGCTGACCGTCAGTCTGCAGTCGCACACGGCTGCGGAGATCGTTGAGCACCAGCGTCTGGTGGGTTTCCGAAATCCCCAGTTCCCAGGGCAGACCGGCGTGCTTCACACTGGTCAGCGGAGAGGCCCCGGTACCACCGGAGGCTCCCGAGATCAGAATGTTGTCGGCATGACCTTTGGCCACACCCGAAGCAATCGTACCCACGCCGACTTCCGATACCAGCTTCACGCTGATCCGGGCCGAGGGGTTACTGTTCTTCAGGTCGTAAATCAGCTGCGACAGGTCTTCGATCGAGTAAATATCGTGGTGCGGAGGAGGACTGATCAGCCCGACCCCCGGAGTGGAGTGACGTACCGAAGCAATGATCTTGTTGACCTTATGCCCGGGCAGTTCGCCCCCTTCTCCCGGCTTCGCACCTTGAGAAATCTTGATCTGCAGTTCGTCAGCGTTGGTCAGATACCAGCTGGTCACACCAAACCGCCCGGAAGCGATCTGCTTAATGGCCGACCGTTTGGAATCGCCGTTATCCAGCGGCTTGAAGCGCGAATAATCTTCGCCCCCTTCACCGGTGTTACTCTTGCCACCCAGGCGGTTCATGGCGATCGCCAGGGCTTCGTGAGATTCAGCCGAGATCGAACCGTAGCTCATCGCACCAGTACAGAATCGCTTGACGATTTCCGTCACCGGTTCGACTTCGTCCAGCGGAATCGGTTCCCGCTTTTTGAAGGCCAGCAGACCACGCAGGTGACACTGCCGGGTCGTCTCTTCATTGACGGCTTTCGCGAACTGCTTATAGGCACTCTTATCGCCCGAGCTCGCAGCGGCCTGCAGGTTGGCAATGTTTTCCGGTGACCAGGAGTGCTTTTCTCCGTTGGCCCGCCAGTGGTACACACCGGGGTTAGGCAGAACGGGCAGACGCTTCTGATCCCGCTGCGGGTAGCCGATGTTGTGACGCATTTCGCATTCTTTGGCAACCACGTCAAAACCAATTCCCTTGATCCGGCTGGCGGTTCCTGAGAAGCAGGCTTCGATGATTTCCTGGTTCAGACCGACGGCTTCGAAGATCTGGGCGCCCTTGTAACTCTGCAGGGTCGAGATGCCCATTTTGGCCATCACTTTCAGCATCCCTTTGCAGACACCCTTGCGATAGGCAGCCACGATGGAACTACGATCCCACTTGGCAGCATCCAGCTCGCCGACTTCCAGCGAGTGCCAGAGGGCTTCGAAGGCCATGTAGGGGTTGATTGCATCGGCACCGTAGCCGAACAGCAGACAGTGGTGATGCACTTCGCGGGCTTCGCCGGTTTCCAGCACGATCCCGATCTGCGTACGCTGTTCGTTGCGAACCAGGTGATGGTGAATCGCTCCACAGGAAACCAGGGTCGGCAGGGCGACACGATCTTTACAGACGGCCCGGTCCGAAACCACGATCAGGCTGAAGCCATCGGCGATCGCCTGTGAGGCTTCTTCCCGAATCCGATCCAGGGCTGCCCGGAAACCGGCTTCCCCTTCTGACTTGGGATAAGTCACGTCGATCGTTTTGGTCTTCCAGCCACGGTAATCCATCTTCTTGATGGCGGCCAGTTGCTCGTTGGTGATGATCGGCTCGGGAATGAGCAGTCGATGACACTGGTCTTCGGTCGATTCCAGCAGGTTGCCTTCCGGACCGATGTAACATTCCAGCGACATGATGACTTCCTCGCGGATCGAGTCGATCGCGGGGTTCGTCACCTGGGCGAACAGCTGGTGGAAGTAATCGTAAATCAGGCGTGGCTGATCGCTGAGGCAGGCCAGGGCCGCATCGTTCCCCATGGAACCGATGGGATCCTTCTTGGCTTTGATCAGCGGAATCAACATGAACTTCAGCGTTTCGAATGTGAAACCAAAGGCCTGCAGACGAGACAGCAGCTCTTCGGTCGGAACCGAATCGATCTTCTCCGCGGGTGGCAGGTCCTGCAGACGCAGACGCTGGTTCTGCAGCCATTCCTGGTAAGGACGCTTGGTGGCGTACTTTTCTTTGATCTCTTCATCGGGGATCAGGCGGCCTTCTTCGAAGTCAACCAGGAACATCTTCCCGGGCTGCAGACGACCTTTCTCCTTAACCAGTTTCGGATCGACTTCCAGGGTTCCCACTTCGCTGGCCATGATGACACGATCGTCGTGAGTCACATAGTAACGGCTCGGACGCAGACCGTTCCGGTCCAGCACGGCGCCGATACATTTACCATCGGTGAAGGAAACTGATGCCGGCCCGTCCCATGGTTCCTGCAAGGCGGAGTAATATTCATAGAACGCACGCTTGGCGACGGAAATGGAATGATGGTTCTGCCAGGCTTCTGGAATCATCATCATCATCACTTCCGGCAGCGGACGACCGGACATCAGCAGCAGTTCCAATGCGTTGTCGAAGTTACCCGAGTCTGAGCAGTGAGGCTCGATGATCGGGAACAGCTTGTTCAAATCGTCGCCGAACAGCTCGCTGGACATCATTCCCTGGCGGGCAAACATCCAGTTGGCGTTTCCACGCAGGGTATTGATTTCCCCGTTATGAGCCATGAAGCGGCACGGCTGTGCCCGGTCCCAGCTGGGGAAGGTGTTTGTTGAGAAGCGGGAGTGTACCATCGCCAGGTGGCTGGTGAAGTCTTCCGCCTGCAGGTCGGGGTAGAACGGCATCACCTGGTCGGGAGTCAGCATCCCTTTGTAAACCAGGATGTTGCTGGACAGCGAACAGAAGTAGAACATCAGTCCCTGGGGCAGATTGCTGCCTTCACGCAACTGGCGGCTGGAAGCCTTCAGGATGATATACAGCTGACGTTCGAGGTGATCGTGATCGGCGACCTTGTGATTTGAAGTGGAGATAAAGACCTGCTCCATGTGCGGCAGAGCACGCAGCGCGGAGGGACCGATGTCGGCCGTGGTCGGTTCCACAGGCAATTCACGCCAGCCCAGGACAACCAGTCCCTGGGCATTGACGGTCTCTTCCACGACCTTTTTGCAGTGTTCCCGCTGTGATTCATCGGTCGGCAGGAAGACATTTCCCATGCCGTAATGACCAGAGGGAGGCAGATCGAGGTTCAGATCTTCCTTCACCACGCGTTGCAGGAAGTCGTGAGGCATGGAAACCAGAATACCGGCACCATCGCCCGTATTTTCTTCGCAACCACAGGCGCCACGGTGAGTCATATGACGCAGCATTTCATCGGCGTCGACCACAATCTGGTGTGACCGTTTGCCTTTGATATGGGCGACGAAACCCACACCACAGCTGTCATGCTCGAATTCCGGATCGTAGAGCCCATGAGCTTCCGGGAAACGCCCCACTTGAAACAGGGAGTTTTGTGCTTTGTTTTCGGAATCAGTTCCACGTCGAACGGTTCGACTCGTCATCTTACTTCACCATTCAAACTAATGTTTTCAAAATCGATGCCACCCGGGCACCTTCAGTTTATCGCGAACAAGCTTCGCACTCAGTTATCTGTTTCAGCAGACGACGCTCCCCTGGAGGAGACCATGTCTGCCTGACCCGGCCGAAACCGGAACGTTTTCTGTCAAAGATCTACCATCGGTAATTCTGAATCTTCTTAAAGGGAGAGTCTGCTCCCGACTCAGAAAAGCTGGATCCATCCCAACCAGAAACAACCTGCAGAGAAAACTGCCAGTTTACTCTCGCGCTATTAACGGACCGAATGAAAATGCATCCATACTGGAAGAATTCTCTCCCGTTGATGCAGATCCCTCGGTCGTTTCTCGATGAGCGCTTGAGAAATTCGCGGGGTTTTCATGCAGGACTTCTATGAATTTCGATACCACGTCATCGGGTACCGACTTCTGTTTTCTCTGAATGATTCCGATCGGACGAAACCATTCCACCTGTTCCAGGCGTACGATTTTTAATGACTGATCCTGAACTTCACGGCTGACGGTCGGCAGAGGCAGGATCGCAATTCCCGCTTCCGCTTCCACCGCACGCTTGATGTTCTCAATATTGTCAAATTCATGGATCAGCTGTACGTGCACACCGGCTTTTTTCAGCCAGCGATCCATTTTCTGTCGAACGACTAATTCTGATGTGAATGCCACGAAGGGCTCATTTTCAATGTCCCCTACCTCACAACTGACCTGATCTGCCAGCCGGTGACCGGGGTAAACCACCAGTACCATTGGCTGTTCCTGCCAGAGGATGCTGGTGAGATCTTTGTCTTCCTTGGGGAAAGAAACCAGTCCCAGATCGGCCTGGTTCTCGCTGACACGCTGATAGACTTCATCCGGATGCAGATAATCGAGGGTGATCATCACTTCCGGATACAGGTGCTGGAACTGCTCAACATAATCGTGCATCTGGGCCAGACCCACCGAGTAAATGGCGGCAATTCGCACCCGGTTCTTTGTCTGACCAATCGCGCGACGAACCTGTTCCTCGACCTGCTCGAAGGATCTCAGCAACTGCTGGCAGCCATCAAAATAAATCGAACCAGCGGGCGTCAATTCAAACGGACGCTTCGAACGATCGATCAGCTGCGCTCCCAGCCGCTTCTCTAAGGCATGCACGGCCTGACTGGCTGCCGACTGGGACACACGACGAACCTCAGCAGCTTTGGAAAAGCTGCCGTGCACGACGACATCACAGAACAGTTCGGCATTACGCAGGTGCATGGGAGAGAATCGAGAGCCTTTTATAAGGAAAACTAATAATAGCTGCTTCGAACTATTTAAATTTCGAATACGGCACAGTGTAGAGTTGCTGAAGGCAATAAGTCAAGCGTCTGCTCATATGAAAAACGGGGACCACGGACTTACGCAATGTCCGAAAACTGTAATCATATAACTATATTATACTTACGCTTACAGCCTCTGAACTGTCCCAGAAGTGGGACGACAGCAGCCTGATATCAGGTCTGCCAGCTTCGGCTCAGACATCAACAGATTCCGATACGGAATGGCCTCCCACATCTGTCAGACACTTATGCCAGACACCGGTTCTATTAAAATTACTTATACTGATCGAAACCGCCTGCAATCCGCTGAAAATAACCTATGTTTCAGCTGAGAACCCTTCCGCAGCGCCGCGGGAATCCCTCATTATTATTAAACCCCCTCACGCAATTCTGCGTTCCTCGAATCACCAAATCTGAAATAACAGACCCAGCTGCGAACCTGTTCAAAACAGACGCGCGTGGTTAATATCGAGACTGACTACTGTAAAGGGATGCAGTAATCCCTATTCCACGTCCGCCGCCTCTCTTCATCCAAAACAAGGAACTTTGATGAGAAAACTTATCCCGCTATTCACACTCTTCCTCATCGGAACTCTGCCTCTGCTCTCCGGGTGTGGTTCCTCAGCCCAGCAGGCCGGTCCACCAGAGGGTCCTGCAGAATCGATGCAGTATCTGATGCAGGGCGTCGCGGATCAGAAAATGGAAGTGGTCTGGGAATTTCTGCCCGCCAGCTACCAGAGCGATGTGAATGGCCTGGCTCACCAGTTCGCGGATAAAATGGATCCGGAAATTTACAATGAGATGTTCGCCATCGCTCAACGAGTGGCCAAACTGCTGCAGGACAAAAAAGAATTCATTCTCAAAAACGAAATGCTTGAGAGCCCTAAGACCTCACCGGAAGAAGTCGCGAAATACTATGATCCCAGTGTCGATATCCTGGCTTCCCTGGCCAACAGTGACCTGTCGACCATCGAGAAACTCAAAACCTTTGATGGCGGCAAATTCCTGTCGACCAGCGGCTCTCAGATTGCCAAAGACTTCGCCACCATCTCGGGCCTGATGCCTCAGAAAGAAGGCGACCCTGGTTTTATCGAAAAGCTGAAGCAGGCCAAAGTCACGGTTGTCTCCGAAGAAGGAGATCAGGCCAATGTCAAAATTGAAGTTCCGGGTGAAAAAACCAAGGAAGAAGTCATGGTCAAAGTGGAAGACAAATGGATTCCCCAGACCCTGGCCAAAAACTGGAAATCCAAAATCGATAGCGCGAAACAAAGCCTGGACAAGTTAAAGCCGGAAGACATGGCTGCCCAAAAAACCCAGGCAATGGCAGGTTTCAAGCAGCTGAACGCCACCCTGGCCCAGTTGGAAAATGCGAAAACGGAAAAAGAATTCAATGAACAGTTCACCAATCAGGTCAGACCATTGGCTCAAATGGCGCCAATGCTCCTGATGCTGGGAGCTGCAGCCGTGATGGAACAGGGCTTCTCCGAAGCAGCTGCCGCCCGAGGTGGAGCCATGGCAGGCAGCCCCGGTGAAGCCAAACCGATTAACCCGAACACGATGATCAGCATCGTCGTCAACAAAAAGCTCTCTCCAGGCGAACAGGATCCGATCATTGATGAAATCCTGCAGTCAGCCAACGATACCGAATCCCTGCAGGTGATTCCGACTGTCGATGGAGAGATCACCACCTTCAAGGTTTACCCGGTCGAAGACATCGAAGCGTTTTCGAAGAAGATCAAGTTCGGTAAGCCGTCCAAGGTCGATACAGATTCCCGCTCGATCACCGTGGAACTGGAGTAACCGGTAAACTCTCCATTCCGATCAAGGCAATAAAAAAGGCCACTTCCTGTGAACATAGGAAGTGGCCTTAAGTTTTGCTGGTTTGCGCAGCAATCATTGTATCTCTGAGGAGACTTACGCAGCTTCAGAAAAATCTTCGTCGCTGTCGTCGCAGGCTTCTACGGTAGAATCCAGCTCGTCTTCTTCCTCTTCATAAACGAGGAAGTAGATCTCGTTCATGGCTTCTTCCAGATAGGAACGAATATTTTCGCTGTCTGTAGATTCAATCAGTGATTCCAGTGCAGCGACAACACGGTCGACTTCTTCACTGGTGATTTCTTCGAACTCTTCATTTTCTTCTGACATCATTACCTCCATGTCGTGTGTTTGACTACGTTAAGCAGGAAAAGCACGAAGTTTATTATCGGTCTTCCCCACCTAAAGCATTAGCACGGCCCTGTGCATTTTTTACCAGCTGAAACGTCAGTTGAGCCGATCCTCGACTTCGCCCGAAACGTCACAGCGCCACTGATTTTGTCGGAAAAGAAGTGAAACGAATCACGATTTCTTTTTCTTTTTCGAGTCCTTTTTCTTTGCGCTCGTCTTCTTTTTTGATTTCTTATTTTTCTTCGTTTTTTCGACGGTCTTGTCACCAAAAATGCGGTCCCAGCCCTTCGTAAAATCCTCGCTTGACCCTGTGTGGACCGTATAACCCGTCACTTGAACGTCCTCCCATTGAAAAAATGAATCGAAAACAGCGGTTGTACTGTCTAAATTATTTATGAAACCAGAATTTGTGGCAAGCCTGAAATCCGGCCTCCCCGATCCCAGACTCCTGTTTTTCAGCAGAATCGGCTCTTCCCATGACTGACAACCAGAAATCGCCCCGCTACGCCGTCATTTTTCGCTCCCGGCGAACGCAGGACGAAGCAGGCTATGCTGAGATGGCCACCCGTATGGAAGAACAGGCACGCCAGCAGCCCGGCTTTCTGGAGCTGACCTCGTTTCGTGCCCCCGACGGAACGGGAGTCACAATCTCCTACTGGAACAGCCTGGAGGCCATCCGGGCCTGGAAGCAGCATCCGGAACATATTACAGCACAACAACTTGGGAAAGACAAATGGTACGCCCACTATACGGTCGAAATTGCGAAAATCGAATCCGTGTACCACTTTCCCAGCCCGGCTGATCCCGGCCGGTAATCCCGGCTACTCCTCTTTTTTCTCAGCCGGTTTGGTGTCGTCCTTTTTCTTTTCCTCTTCCTCTGCCTGACGCTGTTTCTGCATTTCGTTCTTCGACTTCTTCGATTTTTCCAGCTGGAAGAAAGATTTGCCAATCGTCCGGGGGAACTCGTTGTTGGACAGCTGTGTATCTGCAGTCTCCCGGTGCGGGTCCAGGGTCAGGCTTTTGAGGGGCTTCTCAGTCAGAATCAGCTTGGAAACGCTCTGGTTGTTGTACCGCCAGATTTCCGCCGGAATCCGCAACATCCGGCTGGAGTTGTCGTCAAAAGTCAGCTTGAGAATCACGGGCATCACCAGTCCGCCATGGTTCTTCAAGTCGACGAGGTAAAAGTAATTCTGTGTTTCCAGCAGCTTCTTCTCATCGGCGTCCAGTTCCTTAAGATGAGATTCAAATTTCTTGCGGTCCGCATCGGTCACGTCGAGTTCATCGTATTCGTTGTAGAAATCCTTCAGCTCCGGAAACTTTTCGGTCCGTTTAGGCAGCTTTTTGTTCCGCATCTCCGACAGCGACTCGGGCTCTTCATCGCGACGCTTCTTCCGCCGGACCTTATCCACGTAGGGATCTCCAGTCTCCAATTGATACTGCCGCACGTTCTCGATTGCCATGTCGGTATGGTCGGTTGTGTAAAACCAGCCCCGCCAGAACCAGTCCAGATCGACGCCGGACGCGTCTTCCATGGTGCGGAAGAAGTCCGCAGGCGTCGGCCGTTTGAACATCCAGCGACGGGAATATTCCTTGAACGCGTAATCGAACAGTTCGCGGCCGAGCACGGTTTCCCGCAGCACATTCAGCGCCGTCGCCGGCTTGCCATAGGCATTGTTACCAAACTGCAGGATCGACTCTGAGTTCGTCATGATCGGTACCTGGTAACCGCTCTTCATGTAATCCACCATGTCACGGGGTTCCCCGCGGCGGGACGGATATTCGTCTTCCCACTCCTGCTCGGTCAGAAACTGCAGGAACGTCGTGATCCCTTCATCCATCCACGTCCACTGACGCTCGTCACTGTTGACGATCATCGGGAAATAGTTGTGTCCGACTTCGTGAATAATAACCGAGATCAACCCGTACTTGGTCCGCTTGGAATAAGTGCCATCCTTTTCGGGACGGGGACCGTTAAAGCAGATCATCGGATATTCCATGCCCCCCACCGGGCCGTTAACGGAAATCGCCACCGGGTAGGGATAGGGAAAGGTATACTTCGAAAAAACATTCAACGTATGAATGATGGCGTGCGTCGAATACCTGCTCCAGAGCGGCTCCCCTTCGTTGGGGTAATACGACATGGCCATAATCGGCTCAGCCTTACCCTCCAGCTGATGTCCCTGGGCATCCCAGATAAATTTACGCGAGCTGGCAAAGGCGAAATCACGGACATTGTCCGCCTTGAAGACCCAGGTCTTCTTGCCTTTCGGCTTTGATTTCTCGTTCGCTTTCGCTTCTTCGGGAGTGATGATAAACATCGGCTTTTTCGCAGTTTTGGCTTCATCCAGACGCTTCCGCTGCGTCTCGGTCAGTACCTCTCCCGGATTCTGTAGTACCCCGGAGGACGCGACCACATGATCGTCGGGCACCGTGATCCGCGTCAGAAAGTCACCAAACTCCAGCGTGAATTCTCCGCGGCCCAGGAACTGCTTATGCTGCCAGCCCGTGTTGTCGGTGTAAGCCGCCATGCGCGGATACCAGTGGGCGATTTCATACAGAAAGTTCTTATCGTCTTTGAAATACTCGTAACCGGTTCGCGCGGGACGGCTCTCGGAATCGTTGATCAGGTAACTCCAGTCCACGGAAAACTGTGTGCTCTCCCCCGTTTTCAGCGGGCGGGGCAGATCGATCCGCATCATGGTTTTGATAATCTGATACGACAGTTTGTTCCCCTCGGCATCCAGGACCGCAGTCACCTTCATGCTGCCGTCAAATGTCTCTTTGGCCATCAACTGCTGCATCGACTTGTAGCCCACTTTCCCCAAGGGAGAATCCGTTCCGGTCAGGTGTGCATCTGAGTCGTAAGACAGAATATTCGTATCCAGCTGCAGCCAGAGATAGCTCAACGTATCGGGCGAATTATTCGTGTAAGTAATCTTTTCCGAACCGATGATCTTCTGCAGCTTGTCGTCCAGCTCCACATCGATCTCATAATCTGCCTGCTGCTGCCAGTACTTTTCTCCCGGTGCGCCGGATGCATTCCGAAACCCGTTTGGCGTCGGCAGCACTTCATCCAGCTGTCGGAATTTGTCTTCCTGCTTGAATTTATCGTTACTGACGGCCTGCCCGTAGAGCGTCGATCCGGAAAGGAGCAACAGGGTCAGCATTAAGAAACGGGAAGTCACCAGGAGCCGGGTGGACAGATTGCGGAGAGCGTTCATGGAGATAATCACTGTTCGTCTTGAAGTCTAAGCATCGGGGATGCGAGCAAAATCAGATTGAGAATCAACCCATTTTAACCCGGTTTCACTGTCGAAATGCAAGCCATTTCCCGTTTCCGGGCCGACTTTCGCTGGTTGTCTTACGCAGAAAAGCAGAAATCAGCGGGCCAGAAATGAGAGAATCCCCTCCCAGGGCTGCATGTAAGTCAGAAAGGGGAGCCCGTCCACCGTCGCTTCCCGTTGACGGGTCACACCATCGACGGCATTCGCTTCACGGACCATCACTTCCAGAATCCGCAACTGTTCCTCCTGCTGCCAGCGAAACAGGGTCGCACTCCGATCTTTTAACAACGCGACCGACGCCGCCAGGGCCAACGCCCCCCAGTTACTCGTTCCCGCCACGATGTTCCAGTCCGTAGCCACCCGGCACGGAATCAATCCCGCATGCGCCGAAGCGATCCGGCGGGCCAGTTCTTCCCAGGCAATCGCCCCCATCCCGATCTCATTTCCGCCATCTCCGACCCCGATCGACTTCGCTTCCGGAAAAAAATCGGTCAGTCGTTCAAACAGCTGGTGCAGAGGCGCCGTATGAGAATCAATGATCTCTCCCCGCATGTTGTGACAGCGATCATGGTGGTCGCAGGGGACTTTTTCGTGAAATGCGGTCGGCTCCAAACCAGCCACCCGCTCCTGTCGGCCCCAGGAGTCCGGGGTATGGCTGGGGCCGACCCGTTCCACCGCTACCAGATGGCTGACCTTCCGGGTCGCATAAAACCGGGTCACCCAGTCGGGGTCATCCCCCTTTATTACATCGATCTGGCTCTCCGGATAAGCAAATGCCCGCGCCGTCGCTGCCACCACGGGCGCACACAACGCATCAGTGACAATGGATGTCTGAATGCCACACTCCTGCAGTACCATCGCCAGCAGAATCGATCCCGGCGGGCCATCCGTCTCTGCAGACGGGATTTCCGCAGCGGGAATATAAAAACCGGTGGTAATCGCGACATGGGTGCCTGCCTGCACCAGGTCCTGGGCGGCACGGAGTAAATGATCAGTGCACAAAGGCCCAAACCGGGCTTCCGAATCAATGAGCCCCCGTTTGCCCGGATCCCGGCGGATCAGGCGATCAAATTCTCGAATCAGTTCCGTTTGCGGGTTGCCCATTCCGGCCCATCTACTTCCACTGATATGTGGACAACAGGGAGAGAGAACGCGTCACTTAAACTCAGTCAGACTCTATGCATGCAGGAATCAGCGGAAGTCTCGCCCGAGACCGCCGATCCTACAGTTTACACTGGTTCCTCAGGAAACGACAGGCCGTGCCGATTGAAAAAGCCAGGCAAAGAAAATACCATATTACAGCTGTGATTCCCGCGATTGGGACCAGCGACGAAATGACCTTCCTGCTTGTGAGAAAAGACCCTCTACACGGATTCGCTGGTTGTCAGAACGTCTGGGCATCGCCAGAATTACTAAGGTAATCAGGTCGCAAGACCTCCCACCCCGCGCAAGCAAACCTGTCTGAGACATGATGGCGGTCTTAAGCCGCTCAACCGGGTATTTTCATAGAACTTGAAGACCATCAGTGTGGCTGCTTCGCTAGCGGATTATCGGGATCCGTGAGCAGACGGGGTTACCCCCGAGTGTTACCCGAACAGAAATCAGTCTTATAATATAAAGTGAGGATTCACTTCTGTGAGATTTGGGTTAAGTCGTCTAAGCTTGTTGCTCCTCTTTCCGTTGTTCAGTCTGACCGGGTGCGAACAGCCTCAGGTCAACTTCGTCTTTTCCGAAAAGACCAACGAACTCGTTCCGGAAGCCGCCAAACCGGTGAAAGAAGCATTGGTCAGACAGTTTGGCAATCCCTTTGAACTCACTCAGTTTGAAGGGCTCCCCACCGACTTCGGCGACGTTGAAGGCTCCGTCAAAACCGTCCAGTCCAGCTCCGGCGACGAGAAATTAATCCGCTTCCAGGTCGAAGGCCTGCAGGACGCTTACCCCAAGCTGCTGGGGCTCCCCCTGGAATGGACCTCGGGCAAGGGACAGGGACAGATCTCCCGCATCAAAGAATACAACTACGAAACCGGCACCATCGCCGTGGACAAGACCGCAGACATCGAGCCCCAGCCCGGAGACACCTTTCTGGTGGAATGCACGCGGCTGCAGTTCGGTCGCGATCTCTACAATCGCCACTGCATGCACTGTCACGGCATGAGCGGTGAAGGCACCGGGCCGACCTCACGCTACCTGAATCCTCCGCCCCGCGATTTCCGCCAGGGCATCTACAAATACACGTCGACCAAACCAACGGCCAAAGCACAGAATGCCGACTTGGAACGCACTGTCAAAGAAGGTATCGCGGGCACCTATATGCCCTCCTTCAAACTGCTCACAGAAGATGAAGTCTCCGCAATCGTAAACTACGTCGTCTGGCTTTCCATTCGCGGAGAAACCGAAAAGAAAATCGTCGATGAACTCTTCTTCGACTATTCCAAGGAAGTGGTCGCCGAACGAACCAGTGAGGACGGCGGCGAATCTCGCGAAGACGTCATGGAAGAGCTCAAGGAATACATGGAACTCGACTTCCCGGACACACTCGAATTCGCGACCTCCAGCGTTGCGGAAGCCTGGGAAGAAGCCAACATGGAAGACGCCGTGGTCGTGCCCGAAACCCCACGGGTTCCCGACACCCCCGAATCACGCGAACGAGGCCGTAAACTCTACCTCGGCGATAAAACCAAGTGCGCCACCTGCCACGGCCTCCAGGGACGCGGCAACGGAACGGCGACTCAAGACTTCTGGACCAATCCGGCCACGAATGAAAAATATCCCAACCGCGGACTGCACGACATCTGGGGCAACCAGTTACCGCCCCGCGATCTGCACCGCGGCATTTATCGAGGTGGACGCCGTCCGATCGACGTTTACCGACGAATGTATTCCGGCATTAAGGGAACACCGATGCCGGCCTTCGGTGGTCCGCTTTCGGATGAAGAATTGTGGGACCTGGTCAACTACGTGATGAGCCTGCCGTATTCCAGCAAATAAGTTCAGGTCCCAACCTGACCGGATCAACTGTTTCAGCGACTGATAATGAAAACGAATCATATCCTCAACCAGAAAACCAGAGGGGAGACCTGTAGTGGGTAAAGGATGGTGTTTATTTTTTCTGTTCTGGCCGGTGGCGGCTGTCGTATCCTGTGCGATGGCTCCCATGGTGGGCTGGTCGTTTCCCTACGATAACGCCCAGGCAGCCAGTAACCTCGGAATCCGCATCGACGGGCTGTTTTACCTGATCCTGCTCGTGACCGCGGTCGTTTTCGTCGGTACACAGGCGGTACTCGTTTATGCTCTCTGGCGTGGTTCCAATAATCGCGACGAACGGGCTACCTACACCCACGGTAACCACAAACTGGAACTGATCTGGTCCATCATCCCCGGCGTGATTCTGTTGTTCCTCGCCCTGTATCAGATGAACCTCTGGGCCGATTTCCGTATCAAGAAATACTTCCCCGAAGCAGCCGTCAAAGCACCGATCGCGGAAGTCACCGCACGTCAGTTCGAATGGCGTTTCCGTTACCCCGCCATCGGCAAGAAACTACAACCCAAGCCGCAGGCCGACGATCTCTATTCGGTTAACGAACTGCACGTCCCCTTCGGCAAGCCGGTCATGATTCAGCTCCGCAGCGAAGACGTTCAGCACTCGTTCTTCCTGCCCGCCCTGCGAATCAAACAGGACGCCCTGCCCGGCCTGCAGATCCCGGTCTGGTTCGAAGCCAACAAAGAAGGCGTCTATGACCTGGTCTGTGCCGAACTCTGTGGCTGGGGTCACTACAAGATGAAAGCCCACGTGATTGTGGAATCAGAAGCAGACTACCAGAACTATCTGAAAAATCTCACCCAACAGCAGTTTTACGACGGGCTGGGCAAGATTGCCGCCAACGAGAATGATTCTGAGAGTGAGGCAACCGAGAAATGAGCGTTGTGCATCCATCCCCCACCGGCCTGCAACCGATCCTGAAGCCTCAGGCACATCATGCGCCCGGTAATTTCTTCACGAAGTATATCTTCTCCACCGATCACAAGATCATCGCCATCCAGTTCCTGTTCACAACACTGCTGATGCTGATCGTCGGGGGTGCCCTCGCGCTGGCCGTCCGCTGGCAGCTCGCCTTCCCCTGGGAATCGATGCCCATCGTCGGCCCCTGGCTCTTCTCCGCCGAAGCAGGACAGATCTCGCCTGAGTTCTATACCATGCTCTTCACGATGCATGCCACCGTGATGATCTTCCTCGTCATTATCCCGATCCTCGCTGGAACCTTCGGCAACCTGCTCATCCCGCTGATGATCGGTGCCGACGATATGGCCTTCCCCAAACTCAATATGCTCAGCTACTGGTTCATCTGGCCCGCCATTATCTGTTTCGGTATGAGCTTCGCTTACGCAGGCGGCCCGGCAGCAGGCTGGACCGCTTACCCGGTTCTGGCCGACCTGGCCCAGGCAGCTCCCGGATCGGGAACCGCTCAGACCCTCTGGCTGCTGGGTGTCACCTTTGTCGGCTTCTCATCCATGATGGGGTCGATCAACTACATGACCACCATCATCAACATGCGGGCCCCCGGCATGACGTTCTTCCGTCTGCCTCTGACCATCTGGGGTCTGTTCATCACCGCGATTCTGCAAGCCTTCGCTCTGCCCGTATTGACCGCGGGCGGCTTCATGCAGGTCACCGACCGTCTGCTGGGTACCTGTTTCTTCTACCCGTCGGGGCTGATCATCAACAACGCTGATCCGACCATCGGCGGGGGACAGCCCCTGCTCTGGCAGCACCTGTTCTGGTTCTATTCGCACCCTGCTGTTTACATCATGTTGCTCCCCGTGATGGGCATGATCTCGGATATGCTCAGCTGTATGGTCCGTAAGCCGATCTTCGGTTACCGACCGATGATTTTCTCCATGTCCGCGATCGCCAGCCTGGGCTTCATCGTCTGGGGACACCACATGTTTACCAGTGGTATGAACCCCGCCGTCGGGATGGCCTTCATGGTCGCTACCATGATGATCGCCCTCCCCTCTGCCGTGAAAACCTTCAACTGGACCGCCACCGTCTGGGGCGGCAAAGTCGAATTCAATACCGTCACCCTCAACTGTATCGGCTTCCTGTCGATGTTCGTGGTCGGCGGTCTCAGCGGAATCTTCATGGCGGCAATCCCCGTGGACGTCTACTTCCACGATACCTACTTCATCGTGGCCCACTTCCACTATGTGCTCTTTGGTGCCACGCTGTTCGGCGTCTTTGCGGGAATCCAGTTCTGGTTCCCTAAAATGTTCGGACGCATGATGAACGAAAAACTGGGCAAAACGCACTTCCTGCTGACCTTCATCGGTGCCAACGGAACCTTCTTCCCGATGCACTTCCTGGGAATGCAGGGCATGCCCCGCCGCTATGCCGATCCCTATCTGCACGGCTACCTCGAACACCTGCTCCCCATGAACCAGTTCATGACCATCTCGGCCATCCTCATGGGATCGGCCCAGATTCTGCTGTTCATCAATATTTTCTACAGCATGTTCTTCGGTCCTAAAGCCGGTCGGAACCCCTGGAATGCAACCACTCTGGAATGGACCGCACCGTCTCCACCGCCTCACGGCAACTTTGACGAACCGCCCATCATCTTCCATGGGCCCAATGAATACGCCGTGCATAACGGCGACAAAGATTTCCTGCTGCAGACCGAAAAAGAGTGTGAACCACCCAAACCGTCTGACTCAGAAACAGAAAACAACACCGACAACGATCAGGAAACTTCCAGTTAACCCGCTAACGAAGTGTTAAACAATTTTATGAACCAGCAACAATACCATCCGTGGCTCTTTCGCATCGCACTGGCGACCACCGTCGCTACGCTGCCACTGATGATTATGGGCGGACACGTTACTACCGAAGGATATGGCATGGCAGTCGATGGCTGGCCCGGATCCGACGGACAGAATATGTTTACGTACCCCGTCTTCGGGCTCCCCACGGATAAGTTTTTTGAGCACGTGCACCGACTGCTGGGAACACTGGTGGGCTTCCTGTCCATCATCCTGGTGATCGTCGCCTTCAAAGTGCAGCCGCAAAAATGGATCCGCAAGGTTGCGATCGCTGTCCTGGTCTGCGTGATCATTCAAGGCATTTTGGGTGGTACACGGGTGACAGAAAACAGCGTCGGACTGGCGATGACACACGGACTGTTCGCTGCCTGCGTCTTCACCCTGATGGCATTCCTCACCATGGCAACCGGCAAACGCTGGATCGAAAACAGTAATGATCCTCCCGAGCTTGCCCCGGGTTACGGACGCCGTCTGGCGATTACGGTTCCGCTGGTCGTCCTCTTTCAGTATTTCCTGGGAGGCTTCCTGAGCCACTTTAAAGTCGGCCTGCATCCCCACATCAGCTTTGCCTTTGTGGTCCTGGTTTTTGTGATTATCGAATTCCGCACGGCCCGCAAGAGCGGAATTAAATGGCTGAAACGCCCTGCAATGGGTATGCTGCATCTGGGAATCTTCCAGATCATGCTCGGCATCGGCGCCTGGCTGACCCGGTTCGGACTCCCCGCTGCCGGAATTATCGGTGAACCCGGCTCCCTGCAACAGTCGCTGTTCCGCACCGCGCACCTGATCACGGGGATTCTGTTCCTGATGACCACCACCCTGTATTCAGTCCGGGTCTTCCGGCTGCACCAGTTAAATAAAAATCGTTCGTCAGAGCAAACTCTCTCTGCTACTGATTCCTTACCTGAGACTGAAGGTAATGCCTGAAAATGTCTACGACTCAACAATCTTATATCGCCGTTGAAGAACCGAAAGCTGCAGCCCGGCCCATCAGCCTGGCACGGCTCGCCGATTACCTCGAACTGACGAAGCCCCGCATTTCGACAATGGCGTTGATCTCCGTTGCCCTGGGTTACACTCTGGGGAGCGCCCATGCCTGGTCGCTGCTCCCGCTGATCCACGCCCTGTTCGGCATCGGACTGGTCGCCGTAGGCTGTAACTCACTGAATCAGCTGCTGGAAATCAAGAGCGATCAACTGATGCCCCGCACCACGGGCCGCCCGCTTCCCTCCGGACGACTCTCCGTCTCCGAAGTTCTGGTGTTCGGCATCCTCTGTGCCCTGACCGGTATCTTCTATCTCGCTTTGATGGTCAACCTGCTGACCGCATTTCTGTCGATGCTGACGCTGGTGCTCTACGTTGTGGTTTACACACCACTCAAACGCTGTACCTCGTTCTGTACCACCATCGGAGCCATCCCCGGCGCCATGCCTCCCATCCTGGGGTGGACCGCTGCCGGCGGAAATCTGAATACTGCGTCCTTCTCCATTTTTGCCATCATGTTCCTCTGGCAGTTCCCGCACTTCCTGGCGATCGCCTGGCTGTACCGCCATCAGTATCACCAGGCCGGACTCAAAATGTTGCCCGCCGCCGATCCCCGACCACGCATGATCGGCTGGATGTGCGTGATTTATGCCACCCTCCTGATTCCCGTCAGCCTCCTGCCACAGTACGTCTCTCTGGCCGGCAGCGTCTATTCCGGCGTCGCGCTGGTGCTGGGAATCGCTTACCTGATCTTCTCGATCCGCTTCCTGGGCAATGAAACCCGTAAGACCGCCCGGGAGCTGATCTGGTGTTCTCTGATCTACCTCCCCGTGCTGCTGATCACCCTCACCTGGGATCGCCTGCAGCTGTTTAACTGAGAACGTTCAGCATCCCTGTCTTGAAGACCACGACCGTTTAACTGCCTGCGAAGCAAAGTGAAAGACGACAATGAGTCACGAAAGTAATTCGCCACAATATCGCATGGGACTCCCCATTCCACATTCCAAACTGGGCATGTGGCTCTTTCTGGCGACCGAGATCATGTTCTTTTCCGCCTTCATCGGGGCCTACATCGTCCTGCGTGCCGGTTCTCCCGGCTGGCCCACCGACCCCGAAGTGACCCACCTGCGGATCTGGGCCGGCGGACTGAATACCTTCGTCCTGATTCTCTCCAGTTACTTCGTCGTCATGGCCCTCGAAGGGATGAAGGCCCAAAACTTCTCCAAGGCACGCAAATATCTGCTGCTGACCTTCGTCCTGGGTTGTCTCTTCCTGGGAATCAAATCCTACGAGTACTCAGGCAAATTCAAATACGATATTCTCCCCGGACACATTCCCGAAACGCCTCAGATGGCCATCGACAAATCAATGCGCGAAATGAAGCAGGTCGTCGACAACCGCGCCATCGCCCTGTCCGGCGTGATGGACCCGGAAAAAACCGAACCCACCGAAGACGCCGAATCAGTCGAAGAAGCCGGCGTCACCGATGAAAAAACCGAAGCCATCGTGCCCCCGGTCGAAGAGCTCCGCCAACAACTGCAGACGGAACTCTCAGCCGAAGACACTCCGGCAGCCCGCAAAAAAGAACTCCAGGCCTACTTCGATCTCGAGAGTCAATACCGCAAACTGAATAACCAGGCTCTCGAAGAATCGATCACCGTTCCTGAAATGAACAAAGCCCTGGATACCCTCCGAGAAAACCCCGAATACGGTTCTCTCCTGGCCCCCGTCCATCATCTGCAACCCATTATTTATGGCAACCTTTTCGCTTCCGTCTACTTCCTGCTCACCGGCTTTCACGCACTGCATGTCATCATCGGCATGCTCCTGTTCGCGATTGTCCTCGTCCAGGGAAAACGACTCTGCGAAAAGTGGAATGACTATGTCGAAAATATCGGCCTCTACTGGCACTTCGTCGACCTGGTCTGGATCTTCCTGTTCCCGTTGATTTACATCCTTTGATCATCCAGCGATCTCCTTCAAGTTCGGAAAGACCGAATTAAGATGTCCCAAGAACCAGCTCATCCCGCCTCCAGCATCTACACGAAGATCTTCTACGCCCTCTGCTTCTGCACCGTGCTCTCGATCGTTTTCGACCTCATCGATCTGCGCGAGAAAGACGTGGTCGGCATCAAGGGTGTCATTCTGCTGGCGTTCCTCGTGCTCGCCGTCGCCTGTGCCAAAGCGCTGTTCGTGCTGATCTACTTCATGCACCTCAAGTTTGAAGGCAAATGGAAATACGTCCTGCTCAGCCCGACCATCATCCTCGCCATGGGACTGACCATCGCCATGACCCCCGATATCGGCATTCATTATTACACCAGTGAAGCCCCCCAGATTGATTACCTGGAACAGGCACAGCAGGCCTCAGCCGACACTGCGCCCGACCAGCCCGAAACGAGTCATGTTGAGTAACACGCCCCCGCAGGAAACCGCCCGCGCGTCCCAGATCGTCGTGCAGGACATCTCGCACCATTACGGGCAACGCCGCGCCCTGAACCAGCTCAGTTTCGAAGTCCACTCCGGTGAAATCTTCGGTCTGCTCGGTCCGAACGGCGGCGGAAAAACCACACTCTTTCGTCTGCTCTCAACCCTGCTCCCCCTGCAGGCCGGATCTGCGGAAATCGCGGGGCTCGACCTGGCCACCCGGTCGCAGGAAATCCGTAACCTGATCGGCGTCACTTTTCAGTCACCCAGCCTCGACGGCAAACTCACGGTCCAGGAAAACCTCAAGCATCAGGCCCACCTGTATGGCATCTCCGGAGCCCTCATGCGGGACCGCATCGCCAATGCCCTGTCCCACCTGGGTCTGACCGACCGCAAAGGGGATCTGGCGGAATCCCTCTCGGGCGGTCTCAAGCGACGCGTGGAAATCGCCAAAGGCCTGCTGCACTCTCCCCGTGTACTCCTGCTCGACGAACCGAGTACCGGCCTCGACCCCGGTGCCCGGCACGACCTCTGGAAATACCTCAAACAACTCCAGCAGGAGAACGGCGTCACCATCCTGATCACAACACACCTCATGGAAGAAGCAGAACACTGTGACCGCCTGGGAATTTTAAACCGGGGCGAACTCGTCACCTGTGGTACTCCCGATGAACTGCGGGCCTCGGTCGGCGGCGACTGCCTGACCATCCAGGCCGAACACCCCGATGAACTCGCCCGACTTATCACTGAGAAGTTCGGCGTTACTCCGCAGCGCATCAACGCCAGCCTCCGACTGGAGCACACCCGCGGACACGAATTCCTCAAAGATCTGATCGACGCCTTTCCCGACCAGGTCACTTCCGTTTCCCTCGGCAAGCCGACACTGGAAGATGTCTTCATCCACGAAACTGGTCATCAGTTCTGGCAGGCGGAGGAATCGGAATGAATCAAAACATGCCCGCCGTCCACAAGCCTGCCTTTGTCCTGCCGATCCTGACACTCGCCCATCGCGAAGTCGTCCGTTTTGTCAGACAGCGCACCCGCGTCATCGGAGCCCTGATCCAACCGGTCCTGTTCTGGATCCTCTTCGGTGCCGGACTCCGCGGATCGTTTCAAGCCCCCGCCTGGGCGCCTGCCGGCATGACCTACCAGGAATACTTCTTCCCCGGCGTCGCCGTAATGATTTTGATGTTCACTGCCATCTTCTCCACGATCTCGATCATCGAAGACCGTAAGGAAGGCTTCCTGCAGGGCGTACTCGTCGCGCCAGTTCCCCGTGCCTCGATTGTGCTGGGCAAGCTGCTGGGCGGCACGATTCTGGCCGTTTTACAAGCTGTCCTGTTCCTTTTCCTGGGACCTTTACTGAATCTCGTGGGACTGGCTCCCGACTTTGAAACAGGTGTCACACTGGCCGGGCTGATTCCGTTGATTCTGTTTCTGTTCCTGCTCGGCTTCAGTCTGACCGCACTGGGTTACCTCATCGCCTGGCCCATGGAATCGACACAGGGCTTTCATGCCATCATGTCGGTCTTCCTGATGCCCATGTGGCTGCTCTCGGGCTCCTTTTTCCCCGCGGGCGATTCGGGCTGGCTCTCGTGGATCATTCGCGCCAACCCCTTAACCTACGGCGTCACCGGTCTCCGCCGAATTCTGTCGTCTGCAGAAACGCTCCCGACAGCGCCCGGAAATCCGTCGATGATTGTCTGCCTGACCGTCACCGCCGTCGTGTGTATAATCTATGTAGTTCTTGCCATCTGGATGACCGGGAAACGAGCCACCCGTAACGCCCGTTGAATCACACCGACCATCAAACGAGATTTGAAGTATTCAAAATGACTGAAACACAAAACAAACCTCCCCGCCGCATTCCCCTGATTCTGACGATTTCACTCTGGGTTCTCGTCGCCGTCAGTGCCTTCGCCACCTGGCAGCTCAAGCAGCAGAGCGATCTGGCCCTCGAACAGCGCAAAGCCGAACAGGCAGCCCAGGCTGAGGCGGAAGAAAATACAGAAGAGACCGAAGAAATCAGCGTCAAAGGTCCTATCTGGCCCAAGGAAGGTATCGAAGATTTCACGCTCACCGAACGCAGTGGCAAAACCATCACGAAGAAAGACCTGCTGGGAAAACCCTGGGTCGCCTGCTTCGTCTTCACCCGCTGCGCTGGTCCCTGCCCCCGCGTCTCCGGCCAGTTCTACCAGCTGCAGAAAGATCTCAAAGACCTCGACTTCCGTCTGGTCACGATTACCGTCGACCCCAAGCATGACACTCCCGAAGTCCTCTCTCAGTACGCAGAGCTGATGGGCGCCGATACCGAGAAATGGCTCTTCCTCACCGGCGACCAGAAAGAGATCTTCCACCTCATCGAAAAAAGTTTTCTGATGCCCGTGGAGGAAAATGTCGGCCCTGCCCGTAAGCCTGGCTTTGAAGTCATACACACCACCAACGTGATGCTCGTCGGCCCCGATGGCCGCGTACTCCAGAAATTCAACGCCGTCAACGACGCCGAAATGGCCGAGCTCCGCCGCGAAGTCCGCAAGCTGGTTAAAGCAGAATCGAAAGACAAAACAGACTCAAAGAAGAAAGCAGAAGCCTCCGCCAAAGAAGAGCCCAAGCCAGTCGCAAAGCCTCCGGCCAAAGCGGGTATGATCTCACTGAGCACCTTGCTGCTCCCCCTGCTGCTGGCACAGTCCGAAACCGAATCCGCCCCCGCTGCCCCTACGGAACCGGTTGAAGTCGAAACGGAAACCGTCGAGACTGTCATCGCAGAAGCCCCAGCAGGTCAGGCTCCCGACTGGGTCATGCAACTCCCTACCCTCAACGCGGCCCTGAACGGACTGGCCACGATTCTGCTGATGGTCGGTTACGGATTCATCCGCAAAGGGGAACGGGAGAAACACAAGAAAACGATGCTCACCGCATTTGGTACATCGGTCCTGTTCCTGGTCTTCTATCTGATCTACCACTTTGCCCTGCAGAGTTACACCGGTGATGCCTCCCGTAAATTTCAGGGAGAAGGCCTGATTCGCCCCGTGTATTATTTCATTCTGATCACCCACGTGGTCCTGGCCGCCGCGGTGCCTGTTCTCGCCTGGATGACCATCCGCCGCGGACTCAAACAGCAGTGGGAAGCACACCGCCGCATCGCCAAAATCACATTTCCGATCTGGCTGTATGTCTCCATCACGGGCGTGGTGATCTATTTCATGCTTTACCATCTTCCCGGAGCTGCCTGATCGAACCAGTAATCATTTGGCACAGCCCCGCCGGTCTGTTATCCTGATAGTATTGAAGACGTACCCGTTAACCGAGTTTCATCATCATGTGCAAACGATTTCGATTCCTGCGGTCCTGTTTACTGTCCACAGCCCTGCTTGGTCTGTTCTCCAGTCCTGCGCTGATTCGTCCGGCTCAAGCCTGCCCGATGTGCAAAGAGCTGAACGAAACCGATGATCGCAAACCCCGGGCCTACATGTACAGCATCGCTTTCATGCTCGCCATGCCCGCCATGATCTTCAGCGGCTTCGGCGTTGCCTTCTACAAAATGAACCGCCGTGAACAGGATGCACTCCACAATTACGAAAACAACCGGGATCCGCAGCAGTCTGCCACAGATCCCGGTTCGAATTCGAGTATGGATTCAGATCGCTCGCACGATTAGTTCAAAGGCTGGCGACGCGGAGTATTCCAGACGGTCGCAGCCGATGGTGCAGGACGGAAAGCCCCTCTCGCGGCAGCACTCCGTGAAGCAGAATCATCATAGGCGGATGTCGCCGGAGTCGCATTCAGCGAAGGAATCGTCTGCCAGTCGGAACCGGAATTTGATGTCAGCTGTGGTACCTGCAGCATGGCAGGATTGGGAGGCAGAGCCGGACCAGAGATCGGATAAGTCCCCACACTGGCAGTGCTCGCGTATGAAGTTGTGGCCCCCATTCCCCAGGAAGCAGCCGGCTGTGCAGTCACAGTTGGTGCCAGAGTCGGGTAGGCTCCCAGATCCAGCGATGTAGAAGACATCGGAGACGGTGTCGGTACGGTCGAAGGAGCAGGTGTCGGTGTAGAAGGAATTACAGTTGGCGAAGGACTGATCATCGAAGGCAGTCCGTTCATACCATTCACACAATCCGTGCAGGTTGACTGAGGAGCCATCACCTGAACCCGTTTGCGAACCTGGTAAGGCTGACGCACGTAAGTGGTTTCCTGACGATAGCAGGTCTGAGGAATCTGTTTGGTCACCATTTTGGGAACCCAGACTCGCTGCCAGCCACCTTCATCCACGGTCACCTGACGATAGGTCGTTACAGGCACGTTCCGTGTCTGGGGAATTATACGATATTCGGTGCAGATAATGTCCTGGTAACAGATCTGCGGCGGAGGCGGAGTACACACGCCCGGGCAGCAGGAAGTAACAGGAGCACAACGACGGAAATAACGCCGGGCCAGTTTGCGACAACGATGTCCACAACGGCTGTGCTGCGGATAATAACAACCCATGCCACCACGGTTGAACAATCTGCGAAACAGATGCGCGTCGGCTTCGTTACTATCAGCAAAAATCAGAAACAGTGATGCGACTACAATGACATTTCGAATCCAGGGGGACATCGAAAAACTCCTTTTTTTGACTAAGTGTGCTGAAAGGCACTCCTTGATTTCGTTCCTGTTTCAGACTCACTGAAACATGGGTTCCCCGAATGAGGTCCCCGAACGAACTACCCACCGTTCTTCTTTATCGGCATAATCGTTAAAGTCGCTTTATTTTAAATTTCCGGAATTCCAAAATTCATTCACTCTCGGTACCGGTGACATTTACCCCCGTTTTTGAGAAGATAGGAAGATTGAATCCGGGCAGGACCGCCTTGCTCGCACCTAACATCATTCTATTTCTACACTTAGAACACTAGAAAACCCGCAAAGGAACCCCCATGGCAGACACACAACTGGCTCATATGGTCTATTTCACCCTCAATGACGGCTCTCCCGAAGCGATCCAGACCATGGTGGACGCCTGTCATAAATATCTCAAAGACCATCCCGGCGTCGTCTATTTTTCCGCCGGCCAGCGTGGCCCCGAGTTCCAGCGGGAAGTGAATAATCAGGAATTTCACGTCGCGCTGAACGTGGTTTTCGACAACAAGGAATCGCACGATATCTACCAGACCGCTCCCGATCACCTGAAATTCATCGAAGAGAACAAAGCCTCCTGGGCTAAAGTCCAGGTCTGTGACAGCTATGTCACCAGCTGATCTGTGACGTGCATCTCGCTCACAGCAGGGGAACCACCAGCGGCGTCTGGTATTCCGGATGGGGCACAACCTTGACCCGGGTCTGATAGACCTCGCTCAAACGTGCTTCCGTTAATACCTCCGCCGCGGTTCCCAACGCAGCAATCTCGCCCCCGGCCAGCAGCACAATCTGGTCGGCAAAACAGCTGGCCAGATTCAGATCGTGAATGGTCAGCAGCACCGTCAACTCCCGCTCGTGTGCCAGATCGCGAATCAGTGACAGCACCTCCACCTGGTATTTCAGATCGAGGCCCGTTGTTGGCTCATCCAGGCAGAGCACCTTCGTCTGCTGCACCAGCGCCCGGGCAATCAGGGTCCGCCGCCATTCCCCGCCGGAGATCTCGGTAATCTTCTTCCCCCGCAGTTCTGTCAATCCAGTCTGCGCCAGCGCCGTTTCGACATGCTCCGCATCTTCTCCGCTAAACGGCTGCACCCAGCCTCGATGCGCCGAGCGTCCCAGTTGCACGGTTTCTTCAATTGTCATCGGCCACTGAGGCATCTCCAGCTGTGGTGCCAGTGCCAGTTTCTGGGCCATCTCCCGTCGAGACAGTCGCTGCACATCCTGTCCTTCCACCAGAATCGTCCCCTTCTGCACCACGATCAATTGAAACAGCGCACGCAGCAGCGTCGTCTTCCCCGACCCGTTGGGTCCCAGCAGCACCAGCACCTTACCCGGCTCCACTGCCAGTGATACCTGGTGCAGAACTTCCTGGTTGGGATAGCCGCACGTCACATTCTCCAGTTGAATTTCAGGCATGGGAGACCTTTCACATCGTCTGTCGGCCGCGGCTGATCAGCAGGAACAGAAAAAACGGACAGCCCATCAAGGCAGTCACCACACCCACCGGAATCTCCGTCGGCGCAATCACGGTCCGCGCCAGCGTGTCGGCAATCACCAGTAGTGTCGCCCCGAGTAACGCACTGCCCGGAATCAACAGTCCGTGTCTAGGGCCCAGAAGAATACGCGTCATGTGTGGTGCCATCAGTCCCAGAAAGCCGATCACCCCCGACACCGACACACAGGCCGCCGTACACAATGTGGCCGCCGCTAAAATCAATAACCGCACCTTGCCGCTCGGCAGCCCCAGTGACATCGCCGTCTCATCCCCGAATGACAACAGGTCCAATGGTCGCGACAACATCCATAACAGTCCGCCGCTCACCAGGATCACCGGACCGGCAATCGCAATTTCATTCCAGTGTCTGCCGGAAAAGCTCCCCAGCAGCCAGTTGAAAATGGTATTCAGCATCTCATGATTCAGAAACATGATCAGCGAAACCAGCGCTCCGGTAAAACTGCTGAGTGCCATCCCCGCCAGAATCAACGTCAACAGCGGCGCACTTCGTCCCAATTTACTGAGTGAGGCAATCACAAACACAGCCCCGACAATCAGCATCGCCCCGCCAAACGCCGCCAGGATCAGCCAGGGTACCTGACCGGTGCTCGTGATGACCGTCACACTTCCCGCCAGACAGAGCAAAGCCAGTGTCGCCCCCAACGCGGCACCGCTTGAAGCACCGATCACAAACGGATCGGCCAGCGGATTCCGAAACACTCCCTGAAACGCAGCGCCCGCAATCGCCAGCCCGGCACCGACACAAGCTGCCAGCACCACTCGCGGCAGGCGGATCTGCCATAAAATCGTCTCGATCTGCGCGCCGGCTGCGGCCCCTGTCAGACCCTGCCAGATCTCGGACAGCGACAACTTCACCGCACCAAAATGAATCCCCACCAGCAGCGCCAGCAGCAGCCCTCCCCAAAACGGGAGTATCCGCCAGACAGCAAAACGGGGTTGCGTGGGTCTCACCTGCAGAATCCACTCTCAAGCTTAAGGATGGGGAAATGCCTCAGGGTACAACGCCTGTGCCAGTTTTTGAAGTCCCTGCACCACCCGCGGACCGGGCCGGGAAATCACATCGTCTTCAATCAGATACACGCGTCCCTCTTTCACCGCAGCCATGTCCGACCACCCCGGACGTTGACGCAGCTTCTCAACCACCTCACGCGCGTCGCTGGGCCCCGCTTTCATCCGTGGTAGTACAATCACGTCCGGGTTGCGCAGAATCAGGGTCTCTTCACTCACCTGGGGATAAGCAGGTTCCACATCCGCAAACACATTCTCTCCCCCGGCCAGCGTGATCAACTCGCCGATAAACGAATGCGGGCCGGCGGTCATCAACGGCTGATCCCAGACCCGGTAAAAAACTTGGGGCCGCTCCTCTTTCTGAAACGGTTTGATCTGTTTCTGTACTCCAGCGATCTCATCCTTCAACCGGGCGATCAACTTTTGCCCCTGTCGAGAATGCCCGGTCGCCTGCCCGATTCCCAGCATCGCTTTTTCGATATCCGCTACCGACTGCGACTCCAGGGCCAGCACCGGAATCTTAAGTGTCTCCAGTTGCGCCGCCAGTTGCCGATGATAATCCCCGCCGGTTACTATCAGGTCCGGCTGTAACTCCACCAGCGCTTCCAGGCTGATGCTGCCCGGGTTCGCCAGCGCTATCTGTTTCAGTTCCTCTGTCTCCTGTGGATAATTGCACAGCGACGTGCAGCCCACCATCTGCTCACCCGCCCCCAGCGCAAACAGCGTCTCCGTATGCGAGGGAAGCAGCGAAATAATCCGCCGCGGCTGTTTCGCCAGCGTGACATCCCGCCCCTGGTAATCTTTCACCGTCACCGGGAACGACTGCGTCTCCGCAACAACGTCGACTGCAGCCTCTTCCGAAGCAGCCGGCAGCTCAGACGCAGGTGCCGGCACCCCCTGCTCTGTCTGTGATGCAACCGACCCCGCTTCCTGCGTACCACAACCCACCAACCAGGCCAGCATCAGTAACAACAGGATCAGTTTCAATTCGAATTGATGTTTCATATCAGTGTCTGTTTCTATTTCTTTTCGCGGGGAACAGCCCCACCAGTCCCTATCGTAGATCAGCCCGGAATGTCCGACAACGAACATTCCGCAGCTGACTACGTTTTCAGTCATCTTTTCCTATGAATCACACGTTCAGACGCGTGACAGCCACCGGGCCCGCAGCTGCTGTGCCGCCGCGACCATATTCTCCAGCGAAGGTTTGACTTCCTCCCATTTGCGGGTTTTCAGGCCGCAATCCGGATTCACCCACAACTGGCGGGGCTGCAATACTTCGAGGGCCTTCTCCAGCAGATACGCGATCGACTCCACCGTCGGTACCCGGGGCGAATGAATGTCATATACGCCGGGTCCGATTTCATTCGGATACTGATACTGCACGAACGCATCCAGCAGTTCCATGTTGCTCCGTGAAGTCTCAATCGAAATCACATCCGCGTCCAGAGCCCCGATCGCTTCGATGATATCGTTGAATTCCGAATAGCACATGTGCGTGTGGATCTGCGTTTCGTCTTCCACTCCCGCCGAGGCCAGCCGGAAACAGTCCACTGCCCACTGCAGATACGCGTCCCAGTCGGCTTTCCTGAGCGGCAGACCTTCGCGGATCGCCGGTTCATCAATCTGAATCACCCGGATGCCGCTCTCCTCGAGATCGAGCACTTCATCCCGAATCGCCAGCCCGATCTGCTGACAGGTCACGCTCCGTGGCTGATCGTCTCTGACAAACGACCATTGCAGAATCGTCACCGGACCGGTGAGCATTCCCTTCATCAGCTTCTCGGTGCAGGACTGCGCATAAGCAGTCCACTTCACGGTCATCGGCTCTTTTCGCAGCACATCACCAAAGATCACGGGCGGCTTCACACAGCGTGAGCCATAACTCTGCACCCAGCCATGCTTCGTCGCGATGAAGCCTTCCAGCTGTTCGCCGAAGTATTCGACCATGTCGTTGCGCTCCGCTTCGCCATGCACGAGCACATCCAGACCGATCTCTTCCTGGCAGCGAATATCACTGGCGATACAGTTCTTGAGAAACTCCTCATACGCCGCTTCCTGCAGTTCCCCTTTCTTGAACGCGGCCCGCGCCTTGCGGATGTCGTCGGTCTGCGGGAACGAACCGATAGTCGTCGTCGGAAATAAAGGCAGTTGCAGTTCATGCGTCTGGATCGTCTGCCGGTCCTGATAAGGAGACTGCCGTCGCAGCATCTCTTCCGTCACCCCGGCACAGCGATCCTTCACCTCCGCACGATGGACGCGTTCCGACTTGCGTCGGGATTCCATCTTTTCATCGTACCACGCCAGTTCCGCAGTCACCGAATTCCGTCCGCCATTGCTGGCTCGCGTGATCAGGTTGATCTCTTCCAGCTTCTGCTGCGCGTAAGCCAACCACTGGCGGATTTCCGGATCCAGCGCTGATTCCAGTGACAGATCGACGGGCGTATGCAGCAGCGAACAGGAAGGACCGATCAAAACGCGATCTGTCCCCAGCCGTTCCACGACGGTTTCCACCAGTGAAATCGAGCGGCTGACATCGTTCTTCCAGATGTTCCGGCCGTCGACGACTCCCAATGAAAGCGAAAGCTCTTCCGGCAGTTGGGCCAGTACGTCTTCCAGTTGTTCCGGTGCCCGCACCAGATCGATGTGCAGCGCTTCGACCGGCAACGACACCGCCGTCGACAGGTTCTCTTTCAGATCACCAAAATACGTGGCCAGCACAATTTTGAGCTGGTTTCCATTAATCGACAGCCGATCGTAGGCCCGTTGAAATGCCGCCTGCTGGGCCTCCGTCAGATCAAGCACCAGGCACGGTTCGTCAATCTGCACCCACTCCGCCCCGGCTGCCGCCAGTTCCGCAAGCACTTCCGCATACACGGGCAACAATGCATCGAGCAGACTTAAGGGATCGATATCCGCCTCCCAGGTCTTCCCCAACAGCAGAAACGAAACCGGCCCCAGCAGTACGGGACGCGTCTCGATTCCCAGCGCCTTCGCTTCCAGGTACTCCGTGATCGGCTTCCGCGAAGCGAGCTGGAACTGCAGATCCCCCTCAAACTCAGGGACCAGGTAATGGTAGTTCGTATCGAACCATTTGGTCATCTCCAGTGCCGCGACACCTTCGGTTGAGGCGGTCACCGACTGCCCCCCTTTGCCACCCCGCGCCATCGCGAAGTAGGTCGCCAGGTCAACTTCATCCCCTGACCAGTCAAACCGCCGGGGAATCGCACCGACCAGCGCCGCGGTATCCAACACTTGGTCGTAAAGCGAAAAATCGTTGGAGGGAATGTGCGCGATCCCCGCCTGCTGTTGTCGTTTCCAGTTAGTTTCACGCAGTTCACGACAGACATTGTGTAATTCCGCTTCCGAAATTTTTCCGGACCAGAATTTTTCAACGGCCCGTTTCAGTTCTCGTTGTGCGCCGATACGGGGAAATCCAAGATTGGTAGCAATAGCCATCTGCTGGCTCCTTTCAAAGTGTATTGATAAATATTGTGTTGGTATGCATTCCGCCACCGCGCGTACCGCGAGCGCACGTGACATCGGTGCGTACCGGCAGCGGCGACGTGTCTGTGAATTTTTTGAAAGCAGCGCGCACGTTGTGCGCAGACCTTCCCTGAGTTCACAGACCGTGAAAAAACAAAAAGCGATCGAGATCAGACACAGCACGCTGATCTTTGACGGAGCACTGCAGACAGGAACCACGCCGGCACGATTACCGGCGCAACCTCAAGGCGCGCAGGCAGAAACCGAACAGGGATCTGACGGGGTTTACAGGCATTAACACTCGCGCAGGATCGAACACGCAATCGAGAACGAGGGCCGCACACTCAACTCGCGGTGCGCGCAACAGCAGTGCCAGTCTTAGACCAGGCGCATGTCAGACTCTGCATCATCTGCGTCTCCAACCCGTCTGTATTCGGGCGAGACATACAGTCGGTCACACCAGTGGACGCGCTGCATGTAGAGAGTCATAGCTGTTTTCCTGTGAAAACGAAACAAAGCCAGGAAGTGAAACGAAGCGTTCAACGTTTCATCAATTCCAACGGACAGCGAGCTTAACAGTCGACACAAGATTCGTCAACTTGAAAATCAGTCAAAACGATCAGTCGGTGTGAGAACCGAATCTGACAAGAAGACACACGAAAGAGAAACTGGTTCCAGTCCAGATAGTACTGTCTCAAACAGTCGCTGCGATTTTCTGTGTATTGCTTGATCAATTTTATGAACCACGAAAGGCACGAAACACACGAAAATATTCTGTTCGCAGTACATTTACATTGGTGTCATATTTTAAGAGTCCCGCGCCTTGACTATCGAGCCAATTTGATTTCAACACCGAAGAGAGGGTAGGCCCGAATGCAATTCGGGCCGAGCGCAGCGAGCGGGAAACTGACAGTGAAGTCTCACGTTTTCAGAGCACCACTCCTCTGCGGACCAAAGTCGAATCGGTTTCTGCTTTCTCCATTGCCAGAGTGCTCTGAAAGTTTCCTGTTGTCTCCGACAACCCCGAATTACATTCGGGGGCACCCGGCGTTTTCTGTATTTTGATTGATCATTTGATGAACCACGAACGACACGAAAATCACGAAAAGCCTTTTTATGTCTTCTTGTTACTTTTACATCTCTTCATCCATTGTTTGCTGGGCCAATTCAACTCGCCGTGAGTGGTCTTTGTCAGCAATTAATTCTTTGATCCCTACACATACCGCCGTCCAACCGTATCGATTAGTGTAATCGTTTTTAAATTCATCAGATGACTGAAGATAGTGATGCCATTTTTCTAAATCGTATCCATAATTCTGCCCCGTCAATTCGCGAAGATAATGCAATGCTCTTCTCATTGCATCAATTCGATCTTCTTCTTTTGCCAAGTCGCTTGGCACCCCGCAGAGTGCACCTCCCAAATTCAAGACATACATTTGCAAACTTCTCATTCGCCCGAGACCATATGTCCGCATTACCGACCTCATAACTTATAGAATAATTATCAGAGCCCCCTTTTCTCTTCACCCTTTTATGTCTTCATACGCTTCAACACAACGTAATAAATAATCGCCAATAAAGGGGACAGAACAAATCTGTATCGCCTCTTTATTCAACCGTTTAGAAATCCACTCACTCCGCATACGACCGCAGCAGACCACACGCCGGGCAACAATAGGTTGTAATCTTTCTCGTTCCGGATTCGTCGACATGCACCGTCTTCGTTCTGTTCTTCACCTTCATCCCGAAAAAAGTGTCGCCTGCACTTTCGGGATCACCTGGATGCCACACCGTTTGCAGGGCCCCCAGGAAGGTATTATCCGGGACAAATCCTTTTTCCATCTCCGTTTCGCAGTCAGGGCACCGTGGTATTGTACTCATGAGAATCTCCAGTAAGTCATGTTGTTAAACAGGCCGACTGAAGTTGAACGCAAGCGGACCACCTTTAGATCAATGAAATTTTGAACGGAATATAAAAAAGTCAGGCCCCCCTTCACTGTTCTCCGGCTGTTTCGTGTTTGCTTACCCCTCATCCCGGGGCATGTAACCAATATCAAGGTCGCTCAGAAAGCCCTGCGGATACAACTCATGTAACTGATCTGAAAACAGTTTCAATAAAAATTCGGTCATTGTTAATTGGAAGTGAAATGCTTGATCACCTCGATCGGCAACAACCTCCCAAGTATCGGGATCTCCTGCGACCCACCAGTAAAATGTGCAACCCTGGTTGTACGCACCCCATGGCAATAAGCCCGGAAGAGTTGGGTAGACAGCAGGATTTATTTCAGGTTCCTCTGCGCATTTTTCCCAGGCTAATGCGATGTATTCCATTGAGAATGATGTCCCCCCGTCAGAAATCAAATCCAGGATATCCCAACTTGGATAACCATCTTCGGTAAATGCACCCACGGAATATTGATTTAGAAAATCGATATAATCGCGCGGCAATTGAACAGGATTACCATATTAAACATTCAATTGATCCTCGTAGCTAAACCTGGTTTTTCCTGTTGAAGGGGGAACTAATTTCATTAAATCCTGAATGGCATTTCTCAACAGTTTTCTCCTGACAATAATCTCTCACTAAGAACAGACATGCTGCTAAGCAACCTGTTTCAATAACGACCAGCCCCATCAGTCTACTACACTCATCCCCTGACAGCATCATGCAGTATCCAGAGTCTGTCATTTTCTCGCAGACGCGGTCGCGCATCAAAAAAGGGACCACCGGCCGGTGGTCCCTTTTAGAGGCATTCCATATTGTTGCAGACGAATCAGTCCCGGGTCACATTTGAGCCCCGCTGACTATTCATGATAAAACGACTGCGGGGGTTTGAATTTTGAGTCGAGTTGAAATTCGAATGTCGATTCCGGCGCTTTGACTGAGGCTGCCTGGATAATCGCATGTGGCTTGAACAGGTTATAGCCCGGCGGAATCTGTTCTTTCATCCCGACTCCACCTTGTTGAGAATCAGGAGGAATCGGAGATCCGTCCGGGAGGGTGATCTTCGAGAAGGTCACACCGTAGTCCCCGGGAGGGCATCCCGGATTCGAATGGTAGTCCGTCAAAGTAAACTTGCCCGCCTCATCGGTCAGGCCAAAAGCGCCATTCCCTTTCGTTCCGCTCGTGGGATGAAATTCCACCATGGCACCGACAAGCGGTTCTCCATCCATCGTCACGGATCCCGTAACAGGAATCATATCAGTGCCGGGACCGGTATCCGAACCGCCACAACCGGAAAGAGCAGTCAGCATTACCGCAAAAAGGATCGCGGTTCCTCGAGTCAATTGACGCATCGTATCTAAGCACGCGCTCATGTTGTTCCACCAGAGTAAGAAGAAGCAGGATTGAATAAGAGAAAAGAGTCTGATGCTCACGGATTTCCTCATCCGTAAGCATCAGACATATCGGAAAACAAATTCCCTGATCAGAATTCACCGAGTACCTGGCCGTCTTTGATTCTGGAGAGGCCGGTGCGGATAGAAGCATCGACGTTCTCGCTGAGAAAACGCACTGCACCATCGGCAAGCAGAATCATACAACCGCCGACATGGGCACTTCCGGGCATACTGTAAGATCCCAGTACGCCGGGACGTTCCGTCATTGGAGGAGTCCAGGAGCAACAGAGCCAGTAGTTGATTCCGCGGCTGTGACCCAGGTTGACGCCATTTCCTGCATAGACGCTACAGCCCCAGTAGTTACCGGTTCCATCCCGCACCTGACGAGTCGTTTCGCAGACCATGACGGTATTACTGGTCCCATCTTTGATCTTCGAGATATCAGAATCGGAATTCTCCCCGAAGAGCGCTCTTGTGGTAGCTCCTTCATTTCGCCACAACGCCCAGGGGCCCGTACCGGAGGTGACACTGAACCCATAGTTGGTCATGGCACTTCCCGAGACACCACAGCCGTAGTTGGGAGACACGGCATTGTAGGTCTGGTTGTTGTCATCACTCGGACAATTGAAAACAGCGATGACCTTTTTCGTCAGCTCCATATTCGCGGTGATGTCTGCAGACGCGCCCATCACGGTTCCCGCACTGTTCGAAGACCATCCGCTAAATGTACTGTTGCGCTGGGCGGCACTGAAGTTGAACTGATTATAGAGTGCAGTCTGTTCAATATAGGGCAGCAGCAGCGTCCAGCCTGTTTGATTCAGGATCGCATCTCCGGCCTGCGTCCAGACCATGGCATTGTTGGCACTCGAGTAGGGAAACTTGCTGTGAGCATCGTGATAATTGTGCAACGCCAGTCCAAGCTGCTTCATATTGTTCTTACAGGTGGAACGGCGGGCGGCTTCGCGCGCCTGCTGTACGGCAGGCAGCAGCAATGCAATCAAAATAGCGATAATTGCAATTACCACCAGCAGTTCAATCAGAGTAAAACCCTTCTTGTTGTGTATGGTCCTCGACATCAAATAACTCCCTCTTAAAATTCATAGGTTTAGAGATAAATCCACAGGATTAGAAAGTACAGAAGCTTAATATGTGTGCTGGATTAGTTTCGTGATGATGATAATGAGAAGGATTCTCACAAACGGAGGTCTATAGCGTATTGGAGGGTCACTTATTGGAGGGAAAACAGATCGTTTATTTTAATTATTTATTAAACTATGGTTAAGCCATTGATTCAATACTAAATCCTAAAATGAACATAAGTTCCCCGAATTAAAAGGGAGTCGCCAACAAAACTCTGCTGACTTCTGCCCCACCTTCTGAATCACCGTTTCTAGGAAAGAAAAAGGGGACTTGTAGAATGGCACAAGGAATTGTTTTCCAATAAGTAACTCTTGTTCTTGTCCTGATGTAGTAGTGGATGAAATGCAGCAGGAGGACATTCAACGTGAGGCTCGAAGAGAGGTCTTCAACGGGAGGGGACAGAGCACAATGTTCCAGCACACAGTAATGCAAAGCATGTGCCGTCACGGGTATCAAAAGGGGCAGTTAAATTTCTCAGCTTGCCGGACACCAGACATCGAGACACAACCTGTTATCCATGCTTTACTTAGGGGAACTTGTATTTCGTCGCCTCAGAATGGGCAGACTTTGAGACATTGGAGGAGAACTTCGTGAGTGCCATAACTTTTTGATGATTGCCAATTAATTTCGCACCAGAGATCAGCAGAATCATAGGACGGTGAACTCTCTAATACACGCGGTTATCGCCAGCTGCGTTAGCTTCTTTCTTTCGAATTGCCACAGACAAAACGCTTAGTTGAGAGCCTCCCTTCCGTTTCTCCCAACACTTCACACGCATCAAAAAAGGGACCACCGGCTGGTGGTCCCTTCGAGGGTGCATTCCATTTTGTCGCGAACGAATCAGTCCCAGCTCAGTGATCCTGAGCTCTGGTATTCGGTCACGCGGGTTTCGAAGAAGTTCTTTTCCTTCGAAAGATCCATGGTTTCACTCATCCACGGGAACGGATTCGAAGAACCGTACTGGGCGGGCAGACCGATGCGTTCCAGACGACGGTCAGCAATGTGCTGCACGTATTCGCGGAACAGATCGCCGTTCAGTCCCAGAATCCCGGTGGGCAGACAGTCTTTAGCGTACTCGATTTCGAGTTCGGCTGCGTACTTGACGCGTTCGATAATGGTCTGCTGGAACTCGGGAGTCCAGACTTCCGGGTTTTCCTGCTTGATGCCGTTGATCAGGTCGATCCCGAAGTTCAGGTGAATGGTTTCATCCCGCAGGATGTACTGGAACTGTTCGCCAATTCCGGTCATCATGTTGCGGCGATGGAACGAGAGCACCATCACGAAACCGGTGTAGAAGAACAGTCCTTCCATGATCAGGTAGTAGCCGATCAGGTTCTTCAGAAATGCCTGAGTTCCTTCGAAGGAATCGGTGGAGAAATCAGGATCCAGAATTTCGGAAGTCAGTTCCATCTCCAGCTGATCTTTTTTGGCGATCGCAGGCACTTCGTGGTACATGTTGAAGACCTCAGACTCGTTGAGTCCCAGGCTTTCCACGATGTACAGGAAGGTATGCGAGTGCACGGCTTCTTCAAACGCCTGACGCAGCAGGTACTGACGGCACTCGGCGTTGGTCACATGCTTGAAGATCGCCAGCACGATGTTGTTGGCCACCAGGCTCTCTGCAGTCGCAAAGAAACCCAGGTTCCGCATGATCACAAACCGCTCGCCTTCGCTGAGCTTACTGGAACGCCACATTTCGATATCCTTGGTCATTCCGACTTCGGTGGGCATCCAGTGGTTGGCACAGCCATTCAGGTAATGTTCCCAGGCCCAGTGATACTTCAGCGGCATCAGCTGATTCACGTCGACCTGCGAGCAGTTAATCAGTCGTTTTTTATCCGCCTTGAAGCGGCCCGTGGGGGTATCTCCTACGGGAGTCAGTGAAGGAGAACCGGATGTATTGGAATTGAGAATTGTCATCATAACACCTCATTAAAATCCATTTGGAAAAGTAACATAAGCACAAAATTGGTCGCGAGAACAGACAGCCGATTACTGGCAAGCCTCACACTCGCCATCCTCCAGGTTACAGGATTGACCGGGAGTGACGATTGTTGCAGCAGTAGCACGTTCCACCTGGATGTCGCCGGAAGCACTGGCGTTCTTCATCCAGCGGGGCTGAATGCCGAACTTGTTGACGTCCACGGTCGATTTCTCAACCTGGGTGGCTGCCAGCGTTCGCAGGTAGTACGTAGTTTTCAGACCGCGTTCCCAGGCCAGCATGTACATTTCATGCAGCTTCTTCCCGGACGGTTCTGAGAGGTACAGGTTCAGTGACTGCCCCATGTCGATCCATTTCTGGCGATGGGCCGCACATTCGATGATCCATTTGGGTTCCACTTCGAATGACGTCAGGTAACGGGCCTTTACATCATCGGGAATCCGCTCAATTTCGACGACCGAACCATCATAGTACTTGAGAGCTTCCAGCATGTCGGCATCCCACAGGCCAAGCCCTTTCAGGTCGTCCACCAGTTGGCGGTTGACCTGGGTGAACTCACCAGACAGGTTGCTCTTCACATACAGGTGCTTGTAGGAAGGCTCTATCGACTGTGATACACCAATAATCGTGGAGATCGTTGCCGTAGGGGCAATCGCCATCACGTTACTGTTACGCATGCCGTTCGTCGCGATCGAATCACGAACACGCTGCCAGTCCAGACGGGTCTGACGATCCACGTCAATCGGCACGCCCCGCTCTTTCTCGTAGAGGTCGAGCGTATCGATCGGCAGCAGCCCCCGCTCCCACTTGGAACCGTGATAGGAACCATAGCGTCCCCGTTCTCCGGCGAGTTCGGACGAAGCCAGAATCGCGAAGTAGGAAATGGCTTCCATGCTGGCATCGGCGAATTCAACCGCCTGCATGCTGGCATAGCTGATTCCCTGGGCAAGCAGCGCGTCCTGGAAGCCCATCACGCCCAGACCGACGGGACGATGACGGGTGTTGGAGTTGCGTGCTTCGGCAGTCGGGTAGTAGTTGATGTCGATCACGTTGTCGAGCATCCGCATCGCGGTGCGAACCGTTTCTTCCAGCATGCCCAGGTCGAGCTGACCATCGACGATGTGCAGCTTGAGGTTGACGGAACCCAGGTTGCAGACCGCGGTCTCATCACGGGAGGTGTTGAGCAGAATCTCGGTACAGAGGTTACTGCTGTGAACCACGCCGGTATGATCCTGCGGAGAACGGATGTTGGACGGATCTTTCCAGGTAATCCAGGGATGACCGGTTTCGAACAGACGGGTCAACATCTTCCGCCACAGTTCGACGGCAGAGACCTTCCGGAACAGCTCAATCTCGCCGGTTTCGGTCATCTGCTCGTATTCGACATACCGTTTTTCGAAATCGTGACCGTAGAGGTCATGCAGATCGGGTACACTGTCCGGGCTGAACAGGGTCCATTCGGCGTCTTCGCGAACGCGACGCATAAACAGGTCGGGAATCCAGTTGGCGGTGTGCATGTCGTGAGTACGACGACGATCATCGCCGGTGTTCTTCCGCAGATCGAGGAACTCTTCGACATCCAGGTGCCAGGTTTCGAGGTAGGAGCAGACAGCCCCTTTCCGCTTGCCACCCTGGTTCACAGCCACTGCCGTATCGTTGACCACTTTCAGGAACGGAATCACGCCCTGGCTCTGGCCGTTGGTACCACTGATGTGCGAGTTGGTCGCCCGAATCTGAGTCCAGTCGTTCCCCAGTCCGCCGGCCCACTTGGAGAGCTTGGCGTTGTCGGAAACACACTTGAAGATATGATCCAGGTCGTCATCGACGGTCGACAGGTAACAGGAGCTCAACTGCGGGTGCAGTGTGGCGGAGTTGAACAGGGTCGGCGTCGCAGAGGTGAAGCGGAAGGTTGAAAGAATATTGTAGAACTCAATCGCCCGTCCGGTCGGATCGTCCTGCTCCTGGATTGCCAGGCCCATGGAAACACGCATCCAGAAATACTGAGGTGTTTCAATGCGACGGCCGCCAATGTGCAGCAGATAACGGTCGAAGATCGCCTGCAGTCCCAGGTACTGGAACAGGTGATCCCGCTTGGGCTCGAGGGCCAGAGCAATCCGGTTCAGATCAAAGCTGAGCAGATCGGGGCTCAGACGTTTGGCTTCGATGCCGTCGTTCAGGAACTGCTGAAACCGATCAACGTACAGCTGATTCAGCTCATTTACATCTGCGGGAGCATTACCCAGAGCGTCGTTGTAGATGATCTTCAGCATCAGGCGTGAAGCAACGGTATCGTAAGCAGGATCCCGTTCGATACGGGTCCGGGCTGCCAGAATCATGGCGCGATACAGTTCTTCTACCGAAATACCATCGAAGATGGAACGCATGACTTCTTCCAGCAGGTCTTCTGCTGAGCAGTCCCCTTCCAGGCCGCGACAGGCTTCCGACAGGCGGGCCAGAATTCGTGATTCGTCAAAGGGAACTTTCGTGCCGTCTTTGAGGACCACGTGGAAACGAGGTGCGGAAGACTTGACGGTATCTGCATCGTCTTCCAGCTCTGAGGCACCACGCAGGGCTCGCAGTTTGGCGCGTTCAGCACGATAGACGATGTAGCGACGGGCGATCCGGTAGTGCCCGCGACGCATCAGCATCATCTCGACGACGTCCTGAATCTTTTCGACTTCAATGCCTTCATCACTGCTGGCTGCTGAAGAAATTTCGTTGGCCACTGTCTCGACCATCTCCGGAATTTCCATCCGGATTTCATCATCGAGTGGCTGATTTTCCGCGAGATTCAGTTCTGCACGAAAAGCGTTGGAGATTGCTCGACCGATCAACGAAGCATCAAACGGAGCTTTGCGGCCCCCGCGCTTCCTGACGATCCATTCTGTTTGCGCTCGAATCATTCGATTGCCTCCTTAAAATGGAATGCTAAAAATCCGGCTGTGTCCATGCCGACAGCAGCTTAGGTGTATCCAAAAGATGTGTGGTGAGATGATCTGCAGTGACACCCCCAGTGACACTACATGAAGTGCTCTCGCTTCCGAATGCCAGAAAAGGCACAACAGACAAGACAGGAAACGTAAAGAGAATGGAGCAGGCAGGCAGCATTTACGCATTGCATGAACTGGCAACTCCGTTTGCTCTTACAGAACCCTCACTGATCTGAAATTCAATTTCTGAACAATAACCGCATGTGAGAGTCGAGGCTCCAGCAAGTCTCTGTCAGACAGGTTTTTCGAGTCATCAGCAGACACGTTGCGCACTCTGAAAAGCGACAAAAACGCGGCCCGCAACGATCCGGAGATTTACCATCCCAAGGCTTGTGAAAACCAACTTCTTTTTGACCCAGAACGGAACAGCTGTGTACTGTTTCGTCTGTGTCACTCACTCATAACACCCAATATAGTGTGTATATTTCAGTAGTCAATACTAAATGTTGGACATCGTCCAAAGATGTCAAGAATCATTAACCAGACTCATCAAAAGCCTGTATTTGTAGAAATTACACACAAATTTCATTCAAATCCAACCCCGAACTCACGAAAAAAATCAAAAGAATCTTTTCCGAATCCGCCCATCGTCAAACTCACCGATCCCCTTGCATCTTGCAAAATGAGACCAGCTTAAAAGAGGGCAAACGGGGCGAACTCACCATTCTTCATCAGAACTTAATCCCCACTGAATTTGCAGGAACGCAACGGCTGAACCAGGAACCTAACGTCCCAACAACCCCCACCGCCGGGCGAGACTCTGCATCAACAGGCCGAAGAACTCCCCCTTGGAGACCACCGGTCGTGTTTTCCAGACGTTGAACTGCACGCCTTCCACATGATCCAGGATCCTCAAGCCTCCCCGCGCGAACAGATCGATATCCACCTGCAGACGGCCCGGCAGGCGGGGCACCAAAGGTAATCCGTCCCGCAGATATTTACGCGCCCGTTCGACCTCAAACGCCAGCAGACACTGAAAGGCAGAGTTAAATTCACGGTTCTCTAACTGCTCCCGGGTATAACCGAACTGACGTCGATCCTCCGCGGGCAGATAGATGCGGCCGATCTCATAATCCCGGGCCACATCCTGCCAGAAATTCGCGAGTTGCAGGCCAGTGCAGATCGAATCGGACCACGCCAGGTTCTCCTCGGTCACCGATCGGCACAGATGCAGGACCAGTCGTCCCACCGGATTGGCACTTCGCTGGCAGTACTCCAGCAGTTGTGCGAAGGTCTCGTATTCCTGTACCCGCTGATCCTGTTCGAACGCCTGAATCAGATCATCAAAGGCCTGCTGCGGCAGATCGAACTCAACAATCGTCGGCGTCAACGCAATGAAGACCGGGTGCAGTTTGACCGTCTCTGAGCCATGCTGTTGTCCTGCCTGAAGCAGTCCGGCGTAACAGGCCTCAAGCTGCGACCGCCACCAGCTGAGCAGTGCCAGCGATCGCTCTGCCCCTTCGATTTCATCCCCCAGATCATCGGCCCAGCGGCAGAAGGCATACACGTTGAAGAAGTGCGTACGTAACTCGCGCGGCAGCACCCAGGAGACGACGGGGAAATTCTCGTAATGCCCCAGCGCGACCCGCCGACAGTAGGCCTGTGCCTCCGACAGGGAAACAGGAGCATCCGTCCCCTCAAAATAGGCCGAATCCGGTCCCCAGGCTGCTAATTCGTGCTCAAATACCGTCATTTAGCCGGAAGTTCCCAAACGCAGGGCTCCAGTTGATTAACAATCGCCGGTCAACTGGATAACCTGTAGAAATATGACTCAGCCGCTATAATATGCGAACCGCAGGCTGTGGTTCGCCGAGCTCTGTTTGTGACCGCCCGGTCCCCTCACCGGCTTGAATGTCAGCAGCAATCAGCTCCGATTTGACAGGCGCTTCACCGTTTCCCCCTGCCAGCTTTCAGGGATACAGCCCCGACAGCGGGAAATCAAGCGAGTGAACCGGCTCCCGTCGAATTCAAACTGAAAACGATTCCTTTGGATAATATAGATTCATCATGGCCATACCCAAAATTGCCATCGTCGGCCGCCCGAATGTAGGCAAAAGCTCAATCTTTAACTGGATCGCCGGACACCGGATCGCGATTGTCGATCCGACCGCCGGCGTAACCCGCGATCGCGTCACGTACCTCGTACATGAAAAAGAACGCTACTTCGAACTCGTCGATACGGGGGGCATCGGCATTACCGACAGCGACGATCTGTCGGAAGACATTGAACGCCAGATCCAGGTCGGCATCGACGAAGCAGACCTGATCCTGTTTGTCGTGGATGGTTCCATGGGCCTGGCCCACCTGGATGAAGAAGTCGCCCAGCGGCTCCGTTCAATCGAAAAGCCCAAGATCCTCTGCGTCAACAAATGCGATTCCACCCGCACCGATGACGAAGCGGCCCAGTTTTTTGGCCTGACCAAAGCGCCCGTCGTGCTCACCAGCGTCAAAGGGAACCGCAACCGGAATGAACTGATCAACACAATTCTGGATAACCTCCCCCCGGCTGAAGAGTTTGAAGAATCGGAAGGCGAACATCTCTCCAATCCACCCGAACTCAAAATCGCCATCGTCGGTCGGCGGAATGTCGGGAAAAGTACCTTCATCAACGCCCTGGCCGAGTCAGAACGCATGATCGTCAGCGAAGTCGCCGGTACCACGCGGGACAGTGTCGACATCCGGTTTGAGTTCGACGACAAATCATTCCTGGCTATCGACACGCCGGGTGTGCGGAAACGCAAGAGTCTGGCGAATGATATCGAATTCTACGGCCTGACCCGGGCCAAACGCAGTATCCGCCGCGCCAATGTGGTACTGATGTTCTTCGATTCCCAGCAGACCATCTCCAAGGTCGACAAACAGCTGGTCGCGGAAATTGAAGAGAACCACAAGCCCTGTATTTTCGTCGTGAATAAATGGGACCTGGCCCGCGAAAGCAAAATGACATCGGAGAAGTGGGACGAATACCTGACCAGCCAGTTCCGCACCATGCGACACGCCCCGGTCGCCCTGGTGACCGCCCGCGATTCGAAAAACATCAAGCAGGTCGTCAACCTGGCACAGACGATCTACAAGCAGTCCCGCAAGCGGGTTTCCACCGGACGGCTCAACAAGGTCGTGCGGGCGGCGATTCAAAATAATCAGCCCCCCTACTCCAAGAACCGGCGTCCGAAAATCTTCTACGCCACCCAGGTCGCCACCGAACCGCCGACCATCGTTCTGAAGTGCAACGATTCGAAACTGTTCAGCGAGTCCTGGAAACGCTACCTCAGCGGCGTGCTGCGGGAAGAACTCCCCTTCAATGAGATCCCCATCAAGATCTACTACCGTTCCAAGGATCTCAAGGAAGACATCGGCCCCAGCCTGGATATGCGCGACGAACTGGAGGAAGACTTCGAACAGGAGTAGGCATTTTTCTGCTTTCCCCACCGAAGGCACTAACACTCGCACGAAACTTTAATCGAAGTTCATCTGCTTAATGTGTGCCGCCGCGGCGTCTGCCAGGACGTCGCGGAACATGCGGTCGGGATTGTCGAAAAAAGCGATGCTGATTCCGCGATCCACGGAGCGGGTCGCCAGCAGGGTCTGCATCGGCGTGGGAGGCACATAGCGTTCCATGTAAATCAGCCGCATGCCGGGTCCCTCAAGATTCAGCAGGCGTTCGAAATACTGCATCGCCAGATTACCCTCGCGGGCCAGCACAGCCCCCTTCACCGACACCCGGAGTTTCTGCCATTCTTCAGACGTCATCTCTTTTTTCCACGCCATGACCTGCTGATGCATGGCATCAAGCTGACTGGCGGCCGCCTCCGCAATATTCGCCTGAATCATCGGCAGCATACTGCGTGTGAACGTATAAAGCTCTTCAGTACTAAAGCGTTGCTGTTGAATTACCTGTTCCAAGAACTGTTTTGAACCGGCCAGCAACTGTTTCTGCCGCTTCAACTGTTCTCCCTCCAGGCCAATGTGATCCAGTTGCTTCTCGACCCGGTCAATCTGACCATGATACTCGGCCAGTTGCTGCAGGCGTTCCGTATCCAGTTCTCCTGCACCAGCCGGCCCCAGCATGAGGTAGATCGCGACCGGCATATGCGCAAAGACTTTCACCGTGTCGTACCGGGGAAACAGAATTTCCGAAGTCGTTTCCTTCCCGCCACGGATCAACACGAGCTGACCATCTTTCAGCAGAATGATCGGTCCCCCAGACGCAAGATCCAGTTTTCTCGCGGCCGCATGTGCTTTGATGAAGTCCCCATTCAGCTTCAGCAGCGCGTCTCCTGCAGCGGCATCCGGTCCTTCCGAGTAAGCCACCTGTGGCAGCACCATCAAGATCAGAACCGCAAAAAGTAAGTGCCTCATATTCCTGCCTCCCTGAATGAGAATCAGCTGTTAGATTGAAACGACCTCATGCTTAAAGTCGATAGAACGCTTCCGCATTGTCGTGGAACAGCTTTCGCTGAAAAGCCTCGGAGCGATCCTGCACAATCCACTGCAGTGCCTCGTACCATGTTTCAAACGTCGCCGTCAGCGTACAGACGGGCCAGTCCCCTCCGAAGAAGACACGGTCATCGCCAAACGTGTCCAGGCAGAAGTCGATGTTCTGTTTGAGGTCTGCCGGTTTCCATGTTTCGGGAGTCGCGGTCGCCACGATTCCCGAAATCTTACACATCACCTGCTCCCGCTCAGCCAGTTGCCTCAGCCCCGATTCCCATTCCGCACGGGCCTCCTGCTGATCGGGCTGCACACTCATGTTGCCGCAATGATCGACAATGAACCGCGTCTCCGGGCAGGCATCAACCAGTTCCACCGCATCCAGATACTCCGCCGGTCGCATACACAAATCGAAACTCAGATCATGCTGACCAAGCAGCTGGATATTCTGTTTGAATTGAGGCGTCAGGCACATGCCCCGAGGCCGATCCGGATCGTGTAAAATGCTCCGCACGCCCTTCAGGAACGGATTCCCAAGGAACTCTTCCAGATACGATTCAAAACCGGCTTCGCCCGGCTGCCCTCCGATGACGGCTCCTGACATTGGATTATCAGACTGAGCGCACAACTCGAGTACGTAGTGGGCTTCTTTCGGATGCAGATCCGGGTGAACATTTACTTCCATGTAAACTGTTTTGGAGACCGGGCAATTTCGTGTCGCCTCCCGGTAGTCGGACATCCGAAAGCTGCGGCGCAGGACATCCATTCCAGGCAGTTGCAGCCAGGACAACTCGAATAGATCCAGATCCCAGAGATGCTGATGCGTGTCGATAACAGGTACTTGATCCATGCCCGGTTTCTCCTGAAAAATAACTGAGATGCATGGTTGTTTTACCCTGTACGAAGACTCATTGCAAATCAGAATTCACCGTTGTTTACGCTGGCAAAGAACCCGTCAATCCGTTAGAAGTGAGCTTTACCAGAAGAGCGTTCTCAGAAGATTACGAACTCGATGCAAGCCCCCCAGAATCAGCAGAATCCCCGGACCGAATACGAACAACGGCTCGCCAGTCGTGCGGCGGACGTACAGGCATTTGTGAAGGAAAGCGACCGCTATTCGACGTGGCGGGGCTTTGTCTTTCTGGCAGCAGTAGGAATCCTGCTGGCCTCAACGCTGGGCGAAATCCTGAGCGCGCAGTGGCTGTTTGTGCCCGTGGTCGCCTTCATTGTACTGGTGGTTCTGCACGCCCGCTGTATCCGCCGCCTCAAACGGGCCCGGCTCGCGGAAGCCTACTATCGAACCGCCCTGGATCGCCTGGACGACAAGTGGATTGACGTCCGGCCCACGGGAGAGGAATATTACGACCCGCAACACATGTACGCCGGCGACCTGGACCTGTTAGGGCGAGGCTCTCTGTTCCAGCTGATCTGTGCCGCCCGTACGAAGCTGGGAGAAGAGACGCTGGCCCGCTGGCTGCTTGGCCCGGCTGAGACCAGTGTCATCCGCGCGCGTCAGCAATCCGTCGAAGAGCTCCGCAACGAACTCGATTTTCGCGAGACGTTAGAACTGCTCGAAGCGGAAACCCATAGTGAAATCGAACAGACTCACCTGGCCGACTGGGTCGGGCAACCCCTGATCTCCATTCCCGCTCCCCTGCAGTGGGCCTCGATGATCACGGGGATCTTCGCCGCCCTGTCAGTCATCAGTTGGCTGTTCTCCTGGACCGGAATCGCCCCGATCGTGGTCGCCATCATCATTCAGGTCTGCCTGCTCTTCTTTGTGGGTCCGCAGATCCGCGAACTGCTGAGCCAGACCGATGAAGTCCGCGACGGACTGCCGGTGCTCTCCGATGTTCTGTCTTTGATTGAACAGCGCGAATTTAACTCGCCGCACCTCCAGGCAATTATCGCTGCCCTGCAGACCGACGGCGTCCCTCCTTCAAAGAGCATCGCCCAGCTCAGACGATACATTCAAGGCTTGAACAACTGCTTCCGCAATCAGTTCTCCGCCCCGTTGACGATTCTGCTGGGAATCCCGTTTCACTACCTGAGCGCCATCGAACGCTGGCTCAAACGCGTGGGACCACACTGCCCCGAATGGCTGGCCGCGGTCGGCGAATTTGAGGCCCTCTGCTCCCTGGCTGGCCACGCCTATGAACACCCCACAGATCGGTTCCCCGAAATCGTGGAACCGACAGATGGTCCCTGTTTCGAAGGAACCAGCCTGGGACACCCCCTGATTCCCGAACATCAGGTCGTTCGCAACGATGTCACACTGAATTCACAGGACCGCCTGCTGATGATCAGCGGTTCGAACATGTCCGGCAAAAGTACGCTGATGCGAACCGTGGGCACGAACTTTGTGCTCGCCCTGGCTGGAGCGCCGGTGCGGGCCGTCTCACTTCGCGTCTCACCCATGCAGGCGGGAACCGCGATGCGGGTGCAGGACTCGCTGCAGCAGGGGGCTTCCCTGTTTTACCAGTCGGTCGCCCGTCTGTCAGCCGTAGTGCACCTGGCGGACGCTCCCGAACCCGTGCTGTTCCTGCTCGACGAAATCCTGCAGGGAACCAACTCGCATGACCGCCGGATCGGCGCTCAGAGCGTGATTGAAACGCTCATCGAACGGGGCGGAATCGGCATTGTGACAACTCACGACCTGGCCTTAACCGAAATCACGGACCTGTTCGGCGATAAGGCCCGCAACGTGCATTTTGAGGATCAGCTGGTGGACGGCAAAATGACGTTCGACTACCGCATGCGTCCCGGTGTCGTCGAGCACAGCAATGCCCTGGAATTGATGAAGATGATGGGCATTCAGCTGAAAGAAGTCGAAATCGACCCCGAATCCTGAGCTGCAAACCGCAGACCGCAGCCACTCAACTGACGATGTACATCGCGACCTGGAAATAGATAATCAGCCCCAGAATATCCACCAGGGCGGTAATAAACGGATTCGACATCAGCGCCGGATCCATACCCAGTTTGCGAAAGCCCATGGGCAGCATTCCCCCAGCTGAGATTCCCATCAGCACCACCAGGAAGACTGCCAGACCAACGACTGTCGCCTGCATCAGCGCACCGGTAAAAGCCCACGAGATACCGAAGCTGATCAGCGACAGCATGCTTCCCAGTAGCAGGCCCAGCTTAAACTCTTTCATTAACAGCGCATTTAATTCTTCGCGCTGGATATTCGTTTCCAGTGCCATCGCCCGAATGATCAGAGTGGCAGACTGCGATCCCGCATTTCCACCACTGGCCAGGATCAGGGGAATAAACAACACCAGCCATTCGAACTTGTCGGACACCGCCTCGTAATGTTCCAGTACCCTGGCAGCCAGGAACGAGGGGACCAGCAGGAAGATCAGCCAGCCGATCCGCTTGCGAATGACTGTGACCAGAGACGTTGACAGATAACTGTCTTCAAGTGGCTCGACCGCAGCCAGACGGTAGGCATCCTCGGTCGCCTCTTCCTGCATAATATCGATCGCGTCGTCGTGCGTCACAATCCCGACCAGTTGGTTCTGGTTATCGACCACGGGAATCGCCACGAAGTCGAATTTCGCCATCTGTTGTGCCACAAATTCCTGGTCATCATCAACGCGGACCGAAATCACATCCCGGTTGATTAATTCCGAGAGGGGCCGCGTCGGGCGAGCAAAGATCAGCTCTCGCAGCGAGACAATCCCCTGCAGTCTGCGGCCTTCATCGACCACGTAAATGTAGGAGATAATTTCACTGTCGGGTGCCTGCTGCCTCAGTTTCTCCAGGGCCTGTGCCACGGTGATATTCGCAGGTAAATACGCATATTCGGTCGTCATGATCGCGCCGGCACTGTCTTCCGGATAGGAGAGCAGCTTGCGAATATCGCTGCGTTCGGCCTGGGCAATCAGTGGCAGCAGCTCTTCGACGTGTTCCTCGTCCATCCGCGAGAGCAGGTCGACACGGTCGTCCGGCGCCATCTCTTCAATCAGCTTGGACAGTGGTCCCCGATCAATGACCGCCACGATTTCAATCTGCTGAGGCAGAGACAGGAACTGGAAGATCTCAGCCTGCTTCTGAGGATCGCAACAGGAGATGACCCGCCAGACCTCCCGGCTGTCCAGCTCAGCCAGAATTTCGGCAGTCACAGCCGGATAGAGGGCTTCACAGAATTCCCTGATGCCTGCGTTATCATTTTCATCCAGCATCACCCGGAGCTCAGGTAGCAATAACCGCCCATACATGCTGAACGCTCCTTTTGATTGTGATGTTGGTCAGACGCCCGCACCGGCTACGATGATGATCCGCGACAGGATGAGAGCGCCTGCCTGCCTGCCTTCCGGCCGGTCCATTTTCTGTAAAAAAACACCCTAACCGGAGAACGCCAGTCAGGGTGTTGATGACTTCTAACAGGCAAGTAAGTGGAACGTTGCCTGGTTGCTCGCAGGTCGCTTAGCGTTTTGAGAACTGGAAGCTTTTGCGGGCTTTCTTGAATCCGAATTTCTTACGTTCAACCATACGGCTGTCACGAGTCAGGAAGCGTCCTGCACTCAGAGCTTCGTGGAGCTGGTTGTTGTAAGCTTCCAGAGCACGGGCGATACCCAGAACGATCGCACCAGTCTGGCCAGTCGTTCCACCACCGCTGACGCGAACCCAGACATCAACCTTACCGTAGGTGTCGGTCGCTTTGAGGGGGGCTTCCACCATCTGGCGGTCACGTTCGACCTTGAGGTGGTCATTCAAACCAACTCCGTTGATGGTCAGGTTACCGGAACCGGCTTTGATGCGAACGCGGGCCACAGCGGTCTTACGACGACCGGTTCCCATGGCGACACCATGCTTGTCCAGTTTGCCACGGATGACGGGCTCTGGTTTGACGACATCTTCCTCTTCCGTTTCAGTGGCCAGACCTGATCCCAGAGTCAACTCAGGAACACCAGACGAGACTGTCATCGATTCGGCAGTCGCATCCTCTGATGTCGCTGTTTCTGCTTCAACCGGGGTCTGCTGTTCTGTGGTTTCTTCTGTTACTTCTGATTCTGGAGTCTCATTTTCCATAACGGTCAACTACTCTTATCTTGTTTTACTGAAAAGGGATAAAGGGAAGATCGAGTCTTTACTCTCAGTGTCTTACGGGAGCAGGTACTCAGGCCATTCCTGGGGCTGCTGGGCCTGATGATCGTGAGTCGGGCCGGAATACAGCTTCAGCTTTTTCAGCATCTGACGCCCCAGCTTGTTTTTAGGCAGCATGCGACGAACGGCTTCTGACAGAACCTGTGTTGCTTGTCCGCGTTCCAGTTTCTGCTCTGCAGTCACGTTTTTCAGACCGCTGGGATAACCACTGTACTTCGCGTAGCTCTTTTCCTGCATTTTGCGGGAGAAGTAGGGATGCGAATCGTGGGCCAGCTCTTTGCCAGTAAACTTGACCTTATCACAGTTTACGACGACGACATAGTCACCGGTATCAACGTGGGCAGTATAAGTTGGCTTGTGTTTGCCCATCAGTACGGTAGCAATTTTGGTAGCCAGCCGTCCCACAATCATGTTATCTGCATCAACAACGAGCCACTGAGGGTCGACAGTCTTTGCATTCGCCATAAAAGATTTTGTAGTAGACACCGGTTATTCCTCAAACGTAAACGATACTATATTATAGACTTATATCAAAACGCCCAACATCCGGGCGTCTTCAGATTGACTTCAAAAAGTCTGTAGCAGGCCGGTTTACGCCGGTAAAGAGAGCGCATACCAACCTCAAGGGAGCGGGTAACAGTAACCTTTTTGCAGGCGATCTTCAACTTCAGCGAGGAGGAAAATCCGGGCCAGAAGGCAAAAAAGGAGAGAAAACCGGTACGGGCTGGCATCAGGTGGCGAAAATGCGTCCTGTCAGTCCTGATTAAAGGAAGGAGAGCAGCGTCAGCTGCAAGGCCTGCGAGGTTACCTGGAGATTTGCCTGAAAGGCCGTCTGGCGCTGGGTGATCTCAACAATCACTTCCGTCAGGTCGGTATCAAAATCCCGGGAAATGGCTTCCCTGATCTGCACTTCCTGATCCTGCAGTCGACCACTGGCGTCCTCGAGAATACTCAACCGGTTCCCGATCTCCGATCGCACGCCATTCACGCGATTGATTTCGGCATCCAGTTTCACCCCGATCCGCTCAATTCCCTGATTGTCATTGTTCCGCAATGCCGTTTCCAGGCGGGACAGCAGATTTAGCACTCCCGTCGCTTCTTTCGGATTGGGTTCTTTCCCCTGCAACCCCACCAGCGGGTCACTGCCGGATTCGGTACCATCGATCCCCAATGCATAGGCGAGTTCAATCGGCGGAATCTCCAACGGTCCGGTGCCTGAGGCATCATAGATGGTAATGCCGTTCCCCGTGCTATTCAGTGTGGCCTGCAGCTTGATGGGAATAAAGTTTCCCTGCAGAGGCACACTGTTATCGGTCCCGGTCTCACTGACCGCCAGCCCCAGTGCATCGGAAACCGCATTGCTGGCGATACTCAACGGCCCGGTCCCCGAATTATCGGAAATGCGAATCGCATTCGTATTCGGGTCGATACTCGCAACCAGATTTCCTGGATCCACGGCGTTGATCGAGTCCAGCACATCCTGCACGGTCGCATCGCCGGCCAGACTCACATTCGCCACGGAACTGTCTCGCCGGGTAATATCCAGGGTGGTCGCCCCGACTGGAACGCCCTGCCCCAGATTCAGATCCGCCAGCGGCGTGGTACCGTCGAACGTCTCAAAGTCATTGATCTTATCCAGCACGTCCTGCACGGTCGTCGCACCGCTCAGATCAATATTGATGGTACTTCCATCGCGCCGGTTGATCTGCAGCTTATTCGAAGAATTAACATCGACGCCCCGCCCGTAATTCAGTTCCGAAAGGGGCGTACTGGCAGAAAAGGTGGCAATCCCCAGTCCTGCGGCATTGGATCCGCCGTTGTTCTCACCAATTGAGAAGTCCGCACCACTGATGCGACTTGAAATCGCCAGTCCATTCTGGGCCTCATTGATTCCCAGATTAAGATTAGGATCAGCCGTACGAATCAGGTTGAAGACATCTTCAATGGTGGTCGCCGTCGACAGGTCGACAGTGTGGGTCTCGCCTCCATGATTGATGACAAGTCCGGTTCCGACAGTCGAGCCGATTCCGCCCCCCCCATTCAGAGAAGCCAGCGTGGTCTGCAGGGTGATCCCCGGATCGAGGTCGCCTCCGTTGATTTGTGCCACCGCGGTACTGGCAATCCCCAATTGCGTCGCCAGACTCGAACCGGAAACATTGGAAACCGCCACGGTTCCCGCAGAGGGAGTTAACCGCAGTCCGTTCTGACTCGAAGGATCGATGTCGACCGTCAGCGTGACCGGACTACCGGAAAACGCATTCTCCAGCACGGTTTTGAGATCCTGGATGGTCTCTACCCTGGAAAGATCAATCGTCTGAGTTTCGGGAGTCCCGTTATCCAGCGTCACTGAGATCGACCCCAGTTTGGCCCCCCGCCCACTATGCAGGTCGGCGATGCGGGTCTGTAACGTTAAGGCGGGATCGATTTCGCTCCCGATTTCCGGACTACTGGCGGCAAAAGCCGAAATACCATCGAAGTTATTGGAGAGCAGAGTCTGTGTATCGATGTAGGACTGAACCTGGTGACCGTCCCCATGATAGACCACCTGCCCGTCGGCCAGTTCCTGGAAGGGGGCGACGTTGGTCAGGCTCCCGGAAAAAAGATATTGACCGCGAAACGTGGTATTGCCCGCGTTGATGACCTGTGTCCGCAGCGCTGCCACCTGATCGGCAAGTGCCACGCGTTCGGCGTCGGAGACTGTCGATCCGACTCCCGATAGTGCCAGCGTCTTGGCGGTATTGAGCGCATCGCCCACACTGTTCATCGCCGTCTCACTCATGGCGAGCAGACTCTGGTTGGTGCTGATGTTGGTCTGGTACTGTAGCTGACGTTCCAGTGTGGACTGCAGAATGACTGTCCGCAGCGCCGCTGCAGGAGATTCACTGAGCAGGGAAAACTTCTGTCCGGTGGCCACCTGCTGCTGGAGATTCGACAGTTCCCGGGCGTTGCTGTTCAACGATGTCTTCAACCGCTCAGAGAGCATCGTCGAAGGCAGTCGACCTGGTAATAAAGGACCGATATTCATAATTCACGGCATCCGTCATTCATTTCCGAGACGCAATTCTGACAATCCGCCACGGGTATATTGTCTGTTTAAATTTGTAATAGAATGGTAAAGAGTTCATCGATGGTGCTGACCAGTCGGGCGGCAGACTGAAACGCACGCTGGAACTTCATGACGTTGATGGTCTCTTCATCGATACTCACTCCGGAGAACTGTTCGCGCTGATTCTTGAGTGAATCCCGGAATGTCTGAGCGCCTTCCGCCAGCGCACCCTCAGAAGCGGATGACTGGGCGATGCTCGATACCACTTTATCGTAATACTCGTCGAGGGTGATGCCCCCAAGTGACTCGATGGGCTGCTGCGAAAAGGCAGCCAGCGCCACAGCGTTGCTGCCATCTGAAGGGCCGCCCCCCTGCCCCAGTGCCAGAAACTGCTGGTTATCTCGCACGACGGAGTTGATTCCGATATCACTGGAATCGGCCCCCGTGAACAGCGTATTGATGCCGATGGCCGCCAGGGCCCCACTGGTATCATTCGAGAAGCGGAACTCATAATCGGAGTCGGCACTGAGGTTCAGCCGACCATCGGTCGACACACTCGAATTCAGATTCGCCACGCCGTTCAGCGCACTGGCCAGACTGTTTAACGTGGTGTCCGCCCCGATTCCGTCGAGGTCGACATTGATCGTTGTGGTATTGGTAATCCCCGTCGTCTTATTCGTGACTTTAATCTGAAAACTGCCATGATTCGCCTGGAAGGGCAGCCCCGAAAGCGCTGAACTCAGATTGGCGGAAGGATCCAGTGCCGCAGACGCGGAGGTCAATTGCTCAAAGCCTGCGGTCCCTTCTCCGGAAGAATGAATCTTGTTGAACTCAAAGATCAGGTTGGAAGCATAGGTATCCAGCTGGTCCACAAAGCCCCCCAGGATGTCATCGCGACCTTCGATAATTCCTTTGAGCTCTCCCCCGGTTCGTGAAATGTTACTATTGGTCCGGGATAAGAACACTTCCTGAACGACAACCCCTTTATCGGTATCGGTTTGGACCGTCAGCTTTTGAGAGGAGCCGGCCAGAACCAGATAATCGGAACCGGTAAACACATCGATGGCACCATCCGCGCGTTCGCGAAACCGCACCGGGATCAGTTCGGAAAGTCGATTGAGCGCGTTATACCGCTCGGTTCGCAGAGCGCCCGCATCACTCTGCAACAGTCCGGATGCTTCGAGCTTCGAAATCTTCGGGTTCAGGTCCACGATCTTGTCGATCAGCTCGTTGGCCTCTTTCACGAGGTTTTCCACGTTGACCGACTGGGTCTCGCGCAGATCGTTGATCCGCAGTCTCAGCGAACTGATCTCGGACGCAAACTTCTGAGCCTCACTGAGCACAAACTCCCGGTCCGGAATCGAGCCAGGCTGATTCACCGCGTTGTTCAACTTGGCCAGAAAATCATTCAGACCGGTCGACAGGTCTCCGCCTGAGAGCTCGCGCAGCTCGCTCTCCAGCTGTTTGAAAATCGTATCGCGCTCGTTGATGGAAGAGTATTCGGTGTTTGCTGAATGGATGCGGGTTTCCAGAAACAGATCGATCTGCTGCTGAATCCCGGAAATCTCCACTCCCGTCCCGGTGATCAACGCCCCCTGTCGATAGGGATCGGACGGATTAAGAACCAGATTCTCACGGATGTAGCCGGGAGTGCCCGCATTGGCGATATTCTGACCCGCAACCTGGATGCCGGTACTGAATACCTCCATCGATTGCTTGGCCATTGATAATGCTGCATTAAGTCCCATGGCAGTATGTCCGTAATGATATATGCGTTCTTAAACCATCGCCCTGCTCCGCCCGTGACGGGCAGCCGCAATCAGGCCGATGCGTCAAAGATCGCCCCCCCTGAACCATTTTCATTCTGGCCGCCCGAGTACGTCGGCGTCTTTTTCCCTGCGTGCGCAATCAGCTCCAGGATCTGCGAGTAATGCTGAAACGAACGTTGGGCCACAATCCACTGGACCCAGCTTTCATGCCTGAGCTTCTGCGACCGCTGCTGCACGACTTCAATTCGTTCCGCGATCGGTTCGGAGACCTCGATGCCCAGCCCCAGACCAGGCAGCAGTTCCTGCAGGGAACCGGCGGGCAGACCGAGTTGCTCCGCGGTCTGCAACAGTTGCTGTCGTCTCAGCAGAATGAACTGCAGCGTATTGGTGAGCTGCTCTTCGATCACGGCCAGCTGTTCAATCCGTTCCGGATCGACCTGTTTCAGTGCCTGTGACTTCTGCTCATAGAGTTCGAGCAGTTTCTTTTGAATGGGTTCGAGATCATTCAGGATCCCGGTCAGTTTCCCCAATAGCTGTTGATGTTGCGCCGGTACCGGCGCAGTTGGTGCTGCATGCATGGGAGCCCCCTTTCTCCCGGATTACATAATCCGCCCCTCGGACGGTGAAAATCGCCTATCGTTATAATCGGCACAATCGCTCTATCTCTCGCGTCTGTTTTATTCAGAATCCCCTCGTCAGGTATAAAGACTGTTCTTTTATAGTGTTACGCCGGATGCCGCATTGATCGATTTCATCGACTGCGCATTCAACTGGCGTGAAAATGACGAGAACAACGTGTCGGAAAACGCATTTCCTTCCTGTGAAGCCAGGTCTTCAGAAATCTGCTGGTCCAGTTGAGACTGAAACATCTCTTCCGCCTGGCCACCGTGAAAATAAGCCGGCTTTCCCTGGGCAGAACGCAGCGCTTTGAACATCTGCTGATAGAACGTACCCGCGACGAACTTCTGGAACGCTTCCTTCAGCTCCGGAGAACTCTGACCGGGCTGCTGTAATTCCGACGGTGCCTGGCTGACAGGTGTCAGCAGGGTACTCTGTTGAATGTTGTTTTGAATTCCAGACAGGGGGGCCATGGCTGGTGATCCTTGTGAAAATGATTGAGTAAACGACAGGACTCTTAGTGCTCGTCATATTCCGCGTGCAGTTTTCCGGAACGATGCAACTCGCGGATAATGCTGATCACATCTTCGGTAGGCACGCGTAACTGATTCAACGCCTCGACCAGCTCCTGCAGACGTTGCGTATTCTGCTGACCTGGCTGTCCATTAACCGGCACAAAGCCTCCCGGCAGCCCCCCCTCGGCTGGATTACCAATGCCTACGGTCAGATTCTTATGTGAGATCACCACCGGACTGATTTCGACTTCGCCGGTGACGACAACGGTTTGTGATTTAGGATTGACCACCACCCGGGCCTGCTGGTGCGGACGATCAATGCCGACCTCCATCACAGCAGCAATAAACTCGACCGGTGATTCGATATATTGACGGGGAATCCGGATAAACACCCGGCCCGGTCCCTGGGCAATCGCCAGTTGACGGTTCCCTGCTTCAAAACTGAATTCGGCGTTAATGACACGGGCGACTTCACTGGCAGTGTGGAAACCGGCATGACGCTTATCGACAAGCAACGTAATCGAACGGGTCCGACGATCAATAAATGACAGTTCGAAGTCCCGCTCCATCACCAGGCCGTTGATAATCTTCCCGGTTGCCAGAGAAAGTTCATCTTCCAGGATCACAGCTCCGGAACAGAGACCGGCGAACACTTCGTTACCGATTTCCGGTGTCGCCACTGGTGCGACCAGCAGACGACCGCCCCGCAGACTTTTGGCTCCCAGCATGGAACTGACGAAACAGTCCAGCTTCTGCCCTTTGCGAATGCCACTGGCGGGAATCGTGGCTTCGATCATGACCAGTGCCACGTTATTCGCGGCTGCCAGATCCTTGAGATCGACCACCGGATTGTTCAAGTGCTTGAGTGCCGCTGCCAGGCTGCGGATCGTCGGCAGATTCTTAGCACCATCACCCGTCCCGTCGAGCCCAACCACCAGTCCCATGCCTGTGAGCTTAATCTCCCGCATGCCATACACGCTGCAGATATTCTCCACGCGCGTACGTGCCTGCAGTTCCTGTTGCGAACAGGTCAGCATTCCGAGGAACAGCAGACAGACGATAACAGATTGGGAGAACCGGGCAGACATGATGAATTTCCGTATTCGTTTAACAATAAGACTCAAAATTAAAACGGGAAGAACCAGTCGTACAACACCACGCCCCAGGGACGCTTCGTACTCTGGTAAACTTTCCCGCGCTGGTGTTTGACGATATCCAGGTTGGCAATGTTTTCACTCAATGCCGTATTGTCGCGATTGACATCTTTACTGCGAATCTCTCCCGTCAGCCGGTATTCCCAGACATCCCGATTACTGCGAATGCTTTTGCGGGCTTCCAGAATCAGATTACCATTCGGGCGAATATCAACCACGGTCGCGGCGATGCGGTACTGAATCCCTTCGCGGTCCGCCACCTGACCAGTACTCTGCAGGCGTCCCTGCAACTGCGTGTCAATCTTGGGACTGTTCAAGGCAGCGGGTGCCAGGTTTCCGGCGTTATCAATCCGCATGAACTCTTTGAGTTCTGCTTTCAGTGTTTCGGTACGGTTCCGGTTAAAACGGGAATCGATGGTCACGCTTGATTTTTCATCTACCATAATCGTGATGATGTCGTGCACCTTAACAACAATCGGCTCAGGCGCAGGTACGTAGATCAGCGAATAATCACGCAACAATGGTGGCTTGGGCGAAGGTGTATACAGGTCTCCTTGCCCGAATGTATTCGCCAGGGACTCGGTCACTTCCATCGCCTCGGATGAGTATTCAAACTGATTCATACGGGCAGCCAGACGTTCCGGCGGCGTGACGGGTTTGTCTGCCTTCTGTCGTAAAGCTTCGATGTTACTCAGTTCGGAAGTACCCTGGGTGGATCGTATTGCAGTGCTCTGATTGGCCTGCGCGGTGTTCTGCACAGCTGGACCCTGTGCCCGCACGACGCTCGAACAAAACAATACGATACATCCCAGGGAAATCGCCTCCCGTAATACTGCCAGCTTTTTTCTTCGCTGGCAGGTTCGCACACTGTTTCCTCTGAGTGACTTCATTTAGACCTCCCCCCTCTTTGAATTTCGTATACGGTCTGCACCTGACCGCCTCGCGAGGGACCAGCTGACTCGGTCGTACCGGAGATGAACTGGATTCCCGTCGACTGTGGCATCTGGCTGGACGGACGGTAGTTCACTTCGGTCTGGTTGTAACCGGTCACCGTCGCCGTCAAACGATCGCGGCCTTCCAGAGCGATCAGTGTGATCTGATCTCCCATGGAACCATCACCGCGTGCCCGCATTTCGCGGCGGACAGAAATGCCGCCTCGTCGGGCATACACGGTTACGATCGCACCATCACGTACCAGGGGTACTTCGATCAGGTCTTCGGTTCGCATCGGCTGCGTCTGATAGACAGTGCGGGTCAGTTCGCGGCCAATTACCTGCCGCGGATCGCTGATCCCTTTCTGATCTTTTTCGGGTCGCATCCAGACCAGGTCGTCGGCGCGAACCACCGTACCCCGATTTAATGTATATTTGGCTGCCAGAATTTCCGGCACTCGTTGGACCTGACAAATAACACGCACCTGCCGGACCATTCCCTGAGCATCTTTCAACTGCAGCAGAACAGGTTGCTCGGTCTGACGATTCAAGTCCAGTTGTGAAAAGTAAAAGCCATCGGCCCGGGTTTCACGTACCACAGGCACGTCTGCCGGCTGCAATCGAACCGAGACCCTGAAATGGCTGGCCTGGGGCGCAGTCCGGCTGATCCAGTTCTGGAGCGCCTGCTGGACTTTTTCTTCAGTCTGCTGCAACTCCTGCTGTGTCGCGACCTTCTTAACCTGGGGCTCTTCCCGCGGGCTTTCAGAACTGACACGAATCTGGCTGCGTCCTGTTAACTCAAGCTGACTCAAGTCGACGCCCAGTGCCTGCAGGCGACTGCGGATTTGTGAAATCGTGATGACCTGGGTGCGCCCCTGCGCCGGTGCAGGCTGCAGAATCATCGCCTGCATACGGGCGGCCTCTGCTTCATCTGCGTTCAGCACGTCAGCCACATCGCCCAGACGTACCACGGACGAATTCACGACCGCGGTCGACTTCAGCCGCAGAATCTCAGCCCGCACGTCACACGTGTGGCTCAGACAGCAGGCTGTCAGCAACAGACTTAAAACGGACTTGGCCCAGATACGATTCATTACAGTTTTCAAATTTCTATGGTTAGTCGGTCAGAGAGTCAGCTTAGAAACGACGCAGATTCGTGACGGTCTGCAGTGTCTGATCAGCTGCCTGTACCACCTGACTGTTCAACTCAAAGTTGCGCTGTGTTTTAATCAGTTCGACCAGTTCCCGTACGGGTTCCACATTCGACTGTTCCAGAAACCCTTGACGCAACTGGCCACGTCCTTCTGTCCCCGGGTTACCGATCTGTGCGTTACCAGAGCCTGTTGTTTCGGTATACAGGTTGTCTCCCTGACGCAGCAGACCCTGGTTATTGATGAAGCGGGCAATCTGAATGTTGCCGGCGATCTGAATCTGTGTGGATCCCTGCTGCTGGTAACTCACGACACCGTCTCCGGATATCGTCACATTGATCGCATCCTGGGGAATCGAAATGTTGGGCTGCAGGAGATAACCCTTGTCCGCTGAGGCCATGACCAGGTTACCGTTTGCATTGAGTGTAAAATTGCCTGCCCGCGTGTAGAGATCCTGGGTGCCGTCGTTCACCTGGAAGAAGCCGTCTCCGACGATGGCCAGGTCATAAGTTCCATTCGAAGGTACGATTGATCCCTGACTGAAATCACCTTCGGTGCTCTGAACGCGAACACCAATACCAAGGTCGGTGCCAGTGGGAGTGATGTTTCCCTGGTTGTCCTGCACACCGGGCAGCTTGAAATGCTCGTAGAAGATGTCTTCAAAATTCGCGCGGTTCTGCTTGTAAGCAGTGGTACCCGCGTTGGCCAGATTGTTGGCAATGGTATCGAGATTGAAGCTGTTCGCTGCCATTCCCGTCGCACTGGAATACAGGGCTCTGACTGCCATCGGTTGTCTCCTTACTTCCTCAAGTTCTGTAACGGATTACAGAGCTAAAACTGTCTTTGATTGTTTGATTTCTATCTGCGGGGCATACTTTGTATCAGACGGCCCAGTGAGTCATCCTGCAGTTTAATCATGTTGATATTAGACTCGAACATCCGGGTAGAGGTCACCAGTTCCATCATCTCCTCAATGGAGTTGGTGCCGGACGCTTCCAGAAAACCCTGTTCGATCGTGACCGGCCCTTTGGCCTCGGAAACACGGCCTTCAGTGGTGTAGAGGCTATTCCCCATTTTGACGAGTTCGTTGAGCGACGATGGCATCACGATCGCAATCTGTCCCCGGGTTCCCAGCGCCTGGCCTTGAGCGTCAAAGGGAGTCACCAGACCATCGGGAGAAATTTCCATGCGAACGGCATCGACGGGCAGTGTAATTTCCTGACCGTTGGTATTCAGCAGAGGCAACCCCTGATCGGCAGTCACAACGCGGCGCTTACTGTCCAGAGAAAGGGACCCGTTGCGAGTCAGATAGGAGTTTTGAGAATTGCCAACCTGAAAGAAACCCTGCCCTTTTAAGGCCAGGTCAAAATCGCTTTCGGTCGAGATCATGGCCCCGTTTTCGAAATTGGTCGTCATCCCTTCCAGAGTGATACCACCGCTGTGGTTTTGCAGATCTCCGGGAAGAGGCGCCAGGGGAGCCTGTTTCTCGTCGGCAGGCGGGTTCATGCGAAAAATGGGTATATCACGCTTGAATGAAGTCGTGTTCGCATTCGCCATATTGTTAGCCAGCACATCCATTCGCACTGAATTTGCATCAGCGCCTTGTGCTGAGAGGTACATGCCATAAATCATTTAGATACCTGTTATGAACCGCCACCATCTGAATCAAACAGATAATGGCGATGTCAACGAGTTTCGATAGACACTTCCCCCCGTCTATCTATCGGAACTCGCTAACAGGTATCTTTAATATAATCGGAAAAAAGAGTTTATTTTTCCTATTTTCACATCTGCAAGCAATTGCTGCTTAGAGATGTGTGGGCATGTCGTATTAAATGTCTGGCTATCAGAGCCGGATCAGTAATGATGATCAGTTGGTTGCTGACAAACCAAGGCAAATAGAGAACATGGAAAACAACTGCAATAAGCTGTTCCCACGAGAGAAAAATAATAGCATCGGTCCGTCGCAAACTGACCTGGAAGGTCCCAAATTCACTGCCAGATCAATTAACAACCACTGTGGCTATTCAGCAACCAGTGTCTGATCAATCAGCGATCAGTGCGATCAATCAAAAACCACAGCTCTGCAGGGGCTCACATTCGACTTCAAACTGGGTGACCAGCTTGCGAATTTCAGCGCGATTCACCTGAACGTCGTCAGGTGCTTCCACCCCCAGACGTACTCGATTCCCCTTTACTGACAGCACTTTGATCGAGATATTGTCATTAATCAAAATCTCTTCATCCTTGCGTCTCGTGAGCACTAACATCAGTGGACTCCTTTCTTGAGTTCATTCCTTTGATAAATCTAACCAAGCCCTACTCAGTAGAGTGAAAGAGTTACATCCATCTCTGGGGATTATACGCAGCAAACAGGGTTCCAGTTTGCGGAATAATCCAAATTTTTAAAAAATTTATCATAACCCTTAAAGTTTACTGTGTGATGCGTCGCCACGTCACACACGCCCTATTCTATCCTGTTTAACACGAACTGAGATTCACGCAAAATGCTTCACTAATTTGGCACAAAAGTGAAGCATTTTGCAGCAGTGTGGTAAACTTGCAGTAGATCGAAACACAAACCTGACTGCGAGCCATTCAGGCCAATGGTCGATATATGCTGGTAACGCAATCCGAAGCTCAATCCTACTATTAAGTCACCTGTCCAGGGGGAAAGTCCCATGCCACTCGTTCCAAGGTCTTACCTGACCGCACTTATTTTAGCAGGCCTGTGCATTCCACCCACACTCCAGGCTGCAGACCCCCCAAAGGGCACGGCACTGCCCGAAGTGATTCCTGACGACGCCATGCCTCCCCAAAAACTTCCTGAGCTCTCAGAAGTCATGAGCATAGCCCGGGAGTATTTCACAAATCGCAAAGGCTATGAATCCGGTGATCTGCTGACCAGCAATGACGTCAAACCTCTGTTTCGGGAACTGCAGCAGGCTGGCTGGAAGGTCAGAGCAGAAAAAGCGATTCTGAGTCGGATGCATACCAACGGCGATTTTCTTGCTTCACAGCTGAGTACTCCCAAAGGCGTCAAATTCATGCGTAAAATCGCGAAGATGCCGGGCGGCTACGATCGCCTCGATCATCTGCTCAAGATGCCGTATGGTAAACGACGAATCAAAGAGTTCATCGACTCCCCCGGCGGTTACACGATGATTGAATACATGACCACCACCAAAGGGGGTAAGAACCTGGGAAAATACCTATCCCAGACCAAAACCGGCAAAGGCTTCAACCAGCCGACAGACATGATCTATACGCAGACAGAGTTGCTGCAGGTGATCCAGGAAACATACCAGGCAGAGAACAATCCCAAAGGCAGACGTAAATAGTCTTCTATCAATCCTGATATGATCAGCGATATAAAAAGCCCCGCACGCTTTCCAGCGTGCGGGGCTTTATTATTTCAATATCGATTCAGAACTGAAGGCACACTGTATACAATGCGTTCAGCCTTCGAGATTCACACCGAAGAACTCGGCACTTTCAGCAATATCTGCCCGGCATTCTTCGATCATCTGTTCGATTTGTGGTTCTTCGAAGTCAAAGAAAGAGATCAGCAGATCTTCCGCTTCGGCGAACTCCTCTGAATTCCGGTTCCATAAGGAGCCAGCCAAGAGACTACCCGTCCGGAGCGCCATTCCCAATGGACAACCGTGCTGACCAGTATCATGGTGATGTTCAATCGCCACCACCATTTCATGTGGGAGATCCCAGAAATCCATCAGGCGTGCGCCCAGCAGAGCATGGTCAAATCCGAAGAACTGACGTTCGCCTTTGACCAGCGCTTCGCCGTGCGGATAGCTTTCATAGATCAGGCTGTACTGTTCCCGCTCAACCTGGGAAAACACGAGAATCCCCACATCCGCCAGCAGGCCGGCTGTGTAGGTTTCATCTTTCTTAAGACATTTATGATGGTCTGCCAGATGAGACGAAATCGAGGCAATCGTCAATGCACGCTGCCAGTAATCGGCGAAGATTCGCCCCTTACTCCGTTTGGTCAGTGATTCCACCATGGAAAAGCTGACTGTCAGCATCCGAATGGCATCTTTGCCCAGATAGGATACAGCATGTTTGATGCTCGTAATCCGGCGTGATACACCGTACTTGGCTGAATTGACTACCTGCAGAATTTTGGCAGCCAGCCCCGGATCGTGTTCGATACAGTTTACAATATCATCGATCCGGCTCTCAGGATCGCGGGTCAGTTGCAGCACCTGCTGTGCGACCTTGGGTGCGGAATGTAATCGATCCAGACGTTGAACAAAGGCGTCTGCAAGATCGCCCGGGTCTAAACAATTATCAACTAACATGACCGTCCTTCTCTCTGTTCTCAGGCTCTCTATATATGTTCTGCCCCTTGAGGGGAACCTCGTCGAAAATCTATCTTTGAGAGCAGCAGGGAACGGCAGAAACTGGAGCATACGAACCGATTTTTGGATTCTCGGCCGGGACTCTTCCAGTCGTAACGGTCAGCACTTTTATAATGCGAATGGCCAGAACCTGCAGTCCAGAGAAATCCCTCCTCAAGATCCGAATTTCTGGCCGCCTGGCTTCAGCACAGCAGCTCCAGGCCTGTTTCCCTGATTTCATAAGGGATCAGGGATTCATCGACGGCACTGCCACGATGTTTCGCGATGTGTAATGCCCGGCTCATCCGGTTGCCTTCCCGGATCTTACCCATCAGGATGATCGTATTGGCATTGGACAGGACGTCACCACTTTCGATGGGACGCTGAATCAGATCGTCCAGCATTACCTCATGCGTGGTTAACAGCAACAGACAGCCGATCTGCTGGCAATCGTAACGATGTGCTTCAATCTGCTCCTGCTGACTGCGAAACTGTGCCCGAAACAGATCGCGAGCCACCCAGTCGTATTCTTTGCGCAGGATCTGATGGTAGACGTATTCGAAGGCATGGAACTGAAAGGAATCACTGGGACGTTCGGTCGGTTCGATCCCGTCAATCACTGTACGCCGGACACCATGCACAAAATTGGCATAGAAATACGCGATTGCTGCATCCAGCTTTTTGACAAATTCCAGCTTCCATTCCTTCCACTCGTCCAGTTCCATATCCCGGCGGGTCACCCGGCGGCCACTCTGGCGGAAGAGATGCTGATAATCCTTGCGTGCCTGTTCCCGCTCCCAGATCTGTTCCAGGTCAAAAACCTCATCGACGAGTTGTTCCCGCAGTTTCCATTGAAACAGACGCTCTGCATAATCCTCATGACTCTGTGAATCGCCGCGGGTCGCCATATCGAACAGAATCCCGGTCTCCCCTTCCTGGGCGAGTCCTGCCTGGGCATACTGCAGTCCCAGTTGCGTTTTTCCAATGCCGGTCGCCCCCAGAACCACTGTCAGCTTTCCAGGCAGTAATCCCCCCGACAGCATTTCATCCAGTTCCGGAATTCCCGTTTGTTGGCGCAGTTCAGACATGATTCGACTCGTTGACAGTCAGAGGCAGTTCGGGATCGCCTCCAGGGGTTTAGATTCGTTTGCATGGAAGTATGAGCTCAGTGCAACTCAGACGGTGATGAAGCGATCCCGGGCAGCCACATTCCACTGACCGATCACTTTACCGCCGCTGACAACCGTTACCGATTTGTGCAGAGCCGAGGTCGGACAGACATGGCGGGGAATGGCCAGCAGCTCGTCGCCCGGCTGAAACTCCCCTGCCCGCTCACTCAACACAACCAGGTGCTCTTCATTCTGCAGTACCGGTTTGGCATCGGGCAGATCGGGGAACCGACAGCGGCCTTCCATCGCAGGGTCCGAAGCAATCGCTTTATAACCCAGGTCAAACGTAACCCGGTCGGGACCAGGCCGACTGATCACACGTGTCAGAACCATCGCCGCCGGTTTGAATTTCAGATCGGGAAAGAGTTCGCCGTACCCGACGTCGTGAAAGACACAGGTTCCGGGACAGACTTCAATCGCGGGATCATCAATACTGGCGAAGATCGGAAAAGAACCGGTCGCGCCCGCGACAATCCGGGGGACCTTCAATCCCTCAAGCAGGAGTTGATCACGCAGCCTGGAAACATGATGCCAGACCTCCTTGACGGCGACTTCTCGCTCATGGAAATCCACCTGATGATTCTGACCGTCATAAACGTGCAGACCTGCGGGAATCAGACCGGGGGTATTCGCAATCAGCTGGTAAAGTTCTACCGCTGCGTCTCCGGGTACAATCCCGGTCCGGTTCTGCCCGGTATTCAGATCGAGCAGAACTTCGATTTCGAGACCTGCTTCGGTCATCGCGGTTCCCAGCTGTTCGATGGGGGTAGGATGATCGGCGGTTACCTGTAACGACACATCGGGCCAGCGTGTGCGGAACTCAATGGCCCGCGCGATATTGGGGCCTACCAGATTGTAAGCCAGGCAGATATCTTTAACGCCAGTCTCGGCCAGCATCTCCGCTTCAGCAAAGGTCGCCGCCTTGTGCTTCTTGATGCCCAGCGAGAGTTCCAACTCAATGACTTCCCGCATCTTATGGGTCTTGCAATGCGGCCGCAGCCGGTCGGGGTTCCCCACCAGTGCAATCATCTGCTTTAAATTCTCTTCCACGAGATCTTTGAAAATGATCATCCCGGGAGAGATAATCTGACTGGTATCCTCTATCTGATAGCATGCATCCATGAGCAAACCTGATTCACGTTTCTGTTAAATGCCCTGGAAAAAGACATGTTCAGCTGTCTTCTCCAGAATCCATGATTTGTCGTCATCCGACAGGAACGGCAGTCCATTCTTGATCAGATCGATCGACGCCTTGTAAGTATGGGGTCCCTGCACCTGGTAGGGGCAGTCGGTAGCCCACATCAGGCGTTTAGCACCAAAGGCCTGATACACCTTTTTAATGAGTGGCGCCAGATCATGGTAGGGCATCTGCTTCTTGCCCAGGGCGTAAAAGGCAGAAACTTTGACATAAACGTTAGGATGCTTGGCCATCTTACACAACGCGTCGACTTCTTCAGGCTCGATCTTGCCGGTCACACCAATCCGTGCCAGATGGTCGATCACCACGGTCGTGTCGCGATGCTTTTGACACATTTTATCCAGTGCTGGCAGCCCGTTGGGATTCATCAGGCAGCACATGGCCATACCTTCTTTTGCACCGGTCGTCCACATCTCTTCCATGCACGCACCGTCCAGCCACTCGCCTACCTTCTTCGTCTTCGGTGCAATCCGGAAGCCACGTACTCCCTTTTTCTTGAGGTCCAGCATCTTCGGCGTCGGGTTGTCCCCCTTCTGGTCGATCACAGCCACACCGGAAAACATTCCCGGATACTTGGCCATGCAGTCCAGCATGTAGCTGTTGTCAAAACCGTAGAAGGACATCTGAATCAGCACGACCCGGTTCACACCGACCGGCATCATTTCTACCTGCAGCTCTTCCGCGGTGAAACTGGGAGGCTGCATATCCGCGACCTTATACCCGGGCGCCAGGGGGTATTTTTTGACGTCAGGAGTCCAGACATGCGAATGTGCGTCGATATATTCCATAGCATGATCCTCAAAAGAGTCAGAAACCCGTTGGACAAAGTCGGCTCAGGAACCGGCTTTCTCTTGATAGAAAAACTTATGCACCAGTTCCTGTGGCGGAGGTGCAGTCAGCTTCGTGACAATGAATCCACAGATGAAGGAACCAAACAGACCGACAATGATCGGATCGAAATCGAACAACTGATATGGTTTGAAAAAGCTGCCGTTCTCGAAGTATCCGGTCACGTACATCGCCAGATGCAGTCCGAAACCGCCCACCATCGCCCCCATTGCACCAGCGGCATTTACACGTCGCCAGTACAGAGCATAGACGATTGGTGCCAGGAAACTTGCCGCCAGTCCACTCCCTACATACACAATAATGTCCTGCAGGAACTGAGGTGGATTGATCGCCACAATCATCGCTGCGGTACCAACGACAAAGGTCGCCAGGTAACTCAGCATTTTAATCGTCTTCTCGCTGGCTTCGGGATTGATATTCCGCTGATACACGTCGCGAACCCAGGCGGAGGAAATCAGCAACAAGAAGCTGTCTACGGTCGACATCACAGCGGCAAACGGTGCCGCCACCAGCAGACCAGCCAGCCAGCCCATGCCGATGTTCTCCGTCAGATAGACGGCCATCGCCGGCATGATGCGGTCGGATTCGCCTTCCATCCCCGGCAAAATAACCCGGGCACAACAGAAGATCACCACCAGTGGGAAGTAAATCAGGGTATAGTAGATGGCCACGGTACAAATCGAACGCTGCAGCGTTTTCGTATCGCGGAACGCCATCAGACGCACCATATTCGCAGGCTGCCCCGTTCCGGAAATCGCCCACATGAAGAAGAACGAGATCGCCAGGCTTAAAGGCAGAAACCCATTATTACTGGCAGGACTCGGCCCCGGACCGACAACGTAAGACCCCTGCTGGCTTGCTTCCTCTCCGTAGGCATACTGCACCAGATCGATGTTGGAGACACTCACTCCGCTGAGGAAATTCTCCTGTTCTTTCCGTTTCAAAATGCGGTCGATGTCTTCCAGCGTTGTCAGCTGAATGACTTTCACCTCATCCACCGTGGTTTTCCCAGCCGGAATTTCTGAGGCAGCGGTCACCCGGAACAACAGAGGGACTTTCGAGCTTTCAATCGGCTTGTCTGTAATCCAGGTGCCAACCTCAATTCGCATGTCTGCCTCAGCAGGCTGATCCAGGGTTAGCGTGATCCCCCCTTTGTCCGCAGCGGAATAGCGGGGAGGCGTCATTTTCGCCATCAGCTTAGTGGTGTTCTCCAGTCCGCCTGCCTGTGAAATTGCCAGGGGGAGCATGATGATCACACCGATCACCATCACAATCCCCTGCATCACGTCGGTCCAGACCACCGCATGGAAACCACCATACGTTGTATAAACAATCACGGCGATACCAAACACCAACAGGCAGAGCAGGTATTCCGGACTCACTCCATCAGAGAGAAAAGGAATACCCGAGACAGCCTGGGCCAGACCATCGGCGGTGCTCTCAAAGACAGCGACGCCATCGAGCAGTGTCTGCAGAATCAGACTGCCCGCTTTGAACTGGGCCACCAGGTTAAACGACATGAAGAACACGATCAGCGAGACGGCCATCAAACCCAGAATGGGACTGTGAAAGCGGTCGCGAATCACGTCAGGAACCGTAATCGAACCGGAGCGCCGTGCGATCTGGTTTAATCGTTTCCCGATCAAACCCATCGTACAGATCGGGACGACCATGTAACTGCCGATCCACAAGGCGAGGATCCAGCCGTGCGAGTAAATCTTGGAAGGAAACCCGGTAAAACTGCCGCCCGAACTGCTGGTGGCAGCAAAGGTCAAAGCGAAGGCCCAGACCCCCAGGCCACGACTTCCCAGGAAGTACTCACTGAGAAAGCTCTTGCTTTTGAGCAGCTGATTAGAAAGGGCCGCGAGTACGAAGACCGCCAGCGTATAGATCATAAAGGAAATCAGCGCCGCATCGGGGCCGGTTTCATCTGCTGCAAACAGTAATGGTAGACTCTGACTGGTAGCTAGTAAGACTTTCAAGACTCATCCCCCCCGGTAGTTGCATCATCTTGTGCTGCGTGCATCTCTGCTATTTCTTCTGCGAGATCTTCACCTTCGTGAGCTACTCCGAGGTCGTCTTCTTTCATATAAAACAGGCAGAACCAGATTGTAAACAGGTCAGCTAAGACCCAGGGAAATGCAATCCCCCAGAACACCCAGCTGGGTATTCCCATTGTCGTCTCAACCGCTTCAGGATCCAGACCCGACTGAAACCCGTTCAGGTAACAGTAAGGCACGGCCCACAGCAACGCGACAACCCATAATCCCAGGATAATCCAGGCCTCACGCCTGGAGTTTAAAAAGACAGGGTCGACTTCCATGGACTCTGTGTCGTTCACTGGTGCGGTCATTGCACGGCCCTCACTTTTAAACGTTTCTTTATTAAATGAGCGTTTGAGCGAACGATTGTACTCTCGATTCTGACCAGACACAAAGGACCTCTGCCCGAATGACAAAAAAAATCAGAACTGAATTCAGAGTGACAGAATCGTGAACAGACTGTTATACTAGTCTCACAGATAAAACGCTTCGGTTTCACCAGTGAAACTTGACGCACGTTAATCCACATTCTGCTTTCAAGTTCGGGAGTTCTGTTTTATGTCTTCGCGTCCCCTCTGCACCGGCTGTCTGATGACCCTCACTCTGATCTTCAGCGTCGGCTGCGGTTCCTCTGACCAGCCACAAAACGCGCCGGAACAGGTCAGCGTCGATCTGGGCGGCGGTGTCGACATGGGTGAAGCCGGCTCTCTGGAAATGGAAGCTGCCCCTTCGGAACCCAAAACCCAAAAACCGGTCCGGCGGTTCCAGCCTGTGACACTCGGTGGTAACCAGTCCGCCAGCGGCTCCTCTGCCGATGGTGCTCCAGAAGAACAGAAATTCGACAACGTACTCGAAGCACTCAAGCCCCTGCAGATCATGCTCGGCGAATGGGGAGGCACAACTTTCAAAAAATTCGATGGATTCAGTTCTGTGGAAACACTCGACTGGGTCTGGGACCTGCAGAGCAATCCGGCTCAACCCGCGCTCGTCATGCAGGCCGATAAAAGTCGTTATTACGAAAACGCACGGCTCACTTACCTGGCCGATAAACAGAAATACCGGCTGACTGTTACCGACAAAGACGGACAGAAAAAAGTTTACGAAGGCGAATTCTCCGTCCCCCTGACCAAGATCCCCGGCGACGACGATCCCAACGTCCTGCACTCCACCTATAAGCTCAGCCTGGCACTGGTCGAACCGGCGGATGAAAAGAAACACGCCCAGATCATCTTCAATCAGCAGAACAACGATCGCTACATGTTCGAACTTTACGATCTTCGTGGCGACAGCTACGCACGAGTAGATACCATTAACACCCGTCGCAAAGGAACCTCGTTTGCGAAAAGCGATTCGGACTACGGTTCTAAAACCTGTATCATCTCGGGAGGTCTGGGGACCTCGCAGGTCTCATATCAGGGTAAGTCCTACTTTGTCTGCTGCAGCGGCTGTCGAAAAGCCTTTGAAGCCAATCCGGAAAAATGGATTGCCAAGTACGAAGCCAATAAGAAGAAAACCGACACACAATAAACTACTTGCAACGGCGCCGGTCCCAAGTTCCTTTAAGTCGCTTTCCAGCGGACTGTAAGCTCTTCCCACCCGGGTACGCTTGTGTCGGACAGGTTCTGTAGATAAGGCACGCGTTCAACGACCTGGGCAAATAAATTCGCGACCGCTTCTCCCATCTCCCACAATGCATGACGCAGATTCGCCTCCTCAGCCAGCGCGACCATTTCCGAATAAGAGAGTCCTCCCGTTCGACGGCTCAGTTCTTCGTCACATACCCAGCGCGTTCCCTGCTGCTTCAAAGCATACTGCTTCATCAACCGTGGATTTCGAATCTGCTGATAGCGACGATTCTCCGCCAGTACGCGCAGCAAGAGAGCTTCGTGCTGTGGTGCCCACGCATCCGGAAAGTCCGTGCCCAGCAGACCACGTGGCTGCGAGACGCGCATGTAGTGCAGCTGAACCGGTTCGACTGGAGTCTCAGCCAGATCAGCTAACAGGCTCGCCCAGTCCAGTTTCAGTTCCTTGCGACCAACTTCGTGTAACGTTACCAGATCCTGAATCGGTCGATTTGCCGGCGTATACTTTCCGTCAAGCAGATTCAACGTAATCCCCGGCTGCACAGATTTGATCAGGCTGTCTCCCACGATGTGCGCCAGCCAGCCAAACAGGTACGCCAGCTGGCGATCCCCCGGAGGATAGAGATCCCGCGCATCCTGAAACACACGGGCCGCATAATCAGGGAGATGATCCCAGGGCACCGTAAACTTCCGCTCAGCAGGCCCCCAGCCGAAAACCACATGTGCGCGACCATAGAACAGCTGATGGATTTCCCGCGGACGATATTCATTGCCCTGAAACTTCAAGGTCCACGGCTTAACCTCACCGCCGGTCAACGGACTGCGTTCCAGGGGAGCCGTCCCGAAGCCGACCTCTTCCCCCGTATCCACACAGATCGCTTCCGGCATGATCTGAATGTCACACCCCATATAGGCACCGGCCAGGTAACTTGAAAAGTGCCGATGGATCAGAGAGGCCATCGGCAGCTGCTTCTGAACCGCCGCCTTCCCTCCCAGGATGGCGTACATCGTATGACCAACAATCCCACTCATGACAGCCTCGCCTCATCGGTAATGGACCGGAAACACACATCAACATACTGTGATTTATCATACCAGAACAAGCCCCGATACACAGCCTGCAGTGCTGCCATCTGTAATCCGATCTGCATCCAATTTCAGAACCGTGTCTCTTCCAAAAGTGAGAATTCTATTTGTCAGCCTGATTCCCGGTTCAAAAATATGGTCCCCTGTCGAAGCAGTTTCCCTGCAACCGGGAGACCAATCTGATATTATAGTTTGAGTCCTCCCATTTTCATTCGCCCAATAGTAGAACCACCATGAAGCTCCAGACGATCTGCGTTCCCATGTTGTTACTCGCTGCCTCTGTCCTGCCCGTTCACGGGGAAGAACTTCCTCCGGCGCCACAGGGCTCCTTCAGTATTGCTGTGATCCCGGATACCCAGCACTACAAGGGACGTGGCACGCACAGTAAAAAGCAGGCCAAAGATCCCACGACGAACCCCGTCTTCGAAGCGATCACGGACTGCATCGTCGATGAGCTGGACCGACAGCGGATTGTGTTCGTCTCTCATGTCGGCGACATCGTCGACATCAATAACGACGAACAATGGGCCGTCGCACAGAACTGCGTGGACAAGCTGCACGGCAAAGTCCCTTACGGAATCAGTGTCGGCAATCACGACATGACGGGAAAAACCGGCAACTCGGCATTATTCCAGAAATATTTTCCCCGTTCCCGCTTCGCGGAATTCGACTGGTATGGCGGCTGCTATCCCGGCGAACCGAACCAACCGGAAATCTCGGGCAACAACGCGAACAGTTATCAGCTCTTCTCTGCAGAAGGTATGGATTTCATTATCGTGCATCTGGAATGTAACGCACCCGATCCGGTTCTCAACTGGGCCAATGAAGTACTCACCAGACATGCCGACCGCAGAGCGATTGTCACCACCCACATGGATCTGGGCCCACTCGAGCATCCCAAACAGCCAGGCGACTACTTCGACGCGCCCAAAGGTCGCATGGTCTGGAAAAAGTGCCACGGTGCCAATGGGAACACTTCACAGCAGATGTGGGAAAAATGTTTCAGCAAACACAAGAACCTGTTTCTGATCTGCTGTGGTGACCAGAGCCGTACCCAGGCGATGCGCCAGAGCGTCAAAGGCCAACATGGGAATACGGTGCATGAACTGCTCTCCGACTATGGAGCCGAAGGCTTCCGGCTGATGCGGTTCCTGCCAGCTCAAAACCAAATCGAGGTCCGCACCTGGAATCCCGTCAAAGGGGCCTCCTGTGAAAAAACGAAGCTGATCCCTGAACGGGACCAGCATCAGTTCACGCTGGACTACCAGATGACCAAATCCGCAGACTGATATCCAACCAGAGTCATTCCGGAAAAGCAGCTCACAACCCCCACTCCGGTTGTGAGCTGCTTCTCTTTTCCCGCCTGTGCGATTCCACGGGGCGTCTCCCCGTCCGTCATGCCAATCGCCTGTCGCGCACCTCCCGCAACAGACACACATCCATACACGTTGATTCATCGACTTCGACTCTGTCTGTCCGAAGCAGTTACCAGATCAGGATTTCGGTCTGCGCGAAGTTTCAGGAATTTGTGTGCCTCACAGGAATCCGCTACCAAAGTGCGTTGCATCTGTATATAATTAGGAACATTTCTCATTTCCCATCGCGCAACTGTGATTTATGTCGAAACCACAAGACGTACCGTCATTTCTGGAATTACTGCAGGAGAGCCATCTGCTCTCGGAAGACAAAGTTCGCGCCGTCATTGAAGAATTCGACCTGGAATCCGCCGAAAAGCCCAAAGAGGCCGCTCAACGTCTGGTAACCGGGAAAGTCTTGACCCGCTACCAGGGCGAACGCCTGCTGGCCGGCCGTAAACGTGGTTTCTTCATCGACAAATACAAGGTGCTGGAAGTGCTCGGCTTCGGGGGCATGGGCAGCCTGTATCTCGCGGAGCATCTGGAGACGAAGGAACCGGTCGCCCTCAAAGTACTCAATGACAAATGCCGCAACGACGCGGGAATGCTGACCCGGCTCAAACTGGAAGCCTCAGCCGGATCGCGTCTCGATCACCCCCACATTGTCCGCACGATCTCCTATGAAGGATCAGGGGCCGTCTGTTACATCGCGATGGAATTCATCAAAGGCATCAGCCTGCTGGAACTGGTGCTGCTCAAACAGAAGTCGCTCCCCTCTCCCCAGGTCTGCGATGTCATCGCCCAGGCTGCCCGGGGATTGGAAGAAGCCCACCAGGCGGGCATTATCCACCGCGACCTCAAACCGGAAAACCTGATCATCGATTCCCAGGGTTATGTCAAAGTCCTCGACTTTGGTCTGGCCCTGCTTAAAGACAATCCGGATGCGGAATTCTCGCTTTCAATGATCTTCGGTCACGGCTGTGTAGGGACCCCGGAATACATTGCCCCCGAGCAGTCCCGCGAAGGCACAACCGTGGATGCCCGGGCCGATGTTTACGGACTGGGGGGGACGATGTATTTCCTCCTGACCGGTAAACTCCCCTTCCCCAAAGGGACCGCTGCCCAGAAAATTCAGGCCCACCGCGAACAGGCTCCCCGGTCGATCGCCGAAATCGCACCGGCGATCCCTGCTGAAGTCGTCGCGATTGTCGAAAAGATGATGGCTAAGGATCCCGAGGAACGTTATCAGTCGATGGCAGAAGTCGCCGCAGCCCTGGAACCGTTCGCCGAACGCCAGCCGGTCGAATTCCGCTTCAATAAAGTTGTCTCGCAGCGGGTTCAGCATGCCAAGGCCCGCAGTGCGATCGCTCAGTCGAGTATTGTTAAACCGCAGCTCTCTTCACGCATTGCAACCGCCAGTCATGTTGCCGAACAGGCTAAGCAGCAACAGAAATCAGACGGCATCGAACGCCTGACCCGCGGCGAATCGGACATTTCCAAGAGTGGCATCCTCCGTCGTGGCGTTCCCACCGAATCAACAGACCACATGGCCCAGGAAGCCTCGGACGCTCTGGTCAAAGACTTTCAACCGATTGAACTGATCGACCTCGACGATAAACGCAGGTTCCCGATTTTCAAACAGCGGGTGACCCTCGGCCGGAATCCCACCTGCGACATTCAAATCGATCGCCCCGGCATTTCAGGCAATCACTGCGAATTCCACTACGAGAACACCGGCTGGATCGTCACCGATCTCAAAAGCAAAAACGGCACCGAAGTCGACGGCCGACGGATTCAGGAACAGATCCTCTTTCCCGGCAACACTCTGTCACTGGCCGCCAGCTATCACTTCCGCGTCGCCTCGCCGAATCAGTACGTCCAGAAAAACAAGAAGAAGCCGATGCTGATCGCCGCCTCCGTCCTGGCCGGCATCTGCCTCATCGCCGGCATCGGCTACTGGCTGCTGTCTTAAATACTGTAAGGAAAGCTACTTCTGATTCTCTTCCTGCAGTGCCCCCTCAATATACTTCGCCACCTGCTTGCCCAGCAGGTCATAGCCTTTGCCGTTGAAGTGGACGTCTTTCGGATTCTGCACTTCCGCCAGATGTGGCGTGATGAAGGTAAACAGATCGTCGATCTCCACACCGTTCCGCTCCATCACCTTCGCAGCGATCGCGTTCTTTTCTTCCAGCTTCGCCTTCATTTCCGGTCCCTCTTTCCAGTCAGCCGGGATCGGCGTACTGCTGGCCCAGACCACCTTCGCCCCGGTCTGCTTCAGTCGTTTCACAATCTCTTCCAGGCGTTTCTCGTAGTCGTCGACATTGGTCCGACGGTCGTGAATGCCAAAGTTGAAATGGATCAGGTCCCAGTTGCCGTCTCCCAGCCAGACATCGAGTTTCTTCAAGCCGGTCGCCGTCGGTCCGCAGTTCGCTGGAGCCCGATGCACGTTCACTTTCCCTTTTAAGGCGTTCCGGGCCGCCTGCGTGTATCCCCGCGAAACCGAATCTCCAATCAACAGCACGCGGGGCAGTTTGGGATCATCGGCGACATAATCCCAGGCGGTCTTCTGACCGGCGACTTTCTGTTTTTTATAGATCGGGAGATAAAAACCGCCCAGGTTTTCCTCGAGCACGGTTTCCCACGCCTGCTGTTTCGCGGGCAGTGTCGCTTTCCAGGCCGCGAACTTTTTGTTGATCTCCGCTTCCTGCTTCGCTTTTTTAGCAGCAGCTTCGTCGGCGTTGGTCGGTTCGGTTTTCTTGTCATTCGCCTGCAGCGAGGCTACGATGAAACTCAAACAACACAGAATCAACAGTGTGGAACGCAGACTACGGATTGATTTCAACATCGATATTCTTCCCGGTAACTGAAAACGAACGGATTTGGACCTCGTCTTCAGGATACCGCAGGCGCGAGCCGGAAACAATCTCGCTTCAACCGCCCGAGTCGCGTTCAGGCTGTTTTATCATTCACATTTAGATACCAGGGACCTCCCATGTCTGACACATTCCGCTCGCAACTCAAACAGGGGAAACTGCTGATTGCCCCCATGGTTACCTTTTCCTGCCCGGAAGCCGCCGAGATCCTGGCGGACGTCGGCTATGACTGGCTGTTCCTTGATGCCGAACACAGCACCTTTGACCCCTCCGATCTGCAGGCCATCGTGGGACGGGTGAGCCACAAGATCCCCAGCCTGATTCGGCTGCCCGCACCCGAAGAGGTCCCCATCAAGAAAGCCCTCGACCTGGGAGCCGCCGGTATCATCGCCCCGCAAGTCAATTCCGTGGAACAGGCCGAACAGATCGTCTCCTGGTCCCGCTACTCTCCTGAAGGAACCCGGGGGGTCGGCCTGGGTCGCGCCCACGGCTACGGCTTTACCTTCGATGACTACCTGGCCAAAGCAAATGAGGAGACCACTGTCGTCGTTCAGGCCGAGCACATCGATGCGGTCAACGCGATCGAACAGATCGTCGCCGTCCCCGGCGTCGACGCAGTTTTGATCGGCCCCTACGATCTCTCTGCCAGTATGAAACGCATCGGAGAGATCGATCATCCCGAAGTGACCGGCGCCATCGACCATGTCACCGAAGTCTGTCAGAAAAACAATATGCCCCTGGGCATCTTCGGCGTCACCGTGGACGCTGTCAAACCCTACATCGACAAAGGCTTCACCCTGATCACCGTCGGCGTCGACACCGTCATGCTGGGCCACGCCGCCCGCAAAATGCTGGGACAGGTTAAGGGGTAGGGTACCCGGATTCTCCTCGTTTAAGCAGTTCGTATTCTAGTGAAGCTATTTACTTTTCTTTTATTGTAGCTATCGATGATCGAACCCCAGGAATTACAAGATTGGCTTCTCTTCTGTGAGGATGAGCATACGGTTGATCCAAACCATTTCGCCACCATGTTCATGGAGCTCTATCTGGCTCCGCTGACGGAAAAAGATAAGCAGGACCTGGCCCTTATTTTCAGCCACGTTTCCAATTCGGAACACATACTTGAAAAAATGATTCGGATGGATGCTCGTGCAGAAGATAAAACAGAGTCAGACATTATTGATCTTGTACACAGCGACCTCAAGGAGATGCGACAACTCATCAATTCACAACCTGTCTTGGATGCAATCGATCGAGGAATAGCAGAAGAAGTTAAAAATGAAACACATTTCGAGGTCGCTGTTGACAGTGATTTAAACCATCAATTCATTCATAGTCTGAGCGACTTTTTTGTAGGACAACTTGCGAACAGCGACGGTAAAATCAGAGCATTGAGCAATGCATTTTATGGTCTGGCAAGTAATCTGCACCTGCAGTGGGTACTGACTGCGGATCTCCTGAATACAGACCTCAACTTTAATCACTATTTTGAATTGTACCTGATCGGTGTTGACTACGCGATCACTAGAAATGGAGCCGTGGTCATGAACTATCGAAAGATCACAAATGATTAAAAGTCAGTTCAACCTGGCATAGTGGAACAGGTATAGAATGAAGCTCTATTTTTCCCTGATTCTTCCCCAGGAAGACGAACAGATACTGGAGGCTCTCGACCTCCCGTTTGCGCTGTTTGCGGGTTCGAAATATACCTGCAAGATGGAAATCTGGCGGTCCCAGATCCAAACGACACGTTCCTGCGATGTCGAGAAAATCAAAGAGATGACCAGGGAGTTTCAGGCGAATTTTGTGTATCTGAAAATGAAAGCCGCTTCGAAATCACCACACTGGTTGAAGTCAATGACTGGATGTCTGTCTGTTTCGCCTCTGAATCCCCTCTGGGTGGTACAAAAGCCAACAGAAACGAAGCGACGACACGACCACTCTATTGCTATCACTATCCATGGCAGAAAGTCAGAGCTGAAATACCAGTCGATTGATTTTTATCCCTCGATCCTCGAACTGGTCATAGACATTCCTGAATCAGGAGAAACGCTGTCTGGTAACAAGCTTGCCCTGGATCAGATTACAGCCGCTCTGAATGCGTTTTCTGATTTACCAGGTTACCTCGGCTTTGCCTATCAATTAGATGAGTTGTATTCAGAGATTTATGATAACGGCGTTTCAGATTTTGTTAATAAATCCATCGTCAATCGCATCAAAAGATGGCCCGCCGCTCTTCCCCTGCTGAAAATCAGGTTTCCCGGTTTCTATCCATTTCTCTTTGGCCCCACCGGGTTATTGAAAGAAATGAAAGCAGCGCTGGAACAGGGAACATCAACACGGGAACAATTTCATTTTGCTGAGGGGAAACACTACTCTGGAATTTCATTTTTACCGGAGATCACTTCCGATTCCCGGCTGCGTTTCAAGAATGAACAGTTTATGAACGTTCCCTTGGGGGACGAATCCGCGACAGACCTGGAAGTTGTCAACCTGCTGAAGCCCTGGTTGATTGAACTCAAAAATTTGGAGAAAGAAAGAGAATATAACCTACAGGATTATCCGGGAGTATTTCAGAATAAAAATGGGTCGGTGACAGCTTATCTTGCTACCACGTATCAGGAACTTCTCGATTCTTTTTTACTTTCCCCCTTATATGAAGACTGGGGACTGCTGGAATGTCCGTTACCCTATTTTCAAAACTTACTGGGATTAAATCCTGAACAGGTGCTGGTACTCCCCGAAGCCTCAAGGGGAATTGAATTTATCGAAGAACGACTGATGATAGAATACGAACGGCTCTCTCAGACTTCCGATGACCCCCTGCAGAATATAATTACTGCCTACGAAAATAAATCGATCGGCCAATATCGAGAACAGTTCAAAGTAGCATTAGAACTGGGCCTGTTTTCAGGAAACAATCATCATTGACAGATCTACCTCACCGGCTCCAGAAACCGCAGGTGATGGGCGGCGTGGGTTGTGTAAACGGTTTCCAGCGTTTCGCGATCCAGGCGGCCGAAGCCGGGATGCCAGTGGTAGCGTCCCTCATGGGATTTGAAGCGGGCCACGCTCTCGGCAAAGTGTTCCGCTTCCACTGCGTCTGCCAGGTCCGCTGCCGGGACGAAGATCGGAGTTGTCGGAATTCCCTGGGGAGAATCTCCCTTGAGCAGACGCGGCAGGAACAGCCGACGCATCACCGGCCAGAGAGGGGCGTAGATCAGCATCCACTTTGGGTATCCGTCGAGTGCGGGATCCTGCACCAGAGACAAGTGCCGACAGATCTGGGCCAGATTCCACTTGCCCCGCTGGGTGTAGCCGGTCCGTAACAGCGACTCCACTTCCGCAACCGCGTCCTCCAGTCGTTCGAACTTCAGCTCTCGCAAATCCTCAATCATCTCACCGCTTTCCTCGATTTCCTCTCCCACTTCCCCCTGCTCCGCGACAGCAGACAGTTCCTGTCATAAACTTTTCTGTCAATTTCCGAAACCGGTACACAGAGTAATATTGCTTTTTTTGGTCGAGAGAGACCAAAGTATGCATTTCCACTGATTGATGAACTGTGGAAAGATTCAGAGGGATCAACCCTCAGGCCGTGGGTATAATCAAAGAGACAGACCTCGCCCTGGATTTCCCGGCCAGTCTGATCCCACTTCTCGATAAGGAACACTTGATTGGCAAACGCGTTTCTGCCTCGCTTTCTGGTCTGCCTCGGGCTGCTGTTGCCAGTCCCTGCTTTTGCTCAGGAAGTTGCCCCTGGTCCCACTGATCCCAGTGCAGCAAAAAGTCCTCTGAAGTCAACCCTGGTTGAAGAGGCCAAGCCGGAACTGAAGCGTCCCGCCAGTCCGGGTGAAGCGACTGAGGTGCAGGCCCTGATTTATGTGATTGATATTGATGAAATCAACTCCGCCGATCAGAGCTTCGCCGCCAGCGTGTATTATGAAGCCCGCTGGAACAGCCCCCTGCTCCAACATGCAGGCCCCGGACCGCTGCACGTCGATCTGGCCGATCTCTGGAATCCGCGCCTGACCATCATTGGACAGCAGAATGCCTGGAAGTCGTATCCCGAAACGGCGGAAATCCTGCCGGACGGGACCGTCATTTATCGGCAGAAAGTCTGGGGGCATTTTTCACAGCCACTGAACCTGCACGACTTTCCGTTTGACCGACAGGAACTCTCGATCCAACTGGTGGCCCCGGGCTTTTCTGAGAATCAGGTCAGCATGACACCCTGGGTTGGCGAACTGGGGAGAACTTCCAACCTGGCTCCGCACTTTTCCTTACCCGACTTTGATATTCTCTCCTTCGAAGCAAAATCGGCACCGTACTATCCAGACCAGGGACCCATCGGCGTCGCTGGCTACGAAATGAAAATCCAGGTTGCCCGACAGCCCGAATACTACATCTTAAAGGTCATTCTGCCGTTATGTCTGATCGTGATCATGTCCTGGCTGCCCCGCTGGCTGAATCCGGAACAGTCAGGAACCAACATCGGGATCTCCACGTCCGCGTTCCTGACTCTGGTCGCTTACCTGTTTGCGATCACGGTTCTGCTGCCGCGGATTTCCTATATCACGCGCATCGACCGTTTCATTATGCTGTCGACCCTCACGGTGTTTTCAGGATTGATCCAGACGGTGACAAACACCTACCTGCTCAAGGGCGAAAGTATTCAGAATAAACGTCTGGTGGCGCAACTCGATTTCTGGTCGCGGATCCTGTACCCGCTCATTCTGGTAGCGGTCATCGTGATCTCATTTGTACTATGAATGTCTGACATGCTAAAACATGTCTAACAATCGGCGTGATTGTGACGCTGATCGCATCCTCAAAACTCAAGTAGATAAAGTCCCATGTTCACGACCCGCGATGCCACTCTTAATGACCTGCCTGCAATTGTCGACATCTACAACCAGTCGATTCCCGCCGGCACCGCGACAGCGGATACCAAGCCGATTACCGCTGAAAGCCGCCGAACATGGTTTGCCCAGTTCTCACCAGACAAGCGGCCCATCTGGGTGGTTGAAGACGAAGCGGGACAGATCGCCGGTTGCATCTACGTGACTTCGTTTTACGCAGGACGACCGGCGTATGACAAGACGGCCGAAGTCAGTCTCTACCTGGCGAACTCCCACCAGAAACAGGGACTGGGCACATTTCTGCTCCAGAAAATGATCGATGCCTGCCCTTCCCTGGGCATCACAACCCTGGTCGGCATGCACTTCGATCACAACGAAGGCACGAAACATCTGAATGAAAAGTTCGGTTTCGAAGTCTGCGGGCACCTGCCCGAAATCGCTGAAGTAAACGGACAGAAACGGGGGCTGCTGATTTCCCTGCTGCGAATCCCCGAATGTCCGGAAGACGGAATTACTTAACCCTTGTTGGCGGGAGTCGATTCCTGCGGCGATGGTTCTGACGGGGGTTGTTCTGCATCTGACTGCTGCTTTTCCGTTGATTCTCCCGAATCTTTCTCAGGGGCCTCAGCGTCGTCTGGTTTCACTTCGTCAGTGACTGTCGGCACCAGTGGATAGGCTTTGAATTCCTCTGCCGTCAGTTCCAATACACGGCCTGCTGCAGTGAGTGCAAAGCCGCCGTTGTCAGCGATGTCTGCGGTGTAGGCCAGCAGGTACTTGTCGTTCTCCTGACCCGAGTCTGTCAGCACGGCATTCCAAATGACGACGACCTTCCCCGCTTCAATCATCTTTTTCAGACTCTCGGGGATCGTAACCACAACTACGGAATCGGGAGGGACGATCCCATCCGCTTTCGGGGGAGGCGGAGGGTTGTCGATGAAGTCCTGCAGATCTTCCAGGCTGGAAGGAGAGCGTTCCCGTTTCTGATGAAACTCGTGATACGCCAGGCCCAGCGGCTGCATTTCACTCTTAAAGGAATGTGCCTGCTCTGTGGGTTTGAAGAGGCGACCGGAATAGATGCCGACTACCAGCAGAATCAGAAACGCGAACACCAGTCCTCTGACGATCAGCGGAGAGCGATAAGGTGGATGCTGCCGGTCTGTCTCCGGCGTGGAGGTTGGCGTCTGTGATTCACTGTGCTCGTTTGAGTCCATCGTGATCTCCGTGGCTCATCTTCAGAAGTCAACCGCTGTCGAAACGCGATACGCTGCGGTTTTGCATGGGAACGGAAAAATCACTGTACCCGGAACAGAGCACGAATACAAGAACGCATTCCCAGACCTGCTGCGATCACATTCTTTACGACGACTGGTTCTGCCACAGTTTCCAGTAAGCCTGCAGACGCTGGGCGAATGCTTTGGGCTGTTCCGCATAGATGCGATCGGCCAGTGCCAGGCCCGCTGATTGTAGTTCTTCCCGCTGTTGACCGATCAGCGTTATGAGTTGATCGACGTCGCTGGTCGCGCCGAACCGCTCCGGTTCGCTGGTCAGCTGACTGGTCATCACCGCCAGATCGTGATCATCGCCGAGGTAGTCATTTAACTGATCGAGTTCCTCAAGCTGGGCTGCCATGATCGGCTCCCAGATTTTTTTCAGCAGCCGCAGATGATACATCAGATACTTGCTACGTTTGCGGCACTCGTGAAAGAGTTCATCGTGAGGTTGCACGTACAGTTCCGCCAGAGCCTCAGCACCGCGACGGTAATTCCGCTGCAATCCGGTTTTGAGAATCTTGTCCGATTTGCCTTTGATCTTCCACTCGTCAATCTGCTGGTGTGCAGTCTGTAGTTCATCACACAGCTGCTGCAGTTCCTGATCCAGGTCAATCCACTCTTCCACCAGCTGCTGCTTGCGTTCCTGGAAGCAGCGTTCAAAAGCGGCAAACAGGTCTACGTACGCGGGATCGTCGAAGCGTTTCTTGAGTTTCGCCAGAGATTCCAGCATCGATTCCGCATCGCGTACGCGGGACAGCCTGCGTCCTGCATCGCGATACCAGACATTGATGCGGCTGTAGTCGTCTCCCAGTCCCGACCGGACGATTCGAATCAACCCCCGCAGTTTCTTGAACCGTTTGCGAACTTCATGAATGGCCTCGTGCCGGTCCGATTCTGAATCCTGCAGTTCCTGGATTGCCTTATGCACCTGATGACCGGCAATCCGACGCACGCCGTCTGCCAGTGATTCACCTTGTTCGAACTGATAACTCATCGTAAGTCCTGAGGCAGCAATATTTGAGGGAACGGCTTTAGAAAACGTTACCTTACCAGAAACGATCCGTTTTGTTAATTCTGCCGCAGTCTGGACCGGTTCAGGCAGTCTCTTCCGTGGGTTGTGTCGGCGCGGATTCCACCCAGTGCATCACAACCACAATCAACACTCCGGACAGCATGAATCCACTGATGACCGGAATGACGGTGCCGTTATAACTGTGACCAATCAGAATCCCGCAGGGAACCGAGATCAGCGTAGAAAGTGCGCCCATCACCGCCGCTCCGATGCCGGCGATATGCCCCAGTGGCTCCATTGCCATCGCATTCAGATTGCCATACATGATCCCAAAGCAGAACAGAATGATCATCATGTAGCCCATCATCGTCCACAGCGGGGGCTGTCCTCCCGTACTCAGAACGTACACGAAGAACAGCAGGGAGATGACCGTCGAAAACTGTTTGGACCACCGCGACAGGTTCTGCATCCCGAACCGCATGACCAGTCGCCCGTTCACAAACGAAGCACTGCCGATACAGAGGGCCAGGATGGCGAAGTACAGCGGAAACATGGTTCCCAGTTTGTACTGTTTCTGAAAGATCTGCTGGGCGGAACTTAAATATCCCAGGAACGCACTGGAGATCAACCCCAAAGATATCGTGTAACCGAGTGAAACGCGGTGTGAGCAGACTTCAATCACAGCAGACTTGATGCGCGCGACTGAGAAGGGAATCCGCCGTTCTACGCTCAGCGTCTCGGGCAGACGCAGCGCAAACCAGGCCAGGGTCAGCAGTCCGCAGACCAAGAGCGCAGCAAAGATGGCGCGCCAGTGTGCGATCAGTAAAATCCCCTGACCCAGGGTGGGTGCGATCGCCGGAACAAAAATGAAGATCGTCATCACGAACGACATCACCCGGGCCATCGCGGGGCCTTCGTACTGATCGCGGACAATCGCCACGATGACACACCGGGGCGCTGCCAGCCCGAGCCCCTGGAGAAACCGCCCCCCGAGCATTACGTTCAGATCTGTAGCAAACAGTGAAAACAGACTGCCTGTCAGAAACAGACCGAATCCGAGGTAGACAGCTGGTTTTCGGCCGGTGGTATCTGAGAGTGGACCATACACGCCCTGCCCGAACGCGAGTCCCAGAAACAGAAAGGAGACAATCAGCTGGCTGTCATTGGCTTCACGGGCACCCAGATCCTGACCGATTTCTGTCAGGGCAGGCAGCATCGCATCGATCGAAAGTGCTACCAGCGACTGCATCAAAGCCATCATCGCCACAAATTCCGCAAAGGAAATCGCGACGGGTTCTCGTTTCACACTCAAGGAACGCTATTTTCTACTAGAAGGAGATCCAGGGAATTATCAGTGATACGGGCGCCCGCCTCTGAATCATATCGTTCCACTCCCGCGGAGAAAACCATGCTTCATCCCCGAATGTTCCTCTTGCTGAAATGATCGGGAAATCCTATCTTGCGTGGTGTTTGAGTTTTTCCCTATTTCCTTCGAAAGACAATTACCATGCAAAGTGCAGAAGGATGGCGTTCCATTCTAGAGAACTGGCCCGAAGTGATCCCCAAACAGGGTATCATCGTCACGAATTACCAGGAAACGATTCCTTTTCAGAACTTCCTGCTCTCTACGGGCGTGGTGCTTTTGGAGCGGGACAAACCGGATTCCCAGGGAGCGCGCAAAGTCATGCTGTCTTATGAAGCGATCAGTGCCATCAAGCTGACCGACACAATGGAACTGGCCCGCTACCAGGTCATGGGCTTCCAGCCGGTATAAGTCAAACGGACTTCTCTGCCTGCCCCGATCAGGTGACCGCCATCCAGCGGGAGAGCAGGATCGTGGGCAGCAGCAACGCCGCCGTCAGAATCGCGTAGGCAGGGTTGGTCGTCCACACAAAGACCATGATCGCGTTCAGCATCACGTACGAGATGAGCATCGTCTTGACGGCGATCTGCACGTTCTGGGGGGCGGGGTTCAGAATGGCCTGCACCAGCCGCCGGTTGATGGTCAGAATCACCACACCTGCCGCCGCCAGGACCATCGTCAGATTGATTTCCCGCGGCCAGGGATAGGTCGCCAGCATCCAGACCAGGCCGCCGAGACCAGCGTTAATCACCAGCAGGCCACCAACAAGGTGGCCGCGATGACTCTGTTTCGCTTCCATACGGGCAAACCAGGTGAGCCCCATAATGAAGAGTCCCATGGCAGCCGCGATGCGTAATTGTGGTTTGACCCACAGATTGATCTCGCGTGCCACCGCACTGGCCCCCAGCATCAGGTTCAGGAAACGGCAGCTGCCCATCATGACCGGACCAAGGAATGTCTTCTTCAGAATCACGTCATAGCCCAGAATCGCGACAACCAGCAGGCCGGCGACAATCAGGCTCTGCGTCCCCACCGTCTGCGCTGCCCCGACACCGGCCAGCATCAACATACCACCCAGCACCGCAGCGTTCCGAGTAGATATGCGTCCGGAAGGAATCGGCCGTGACGGCCGTTCTTCGGCATCCACTTTCCGGTCGAACACATCGTTGAAGACCATACCCGCGAGGTACAGGCCCGCTGATGCGACCAGTAATAATCCGAAATCCAGCCGTGGCTCAAACGAATTATGCGTCAGCAGAAACCCCAGGATGATGTCCGACATCGCTGTGAACACCGTGGGAAACCGCATTAATTGTAAATACGCGAGACACTTTTTCATGCTGACGTTGATTTCTATTCCTCGGAAACGGCGTCGGCCCAGGCTTCCAGCTGCTGGTACTGTCGTTCAAATTCGGGCGTGGTTGCCTGCATCGGGCTCTTGAAGAACGAACTCAGATACGACATCACACCGCTGCGACCACCCCGCCGCCATTCCCGTTCGGTAAAGCGAACCATGTCGAGCATCAGGGGAGCAGCCAGAATCGAATCGGTTCCCTGCCAGGTAAACTGCAGCGCCATCTTGGTATCGAGGAAGCCCTGGAAGTGAATGTGGTCCCAGGCGGTCTTCCAGTCACCCATCGATTCAATGTATTCGATGGAGACTAGTGTCTGCGGCTTGTATCCCAGGATTTCGGTCAGTAGATGGTCTTTTGAATGTACCTTGTTCGACTTATTAACCGGATCGTCCAGCACTTTGCCGTCCAGGTTTCCGAAGATGTTATGTCCGACCCAGCTCATCACATTCAGGTTGCGATGAGCAAACATCGGGGCCAGTACACTCTTCATCAGAGTCTCACCGGTCTTACCGTCCCGTCCTCCGTGCAGAACCTGCTTCTCTTCTGCCAGTTCGATCATCGCCGGCAGATCGGTGGCTGCGGAAGGAGTGAAGTTGAGATGCGAACAGCCGGCTTCCATCGCGGCAATCGCATACAGCGAACTGGCGGGAACCGGAGATGTCACTCCGTTTTCGAGGGCGTCTTTGAGTTCAGCCAGGCTGAGCGATTTCGCTGCTTCATCGACCGGCGGTTCCGTGGAAGCCAGGTTGACCACAACGACGTGGCCCAGATCATGCTTTTCCTGGAACTCTTTGATATCCGCAGTCAGACGGGCCAGGGTTTCCTGCAGAGTTTCTGTATCGAACTTACGAACGGCATCACCGGCGAGAGATCGAATCGTATCTCCTACATGGATCAGCGTTCCCGGCTTGACGTTTTCATCGTAGGACTTGAGGTCCTCTTCGACGGCCTGCAACAGCGCGGGGTGGAACACGCCTGAGTTTTCACTGAAGTATTTCGCGGCTTCGACAAACGAGGTATCGCGGATTTCGTGACCGCCGATGACGAACTGATCCCAGTCGCGCAGGTTCAGTTTCTTGAAGTAGGGATTTTCTGAAACAAGACCGCTGGTGCCGGTCAGGCCTTTCGTCAATGCGGAAAGCCCCACTGCAGCTGTGGTAGCCACACCGCCCCATGCTCCGATAATCCAAATCCCGATACGTTGTTGCGTCATGATATTGCCTGAAATCTGATAAAAGTTGGTCTAATGGTAATCGTTGTTGTTAGCTGGCCGGGTGGGGGCAGTCCAGTAGAGACCGGCATGACATGAGGCCAACCGGAACTCCTGACTACTGATGCTGGATCACCATCTCTGAGGGAAGTTGATGACAATAAATTGCCGGAAAATATACTTAAATTTGCTTAATATTATAGATGGCAGTCGTCAGTTCACAATCAAGGAAATGCCAGACTCACCCACATTTTTATCTGATCTGTCTCTGGACTCGGTTCAGCTGGTTTGTAATGTCTGATCAATCCAGTCCATGAGTGACTGCTTGAATTCTTCAATGGTTGCCAGTGCGGAGGCTTTGGTTTCCGCAAGCTGACCGGCTTCAGAAACCTCCGCCTGGGCAAAATAGTAGAACTTGATCTTCGGTTCTGTACCTGACGGACGCACACCCAGCTGAACTGTCAGCGGCGAGCCTTCGGCCCGCGCTTCAAACATCAGAACATTTCCTTTGGGTTTAGAAAAGGTCTCAGCAGTGGTATTTTCGGGTAATGAACGAATTTCGAGATCCGCGTAATCCCGGACCAGAGTAAACGTCAGCTGCCCCATTTTCTGTGGGGGCGTGCTGCGAAACGCCTTCATCAGCTGTCTGATCTGCTCGTTGCCTTGTGACCCCTTACACGTCTTGGACACCTGACCTTCCAGATGAAATCCATGCTCAACATAGAGTTCGTCCAGGCGATTGAGCAGGGTTTTCCCCTCACTCTTCAATTCTGCCGCCAGTTCACAGGCCCAGAGGGCACCAATGGCGGCGTCTTTGTCACGACAGTACGTTCCCGCCAGGTAACCCAGCGATTCTTCCGTACCGAACACGAATTTGTCCGGCCCTTCCGCATCCATTGTCTCGGCAATGTATTTGAAGCCGACCAGCAGATTGTTAATGATCCGTGCACCAGCGCTCCGTGTGATCGCAGCAATCAGCGGCGTGGTGACAATTGTCTCCACAACATAATGCTCGGAGGTCAGGCTGCCGTTCTCTTTTTGTTTGCGTAACACATAATCGGCGAGCAGTGCCCCGACTTGATTACCGGTCAGATGCACGAATTGGCCAGCATCGTTTTTGACGCAGACTCCCAGTCGATCCGCATCCGGATCACTGGCCAGAATGATCTCGGCTCCGGTCTGCGCTGCCTGCTCAATGGCCGGCTGATAGACTTCATCCCGTTCCGGGTTAGGCAGCTGGTCAGGTACATTCGGAAAGTTGCCGTTCTGTTCGCATTGCGGTTCGAACCGCTCAATGCCTTTGAAGCCAACGTGCTGCAGAACCTGAAAGACAGAGGTTTCGCCTACACCGTGCAGAGGTGTGAAAAGTCCTTTCAGTTCCCGGGCACTCGAATGACTGTGCTCGGCGACACACTTGCGATACTCGCCGGCAACGTCCTCGTCGATCAGTTGAATTGTTCCCTGTTCCATCGCGGTGTCGAAATCGACAACAGGAATTTCGGTCGCCTGGTAGACTTCATCGATAATTCCCTGGTCGTGTGGCGGCAGAACCTGCCCACCTGTGGACCAGTAGGCTTTGAACCCATTGTCCGAGGGGGGATTGTGCGAGGCGGTGATCATGGCCCCGACGTCACAGCCCAGCTGACGAACCGCAAAAGAGAGTTCCGGCGTGGAACGGGATGTCTTGAAGAAGTAAACCGTCAGACCATGGGCGGCCAGCACACTGGCTGCAATGCGGGCGAATTTCGAGGAATTGATACGCGAGTCATGAGCAATCGCGGCCTTACCTGTTTCCTGTCCCGAGAATTTCTTGTAATACGCGGCGAGTCCATGCGCCGACTCGGCAATCGTCCGCTCGTTGATCGTCGCTGAACCCAGCTCACTCATCAGCCCCCGACGTCCGCCGGTTCCAAACGGGATCACTTCCCAGAAGTAGGTATCGAGATCTTCAAAGGCTTTGTCTTCAATCAGCTGGAGCAGTGCCGGCTGATAGCTGGCATACTGAGGTTCAGTAACCCAGCGTTTGAGATTTTTGAAAGCGGATTCGGAAAGCTGTTTTTCCGAGACAGCGTTCTGAGCCAGATCGAGTGCCTGCTCGGAAGTGATGGAAGGAGACGGCTGGTTCATCCTGTTCTCGTTTTCATTGTTGAGACCGCGGGAGCTGGTTTCTATGTGCGTAAAATCTTATATATCAGTTGTTTCTGCTTCAGAACCGGAGCAGTTCCCAGACCGCTATCACGAACCAGGTTGGTGTGAACGGGTTCTGAATCTGGCTTAGATTGTAAAGGGAACTTCTCCCAGAGCCAACCCTCACGCCCTCTCTGATTCTGCGGACGCGCGCAGGAAATGCTCTGGAAGTCACGTTCAGAAATCGAAATCGAGACTTTTCATCAATCGAGATTGCGACTCCAGTTATCCCGATCAGCGCGAATGTAGGAATCAGTCAGGAAACGCTCCTGACCATGGCACTGAATTTTTGCCCATAACGATCAAATCCATTTCGTTAAGACTTTGCCAGATTTTAGTTTCCCAACGATCAAGTCCTTGATTCCCCATCACCACGGTGGCAGAATAGGTGAGTTAAACGTTATACAGATTAACTGGATACACCAATCTTGATTTCAGAATCAGATGAAATCGGGAGCGCGTCTTCCTGTTTCGCAACCTGATTCCTGCGATTCCGCTCCAATGTCCTGATCCATGATGAACCCGCTTGATAATCGAAATTAAGGTAGCATTATGAAGTTTGTTGAAGGCCAGACTGTTGGCATCGACCTCGGAACCACATATTCCGCCATCGCCCAACTCGACAAAGACGGGAATCCCATTTCCCTGAAAAACACGGATGGCCGCTCGATTACACCTTCGGTAGTTCTGCTGGGAGAAGAGGGACGCGTCGTCGTCGGCCCCTCGTTCGAACGGACGGCGATCGAAGACGATCCCTCCCGCATCATCGAAGCAGTCAAACGCCATATGGGCGACGATCACTTTTACGTCGTCTATCAGGAAAAGAAGCTGACCGCGGAATTCCTGTCAGCGTTGATCCTGAAGAAAATGAAACAGGATGCGGAAAAAGACATCGGTTCGATCACCAATGCTGTCATCACCGTGCCCTACTACTTCAATGACGTTCGTCGTAAAGCCACCCAGGACGCCGGCCGGATTGCCGGGCTGAACGTGATTGACATCATCAACGAACCAACGGCAGCCACCCTGGCCTATGCCTGGAAACGGAACGAGCTGGGTAATCCTGATGCCATGCCTGACGGCGAACGCACCATTCTGGTTTACGACCTCGGGGGTGGTACATTCGACGTCACAATCGTCCGCTATTCGCCTACGCAGTTCCGCGTACTGGCAACCGACGGGGACGTGATGCTCGGTGGTCTGGACTGGAGTCAGCGAATCGTGGACCATGTCGCGGAACAGTTCAAGAAAAAGTTCGGCAGCGACCCGCGCGAAGATCCCGTCACCATGCGGACCTGCGTGCAGGAGTGTGAAGACGCCAAGCGGGAACTGAGTCAGAAAGCCCAGGCCCCGGTATCGATTTATCACAAAGGGAACACACTGACGGTCGCGTTGACCCGAGGCGATTTCGAGCGCATGACCGCCGACCTCCTGCAGCGTACCCGTGACACCACCGAGCTGGTTATGCAGCAGGCAGGCGTCGAAAAAGGGGAACTGGACGACGTCGTGCTGGTAGGTGGTTCAACCCTGATGCCCGTTGTCGAGGAGATGCTGAAGACCGTCTGTGGTCGCGAGCCATCCCGCAGCATGAACCCGGAAGAAGCCGTTGCCCAGGGAGCCGCGATCCATGCGGCAATTCTGGAAGCCCGCGCTACCGGCGGTGAAAGCCGCATGGCCCAGGCAGTTAACAAGCGTCTGCGTAACGTCAGCACCGCTGATGTGAACTCGCACTCGCTGGGTGTGAAGATCACCGATCCCAACGACCGGACTCGGAAGATCAATCACATCATGATCAAACGCAATACCGAAATCCCTGCCAGTGTCAGCCAGAAGTTTGTTACAACTTCAGACAACCAGCAACGGATTCACGTGATTATTCTGGAAGGGGAAGCCAGTGATCCGGATGCCTGCACCACAATCGGTGACTTCCGCATCCTGAATCTGCCTCCCAACCTTCCGAAAGGTTCTCCGGTAGAAGTCACCTACCGGTATGATGCTAACGGCCGAATTCATGCGTCTGCCCGCGAACTGACCGGGAACAACGAATCGGCAACGGAAATTGTCCGCGATTCCGGTCTGGATTCTGAAGGCATTGACCGCTTCGAAGTTCTGGCCAGAGACTACGTGGTCGAGTAAAAATCAGTGCGGCGGGCCATCTTCGACCCGCCGCCCTCTTTCTGATAAGTGTCGCTGATGTTTTTCAATTTGTGATTTCACAACACAGAGCAAGGAGTTCTCTCAGGTGGCAATTGACGTCTACAAGGAATGGCTGGGAATCCCGGAAGGAGAACGTCCTCCACACCACTACGACTTACTGCGTCTGGTCAAATTCGAAGACAACGAAGAGAAAATTCGAGCGCATTATAAGAAGCTGAATAATCACGTTCGAAAATACGCCGCCGGAAAATACTCCAACGAATCCCAGGAACTGCTCAACGAGTTGGCCAAGGCCATGCTCTGCCTGACTGACCCGGAACGGAAACGCGAGTACGACGAAAGCCTGGGCCGCGAGTTTGAGGAAGATGAACTCACCGGTCCACAGTCCGTTGAACAGGTCCTGGTCGAACAGGGACACATCACGAAAGAGCAGGCAGCGGAGCTCAAAGGTTTTGCTGATCAGCGCGGACTGACCATGCGTGATGCCGCCGTCCAGATGCGACTGGTTAACGCGGCCACCGCCACTCAGGCCATGGCCCGCTCCCAGGGGATGCCGTACATCGACCTGGAGGAAACCCAGCCGGATCACGAAATCCTCCTCGAACTCCCCCAGCACGTCGCCAAAAGGAATACCATTCTGCCACTCTTCATCGACGATGATATGCTGCTGGTTGCCTGTGCGGATCAACCCACCCACGAACTCGAAGATGACCTGCGGATGCGATACCAGGTTCCCTCTCGCTGGGTACTCGCGATGCCCCGCTCGATCAACGAGGGGATCAAAAAGTACTATGCGGCCGCTGAAGAGAGCGAATCGGAAGAAGAAGTCGCAGTCGAAGAGACCACTTCCAAAAAGTCAGCCAAAGCTGCCAAGCCGGCCAAAAAGCCCGAAAAGAAGAAGCCCGCGAAGGGTGGAAGTCAACTCGCACCTGAGCAGTTGAAGGAGAGGAAACAGCTCTCGATCATCTTCAGTGGCTGGGCATTCATTGCCGCCGTTCTGATCGACCAGTTTGTACTGAAAAACTATGTCTTTTCACAGACCTGGCCATGGCCTTGGGTGCTCTCCACCCTCTCCGTGCCAGCGATCGCGTTCTACTGGATGTCGGGAATGTGGAAGAAATAAACACAGGCCCCCCGGGCCTGTCAGTCTTCTTCCTCTTCAGAATCACCAGGTGGCTGAGGCTTGAGTTCCGCCACCAGGTGCCCCAGCTTACGGACTTCGATTACTTCCAGCTGATATCCTTGCCAGTCGCAGACATCGCCCACTTCAGGAATGCGTTCCAGTTTTTCGTGGAACATGCCGGCTACGGTCAGCAGGCCGTCATCGGCAATTTCATATTCCTGCTGCAGCTTGCGACAGAGATAACGCAGGGTCGTGATGCCCTCGACATGGTACACACCCGACTCGACCTCACGCACCGGATCGCGGCGTAAAATGCGCCTGGCGCGACTCGGTTCCGGAGACAAAATGGTATCGATGATATCATCAAAAGCGACAATGCCGATCGTCTCTCCGTATTCGTCGACGACCGAGGCGAAGTTACACTCTTCTGCCTGAAACCGGGTGTAGACGTCTGCCAGGTTCGAACACCAGGGCACATGAATTACCCGCTTCGATTTTTTATTCAGCGAAGAAGTAGAAAACGAAGACAACTCGGATAAGGAAATAATGCGATCGATTTCTTCTGAGTCGACGCCCTGTTTGCGGAGGATGATGTAATCGGTATTGGGAGTAATCCGTGTGAGGTCTTCCAGCTGCAGAGGCATTTTGAACGTGAGATAGGTCCCCCGGGGACGCATCGCCTCTTCAACGAGGATTTCCGAAAGGTCCAGGATATTATGCAGGATCTGCCGCTCGTGGCGAATCACTTCCTCACTCGCCCCCGAGGCATCGACAGCACGTTCCAGGTCCTCGGAATGCAGGTATGACTCTTTCTGAATATGCGGCCAGAAAGTCCGCCGCATCAGACGACTGATATTCTGTAACAGTGGGATCACCGGATCCAGCACGCGTATCGAAAATGCCAGCGGCCAGCTGACCAGGATCGCAATCCTCTTGCGGAATACAATCGAAAGACTTTTGGGAAGCACTTCTCCAAACAGAATGATCGCCAACAGGCTGCCCACCGTGAAAAATCCGGCAGCAGCAGGCTGTCCCTCGTCAGCTAATTCCTTGGCAATCACACCGGCGACCGCAAAGTAGGACAGGTTGATCAGCAGGTTCCAGAACAGGACCGCTGTCAACAGGCGATCCGCATCGGCGGCCAGAGCAGCAACAACCTGTTCGCTGGACTTTCCCTTGCTGAACTGGCGAAGCTCAGCCCGAGAGAGATAGAAGATGGCAGTCTCACTACCGGAAAAAAATCCGGAGGCACAGATCAGAGCCAGCAGAGCCAGAGCTCCGGGAAACCAGATTGCAATCGTATCAATTAATGCGATCATCGTGAAACGGGACGGCCGCTCTATCCTTTATCGTAAGTAGTTTTTCCCAGGGCAACATCGAACTCAGATACTGCGGGAATATACATGGAAAGCACGGGCAGACCGTAGGCAAACAGAATCGTCACCAGCACACCCAGTGTGCCTCCCAGTAAAAACGAAGTAATAGCATAAAAGGTCAGGAAGGGAAGCAGCCAGGCGGAAATCGCCAGAGCCCGCGACGGGTTCCGATGTGTCAGAGCCGAATGCAGGGCGGCACTTCCCACGACGATAAACACCAGGAAGCTCTGCAGTTGCAGGGCAAACGATGAGCGGGCCTGCACCAGCAGGATCATGAATATCCCGATCCCGATAAACAGAAAGAACATCGTTCCCAGACTGCCGCCGATAGCCGAACGGCTGTTGTCATAGGTCAATCCCATGTGCAGACCGAGCACGATCGAGAAGATCATCAACGCCAGGAATCCGATCAGTGCACACAGGAAACCTTCCACTGAAAACGCCCCCTGTGCCACCAGGTAGCACAGAATCAGGACGGGCACCAGGATCAGTTCTTTGCTGTTATAGAAAATACCGCCCAGCTTGCCGAGCACGAATTCCTTCGCCGAAATATCGGTCACCAGCAGCAACTCAAGTGTTTTACTGTCCTTTTCCGAGGTGATCGACGTCACCGCCTGAGTATTCGCCAATACCAGGCTCAACCAGGCAATCCCGGCAAACGCGAGCCCCTGAGGTGGAATTACTCCGAGGTACAGCATTCCAGCCGCGGCCGCTTCGGAACTGGTCGCCGACCAGAGCAGGAAACCGGCCAGCAGAAAGTAAGCCAGCTTGATCACAAACACCTTGCGACCGTAGGCCTTCGTCATGATCTCACGCCAGATGACCGGGTTCGACCAGATGGCACGTGACTTTTCTTTGACGATGACTGGTTGCTGTTCGGCCTGGGCTTCCCCTTCTTTCTCTGCTTTGGGGGTTGCTTTGTAAACCGAGCGGGACGGATTCCAGACACGCAGCCGGAAAACGGTAAACACCCGCAATGCGATTCCCAGTACCGCCAGACTGATCAGGGAAGGCCAGGCACTCACGGAGATCGGCGAAAGACCGGTATTCAGCGAGAGCGGATTCAGAATTTCATACAGTGCTCGGAAAGGATCGAGGCCGGCGATCCAGGGGCGAAGTGCTGATGTGGGTCCGATCAGACCGACCAGCAGTTCCATAACTCCCAGAAAGACCACCATCCCCAAGACGCTGATCGCCAGCGTCTGGAATGTTTTCTCCCGCCAGAACGCCACCAGGGCGGCCCAGCTTCCCGTGGCATAAACGGTGATCAGGCAGATCAGTTCCATCCAGAGAATCTGCGCCAGTTCGACGCCTCCCAGCAGATGCAGGAAGACACACACGGGGACCGACGCCGCCAGCAAAACATACACAATCAGCAGACTGGACTGGGTTTTCCCGCTGACCAACTCCCGGTCCTTGAGTTCGGTCATCAGCAGCAGAATCAGGGTGCCGCGGTCTTTTTCCTGCGCAATGCTTCCCGCAGAAAACAGAAGTGTAAAAAACATCACCAGCAGCAACTGCAGAAACGAGATCATCTGAAAGATCAGATTTCCCAACCGGGCAAATTCACCAATGGTGGTGGTCTGAATCTGCTGAGTTCCCAGGATTGTCTGGCCGGCGGTGAAAATCAGAATGAATACCGCAGCCACGTAGCCGGAACGAATCAGGTAATGCCGGATCTGTCGGGGTGACGTCAGTGCTTCCCGAATGAAAATAGGATTGTTAAACAATGCTCTCTGGCCTCTTTATCCGATAAGTGACTGTAGTCAGTCAGAGACGCCCTTCTCCCCTCGACCGGTTATTCTTTAATGATATTAGATCGTTCTCTGGATGGCAAATTCGGTCAGTTCCTCAAGAATCTGTCGTGTGGGTGAAGCGGCACATACCTTGAGCGATTCCCGCGCCTGGCGGGCAAAATCCCGTGCCCGGTTGGCGGCATATTCGATGGCGTCGCTGTTCTTGATGAACTGTGACAGCCGCGATTTGGTCTGCGGGTCGGGTTGTGTGAGGATCTCCTGAATCGTCGCCTGATCGGCAGGACTGCTCTGGTCCAGCAGGCGGATCAGGGGGAGTGTCAGCTTCTCTTTCTGCAGGTCTGAACCCAGTGATTTGCCCATCTGCTCTTCGTCTCCGAGCAGATCGAGCAGGTCATCGGTAATCTGGAAGGCGACTCCCAGGGCACGACCATAATCTTCCAGGGCAGTCACTACGGTCTCATCGGCTCCCGCATACAGGGCTCCGAGCTCGGTACTGATGGCACAGAGTTCCGCGGTTTTCCCGTTGATGATCTGCAGATACTGTTCTTCCGACAAGGCCACGTTACCCCGTTCGTAGATCTGGGCCAGTTCGCCTTCGCAGACCAGATTGGTTGCCCGACCAATTAATCGACAGGCGCGGGCATCGCCCAGGCTGGCACTCAGATGGAACGCATGGGTGAAGAGGAAATCACCGACCAGTACGCTGGTTTCGTTATTCCAGCGGGAATTGACGGTTGCGACATGTCTGCGGATCAGGGCGTCGTCCAGAACATCGTCGTGCACCAGCGTCGCCAGATGAATCATCTCGACCACGGAGGCTAAAACATAGTGGCTCTCTTTAATGCCACCCGTCGCTGCAGCGGAGAGCAGCAGCAGGATCGGACGGAGCCGTTTTCCCTGAAAGCGGGTGATATGCTGCAAAACGTCGTGCACGTAAGGGTGCTTCGAGCTGACTTCGCTCAAAAAGACCTGCTCTGCCTGTGCCAGCTCACCGCCAATTAACTCTTCGACACGTGCCAGCAGGTCATGTGTCGTAAGATGCTCCCCCATTACAGCCTCACCACAATATCGAATCGATTTCCAGTTTTCGTCTGGCGGTCAGTTATTTATCAAATACGGAACATATGAATCGCTTCCACCGATCATATTCCGCGACCATTGTAAGCATTCTACCGGCAGATAGGAATGCAAACAGGGGCCTCTGTTGGATTTCGGGGATGAAATCAGACTTTCCCGTCTGCTGGGGTAAGTCAGCAGGGTCAGACCAGCTCAGCGTGAACGATACTGCCTCTCACCGCACTATACTCAGGCATCTTCGCGGATAAAATGTCCGCTTTTGCCACCCGACTTTTCCAGCAGTCGAGTCGGTCCCAGACTCATTCCCCGGTCAACGGCTTTACACATATCGTAAATAGTGAGCGCTGCAATGCTGACGGCTGTGAGGGCTTCCATTTCCACACCCGTTTTACCATCAATCTTGACGGTGGCGATGATCCGGATGGTAGATTCGTCCTGAACTTCATAATCCAGGCGCACGCTGCTGATACTCAATGGATGACACAGGGGAATCAGGTCTGCCGTCTTTTTCGTCGCCATGATGCCAGCGATCCGGGCGATCTCAAGCACGTCTCCCTTAGAGACCCGGCGATCCAGAATCAGCCTTTGTGTGGCAGGCTCCATTGTGACGAAGGACTCTGCCACCGCGATCCGCGCAGTCACATCCTTGCCTCCCACATCAACCATGCGGCTGGCGCCCTCGTCATCAAAATGGGTCAGTTCAGACATCGCTACCTCGGCTGTGTCAAAGAAAAGGGGTCGGTCCCCTCAACTGGAACCGGATACGCAGCCACTGTTTAAGCGGCTTCGGAGGCCCCGTCACCGCCGGAGCTGGACTGCTTGAAGTGACCATCTTCGCTGATGTCATCAAACCGGACGGACATCCGCTTGGAAACCCCGGACTGTTCCATTGTAACGCCATACAATACGTTACCAACAGTCATCGATCGTTTATTATGAGTGATCATAATGAACTGGGTCGTTTCCTTGAAGTCATCGATCAGTCCGGCATAACGTTCCACGTTTGCTTCATCCAGCGCGGCATCAACCTCGTCCAGAATACAGAACGGGCTGGGCCGGCTGCGGAAGATCGACATCAACAGCGCCACCGCGGTCAGAGTCTTTTCGCCACCGCTGAGCAGCGTCAGACCACGCAATTCTTTTCCGGGAGGCCGGGCGACGATTTCGATTCCACATTCGAGCACATCATCCGGATCTTCCAGAATGATATCGGCTTCACCACCGCCGAACAGTTTACGAAAGATTTCCTGGAAATGCCCCCGCACCACTTCGAACGTATCAAAGAACAGCCGCTTACTTTCGACATTGATCCGGCGGATGATTTCTTCCAGAGACGATTTGGCTTCATTGAGGTCATCCAGCTGTGACTTCATATACTCAAAGCGGCATTCCAGTTCGTCCAGGTCTTTCAGACTGTCCGAGTTGATGCTGCCCATCATCTTGATTTTCCGCCGCAGTCGGTTTACCTGGGCTTCAATCTCGGGACGAATTTCGAGGTACAGCTCCGCATTGAAACCCGGTTCAGTCAGCGCATCATCTTCGTTGACCAGCTCGATCTCGACCGGCTCTTCCGGAGTCGCTGTCTCGAAGTCTTCACTGAGTGAATCCTGCTCGATCGCGCTCTCTGCTTCCGGATCTGTTTCCTCTACCTGAGCGACTTCGGCTTCTTCCTCAGCAGCCTGTTCCCGTTCCGCTTCCGCGATCTCTTCCAGGTGCTGTTTGAGAATCGATTCACCCGAGGAGACGATTTCTTCCAAAGTGAGCTGGTACTCTTCCTCAATTCGCTCGGCCAGCGTCTTGATTTCATGCTCGATGTCGCGCGTCTTGAATTCCTCTTCGTGCTTCTTGTCGCTCAGCTCACGACGCTCCTTGCGAATCGCTGCCTCTTCGGAACTCAACTGTTTCTTGTACTGGCGTTTCTCATCCCGCAACAGAGTCAGGTTGCGTGCCTGCTCCAGGAAGTTCTCCTGAACCAGCAACTGTTCATCCAGCAGGGCACGTGTATTCAGAATGTGCAGATTGATCTGGGAATTCTTCTCCAGAGAAGATTCGTACCGCCGATTCGATTCTTCCTGCTGCTGGTGACGCTGTTCCGATTCACTGTTGAGACGACTGAAACGCTGTTCCAGACCGGCCAGACGTTCCTCATGCGTCGCCAGTTCCAGCTTGCGCGCATTCTGCTGTTCTTTCAGTTCCTGGACTTCACATTGCTTATCGAGCAGCTGCTGTTCGCCTTCCTGAATCAGTGCGTTCAGGCGATCCAGTTCTGCTTCCAGCTCCTGCTTCTCGACCAGCACCGCTTCGGCTTCCGCAGTCAGTTTCGCGGAATGTGCTTCCAGATCCTGCAGGTCACTGAGAACCGTTGCCAGTTCTTCGTTCAACTGTTCCTGCTTCTGTTCTGCAGAAACCTTGGCTGCTTTTTCCGTGGCCAGTGCTTCGGACGCTTCCTGCATCTGCTCCTGGCAGGCACTGCGTTCCCCATCAACCGTGGACAACAGCTCGTCGAGCTTCTCCAGCGCGACTTCATTATCATTCAGTGTGCGGTCGATACGAATCAGATCATTCTTGAGTTTTCGCAGTTCACTACGGCGAGTGAAGATCGCTGATTCACCACCGATCGCCCCAACGAAGATCGACAGGTTTTCCTCGACCAGTTCGCCCTGCAGAGTAACGAATCGACACTGCTTCCCTTCCTCGCGGGAGAGGCGAACAGCCGTCTCCAGGGAATCCACGATCCAGGTATCGGTCAATAACAGTTCGGCAAGCTGACGGTTCTGGGGAGTGTCTTTTACCAGCTGATCGGCACGATAAATCACTCCCCGCTCGCTGCTCAGATCCAGCACACCTTCCGGGGAATTCGTCGTTGTTTCCGACTCTGCCTTCGGTACAGCAAAGCTCTCTGGAACCAGGGAATCTGCCGACAGCGTGAACCCACTCGCCGCATTCGGTTCGGCAGCATTCGCAGAGGGATGCGTAATAAAACCGACGCGACCGGAAATGGAATACTTGCCCTCTTTTAAAAACTGATAGAGGGGATCAAACTCACTGATTACCAACAGCTGTGACCGACTGCCCAAAGCGACTTCGAGAAGAGCCGCCTGTTCCAGATCAACATCCAGCAGATCTGCCACGCTCCCCAGGATGGTATTCCAGGGGGGATAATTTGAGGTCTGGGCACGGTTCAGAATATCCTTCACGCCGATGCTCAAGCCTTCCTGCCGACGTTCCAGATCTTCCAGTACGCTTTTGCGAGCCTGGTACGCAGAGCGACGTTCCCGCAATTCGGAGAGTTGTTGCGTGCGCTGATCCTGCTGACTGAGCAGATCCTGTTGTTTTTCATCGACGGCCGAGAGTGCCTGTGCGAACTCGGCGACTTTGTCCCCGGCGGTACGGAAGCGCGCGGTACACTCTTCGACGACCGACTCGGCTTCTTCAACGCGTGCTTCCAGCTGCAGGCGTTTTTCATTCGCCTTGGTCATCGAGTTACTGACGGTTTCCTGCTGAGTCTGCATGGAAAACAGACGATTATCCAAAGCCAGCGACTGCTTGTTGAACTCGTGCATCTGCTGCCGCTTCTGCTGGATTTCTTCGCTGATCGCATCCAGTTCCGCAGTGACCACGGTAATGCGTTCCTGGGCTTCCTGCAGTTTTGCCCGCTGCAGTTCAAAACCGGCTTCGGAATTTTCTTTCTCCTGTGTGACCGCTTCCAGATCCCGCTGGATTTCCGTCGTACGCTTGGCCATCAGAATCCGCTGCTTACGAAGCCGGGTGATTTCGGTTTCGAATTCCGTTTTCCGCTCGAGCTGATGTTCGATGGCAGTCTGGTTGCCGGCGATCCCTTCGCGGTGAGTGGACAGCTGTTTTTCCACGGTTCGAAGCTGATCCTCGAATTCGGATACTTCAGCGTCGATGGCGCCCAGCTTATCTTCGTATTCCTGGTAACCCGCGTTCAGTTCATCGATCCGTTTCTGGTACTGACCGATCTGGTTATGCAAGGTTGAGAGTTGGGCGGTCAGATGTCGCCAGTCATCGGCGGCCATCCCCATCCAGAGTTTTCGCAGCTCGGTTGATGCCTCACGATATTTTGCCGCCTTAGAGGCCTGGCTCCGCGTTGAGTTGAGCTGGGCTTCCACTTCATCGACGATGTCCGTCAGGCGGAGAATATTCTGTCCGACCCGTTCCAGTTTCCGTTCGGCGTCGACCTTGCGGGCTTTATACCGGCTGATACCCGCTGCCTCTTCAAAGACGACGCGCCGGGTAGCTGCATTAGCCTGCAGAATCTGATCGACGCGTCCCTGCTCAATAATGCTGTAGGCCGAGGTGGCGGCTCCGGTCCCCATGAACAGGTCGCGAATGTCTTTCAGACGTACCGGATTCCGGTTAAGCAGATATTCCGAATCGCCGTTCTTCCAGAGACGGCGTCCGATATGAACCTCTTCGGCGTCGATATCCAGAAACCGTTGGGTATTCTTGAACGTCAACGTCGCTTCAGCATAGGCGTTCGCTTTACGCCCTTTGGATCCGTTGAAGATCACATCGGTCATATCTTTGCCGCGGAGACTCTTGGGACTCTGGTCACCCAAAACCCACTTGATTCCGTCGACAACGTTACTCTTACCACTTCCGTTGGGCCCGACAACGCAAGTAATGCCTTCCGAAAATTCAAAGATGGTCCGATCGGCAAAACTCTTAAAGCCGAACAGTTCCAATGATTTCAGCATCACTAAACCTTAAACGGGAAATTAAACAACAGACGTCTTAATGAGCAGGGAGTCAGGTACGATGATCGCAATCAAGGTGCCTGACCGTCCTTGCCGGATTATTTTTTGAAGTAACGTAACCAGCTATCGAAGGCACCCCGCTTCACGAATTTCCCTTCCTCATCCGTGGGACTGGCTTTCGGCTTCCGTGTATCAGACAGACTGGCTTCACCTTTGTTGTCTGAATCACCTTCTGCCTCTGCCCGTTCCCGCATTTCCTCTTCATATTCCGATTTTTTGGAACGTTTCGACTGAGGAGCACCATCGTGGAAGATATTGGGGACCATGTTTTCGTTGCCAACGCGTGAACCTTTACGACGTTTTGGCTTTGTAGATTTCATTTCGCCCGATTTCAGAGCCATCAGTGAATCTTCCGGTTCGGGTCGGAAGTACATCCGGCCCCCTTCCGGCAGTGCGTCGATTTCAACCTGTGCGTCAATGTTCCCCTGGCGGTGTGCCTGCAGGATCATGGCGGCGATATCGGGATAGCTGGCTCCCATCTCCACAGCGGTGCGTATCACAACGGCGATGTTCCGTGAGACTTTCTTTCGCTGGTCGGGTTCGCCGACTTCGTATTTACTGACAATCACTTCCTCACTGCCGGCAGCCCCGGTCACCAGCACTTCCCCGGCACGCACTGCCATGGGAACCCGGAACTCCTGCTCAGAACCAAACAGGACTACTTCCGGATGTTTCCGGTGCGTGATATGAATCATCGGCCCGCCATTACGGGCATTGCTGCCCTCTTTCTGATTGGGATCGTGACTGGTTCCCTGCTCCAGTTCCGTCTGCAGAACATGCAGCAGAAACTGACCATTCATGTCTTCACCACGAATGAAGGGATCATTTTTATCCAGGGTCCAGAGTGCCCGGAACGCCCCGTAACGGGTTTCGGCACTGGTCATGCACATCAGATCCCGCAGGTAGAGGTGCGCCTCCGGCTCGTCAATCGCCGACATCGCAGCCAGGGCATAGACGCGGAACGCAGGTTCCTCGCGGGCGGCTTCAGCCAGATGCTTCAGACCCGCTCCTTCTCCCAGGTAAGCCAGCGCGACCGCAGCGTGGAAGCGGACTTCGAGCAACGGACTCTTCAAAGCCATCTTGAGAATCGGAATCGATTTCTTACCGATGGCCTCCAGTTGAATGGAAGCCCGTTCCGCTTTCTCGGGGATCATAATTTCTTCACTCAGCTTCTGCATGCGTACGCGTTGCGCCACATCGGTTTCCCGGAAGGCGATATACCGCACGACCTGCAGATAACGTGAATCGTTGTGTTTGTAGCGTGGCTTGAGTTTCAGTACTACTTTCTTGTCAGTCTTGGCTTCGGCTAAAGGCTCTTCGATTCCGTATTGATCATAATGATGGAATCGTGTGCCGATCTTGTTGGCGATACGCTGCGCGTTACGAATACTCTTGAAATCGTTCCGCAGGTACAGTGCCAGATCCCGGTCGTCCGCGGTGGAGATCCCACCGGCCAGAATACGACCACGGCGGAGCATTCCGTTGGCAACTTCGACATCCTCGCCCATCGGCGGAATCAGAATCGGACCTTTGGCTTTCGCCAGGATATGACCTTTGAGCAGACCGCGTCCCTGAATCATTGCCTGTTCAGCCAGGTATGCTTCCATCAACCAGCCCCCTTCCAGGCTGGTCGCTTCACTGTTACCAGGCAGGTAGACTTCCACGTCGAAGCTCTCCCCTTTGCGAATCAGCGGAGGCAGATAGGCTTTCACGATGACCAGCGCGGTAGACGGGCTGCGTAAAATCATGTTCGGGTTTTTGACATTCCGGCGGCGCATCTCACGCAGCAGTGCTTCGCGGTGCACGGACGGAGGTGGATTACCACCGGTCCCTTTGAGGCCGGTCACCAGGCCGACCCCCTGCAGGGCGATCAGGTTCTTCCCGGTAATCTGTGTGTAATCTCCCACAAAGGGCGTTTCGACCTTTGTCTCGAATTTTTCCAGCTCGGAGAAGTCTTCCTCCTCATCTTCATCCGGGCTTTGCGACCGCATGTTGACATTTTTCAGCCAGCTTTGTGGCTTCAAATCGAGTTCCTGACATCCGGCGAATGAAAACGCCAGTGTGATCAGCACGATGAACGGATTGACAAAGTTCTTCACAGCACGACCCCGTTTGTGAGAATACAGTCTTTTCAGAATGTGTGTTCCCCACCTTAACCGAAGCCGGACGGACGTTGATCAACAGGCAGACGGACCGTTCGCGAGAACCTGTCCCTGCATCAGTAAAATTACTGAAATGAACCTGAGGAATCAGACAGTGCCGGAATCGACAAAGTAGAAAACCTGAAGAGAAATTGAGATTTGATTTTGAGAGAGATTAATGTGGATCGGGAGCTTATGGCATTGTGAAAAACAGGTCAAGAGGGATTTTTCGCCCTGTCGAGCGCAGGCAGATTCGTGCTCAAACCGCGGGAAACCTACTTAAGCAGTTGCAGGAATTCAGTTTTCGATATCTTCTGGCTTTGAGCGGACGCTGACCGGCGAGGCGGAATCTCGAACTCTATCTTTGAGATTTGATTAAAAATATCGTATTCACTGGGAGCTGAAGCTTCGAATCGAATTTGATCAGTCAGACGTCTATCGCGTTCATCAAAACTCACCAGATCAGTGGGCACAACTCGAAACGTTTTTGAGTCTCTGGAACAGACGTTGATCTTGACCGCAACAAGCTCCGTGGTTTTCTGATCGGCAGTGCTGAGCAGAGTGACAGTCCCCTGTCGCAGGTTTTGCAGGACCAGATGTGTGCCATCCTGATCATGAAACAGAGCTGCCTGCGGTGCATACATCCGCAGTTGACCGGAGATGTTCTGAATTTCGACATTTCCCCACAGATTGAAATACATCTCACCCGAATTTTTCCAGGAAGCTTCAATGGATTGAGCAATGAAACGCGTATTTCCACACACCAGACGAGCTTTACCAGTAATGGCGACGTTGCGTCGCCCCTTACTACGCAGACGGACCTTCAGATCCTCTCCCTGTAAAACGAATGGACAAAACTCCAGTGTCTGATCGCCGGTCTCGCTCACTTTTTCATGATCCGCTTTCTCCTGACGTGGATTATCCTCAGCAGAACAGATCACCTGCAGCCCGGCCAGGCATACCAGAATCGCGAAAATTCGAGACACCATTTCTGAACTCCGTTTCAGCTTGCTGGATACATTTTCTGATACACAGAATGAACTTAAACCAGATAGTGCTAAGGCTTTCGAGCTGTGGCTACCCATTCCTCTGAATAGAATTTGATCGCAGCCAGTTCGATCCCACTGAAGAAATCAAACGGATTTGACTGCCCTCCGGTAACCTCGATCCGCTGTGCATGCATTGCTGGCAGCACTTTCATCGTGACGTGATCTGTGGGATGAATCAGCAGGGTATCCAGGTTTTTATAAAACAGGTCGATGTAACCCGCACGAATCTGAGTAGTTTGTGTCCCCTGGGTCGTCGAAAGTGTTACTTCTTCTCCCTGACGGGACTGCAGCCTGAGAAAGCGTCGTCCTTTATCCAGGATCGCTTGCTGAGCGGTCATTCGCAGCTGTTCCTGTGCAATTTCAATCTCCACATGCCCCTGCATCTGGATCCAGAGATCATCTGGACTTCCATAAGAAACCTCGATCTGATCTGCAGCATACCGAGTCTGACCACAGAGCAGCCGAGCATTGCCTTTGAGCCTGATGAAACATTGATCCTCAAGTGTCACGTGGATAGTCAAATCCTCTGCCTCGACTTTGAAAGGCAGTTCTTCCAGGGATTTCGTTTTTACAGGACGCGGCGTATAGGTATTTTTCACAAAATACTTACGACCTGGAACGAAACCATCGGCTAAGCACAGATCAGACATTCCAATCAGACACAACATTACGACCAAAATCCGGGTGAGCATTTCTGAACTCCATTTCAGATTTGTTGAGTGAACTCAGCTTCCTGGAAAACTAAATTCTTACAGCCGGGGCAGGCTCTGGCCGGTGTTCTAACAGACAGTTTTTAGAGGGTCCATGCCAATTGTGAGCGATTTCGCCTCTTTACCCGATCAGGGATAATCTGGACTGCAGGAGTTTTCAAACGAGGCGGATTCAGACATGATATGGATACCAAGCTTAGTGACCACTGTTTAAGAAGTTACATCATTCCTGGTTCCTGCGAGATTCATCCTATGAAATTACCACAAAAATATCTTGTCAAAAATACAATCCCACTCATCCTGGCGGCCTGCTGGTCTTCCAGCCTGCTGTACGCGGATGGCCCGAAGGATAATCTGCCCGACCAGGTCCGCCGCATCCCCGCATTGGGTGTCGAAGTACCAGAGAAACAGCGTGCGCAACTGGAAGAGGGGCTGGCGAAACTCAAATCGTCAATCGATCAGCTTAAACAGACTAAGGATGCCCGCATTCGTTCCCTGATCCCCGATGTCGAAATCTACCATCGGGCCGTGCGTTGTGCCCTGGAATACCAGGAGTTTTTCCACGAACGGGAAATCGGAGTGGGCTCGAAGCTGCTCGAACAGGGACAGGAGCGAGCCGACCAGCTGCTGAAAGGGGAAGCCCCCTGGACAAAACAGACCGGCCTGGTCGTCCGCGGCTATATCTCGAAAATCGATCAGACGGTTCAACCTTACGGCCTGGTCATTCCCGAGAGCTATACCTTCTCGGGTAAGAGCCAGTACCGCTGTGACCTCTGGTTCCACGGACGGGGTGAACGGTTGAGTGAAGTTAATTTCATTAACCAGGCACAGCGTTCTCGCGGGCAGTACACGCCGACCGACACGATCGTTCTGCACCCTTACGGCCGCTACTCGAATGCGTTTAAATTCGCCGGCGAAGTCGATGTCCTGGAAGCACTGGAATCAACAAAACAGAATTACCGCATCGACGATGATCGCGTCGCAGTCCGTGGATTCTCGATGGGGGGCGCTGCCTGCTGGCAGTTTGCCGTCCATTATGCTGACCGCTGGTTTGCCGCAAATCCGGGAGCAGGCTTCTCCGAAACCCCGCTCTTCCTGGATGTCTTCCAGAACGAAGAGCTGAAGCCGACCTGGTACGAGGAAAAACTCTGGCAACTCTACGACTGCCCCGGGTATGCCTTGAACCTGTTTCAATGTCCGACGGTCGCCTACAGTGGTGAAATCGATAAACAAAAGCAGGCAGCCGATGTGATGGAGGAAGCACTCGCCAAAGTAGGCATCGACATGGTCCACATCATCGGTCCGGAAACCGCACACCGGATTCATCCCGACTCCAAGGTAATCATCGAAGAGAAAATGGATTCCCTGGCTCGCGTAGGGCGACAGCGGGTGCCTTCCACCATTCACCTGGTCACCTATACCCTCAAATACAATCAGATGGACTGGGTGACTCTGGATGCGATGGGCGAAGAATGGACCCAGGGCCGTATTGATGCCCGCCTGCCGGGAGGCAACCGGGTGGAGGTCAAAACACAGAATGTCACTGCTTTCACATTGAAGATGGCTCCCGGCGAAGCACCACTGGACATGACGCATCCCGTCACAGTCAAAGTAGACGGTGCGGAACTGAAAGCCCCTCGCCCGCTCTCAGACCGTTCCTGGCAGGTCTCGTTTCATAAAGCCGATGCTGGCTGGCAGGTCGGCCCTGCTGAATATGCCAAGGGGCAACTCGTCAAAAAACATAATCTGCAGGGTCCTATCGACGATGCCTTTATGGATTCGTTCATCTTTGTCTCTCCGTCCGGCAAATCTGCCTCACCTACGGTTGAGAAGTGGGTCCAGTCAGAAATGAAACATGCGATCGTACACTGGCGTCAGCAGTTCCGCGGTGATGCCCGCGTGATGCAGGACTCACAGATCACGGACAAGGAAATCGCTGCGAGCAATCTGGTACTCTGGGGCGACCCGCAGAGCAATCAGATCCTGAAGAAAATCATCGACAAGCTGCCGATCCAGTGGAACCAGGAGATGATCGTTGTAGGCAATAAGCAGTATGCTGCCGACCATCACGCTCCCGTGTTGATCTTCCCTAACCCACTGAATCCAGAGAAATACGTAGTTCTCAACAGCGGGTTTACTTATCGCGAGTATGCCTATCTGAATAATGCCCGCCAGGTGCCGATGCTGCCCGACTGGGCAATCATCGATTTACGCACTCCGGCTGGCAGTCAGTATCCCGGAAAAGTGGTTGATGCCAACTTCTTCGATGAATTCTGGCGTTTGAAATGACCCAACACTTCCCCGGGCAATGTGCCCGGGGAGTATTTACGTTCGATTCTTTTTAATGGTGAACTCACTCATGAAATCCCTGACGAATCTACTAACAGCCGTTGCACTGCTGGCTCTGACCGGATCGGCCTCGGCCGAGGTGGCCTACCTGAATCCGTCCGCTGAGACAGGAACCTCGCAGTGTGCTGTCGTCAAAAACAGTGTGCTCGCACACACTTCTCAGATCCTGCCGATCAATTTCAATGGGGGACAGGTCGTGGCAGGAAATGCGGGAGATCAGACTGCGATGGTACTGCAGAATCTGGATTACCTGCTGGGCAAAGTCGATGCCACCCTGTATCGCATTGTGAAACTCAACGTCTATGTGGCCCGCGAGGAACTGGTCTCTGAAGTCAAACAGCGACTGGTCAAAGAACTGAAATTCAAAGTTCAGCCCGCCTGTACTTTCGTGGTGACCAAACTCGCAGATCCCAAGGCCCTGGTGGCCATGGATGTGGTGGCGGCACTCGACTCAGACAAAAAGATTGCGAAGACTGAGATCTACAACGACAATGTCTCCGGGTTCCGTGTCGCCCTGTTACCCGCAGGACGGACCGCCTACATTTCCGGTCAGGCCGTCAAAGCGGACACACTGGAAGAAGCCACAAAAAAGACCATGGAAGAACTTCACCAGACACTGAAGTTCCTGGGTGGCTCTCCCGAAAACATCGTGCACCTCAAAGCGTTTCTTACCCCGATGAAACAGGGAGAGAGTTCCGCAGAGGTGATTGACAGTTTCTTCCCCGAGAAACGCCGCCCGCCGGTCTCGCTGGTGGAATGGTTTTCCACCCTGCCGGTCGAGATCGAAATGATTGTCGCATTACCTGAGCCGGCACCAGCCTCCCGTCCTGCGGAGACCATCGCCTACAAGACGCCGACCGGGATGAAAGCGTCCCCCGTCTACAGTCGCGTCGCGATTGCCGAGGTGAGTGACCGGATCTATGTTTCGGGAATCACTTCTAAAGAGCCGGGGAATTACAGTACGCGGATCCACAGCGCCTTCGACCAGCTGAAAGCGATTGTGACGGAAGCAGGCAGCGATATGGAGCACCTGGCCAAAGCGACCTACTATGTTTCCGACAACGAAATCAGTGGCGACTTCGGTAAGATCCGCCAGGAATACTACAATCCGAAACGGCCCCCGGCAGCCTCCAAGGCGACCATCAAAAGCGTGGGCATTCCGAACCGGATCCTGCTGATGGATATGATCGCGGTTCCCGTCAAGTAAGCGAATCCGCTTCGATCGAGCAAACAAAAAACGCCCTGCATTACAGCAGGGCGTTTTTCATTGATTCTCAGTTGTCGTCAGTGCATCTGCCATTAAGCAATGATGTCATGTACGATGCGGCTGGGCTGACCATCAATCAGCGTCTGCTCTGCCCCGTTGCGGGTGAAGGTCAACTGCTCAGCATCGAGACCAAACAGATGCATCAGAGTAGCGTGATAGTCGCTGTGACTGACTTTGTCTTTGATGGCATGGTGACCAAAGTCGTCGGTCTCGCCATACGTCATACCGCTCTTCAGGCCACCGCCGGCCATCCACTGAGTGAAGCCATAGGTGTTATGATCGCGGCCCTGCTTGGCAACTCCGGCATCGTTCTGGATCACGGGGAGACGACCCATTTCACCACCCCAGTGGACCAGGGTTTCATCCAGCAGACCGCGTTGTTTGAGGTCTTTGACCAGACCTGCGGAAGGCACATCCACCCGCTTACAGGTTCGCGGCAGTGAAGTCCGCATGCTGGTATGGTGATCCCAGTGCTGGTTCCCCGTCATGATCTGCACGAAGCGAACACCACGTTCAATCAGGCGGCGGGCAATCAGGCAGCGTTTGCCGAACTCGGCTGATTCCGGCACGTCAATGCCGTACATCTTCTGGGTGGCCAGTGTTTCCTGGCTCAGGTCGAGTGCCTCGGTGGCTGCGGTCTGCATCTTGGCTGCCAGTTCATAGCTGGCGATACGAGCTGAAAGATCGTCTTCGCGAGGATGCTGGCTCAGGTGCCGCTGGTTCAATTGACCGAGGAAGTCGAGATATTTTTCCTGGGCTTTACCACTCAGGTGCGGCGGTGCATTCAGGTTCAGAATACGTGGTTCTTTCGGACGAATGACCGTGCCCTGGTACAACGAGGGCAGCCAGCCATTGGTCCAGTTATCAACGCCCAAAACGGGTGCGCCGCCGGGATCGACCATGGCGATATAAGCGGGCAGGTTTTCGGATTCTGATCCCAGACCATATGTCAACCAGCTCCCCAGTGTCGGGCGACCGGGCAGAATGCGACCACTGTGCATGGCGTAGATCGACTGTCCGTGATTGTTGACGCCGGTGTGCATCGAACGCATCAGCACGATGTCATCGACGACTTCTCCCAGACCGGGCACCAGCTCGGAGAGCTCCATGCCGCATTCGCCGTGCTTCCTGAATTTCCAGGGGGTGCCCAGCACTTTGGAACTGGCCTGGGCGGCATTGTCGTATTTGATATCGCCGGGAAACTTTTTGCCGTCGTACTTCTGCAGCATCGGTTTGGGGTCGAACATGTCCAGGTGACTGGGACCGCCCTGCATGAACATGGAAATCATCGACTTGGCGCGGGCTGGATGATGCGTCGGTTTGACCTTGAGGTCAAAGACTTTCTTTTCCAGTTCCGGCCGGGCCACGGGATTCTTCGCCTGGGCCTGCTCATGATTGAGCAACCAGGACAGGGCGACCGAACCAATGCCCATGGAACTGGAGGCCAGAAAGTGACGGCGTGAATGCGGGGCTGTCAGGGGGGCTTGTTTATGCATAGTGCGATACCATTCGAGTATCTGAAGTTTTAAAACATGTGAGACATAAAAGGCGTGCAGCTGAAATTCAGCGCCCCGCGTCAGTCGACATACAGGAATCCGTTACTGCTGAGCAGGGCCTGGCAGAAGGTTGCCAGTGCCAGCTGTTCCGGAGTTTTGCCTGCACTGTTTTTCTTATCAAACTGAGGAATCTGTGAATCAATGAACGCAATCGACTGTTTAACTTCTTCGGCCGTCGGCTCTTTACCGTAGGCCAGCATCCAGGCCAGTTTGACCTGTTCCGCTTTGTTGCCGGCCCGTTCTTTCTGCAGACGTTCTGCGAAGTACTCGGCATGTTCCACCATGAAACCACTGTTCATCATTAACAGTGACTGTGGAGCCACGGTGGAGGAGGAACGTTTTTCACAGTTGGGCTCCATCTTGGGAGCATCGAACATATCCAACACAGCCAGCGGTTTACTGCGGCTGACCGCAACATAGATACTGCGGCGGAACTGGCGATCGTCCATTTTGATATTCTTACCCTGGCGACCGGCGGAATCGACATTGGAGATCCCAACCACGATCTGGCCGACTTCGTCTTCTTTGACGGGAACCGGAGTACCATACAGGTCGTTCTTCAGTTTACCTGTCACGGCGATGATGGAATCGCGAATCGTTTCCGCTTCGAGACGACGAACCGGCATATGGCCGTAGAGCAGGTTGTCTGGATCGACGACATCATATTCGTCGGATCGTTGTGAACTCTGCATGTAAGCGGTAGAGGTCATCATCATCTTGTGCAGACGTTTGATTTTCCAACCGTTGGAAACAAAGTCGTGAGCCAGCCAGTCCAGCAGTTCACTGTGGGTCGGCGGAATGCCCAGCTTGCCGAAGTCGGTTGGCGAAGCCACGATCCCTTTCCCGAAGTGATGCAGCCAGAGACGGTTCACAAACACACGGGCCGTCAGCGGATGCTCGCCGTTGGTGATGTACTTCGCGTAGGCCAGACGACGTCCCGTTGTGGGGATGTCTTTATTCTGCGTTGGAATTTCAACCTGCTGGTTCAGACTGGTTTTGACGACCGACAGGCCTGCAGGTTCCAGTTCATGTTTGGGTTGTTCGAAGTCACCCCGATTGAAGAAGAAGGTTTTTGGCACTTTCCCCGGGACTTCAGTCAGGACACGAATGAATTCTTCCTGCGGTTTTTTCTCACGGATCTTAGCCGCTTTGTCACTGTATTCCTTGAGGATCGCCGTGGTTTTCAGTTCATTAAACCGCTTGGCTTCATCTTTGAAGTGCTGCACCTGCGCAGCTCCTTCAGGATCAAATTCCTTCAGATTGGTTGTCGAAACCAGGAGACCTGGAAACTCTTCGATAATTTTCTTCTCTTCTTCCGTCCGTTTTTTCGCGTCGGCTTTCTGTGCAGCTAAAGCCAGTGCTTTGCGGTCTTCCGGAATTTTGGCCAGCGTTTCTGTTTTGACTTTTTCGACCAGATCGCGAGCCAGTTCCTTGGATTTCTGAGTCGCTTTGCTGGACTGCTCATACAGAGTCCGGTCGTAGAGATACAACGAACCTGCAGAGAGACGGTTAATACGGGGATAGTCCTTCAGCAGGGCCACCTGTTCCTTGGTCCGTTCTTTACCCGCCGTTTTATAAGCTTTGCGGGCGGCTTCCCGCTTCTCTTCAGGCACCTCCAGCAGTTCACGCTCGAGAGTACGGTCGATAAACTTGTTAACCAGTTCGGTACGTTCCGCGAGGACTTTCTGAGCTTCTTTTTCCAGTTCGTTCGCTTTCTGGCGATCAGCGTCCGACATGATCGAAATCCGACGTCCGGCTGGGGTCCGCCAGTTTTTCCAGTCCAGAGCCGGTTCGAAAATGGCACGGAAACGATAGTAATCGTTTTGTGGAATTGGATCGTATTTGTGATCGTGACACTGGGCACACGCGACGGTCATTCCCAGGATGGAAGACGACACAATATCCACGGTGTCTGTCACAACCTGGTTTTTCGCGACTTCCTTTTCAGCAGGGTTACTGCCGGTCCCATCCGGGGCCATACGCAGAAAACCGGTGGCAACCAGCTTCTGCATGTCTTCCGGACTCAACTTGTGATAAGGCGGCTTGACCATTTCATCGCCGGCCAGCTGTTCCTGCAGGAACTGATCGTAAGGCTTATCTTCGTTGAACGACTTGATGACGTAATCACGGTAACGGAAGGCCCAGGGGCGTTCCTGGTCTTTATTGTTGTAGCCTTCGGAGTCAGCATACCCGGCGACATCCAGCCAGTGACGTCCCCAGCGTTCTCCGTAATGCGGCGAAGCGAGCAGACGGTCGATCAGTTTTTCATAGGCGTCCGGACTCTTATCATCCAGAAACTGCTTCAGTTCTTCCGGAGTGGGAGGCAGGCCAATCAGATCGTAAAACGCACGTCGTGCCAGCGATGCTTTGGCTGCTTCCGCCGTAAAGGTCAGATCTTTTTCTTCCAGTCTGGACAACAGGAACGCATCGATTGGCTGGCGGACCAGTTTGGGTTGTTTTACCTGTGGTACGGAAGGATTTTTAACAGGCTGGAATGACCAGAAAGCCAGGTCGTCAGGAGCGATATAATCAGCGCCGATTTTTTCCGGTTCGGGACGCAGCGTATGCGCGCCTTGATCGACCCACTGTTTGAGAATCGCGAGTTCCTCATCAGGCATGTGTTTGCCCTCGGGAGGCATCTCTTTGGCTTCGATGCGGGCGATCAGTTCACTCTCGCCACTCTTGCCCGGCACGATGGAGGGACCGCTGTCGCCCCCTTTGACCATGAACCGCTTGAGACGGAGATCGAGACTGCCTTCCATCTCGCCATTTTCGCCATGGCAGTGCAAACAGTGGACTTTGAGGATCTTGCGCACATCGTTCTCAAAGGAGAGCGTATCCGTTTTTTTCTCAGACTCAGCGGCCTGAGTTGAAGTCAGACAGACGGATGCAGAAAACAGAGACGCCAGGAAAAGTCGACCGATCATAGAAGAAGACTCTCGTGGTAAGGTTTATGGTGAGGGCTACCCGGCGGAACCAGGCAGTCTAAATGGAGGGCTCATGAGCAGCTCAAAGTCTAATAATAACTAAAAGTTGCCTATATATTATGGTATCGGTTTTACCCCGAAGTGCAAGAGAGGATTTTCAAACGGGTTGGATTAATCAGAAACGGTAAAAAGATCCGGGTTATGTAAAAAAGAGCGGTTTGGTGACCTTTGACAGCACGCAAACCGCTCATCTATTCGTAAAGTATTATTTTAAATATACTTACACAATCAACTAGCCTGTCACCAGTTTTTCCATGAATTCCCCTTCGTTCAGCGTGGGGCGTTCCGGACTTCCCTTGTGACGATATTCCAGCTTCATGTTACTCAGACCGAGCAGGTGATAAATGCTGGTGTGAATGTCTTTCACATGCATCCGGTCTTCGACGGCATAGAGGCCCAGTTCGTCGGTCCCGCCGATCGTCTGGCCCCCTTTCACACCGCCACCGGCCATGAACATGGTAAACCCGGTCGGGTTATGATCGCGGCCATCCCCTTTTTCACTCATCGGGGTTCGACCAAATTCTCCGCCCCAGACGACGAGAGTCGAATCGAGCAGACCACGCTGCTTGAGGTCTTTCAGCAAGCCGGCAACACATTTATCCATGCCGCGACAGAGTGCCGAATGACGTTTTTCAATACCGGAGTGTGAATCCCACTTACTACCAGCACCATTGTAGAGCTGCACGAAGCGGACGCCTCGTTCGACCAGGCGGCGAGCCAGCAGACAGTTGGTGCCGTAGACCTGGGTCTCTTTCTCGTCCATCCCGTACATTTCCCGGGTCGCCTGGGTTTCCTGAGTCAGGTCAACAGCTTCGGGAGCAGCAGCCTGCATCCGGAACGCCAGCTCGTAGGATTCAATTCGAGCATCCAGTTCAGACTGCTGTTTGCGGGACGCAGCATGCCGCTCATTCAGCCTGGCAAGCAGATCGAGTTTGCCAGACTCCTGAGTGACAAACACATCATCGGGACGATACAGATTGGAAATAGGTTCCTTACCTGTATTCAAGCGGGTTCCCTGGTACACGGCGGGAATGAAAGCCGTTCCCCAGTTACGCGGACCATTGACCACCGTGCCGTTGTTGTCCTGAATGACGACGAAGGCGGGCAGACTTTCGTTTTCGGTTCCCAGTCCATAAGTCACCCAACTCCCCAGTGAGGGACGGCCAGCGAGCGGAATACAGGTATTCATCTGGCAGACACCACCGGCGTGGTTAATCCCGTTGGTCCAGCAGCCGCGTACGACAGCGATGTCATCTACGCAGGTTGCGATGTTCGGCAACCAGTCAGAAACCCAGGTACCGGCTTCGCCGTGCTGTTTCCATTTGCGTTTGGAAGCCAGCAGCGGTGCGTTGATTTCACCCATCGCGGTAATCGGCTTCTCGAAACTGTCGGGCAGCGGTTTGCCAGCCAGCTTCTGCAGTGCCGGTTTGGGATCGAACATGTCGATGTGGCTCGGGCCCCCTTCCATGAACAGGAAGATCACACTCTTCGCTGTTGCCGGGAAGTGCGTCTGCTTGGCTGACAGAGGTGAAAAGGATTGCGTAGGCTTCTTTGGTTTCGTCTTTGCAGCTGCTTCGGCCTGCTGTGCGAGCATGGCGTTCAAAGCGATCCCACCGAAGCCGGCTCCAGCCTGCATGAGGAGCTGACGACGATTGACGACAGTATTGATATCCTGATATTGATTCATGAGATTATCTTTCCGCAAAAGCGTTTAATGGTCACGGGTGTTTGATGGCGTTTCTGCTTGATCCTTAATCGAGATACAGAAACCCGTTAGAGTTCAACATCACGTGACACAAGTCAACGAGGGCCTGCTGTCGCGCATCGGCGCCTCCCGAACCAGCGGGAGCAGACAGATGCAGACGATCAGCCAGACTGTTTTTCAGCAGTCCCTGCTGTGTATTAAACTGCCAGAAACCGACCACGGAGTCGGGTCGCTGTTCCGGTTTGTTAATCAAAAGTTCTTCCGGGGTCAGTGCTGCACGAGACAGTCGGACATTGTCAAGCATCCCGTTCCAGCGACTGCCGGAGGTTTTCTCGCGACCGCCCAGAATAAAATCATGCCCCGGACGATAGTCGCCGACGACCTGATGTTTTACTGCAGCCGTCTGCACAGGTTCTTTCGAGTCGAGGGCTTTCACATAGAAGTGAATGCCGGACTCTCCGGTCTCTGAAATATCGACGGTCGCGGCCACGTAATAGGGCTTATTGAGTTCCAGGTGCAGATTGGAAGGTACAACTTCATAAGTCAGTTTGCCTTCCTTGTTCTTACCGACAAACTGCAGAATCAGATTCCGCGGCTTATAAGCAGACTTCTGACTGGTGACTCCCAGCGACCAGCCCTGCTGTTTATTATTACCGGTCCAGTGAGAGGCAATCGTATTGACGGCGGCGTTCTCATAGATGGAATCCAGTTTGACCGTTGCTTCGATTGTGAAATCTTCATCGGGCAACGCGTGGGCTGGAGACAGGTGCAGATCATTCAACGTCGAGCCTTTACCCAGCTTGACCGCTTCCGCATCGGTCTGCGTGATCTGACCAACGTAGTTCTGCTGTTGAGATTCCGCTGCAGCGGCTACGCGTTTTTCCTGTGACTTGAGGAATCCGAGCATGAGATCAATTTCCGCCGGTTCCGGTTTCTTGCCGTAGGTTTTCTGATGCAAGAACGATACCAGTTCCCGGTCATCATTAAATGATTCCGGCTTAACTGTGCGGGCCATGGCTTTGGCACGCGACAGGAACCATTTTCCGTTGAGCATCAGCAGGGCCTGGTTTGCAGTCGTGGTGACATCCCGCTTCGCAGTACTCTGAATGCCGCCCGGCAGGTCGAACGCCCCGAGGACTTCATCCTGCTTATTCCGCTTCATGATGGTGTAGACACTGCGTCGCGGCTGGCTGGCACTGACACTGGGACCACCCAGTTTTGTATCCAGTTCACCTGAAATCAGCAGTGCCGCATCGCGAATGTCTTCCGCATTCAGGCGACGGATATTTCCCCGCCAGTACAGACGGTTCTGGGGATCTTTCAACTCAGCCGGTCCCGGATTGCGATGAAAGGCCGACAGACGGTAGGTCTTCGAATTCATGATCAACCGGTGCAGGCTCTTGATACTCCAGTTATTCTCGACGAAATAGGAGGTCAGCCAGTCGAGCAGTTCGGGATGAGTCGGCGCTTCTCCCATGTGACCGAAGTCGTTGGAAGTCGCGACCAGACCGGTACCGAAATGGTACTGCCAGACCCGGTTGGTCATCACTCGGGTTGTGAGCCGGTTGTTGGGATCGACCATCCAGTTCGCCAGTGCAGTACGTCGCCCTGAAGAATGCGGGGCGGTAGAAATCTGCATAATCTCGGCTTCACCCGGCTTAAGCAGCGAGAGGAATCCGGGATCGATGGGCGTATGATTTGGATCATCGGGAATCGTGGTCACCGGTGGTGCACCAGGTGCGTCAGTAACACTCATACCGGTTGGCAGCGGTTTGGGCTTCAGATCATCGAAGGCCGCCAGTTGCTTGAGCAGTTCGTTGTATTTCTTCCCATCATCCTTGTCGCTCTTCTTCAGAGAAGCCAGCGCTCGACTTTCTTGAATGTCGACCTGTCGCTGAATGAGATCGGCCAACTGGTGTTCCAGCGCGGTCCACTCTCCTTGCGGCTTAGCCATAATTTCCTGGAGGTCGGGCGGGAACATCTTGATCTGATTCGCAGCCGCTCGCTCCAGTTTGCTTTTGGTGAGCTCATCAATCTGAGCGCGGATATCAGCGGTTTTCTTTTCCCAGACTTCTAGTTTTTGATTGTATTCTGCCTGCTCCTGTGGAGTCGCAAAAGGAACGTCATCGCGGGGCATCAGCGGAGCGAAGAAGGCCCGCAGACGATAGTAGTCCTGGTTGGGAATCGGATCAAACTTATGATCGTGGCAGCGGGCACAACCCATGCTGACCCCCAGGAACACATCCCCGGTAGCATCGGTGATATTATCCAGAATGTCATTCCACTGGGTTCGGGAATCGCGCTGGTTGTACTCGTAGAGGTAGTGTCTCAGGAAGCCGGTGGCTGCCAGAGCATTGGGATCTTCGGGAGCGATTTCATCGCCGGCCAGCTGCTCCTTGACGAAGCGGGAATAAGGCTTGTCTGAATTGAATGACTCAATGACATAGTCCCGATAACGCCAGATTTCCGGTCGGAACGCATCCTGGTTGAAACCGTCCGATTCCGCATAGCGGACAACATCCAGCCAGTGACGGGCCCATTTTTCGCCGTAGTGCGGGCTTTCCAGCAGCTCATCAATCAGGCGTGGCCAGGCATCGGGAGAGGGATCATTCACAAAAGCGTTGATTTGCTCGACGGTGGGAGGCAGTCCCAGCAGGTCGAAGTAGGCACGCCGAATCAATGCTGTCCGGCTCGCTTCATCCGCGGGAGCGAGCCCTTCTTTTTTCAGACGGCGATAGACGAAAGCATCGACCGGGTTCTTTGACCACTGTGCCTGATCCACCTGGGGAACCTTGGGCTCCTCGACCGGCTGGAAGACCCAGAAGCTGCGGTCTTCTTCGGTGAAGAAGGTTTCGTTTTTCCGCTGTTTGATAACATGATCTTCGTGCTGTGGCCAGAATGCGCCTTCATCCACCCAGCGAGTCAGCACGGCAATCTCTTTATCAGAGAGCTTCTTCTCGGGTGGCATTTCGTATGATTCGTATTTGATCGCCTCGATCAGCAGACTTTCGGACGACTTTCCGGGCACGACCGAAGCGGAACCGCTCTCTCCCCCCTGCAACATTGCTTTAAGGGAGTCCAGCCGCAGCTCGCCTTTCTGCTTCTTTTCGCCATGGCATTCCAGGCAGTGTTTAATCAGCAGGGGGCGTACATTTTTCTCGAAGAACTTCAACTGCTGATGCGCATCAGCGGCGTTCGGAGTTTGAGCTTTATCGGCTGCGTGGACCGCAGGGACCGAGATTAACAGCAATAGACTAACAGCAAGGAGTCTCATGAATTTAGTCTCTTTCATTTAGCGACGCTGAAAATAAAAGGGTATCTATCTTCTGAACGTACTCGAATTTATTGTTATGCAGTAATGCAGTTATTTTTCAGTGGTATGTTTCAACGGAGGGAACCCGGCAATAAAGACCGGATCGACAATGTCCTGGTTATCGAGGGCATCCTGGAGGAAGATTCCATCGACAGCCTGGCCTTCCGGGACTCCCAGGTCGGACAGATCAATGCCTACAGCCAGAGCTTTCGCGCCGACCACATGCCAGTTACCACCATTGCCGATGGCTGATTCCAGTTCGCTGATCGATTGAATTGCATCCTGCTGATTCTTGTTCTTCTGCTGGAAAATATGCAGCCAGAATTTCTCAAGCAGCTGTGCTTCCGGAGAAGCCAGATCGATATCAAACTGTTCAACTTTGTGTGTTTTCAGTTTTGAGGAAAAGGGGAGCGGCGTGACATAAAAGGCATCGCCGGTGGTGCTATGTACGATGACCTGCAGATCGAACAGCACGATATCCGGACCGACGTCGTTGACGATCGGCTGATGGAAACGGACTGCCATACCTGGTGTATTTGGTTGACTGGGATCGTTGACTGGGTTCATCACTGGTGGAGTTGTCAGAGGGTTGGTAGCCCCACCAGGATTGACAACGCCTGTCAACAGACAGTGATCCTGATCGAGCAGATGACGACGGAGTGTTTCTGAATTGTCGTCCTTAGCCGGGTCGATACCGTCATTCCGCGTCAGGAAAGATTTCCCGGTATAGTGTGTCAATTCGACGCCGATCAGGTCTTCTATTTCGTATTGGTATTGTTTTCCGCCACGCTGCACAGTCACGCATTTCAGGTCCTGCGCGCGGTTGCTGGGTCCCCTGGTCGTTGTGTAGGTCACGATCCGGTCGGGCAGTTGGGAAACGTACTGACTCTTGTCGAAGGGAATTTCGTCTACGACCAGACCGTTGTTGGTAGTCAGCCGCTGCGCCATGCCCCGGGTCAGTCGCTTGGGGGGCAGATCACAGGACGGATCCAGCTTGACGGGTCGGACATCTGTTTCGCCTTCAATCACCTGCACGTCGGTGATACCTGCTTCTGAAACATTCACCGAGAAGCGGGTACCGTAATCGACAACGTTGGAGAGCGGGGTTTCGACGGTAAAGCCTTCTGCACCATCGGGAGCATAAACCGAACAGGCACCGTAGCGTACTGCCAGATGCTCGCAGCCCTGGCTCTCAAAGACGGCAGGGCCTGTTAAAATCACTTCCGCACCGTTGGCAAAAATCAGCTGCAGTTGACCGGCTGAAATCGCGTATTCCTGACCTTCCTCGATTGGCGAACCAACTTTCAGCAGCGGTGCACCTTCTGCAAAACGGACTGCTGCAGTCTGGGTGACTTTCGCGAGCGGTGATTCGTCCAGAGCAGGAATAGCGGGCCCCACCTGACTGAGCAGCGCGGGTGCCTGTGGCTGACTCAGAGCGACGAAACTGACGATGACTGTCACACAGATCAATGCGCTCATCAGCAACAGAACCTGGGACGTTTTCCAGACATTCCCGGGCAGTGTATTTGTCTGACTGGCGGGAGAAATATGCGGTTGAAATTCAAATTCCTCGTCTGTCTGTTCGTCGTGCAAACGATCAAGATTGAGGTGCAGATCGAGATAGTTGAAGTACTTTTCCCGGGCATCTGCATCGGTAGCCAGAATCTCTTCAAGCTGCTGATGCTGCTCGGGCGTGATGCTTTCGTTGCACAGTGCACCAAACAGCTCATACAGGATTTCGTTATGCTGATTGCTCTGGCTCATTTTCCCTCTCCTGTATATGACAACGTGCGTTCAATACAGTGAGTTAACTGACGGCGGATCTGATTCAGCCTGTTATATAACGTCTGAATGGCTGCTCCTGCGGCATCCGCCAGTTCCTTGACAGGAGTCTGCTCACGATAGACCTGATTAATCAGTTCCCGGTCTTTATCTTTTAATTTCTTGATACATTCCTGCAGCGTGCTGGCTCGCTGATCGAGTTTCAGCTGAGGGATCCCGGCCCGTTCGTCGGCAAGCTGTTCAATCACATCTTCCCGGAACTGCAGTCGTTTGCGTTGTGCCACCCTGATGAAGTTCTTGACTTCATAAAAGGCGACGCCACAGGCCCAGGAAAAAAAACTGCTCGACTCATCGTATTCGGGGAACTTCTTCCAGAGGATCAGACTGGTCCGCTGAAAAACGTCCTCAGCGTCATCCCTGTGAGGCAGCAGAGAAAAAATATACGAATAGATCTGGTTCCGATGCTGGGTAAATACATGCAAAAATTTCACATGCAAATCGTCGGAGATGTCAGTCGGGTGCTGTTCATTATCCATCGGAACGATTTCATTCATATTGTTGAATAATACGATACTGATTTGCGACCCGCTATTCAAAAAGAAAGTCGCCTTATTAAGCTATCGTACACATAAAGAGCGACTTACCCCATCAATTGGGCAATTTTGATATAGATCGGAATCTTTCAAGGCTCAAACCCCAACAATGCACTAAAGACCACTTCTCCAGCCGGCAAAATATGCGATATTTGTCATATTTCAAAAAATATTCCGGTAAATCAACGTATTTACATACGAGTGCTTTACTGGGGCTCCTTGTCTGATTTCTATTGGGACAAGGTCTGGTGAAGCCTTTCTATTTTGTCCCTCTTTACGTACTGCGTTTCTCTGGACTCATCATTTTTTACTTGCTCCAGCTGAACAAATTATTTCCTCATAAACAGTTAAGAAAACAGGAACGACTCAATGAAGAATGCACGTCGCTCAAATTGCCAGCGGGGTTTTACCCTGATCGAACTGCTGGTGGTCATCGCTATTATTGCTATTTTAATTGCTCTGCTGTTACCAGCTGTACAGCAGGCTCGCGAAGCAGCCCGCCGCAGTACCTGCAAAAACAATCTGAAGCAGATCGGGCTGGCCATGCACAACTACCACGAAACCTTCGGAATGTTTCCCCCGGGTTACGTGGAAGAGATCCTGAACACCAATGGCGGCCATGTCGCCGACAATGAAGGTCACTGGGCCTGGAACGCTCTGCTGCTGCCTTATCTCGATCAGGCACCACTGTTTAACCAGCTCAACGTTGGTACCGTTCCTGTTTCGACCATGCTGAATAATGCCACGGTCCGCGGCTCCATGCAGAAAACATTGCCCGTATTTCGCTGCCCCTCTGATACCGGCCCACAGATTCATGTCGAAGCCGGCCGCCGGATCATGGCCACTGGTGGATCTGAATACGGTCTGGCCGTCACGAACTACATTGCGTCCAACAACTCATACGGTTTGAAGAAAGACGCTGGTACCGATCCGACCAACTACGCCAACGGTGCCTTTTACCGGAACAGTAACGTGCGGATGCGCGACCTGACCGACGGCAGCAGCAACGTGATTCTGGCTGGGGAACGGGCCTACAAGCTGGGTTCGAATAATGCGTTTGCGGGTGCTCTGTATGCTGCCCGTGACTACAACGCCACTGGTCCTGCCATCAGTTCTGCTGGTTCCAGTTCCAACCAGGGATTGATCTCGATCTTTGGTGGTGGGGCCGCTCCCATCAATGCGAATGCCTCATCCGGACAGGGTCGTATCGCATTCAGCAGTAAGCACGTTGGTGGAGCGCACTTCCTGTTTGGCGATGGTCGCGTTGCTTTCCTGAGCGAGAACATTGATCACCGTGCCGCCACCATTCCTGCCGACAGTACGTTCGAATATCTGATCGGCATCAATGACGGTAACGTCGTCGGTGAGTTCTAAACGACGCAGTCATCCAGAGTGATTCTGTTTTCTTGAGAGACAAGTGGCCGCTGCTGCTGCTTGTCTCTCTCTTATTACGGATTACACCTCTCTGCGCTGGGTTGAGATTCCACAAGCCCTGCCCTAAGATCGTCCTTTGCTTTTTCCCATACTTACACGGCGAATCGTCGTCGAAACGCGCTCAGGAGATGATGAATGAAATCGACAGGTAAACCAGCCTGGTTCTTATTGTTTTGTGCACTGTGCCTGCCGCTGGTCGGCTGTGGTGGTGCCCCGACTGACCAGCCCGATCTGGGAACCGTCACCGGGACTGTCACCATGAATGGTGAACCGCTGACCGATGTAATGGTGGTATTCAGCCCTGAAAATGGTCGCTCTTCCATGGGAGTGACCGACGCCGAAGGAAACTACGAACTGGAATACGTGGGCGATACAAAGGGTGCGAAGATCGGTCAACACAAAGTGAGCATCACCACGGCCCAGACCGACAGCTCTGAAGAATCCGGCGGCGAAGAGAGTGGCGCCCCGGCGAAAGAAACGATTCCTCCCATGTACAATTCGCAAACCACTCTGACTGAAGAGGTCAAACCGGGGGAGAACATCATCAACTTTACGCTCAGCACTGAATAATTCCACCCGCTGACCACAAAACATCAACGCCCCTGAATTCCATGGAATCAGGGGCGTTTTTTATGGTAATTCAGTGTTGCCCTCTCAGTTTTCGAGTGACAATAGATAAGCGATCAGATCAGCCATCTCCTGGGTCTGAATCTTTTTCTCAAAGCCTTCGGGCATCAGTGACTTGCCGGAACTTTTGATCTCGTCGATATTCTCTCGCAGGATAGTGACCTTTTTATTCTCCGCCTTCTTGAGCGTAATGCTGGAGGGCGTTTCATTCACAATGATTCCCGTTTCAATCAGCCCCTCATCGGTAACCACCACAAATTCCAGGTAGTTGGGCGAGACCTCTTTATTGGGGTCGAGCACATGCACCAGAATTTCGGAAGCAGTCCGGTTTTTAATGGTTGCCAGATTGGGACCGACTTCGTAACCTTCCTGCCCCAGCCGGTGACAGGTCAGGCATTCTCGTTTAAATATCCGCTTTCCAGCTGAGAGATCTGTCTTCACTGACAAAGCAGGCTGATAGGCGACGATAATCTCCCGACGCGGTCCCAGCACTTCACCGGCAAACAACTGTTTCGCCTGCTTCTGAATTTCCGGATTCGTACTCTTCATCAGAATATCGCGCCGGACCTGCGGAATCTGGCTCACGGAAACCTTGCGATCCTCGAGGGCAGAAAAGAGTTGCAGAATCCAGTCCTGCCTTCTGAGCAGACGGTCCACAATTTCTCTTCTGATCGCGGGAGTCAACGAGGGATATTGTTCCAGCAGCAGATCCGCGACCCGGGGATCTGCAAAACTGGTGAGTGCGACCACCACCGCCGACTGCAGTTCCTGTGTTTCGCGCGCATCGAGTAACGGCAGCAGGGCTGACTGTGCAGCAGTCAGATCTGTGCAACTCAAGAGGTCGATAGATCCCAACCGTCTGGCAGAGGTTTCTCGCCGGTCAGCTGCGGTTTTCTTCGCCTGTGAGATCTGCGTGCGGATCAAGCGAGCGGCATCCGTATTCTCGTTGGTCGCATACAGCAATAGTGATTTACCGCTGCGCTTGAGGCCTTCTCCCAGTCCCCGCAGGAGCTCAGTCTGTACTGCAGCCGTCTGCCGGGGTTTATCGGGATAATCATAGCGGGCTGCCAGTTCGAGTATGCGTTCTACCTCCGCTGGCTGCTGTCGTGTCCCGATCACATTGGCCAGTTGAGACAATAAAGGACGTGCCTGCGGGCTGGCTGCAAATTTGACATCTGAGAGCAGGCTGGCCAGGAAATCCGCCGTCGATTCGGACAACGAACTGAGCACCGCCGTCCGGATCCAGGGATCACCGTAATCCTGGCGCACAATCGTGTAGAGTGCTTTCGCTGCTTCCGGTCCTGTCACTTCTCCCAGGGTAAAAGCCGTCTGGAACCGGACGCGGGGAGCGTCGTCTTTCGCCAGTGTTATGACCTTCTTTTTCAGTGCTGCACTCTGTTTCAATTCCGGCTCTGCCAGCCTGACCCCGACCCGCCTGATTTCCGGTTCACTGTCGGACAGGGCCTGCAGCAGCAGCTCTTCATTCAGTGCCTTGAGTCCCTGCAGAGACCAGAGTGCGTGCAGTCGCGCCAGGGCAGACGGGCTCTGCTGGAAGAGTTGAATCAGTAGAGGGATCGCCCGGGGATCCTGACGTTCATAGATCAGTCGATGCGCGGTATCACGCCACCAGACATTCGGATTTTCCAGTTCAGCAACCAGTCGATTGATATCAGCTTCGCCCAAACGCGGTGGTTCCGGTCTCTGGAAGCCATCCGGATATTTCGCAGGCAGCATCCGATAGATGCGGCCCCGGTCGCGTCCGCTGGTAAGGTCCAGATGTGCTTTGATATCCTCGGGCATCGACCAGGGATGCTCGATGTTCTCGCGATACATATCGAGCACGTGCAACGTCCCATCGGGTGCGTTCAGAAAGTTGACTGGCCGAAACCAGTTATCGGTCGACGCCAGGAATTCCACTTTTTCATGGGCGCGATCTGCTTTAAACGTAACCCCGTCCGGTGCGACCCGATACCGCATCACGAGATTGCCGGCCACTTCACCGATGAAGGCATTGTTATAATACTCGGACGGATAAGCGGCTCCCCGATAGAAGGTAATCCCGGCAGCGGAGGTCACAAAACCCGTGGCATGCTTCTCACTGCTGGGTGAGCGAGAGTCCGGATCGTTGGAGAGACGGCGGGCATTGATGATCCGCCAGGGTTCGGGAGGACTGGCTCGAAAGACGGCAATCGCATCGCCGGCATTGGCAACATCATTGATGGCCGAAGTCACCGGCAGATAGCGATTCCGCTGCAGATACTTTGTTGGCAGAACAATATGCATCAGCGGGTTGCGGATGTTACAGATGAACCGGTTGCCCCAGTCGTCGAAAGTATTTCCGAAGCGGGCGCCCCCTGAAATCACTTCGAACGTTTCTGTATCTGCATCGAAGCGGAAATCACGACGTCCCATATTGATCGGATCACTCTTGGGAGCCCCTACGACCTGAATGACTCCGCCGTTACTCCCCCCTGCACCATAGATCTGATGATCGAGGCCCCACTTGAGATTATTCATTACAGCCTGCACGTTGTACTTGCGAAAGCCGGTGAAGACTTTGCGTTTGATATCGGCTTTATGATCGCCGTCTGTATCTTTGAAATACCAGATATCGGGAGTCGCTGAGACATAGACGCCCCCTTTCCAGAAGGCCAGGCCGGTGGGCCAGGAGAGCCCCTCGGCAAAGATCGTCGAACGATCGAACTTGCCGTCCCCGTCGACATCTTCCAGCACACGCACCTTGCCGATCGGTGCTGACTTCTGCTCAGCCCAGGCTTCATCTTTTGATTTATCCGTGTAGGGATAATCATTCATCTCGATCACATACCCGAGCCCGTTCTCGTCATACTGCATCGCTACCGGATCGGTGACTAAAGGTTCCGCCGCCAGGAGTTCCATGCGAAAGCCGTTGAGCAGGCGGAAAGTCTCTTCTGCCTTGTCCGGTGCGGTCGGTTCCAGGTGAGGCAGCTTTTCGGCCAGCGAATCTTGCGGCAGCGGACGATTCTCAGCGGAAGTGATGCGACCAGCGTTGATCGCTCCGAACGCGAGAATGGCTCCTGCAGTGAAAAACAGAGTCGGTTTGCAGAAAATAGAACGCATCAGAAACCTCTCGACGGCTAAAATGACAACCGCAGTGCACAGAACATTAAGAAGAAAGGTTAATAAATTGTAGGCAGAGGCCCTGCCCGAATACAAGTGAGCTCATCTGAAACATCGGATCTTGAGAACCGCGCAGCAAAAAACTCTCTCCGTCGGCAGCGAAGAGAGTTGGATGCGTGAGGTTGATGCTGTGATTAAACAGCAGGCTGTCCGGTGAAGTATTCCGGTTCCATGCCTTCTTTCCATTTGATGTTGCAGCCGATGCTGGGCTTCTGATTTTCGGTGACTGGATCTCCGGCGATCACGGCATCGCAGGCCGCTTTGAGATCGGCACCAGTCACGGGTTTGTCATTCCCGGGACGGCTGTCGTCGAACTGGCCACGATAGACGAGTTTCTGTTCCTGATCGAACAGGAAGAAGTCGGGAGTACAGGCTGCTTTGTAGGCCTTGGCAACTTCCTGAGTCCCATCGTAGAGATAAGGGAAGTTGTAGCCTGCGGATTTTGCTTCTTCGACCATCTTTTCCGGACTGTCATCAGGATGAGTGGCCACATCGTTGGCACTGATGCCGACGACTGCCATGCCTTTCGCCATGTATTCATCAGCAAATACAGCCAGTGCCTCGCGGAGGTGAATCACGAAGGGGCAGTGATTGCACATGAAGATGACCAGCAGGCCTTTGGAATCTTTAAAATCGCTGAGCGATACGGTCTGTCCGTCGACATTCTTCAGTGAAAAGTCGGGAGCCTGCGTTCCGAGGGGTAACATTGTTGAGGCAGTTTTGACCATGGTATGTTCTCCTTTCTCAATTGATCAGGAAGTATTACGCTATTCCTGAGCAGAAGTTTTTGATGCAAATTTTTCGATCAGGGGGGCGACCACCTGATGCGGGACGAAGTCCCTGAGTTTCTCTTCAGCCACATCACCACCCAGCTGCGCGATCTGTTTGATCAGCGAACTGGAGATGTGCGTGTATTTTTCACTGGCCATCAGGAAGACCGTTTCGATATCACCTGACAGCGTGCGGTTAGCCAGCGACATCGTGAATTCTGCTTCCACATCGGTCAGGGTGCGCAACCCGCGAAGCATGACGCCGCCGCCACACTCTTTTACGAAGTTGACAGCCAGTCCCTGAAAGCATTTGACTTCCACATTCGGAAAATCTTGGACGAGCAGTTCCAGCAGTTGTTGTCGTTCCTCGGGGGAAAACAGCGGACGTTTATCGGGGTTGATCCCGATGCCCACGGTGATCTTGTCGTAAATCACGGCACCCCGTTCCACAATATCCAGATGACCCAGGGTTGGTGGATCAAAACTGCCGACATAAACAGCATGATGTGGATTGAGCGAACCTGTCACGACACTGCCTTTCCTCTCCGGGGGTGATCAATAACTCCTTTCATTGTAGCTGGATTCGCAATTGATCCAAACGGACAGCCTCCACTTTCTCTGATGAATCAACAGATTTGAATTCCAACCACGGTCTGAATTGAAAATCCACTCGACACCCAGTGTAATAGGATCTGTATTTTCAAGTTCAGGCAATCCGGGAAAGCCGGGTTGCCTCTACCATAGAATCTTCCCTGATCTGCCAGAGATCATTTACCAGGAGTCTCCTGCCATGCGATTGTCATCTCGCCCCTCAACCGTCTCGCTGTCCGTCTGGGCCGGCTTAATGCTGTGTCTCATCAATCCACTGACCGCTGCACCTCAGACGCTGCAGGAGGTTTCTGAATTATTACAGGCTCCCGTCAGTCAGGCTAATCAAAAACAGGCGCTGGAATTTTTCAAAAAGAAATATCAGAAGGAAAAAGACCTTACCAAAGGGGACCAGAAGTATCTGATTCAGAAGACCGACGATGGTGGCGGTTACGCCGGCTGGTTCTTCAAAGCAGAGCCGGGTGACCAGGTCGTCATTTTCGCTGAGAAGGGCCGCTCCTGGCCCATGATCGAGCTGGGAAATACCGGTTACTTTGCCCGGGTGGAACGTTTCCCGAACTTCTCCTCAGTCCATTATCGTTATGAGATTAACGGCGACCGCTTACCGGCCGGCAAAAACAGTCGCTTTGGGTTCGAAAGCTATGAATGGAAACCCGAAAGTGTGAAACAGCCCGGCGTCCCCGAGGGTAAGCTCACCAAGATGCCCGCCTTTGAAAGCCGGAAGCATTATCCCGGCACCGTGCGTGACTGGTGGGTCTATGTGCCAGCTCAATATAAAGAATCACAGACCCCAGCCAAACTGATGGTCTTCGCGGATGGCGGCGGATACTGTCACAATGACGGAAATGCGACTATCGTGCTGGACAACCTGATCCACGCGAAAAAAATTCCGGTGACCATCGCCGTCTTCATCAATCCGGGCGTCTTCCCTGCCGGCACAAAAGGGAAGCAGGAAGTTCGCAACCGCAGCAACGAATACGATACCTGCACCGCGCAGTATGCCACATTCCTCGATGAAGAGATGCTGCCCATCGTCCGCAAAGAATACCGGATCTCAGACAAGCCGGAAGATCATATTTTCTGTGGTGCCTCTTCCGGAGGAAGCTGTGCCTTCACGGCTGCCTGGCATCGTAACGACCTGTTCGGCAAAGTGATCTCATTTGTCGGCAGTTTCTGTGACTTCCGCGGAATCGACGATTACCCGTCCCGCGAGAAAAACACGCTGCCACTCGACCAGTTTGGTCCGTGGAAAACCGCCCACGATTACCCGGGTCTGATCCGTAAACAGTATCCACAGAAGAAGATCAAAGTCTTTCTGCAGGACGGAGATAACGACCTGGACAACAAGCTGGGCAACTGGTTTTTGAACAATGAACGAATGGCAGCCGCGTTGGCTTACAGTGGCTACGAATACTGGTTCGTTGAAGGACATGGCATGCACAGCAGCCGGCACGGTAAAGCTGTTCTGCCGGAAGCGCTGGTCTGGATCTGGCAATCCGATTCAGAGAAATAACGAGCACGGTTTCAAGCGAGTTATTTCCCTCGAATCGTACCATTCGTTCACAATTTTATTTGACGAACGAGTGACAGCTCGATAAATTTACTTCATTAAATATTCAGCGGGGGATCTTCCGGTTGCGGGCTTCAGCGACAGGACCCTGGAGCCAGCGCCTGTTCCATCTCCCCTGAATTTCAGGAAGTATTCAATTAAGATTTACGCTGACAGAAATGAGCTTAGCGTTCTACCCGGTGTGGAACAGTGTCTGCTGACCGAAGTTTCCAGAGATTGCTGCCTCAGAGTTACCTGCCTTGAACGTCATCACAGCCTGGATTGTGCACTGGCTGGAACACAAGTGATTGTCTGTTAGTACTTTTACTGATTTCAAGGAGGATCGCTTATGACCGTCGAAACCTACTCTCAAAAAGCCAGGAAGCTGTCAGAAAAGATTGAACAGACCATTGCCCTGAGAACCGGCAGTCAGGTTCAGTCGCTGAAAGTGGATATTCTGGGAGAGATCGTCGTGCTTTCGGGACGCACTGATTCCTTTTACCACAAACAGCTGGCAACCCACGCCGCACTGAGTGAAATCGATCAGTACGCCCTCACCAACAACATTCGCGTTGAATCCTGATCAAGGTCTGCTTTCCTGCAGGATTCAGGAAAGGTCTCACACCGTATTGGAATCTGAGCCAGCGACAGGATCAGGATGATCTCTCGCGGCTGATTCCCCGACTACCGACCACCCCGGAACCGTTCAGCCCTCTGACTGCTCACTGGCTGAGGTGGATCCGGTGCCCTCTTTGTTTCGGCTGCCAAACTGAAACTTCTTCTCTTCTCCCCGCACGATCCGTCCCAGGTTGCTGCGATGACGGATAATAATCAAGAGGGGAACCGCGATACTGAATGCGGTCAGACTCCATTTTTCCCGCGTGAAGGCTGCACTTCCCAACTGCGCAAACTGGGCGATACCAAATGCGAGTGCCGCCACAATCGAGCTGAGCGCCACGATCCGCGAGATAAAAAATGTCAGGGCAAATGCCCCGACAGCCGCCAGGGTTGACCAGGGGCCCAGTACCAGAATCACGCCCAGACTGGTCGCAACTCCTTTGCCTCCGCGAAAGCCAAGCCAGACCGGAAACATGTGCCCGACGATCGTGGCGATTCCACTCAAAACGCGGGCATGATCAAAGTCGGGGGAATCCGGGCTGACAAACAGCGCGGGGATAAACAGGACCGGCAACAGTCCTTTCAGCGCATCAAGCACCAGAACCACAATGCCCCATTTTGCCCCCAGTGTACGGGCCACGTTTGTCGCACCGATGTTCCCACTGCCGACTTTGCGGATATCGGTGCCGGCTACCAGCTTCGCTGTCACCAGGCCAAAAGGGATGGAACCGGCCAGATAGGAGAGGACCGCGACAAAAAACCAGAAATAATCTGTAAACATCAGCAGGGGCGATTCGTATAATAAAGTCAGAGGCATGACAGGACGTATTCTGTGCTCGTGATAATACCCGACAGCGGTAGATGAGCACAACGACAGGTCCTGACGCCAGTTACAAATAATCAGCATCAGTACCCACCAGCCGGGGTCCAGCGATGATTCTATTCGCCTCCCCGGTTAAAAATCTGACAAACTGTTAGCCCTGTCCCCTTGAATGTATTATTCTGAACAGGACAGGGCTCCCTTCTCTGATACTCTGTTTCTCTCTCTCAAAACCATGACAGAAAAAGCACTCCCTATTCTCTCGTCCGGCCATGCGTCTCCAGCGGATCGCGATCAGGGCCTGTATCCCGCGCGCTGGTGGCATCGCGAGGGAGAAAAGATCGTCTGTGATCTCTGTCCCCGTGCCTGCGCCCTGGGGGAAAATGATCGAGGATTCTGTTTCGTCCGCCAGAATCTGGGCGGCGAGATGGCACTGACTACCTTCGGTCGCAGCACCGGATTCTGCGTCGACCCGATCGAAAAGAAACCACTGAACCATTTTTATCCCGGTTCAAGCGTGCTGTCTTTCGGAACCGCAGGCTGTAACCTGGGTTGTAAGTTCTGTCAGAACTGGGACATTTCCAAATCGCGGGAATTCGAACGCCTGAGCTCCCGGGCCATTCCCGAAGAAATTGCCCATGTCGCCGCACAACTGGGCTGCCAGAGTGTCGCGTTTACTTACAACGACCCGATCATCTGGTCGGAATATGCGATCGAAACTTCCAAAGCCTGTCATGCCCAGGGTGTCAAAACGGTCGCCGTGACAGCAGGTTATATCACCGAGTCGGCCCGCGCGGACTTCTTCGAGCACATTGACGCCGCCAATATCGATCTCAAAGCGTTTACCGAGGAATTTTACTACCGCATAACGTTGTCTCATCTCCAACCTGTCCTGGATACCCTGGGCTGGTTAAAACGGGAAACGGATGTCTGGTTCGAAATTACCAACCTGGTGATTCCCCAGGCCAATGATGATGACGACGAATTCCAGCGGATGTGCGACTGGATCCTCAACAAAGTGGGAGACGAAGTTCCCTTGCACTTCTCTGCCTTTCATCCGGACTTCCGCATGCTGGACCGGGGTAGCACTCCCCCGGAAACTCTGATCCGGGCCCGTGAGATCGCAGTCGCCGCCGGTTTGAAATATGTCTACACCGGAAACGTGAATGATGTCCGCCGACAGAGTACTTATTGTCCCGCTTGTGGCGAAACACTGATTGAACGCAACTGGTACCAGCTCGGAAAGTATGCTCTGAATGGTAACCGCTGTCAGTATTGTAATACTGAGGTTGCCGGGCATTTCGATCAACGACCGGGTGATTGGGGTCAAAAGCGACTCCCCGTGGATATGCAGTCATTTTTGAAACAGCATCCACTTCCTTCTTCTTCCAGCGAACAGCAGAAAGGTTCCACGTCGATGCAAAGCGATTCCACTACTGCCAGGATCGAACTTTCTCCCGAACATCATCAAAAACTTCTGCAGAAAGCGGCTGCGGTGGTAGTGGGAACAGCGACTCGCACCGTGCCGGCCGAGATCGCTTTGGAAGATCTAGAGAACATGGTCATCAACGGCGCATTTGTCAGCCTCAAAAGACAAGGACAGCTGCGGTCCTGCTGTGGTAACTTCGGTCAGCCGCTTCCGCTGGGACAGGCGCTCCACCAGGCAGCCATCCGCGCCGCGAAAGACGACCCGCGGTTTCCCCCTATCTCACCAAGTGAAATCGAACAACTGGACGTCGAAGTCTGGCTGCTCTCCGATCTCGAACTGGTAGAAGAACAGGGCCTCGAACGTTTGAAAGCGGTTCAGGTCGGCCTGCATGGGCTGCAGATTCGCGCCGATGGCCGCAGCGGATTATTACTGCCCGGCGTGCCATTGGACCATGGCTGGAGCGAAGAGGAATTTCTGAACCAGACCTGCATCAAGGCAGGGCTCCCTCCAACCGCATGGAAAGATCCGGGGACCACCCTGCTCCGCTATCAGGGCGTTTCCTGTAAGGCCAAGCTGGTGGAGATGCTGGAAGCGCCGCTGGAGAAAGCGGCGCCTCAGATTCTGAGTCACCGCGAGTTCGCTCAGTACCAGCAGTACATTCAGTCAACGATCGAAGCATTACGACTGGGACAGGTTCCTTCCTACTACTGCCCGCAAGTCTCGGATGCCAACATTCAGGGAGTGGCCCTGATTCTGATTCACGGCAGTACTGCGGAAGAACTGGTGCTCTCTAAATGGGCCTTGAAACAGTCGTTCCCGATGCAGTCGACCGTCTTCTCCATGTGTCAGCAGCTCGCGCAGATTATTGCCCGCCAGAATCTGAGGCCGGGTGAATTCCAGGTCAAACTGGTCCTGGCGACTGACCCCGCCCTGCATGGCCCGGTCGAAGGGCTTGCGCTGGAGGACTTCGATTCCCGCAACCGCAGTCTGTTTGTGATGGAGGGTCAGAAAACGGGCTGGTTCTATCAGCGGGAAGAGACCGCAGCCGAAATCATCGCCCGGGCACAAGAGTCACTGTCGCTCATGCAGCTGGAAACGGCCCAGGTCGCCAGTATGGCCACACAGTCCGCTGTGTCCCGGTTTGAGATCGTCAATCGGCCCCGGGCAGAACTGGGTACGGAAATCCGCCCCACCGGCGTAGCAGGCACGTTTTACCCTGCTGACCCTCAGAGCGTGGAAATGCAACTGGATGAACTGTTTCGCGATGAAGCAGAACCTCAGACGTGGGCTGCAGCCATGGTGCCTCATGCAGGCTGGAAGTACTCCGGCAAGATCGCTGCTGAGGTTCTACAGCGAATCAAACTGCCATCCACGATCATTGTAATCGGCCCCAAGCACACGCGGGAGGGCGTGGAATGGGCGGTGGCCCCTCACAAGGTCTGGCAACTGCCTAATGGAAACCTCGAAGCAGACGTCACTCTCGCACGCCGACTGGCTGAGGAGATCCCCGGGCTGGAACTCGATGCCGCTGCACATCGGAGTGAGCATGCCATCGAAGTCGAACTCCCCTTGATCAAACGTCTGGCTCCCGATTCCCACGTCGTCGGCATCGCCATCGGCGGAGGAAACCTGCAGCAATGCGACGCTTTCGCAGCGGGGCTGGCACGGGTCATCGAACAATTGGACGAACCGCCTCTATTGCTGATCTCCAGCGATATGAATCACTTTGCCACGGATGCCGAAAACCGACGACTGGATCAACTGGCCCTGGAAAAGATGGACGCCCTTGATCCTGATGGTCTGCTGGAAACGGTGCGGGCACAGCATATTTCCATGTGTGGTGTGCTGCCCGCTGTGATTGTGATGAAGACCCTTCAGAAAATGGGCAAACTGAGTCAGGTAGAGCGAGTGGGCTATGCAACTTCGGGCGATGTGACCGGCGATCGATCGCGGGTCGTCGGTTATGCAGGCCTCTTGATCAACTGATGACCGCCGATTGCGGCAAGTCCAGCGGGTTTCCCGGGAATCGTCAAAATTGATGGTGACCCCAGAGCCGGTTTTCTACTAAAATCCCGACTCTGTTAAATGTTACTGTTGTTACTGACGCGTCAAACGGAATCGGAGCCCCGTGCTATGTCTATTGGTCGCATAATCTTCCTCACTGGTTTTGCCCTCCTGGTTACATTCTCCCGTTCGCTACCCGCGGCGGATGCCCCCTCTGTTGAACTGGCACTCACCTTCAAGCCGATTCAGCAGGACATCGAAATCGAAACGCCTGAAAAATCGGAGTACGGTCGCTGCAAGGTCGAAGTCGAACAGAGCAAGAAGAGCTCTGGCTGGATCGTTTACGGCCCGAATGGCCAGGTCCTGCGTCGCTTCGTCGACACCAACGGAGACAACGTGGTCGATCAATGGCGGTATTTCAATCGCGGCCTGGAAGTCTACCGGGACATTGATGCGAACTATAACAACAAGGTTGATGCATCGCGCTGGATGAATCTGGCAGGGACCCGCTGGGGCCTCGATAAAAATGAAGACGGAATCATTGATGAATGGAAAATGATTTCGCCCGAAGAAGTCACCCGGGTTGCCATCAGCGCACTGGCGAAAAATAACACAAAGGTTTTCGAATCGCTGCTGATCACCGATGATGAGCTGTCCGCGTCCGGGATTAAGAATCCCTTCGCCGACAAGATTAGTGAATCAACCAAAGCGGCTTCCGCGAAGATTCCCGAACTGCTCTCGAAATCGAAAATGCTCTCGTCCGATACGGTCTGGGTTCGCTTCGACGGTGCAATGCCTGGATTGATTCCCGCCGACGATGTAAAAACCGATAAAGACCTGCAGGTCTTTGAAAACGTGATGGCCATTGTCGACACCAAGGGGAAAAGTGGGCTGGTGCAGTTCGGTGAACTGATCCGCGTTGGCGACGCCTGGCGTCTGACCCAGGCACCGCTGCCCATTGAAGGTGAATCGATTCAGGTCACCGAAGGGGGCACACTGATGCAGCCTGTTGCCGGTGCCAGCACACTGCCTACCAACTCAACGGTTGGCCTCTCGAAAGAAATGCAGGGGCTGCTGGATGAATTGCAGAAACTGGATCAGAACGGCCCCTCTCCCGAGCAGGGTCCGCAAGCCGTCGCCCGCTACAATGCAGACCGGGTGGCGATCATCGAAAAACTGATTGCTGCTTCCAAGAACGAAGACGAACGTTCCCAGTGGACGCGACAGATGGTTGACGGTCTGGCCGCCGCCGTTCAGACGGTAGGCTATAAGGACGGCCTCACTCAACTGAAACGGATTCGCGACGAAGTCCAGAAGTCCTCACAGGATCAGGACCTGGTGGCTTACGTCACTTACCGGACCCTGCTCGCTGATTACAGCACCCAGTTACAGAGCACGCAGAGCGATAAACTCCGCGATGTGCAGACCTGGTGGCTGACACAGCTCGAAGACTTCATTAAGAAATATCCGAATTCCGATGACTCTGCAGAAGCAATGCTGCAGCTGGCAGTCACCCAGGAATTCAGCGGTAAAGTTGCCGAGTCCAAGAAATGGTACACGAAACTGGTCGAGTCTCACGCCAGTTCGGAAGCAGGCACCCGTGGTGCAGGCGCCTTGCGACGCATGAACCTGGCTGGCCAGGAACTGGAGCTGTCAGGCAAAGGTCTGGCCGGAGGCGGCATTGATGCCAAACAGTATCGCGGCAAAGTGCTGCTGGTCATCTTCTGGTCCAGCTGGTGTAAACCCTGCACGGAAGACCTGCCTCAGATTCAGGACCTCTACAACAAGTACCACAGCCAGGGCTTTGATGTACTGGGGATCAACCTCGACGCCACCCCGGAACTGGCTGAAACCTATATCAAACAGCACAAAGTGGCCTGGGCTCACATCCATGAAGAGGGTGGCCTGGAAAGTGCCCCTGCCCGGGACTTTGGTGTGATCTCCCTGCCGACCATGTTCCTCGTGGACAAGTCGGGCAAGGTCGTCAACCGCAGTGCCACCGTGGCTGATGTCAAGAAAGCCCTGCCCGATCTGCTGAAGTAGTCCGGGCACCGAAAGACGCTGACTCACGACAGGGAGAGCACCACGTCTCTCCCCAGTCGTCCGTCATGCAAGGCAGAGGCGACAAGCACACCCGCGGCCCCGAGTGCCGCCTGAGCCTGGAGCTCTGCTGCGTTGCGAATCCCTCCTCCAGTGATCAGCGTCAACTCGGGATATCGTGCGTGTAACGTCTGACACAACTCTTCGGTGCCGGTCCCCTGACTGGTGCCGACCTGTGCCAGATCGAGCAGGATCATCTGCATAACGCCCTGCTCCCGCGACAGCTCTGCCACATCGAGAGGATTCGTAAGCTCCGCAAACAGGTTCCCAGCAGCAACACTGACTACAGGCTTTCCCTGTTTCAGGTCGAGACTGAAGACCGTTCTCTCACTCCCCCACTGATCAGCGAGTGTCGCCAGTTCTTCAGGTCCTGCCAGCGTCTCCAGGCCAGCCACGATGTTGATGCCCGGATATTCCTGCAAAGCTGCACAGTCCGCTGTAGTGCGCAGACCGCAATCGAGCAGGAATGTAAAACCCTCGGCAAGCAGGCCCTGGTACAACTCAAGATTCTGCCGCTGGTGGATGATGGCATCGAGGTCGGCTACATAGAATTCACTGAGGCCAAATTCAGCGCGAATCGCGCGGGCCAGATCGAGTGGATCACTGGAGTCAGTCAGATTGCTCTGGAGGGGTTGATACAGATCGCGTTCCCCAGCCACCCCCCGCACCACGGTTTGATTCAGAATGTCCAGTACCGGAATGATTTTCATCGCGTCTCTTACTTGAGAAATCCGTATTTCAATACAACCAGAAAGACTTAGTTTAACAGTTCCCCAACAGTCTGGCTCCCCCGGGACAGCGGATCTGATTACAATAACAGCCTGAATATGAACCGGAGGAGACAACGGGCTCCCCTCTCGCTTCCAGATGAAAAGAGCCACTGATGCAGATTATCGAAGCCGACTTGAGTGAACCCCGTAACGCTGCGGCGGTGGTGACTCTGCTCAACAGCTACGCCTGTTCGCCGGAAGGGGGCGGCAAACCGTTGCCACAAACGGTGCAGGAGAATCTGGCTCCGCGTCTGCATCAGCGTAACGATGCAGTGGTCGTCCTCGCGTTTGACGAAGAGACACCCGTCGGCCTGATTATCTGCATTGAAGGATTCTCCTCGTTCGCCTGTCAGCCTCTACTGAATATCCACGATGTGTATGTTGCTCCGGAGTTTCGCGGCACCGGTCTGGCCGGGCAGCTGTTTGAATTCGTTGAACAGATCGCCCGGGCACGGGGCTGCTGCAAACTTACGCTGGAAGTGCTGGAAGGAAATCAGCGTGCCCAGGCGGCTTACCGTAAATTCGGTTTCAACGGCTACGAACTGGATCCTCAAATGGGACGCGCACTGTTCTGGGAAAAGAAGCTCTAAGCAAGTCGAACCTATCATTCATAAGTTAGAATCACAGTCAGATGAAATATGATGTCGTCGGTCTGGGAACCGTTGTGGTGGACCACCTGGTCCTGCTGGCACAACACCCACCCCAGGATGCGAAAACCAACATTATCAGCGACGCCTACCAGGTAGGCGGACCGGTGCCGACGGCGCAGGTTGTGCTCAGTCGCCTGGGAAAACAGTGCGCTTTTGTTGGCAGTTGGGGCGACGATCAATACGGGCCCCTGATAGCGCAGGACCTGGCAACAGAGCAGCTGAACCTCGATGCCAGCCGTCTGCTCCCCGGGACCCGCTCGGGATATGCCCAGGTCTGGATCGACGAACAGGCAAGCACGCGGACGATCGCCTGCTATCGTCCCGAACACTGGTTGCAACCGGAAGATCTGGATCGACAAATCATTCAGCAGGCCCGCTTCCTGCACCTGGATGGCTGGCCTCAGGAAACGTGTCTGCAAGCAGCGCAGATCGCCCGGGAAGCCGGCGTGACCGTCTGTCTCGATGCCGGTTCACTCAAGCCGGGGATGGAGACACTGATCCCTTACCTGAATGTCATGAACTGCCCCCGTCGGTTTCTCAGCGAGTATCTGCAGACCGACGATGTGCTGGCAGGTGGCAGAGTACTGCTGGACCAGGGACCGGAGCTGGTCACCGTGACCGATGGAGTACGCGGCGCGTGGTTATTCAGTCAGGAAGGCTGTCTGCACTGCGCGGCACTCCCCGTGCTTTCTCTGGATACCACGGGGGCCGGCGATGTCTTCAGCGGTGCCCTGCTCTATGGCTTGCTTGAGGACTGGCCGCGGGAGCGGGTGCTGAAGTTCGCCTGTGTCACCGCAGCGTTGAAATGCGAACGCCTGGGCAATCGGGATGCACTGCCGTCCCTCGCGGAAATCGAAGCCGTCCTGCAGACTAAGGAGCTGAATCTTTCACAACTGGATTGATCAGCGTCCCGATACCGGTGATCTCGATGGAGACGATGTCCCGATCTTCGAGAGTGAATTCGTCCGGCGGAACAATGCCGGTTCCGGTAAGCAGAATCGCACCGCTGGGGAAATCATTCTCTTTCACGAGCCAGCTGATGAGATCTTCCAGTCCGCGGGCCATTTCTGCGACGGACGTATCGCCGCGGAAGACTTCTTCGCCGTCCCGTTCGATGGTCAGAATGATCCTGGTGGCTTCGCGATCCAGGGGGCCCTCGTGCAGCAGGACACAGGGGCCCAGGCCGCAACACTGTTTGTAAAATTTCGCCTGTGGCAGATAAAGCGGGTTTTCGCCTTCGATGTCACGGGCGGACATATCGTTGCCCACCGTGTAACCCACCAGTTTCTGATCGGGAGAGACGATCAGAGCCAGCTCTGGTTCGGGCACAGACCACTGACTGTCAAAGCGGACACGAACCGGCTGATTCGGACCACAGACCCGGTTGGGAGTTGCCTTGAAGAAGAGCTCGGGACGATCTGCGGTGTAGACCTGGTCGTAATGCGAAGCGGCTGTTTCGGATTCTTCCATCCGCGCCACCTGGCTGCGCTTGTAGGTCACCCCGGCGGCCCAGACTTCCTGGTAATCAACGGGGGCGAGGAACTCCAGCTGATTGAAGGGGACGGGCGGCAGCTCTTTGTCGATCAGGAATTTGGCCAGTCCGACCGGATCGGCGGAATGCAGGATGTCCGACAGACGGTGGATGTTGTCGACCTGTGACAGATCCAGCAGCTGCACTCCGTTTGCTTCCACGATGGCGACATGACGTTCCCCGTTTGACAATAGCACTTTCGCGAGCTTCATCTTCAATTTTCCTTCTGATACTGGTCCAAGGCGGCTAAGGTCTGTTGCATATCTTCTGGTAATGGTGCCTCAAACTGCATCGGTTTTCCACTGTGCGGATGACTAAATTCCAGACGATAGGCATGCAGGGCCTGTCGTTCGATCAGAATGTCGCTTTCCAGCTCCGCGGCGTCCGCCTCGGCCTGCACGCTCAGATCCTTCATTTTCAGAGTGATCCGGCCGCCATACACGCGGTCCGCCACAATGGGATGGCCGATATGTTGCATATGTACCCGCAGCTGGTGGGTGCGCCCGGTGCGGGGTTTGAGTCGCACGTAGCTAAACGCCTTGTAACGCTGAATCACTTCGTAATAAGTGAACGCGTCGCGGGCATTGCCCCCTTCATCACAGACGATCATTTTCTCCCGGTGTCGGGGATGCACGCACATGAACGTCTCGATGTAATCGGTGTCGAATTCCATGCGTCCCCAGACAATCGCCCGGTATTCCTTCTGAACTTCCCGCTTTTCGAACTGGGCACTCAGACGGGCGTGAACCTGGTTATCCTTGGCGACAACCAGCAGACCGCTGGTATTCCGGTCGAGACGATGGACGATTCCGGGCCGAAACTGGCCGGCGACATCGCTGAGCTGATCGAAGTGATGCTGCAGGGCTCCTGCCAGTGTTCCCGCATAGTTGCCTTTGCCGGGATGGACGATCATATCCGAAGGCTTATTGATGACGGCGATAAAGTCGTCTTCGTAAATGATATCCAGCGGAATGTCTTCCGGGGGAAGCTGATTATCGGGCAGCTCAGGCAGGCGAACCGAGACCCGGTCGTTGACTCGCATGCGGCGGGCAGCTTTGACGGGCAAGCCGTTGACCAGCACCGCTTCCTGCTTGATCGCTTTCTGGAATAAGACGCGGGTGTAATTCGGATACAGGCGACAGAGATAATGATCTATCCGCCAGCCATGAGCGCGTGCCTCGACAGTAATTTCGATCGGCTCGGTGGAGAGTTCCGGCGGTGACGAAAGTTCGTCAGACATTATGGTTTCTTTTCGGGCGCTGGTTCCGGCTTCGGTGCCTCGGTCTTGGGTTGTTCAGCTTTAGGTTGTTCCGCGGGAGCCTTCCCTGCTTCTGGAGCCGGCTTACCTTCAGTCTTGGGTGCTTCGGTTTTTTCGGGAGCAGCCGGAGTTCCCTCACTGGCTTTTCCTTCTTCCGAAGTCAGAGGCTCAGGCAGACCGGGCAGGCTCGGCAGAGCCGGGAGCTCCGGCAGACCGGGAGTGCCTGCACCACCTGCGGGGGCACTTCCCTGGGGCGCTGCCCCTTGGGGCGCCATACCGGGCATCGGCATATTGAAACCAGGACGCTGACGGTCGCCGGGCTTGGGATTCTGCTCGTGGAACCATTTGTAGAACTCTTTGGTCCCTTCCTCATCCAGAGCAGCGACTTTTTCCCCTTCAACCGGTTTCACCCGCTGTTCAGCCAGCTGGCGGAAAATAGACTCGGGGAATTCGTTAATCAGCTTCTGATAAAGCTCGGTGGCGGTTTTCAGATCGCCATTGGAGGTTGTTTCTTCAACGCGTGCCATCCCGAACAGAGCCCGTTCGCGAATTTCCGGAGGTGTTGAGGAAGAATCCAGCAGTTTCTGGAACTGTTCTTTGGCGTCCTTCAGTTCACGATCGCCGGCACTGCGATCAGTGAAAGAGCTGCGAATACCAGACTGCAGATGACTTTCAGCAGCGTGAATCAGTGCCCAGTTCGCTACGGGAGTACCTGCGTAGTCTTCAGCAACGTTTTCGAAGTCTTCAGTAGAGCCTGCAGCCGCCAGGCGGGTCCAGGCTTCGGACTGTGCAGAGGTTTTCTGAGAATTCCAGATGATCAGCACGATCAGCAGCACGATTAATGCCCCGATACCACCGAGGATTTTCGCGCCATATTTTTCCACAAAGGGCTCTGCCTGAACCATCAGTTTGCCCAGGTCATTGGTTTGCAGATCGTGTCGATGTTCGCTCTTCATCAGAGTCTCTCACAGTGAATATTAAACAGACCTAAACTCATGCTCTCCCAACGAGATAACTGAGTCCATCGCGCGAGTATATTGCCCCTGAAATTACGCGTCAAGCTGATCCCCCGGCTGAGAACGCTTTCAGTGTAAAGAATTCCAGATTTTCGATTCCAGGGGGCGATTTTCAGTCCAGATCAGGGGAAAAAGGCACTGATCAGACATTCCCACACCGGAGAAACCACATCTGCCGAGATTCAGGACATGACCGAGCGTTTCCGCACTGCCTGTCCCCTCTGACTGAATCATCCAGCAGGCACGAAGGCCTTTTTCAGACTGCCAAGAAAACAGGGATAGGTGAAAAATCCGGGCAGCATGACCGCGTAGATCGTGATGGACGCGATTTCCATGAGTTCGAGATACGCCACCACTTCCATTCCCCAGGATCCGAGCAGAAACAGTGCCGTGGTCAGCACCAGAATGGTCACCTTGCCTGTCTGATCGGGGCGATCCACATAGAGTAACAAGCGTCGCTGGAATAAAGCGAAGAGGATCAGACCAGTATAACCGACGAGCTTCAGTAACAGGGCGACCGGCATGGGCATCAGACTGGGGTCGGAATACATGAAGCCGGAAAAAATGATATTGGCACAGACGCCGGCGATGACGCCCCACAGCAGATTGCGACAGTCCGCTTCCGCAGGCACGGCCCGGCAATAGATGGCCCCCGCGAGCATCAACAGGTTACCGGTCATGCTTAAGATCGGCAGGAGCGTCATCATGACAGAGAGTAGATCAGTAGTGAAGCGGAAGTAGAGTACCCCCAGCAAGGCGAAGAAAACCAGGACGATGCCATACAGAAACAGATTCAAGCCTCGCCTGGTCTGCTGCAGTGAACGCGAATCTTCGCGCAGCCATTGATGGCCTGAAATCCGTTCCGGATCTGGCGTTGTCCCTGATTCGCGCATGGTAATCTCAAATATTTGAAGTGATACAAAACACAGATATTAGCACATCTAGCAGAACATCTCGGTAAACCTGCTGCAAGCGTCAATGGCTCGCATTTCTAGCAGCGGAGGAATTAACCTAAGGCATCTGTTTCTGGAGCGTCTTGAGCAACTTGAGATTCTCCTGCATCTGCTGCGCACTGGCCGCCTGCTTCAGCATCGATCCTGACAGAACCTGAGAAAGGTCGGTGGTCTTGTCGATTCTCTGTATCAGCAGGGTATCTGGAAAGCTCCTTTCCTTTTCCATCACTTCCTCCCATTCACTGTCTGACAGATTCTCAACTGCAAACAGGTCGATCAGCAGTGGTTCCCCGGCTTTCTTCAGAACTTCAGCGTAAAAACGATGTTCGTTCTCTGGTTGACTCTCCAGCGGAACATGTTCCCAATGATAGACTCCCGTCTCAAAGCGTTTATCGGGGACTGCCATTTGCTCCGACGCTGGCACGGGTGGAGCTGCAGCCAACTGCTTGAGAATTTCCGGCGAAGTCTCTTCAGAAAAGAACAGGACTTTGCCATCGGCAAAGAGCAGATGACCGCCTTCCCAGTTCGGGCAGCCGAAACTTCCCGGTCCTGCACAAAGTTGTGTTCCCAGAGGACGCCAGTTAAACGGATAAGCCCATGGTTGAAATTCACCAGCCACATCTCCAGTCACCCAGGTATATGTGGTGCCCCGCTCCATCTGATCGAAAGTGACACTGCTGTTACGGTAGTAGAGATGCGGATTTCCCAGGTAATGCGTCAGACCAAAGCCGGTACTTGTATAGTTCGACCTGACTTCCGGATTCAGATATTGTGGTCGGACGGTTTCGATCACAGTTCGATTGGCTGCGCTCAACCAGGGCTCATCCAGACTAAGCTGAGAATAATCCGGACTCGCATCCAGATAGGGAAGATACATCGTCATCCAGCCCTGCGTGGCGGTGTCATCCTCGCGAATCACTCCACCGGAAGGAAAACAGCGATGCGCGTCTGCATAGTTATGTGCCGCCAGTCCGACCTGTTTCAGGTCGTTCTTCGCAGTCGATCTGCGTGCCGCTTCGCGTGCCTGCTGTACCGCTGGAATCAGCAAACCGAACACCAGGACAATCAGGAGCAGAACGACGCTTATTGAAATCCAGCGCTGCATCGTTCAGTCTCCTTTCTCACCAGGTTCTACTCCGGTAGTCGTTCCTGCAGGTTCTTCAAAAGCTCAGCATTGTGTTGTAATTGTTCGGGGGAAGAAGACTTCGGTAGTGATGTGGCTTGAAGCGCCTCAGCGATGTCGGTGTTCTTATCAACCAAGAAGAGAAAGTCGGGGCCGCGGAGCTTTGGTAAATCCGGCACCTGTTCCAGGTTGATCTCTGAATAGACTTCAATCCTTAGTGGCTGATCGTTTTGCCCCCTCAGTACGTGCACGTAGTACAGCTGTTCCGCCTGGGGATCTGACTGTAAGGACTGATTATTCCAGGAGAAGTCGCCGGTTTGAAAGGTTTTGTCCGGGACTTGTGTCTGTTCGGCGGTGGAGACCGGTGGTGCCGCGGCGAATTTTTCCAAGATCACGTCCGAGGTATTCTCTGAAAAGAACGTAACACTCCCATCGGCAAACAACAGATGTCCGCCCTGCCAGGGGGGATGGCCGAAGCTATTCGGTCCGTCACAGAGTTTCGTCCCCAGCGGTCGCCAGTTGAAAGGATAACCCCAGGGCTGGAAGTTGCCGGCCACTTCTCCCGCCAGCCAGGTATGCGAGGTACCATTCGACATCTGCTCGAAGGTGACATTGCTGTTGCGATACAGCAGATTGGGATTTCCCAGGTAGTTGGTCAGGCCGTACCCCTGACTCGTGAACCGCGAAAAGTTTCCGGGAATCAGAAACAGGGATCGAGATTGTTCCAAAACAGCTCTGTTTCTATCCTGATCCCAGGGAACCTGATAGTTGATTCTTAAGTAATCGTCATTCTGATCAAAGTAAGGCAGAAGCATCGTAATCCAGCCGTGCAGTGCGACGTCGTCCTCTCGAATGACACCACCGGGGGGCAGGCACTTGTGTGCGTCATGATAATTGTGCACCGCCAGGCCAATCTGCTTCAGGTTATATTTCGAATGAGACCTGCGCGCCTCTTGCCTGGTCTGCTCCACCGCGGGCATCGTCAGGCCGATCACCAGCACGATTAATAGCAAAACAACGATTACCGAAATCCAACGCTGCATCTTCAGACTCCTCAACTCACTTTACGTTAATAGTATTTATTGTGCATCAGTTTGTGGCAGTTGTTGTTGAATGGATTTTAACAATTTCATGTTTGCTGCCCACTGTTTGGGAGTGATTTCTTCCTTGAGAGTCGTATCTTTGAGAGTAGAGGCTATGTCTGTCTGCGGACCAATGTGTGCCAGGAACAGAAACACAGCCCCCTTTCCCTTATACTCTGGTTCGTCTCCCGGCCTCACGATGTATTTAGAGCAGACGCTCATTTTCAATGGCATGCCAGCAGGTCTTCGCAAGACTTTGACGATATATTGATTTTCCCCCTGTAGATCGGACTGCAGGTCGATTCGCTCCCACTCATAATCGCCGATAACAAAGGTGCGTTCAGGAACCGCAGTCTGAGCATGGGTGGCGATCGGTGGTGCGTCTGCGAGTGCCTGCAATATTTCAGGAGCAGTCTCAGTAGAAAAAAAATGCACGCTGCCATCCACCAGCAGGAGATGCACGCCGTCCCAGGCAAGCTGGCCGAAACTATCCGGTCCATCACAGAGTTTTGTTCCCAGAGGACGCCAGTTGAACGGGTAGCCCCAGGGCTGAAAGTTTCCGGCGGCTTCCCCTGCAAGCCAGTTATGTGAACTGCCTGTGTCGATTTCTCTAAGTGTCACGGAACTGTTTCGCGACAGTAGATTTGGATTCCCCATATAACAGGTAAGCTCATATCCGCCGCTGGTCAGCCCCATGTCTCTGCCAGGAATCTGATAAACAGGGTATTTGACCTCAAAGACCCGGTTATTCTCCGGACTGTCCCAAGGGTAATCAAAATTGATCATATTGTAATAGGGACTTGCATCGAGGAACGGCATGGCAAATGTCATCCAGCCATGTATGGCAGTGCCGTCTTCGCGAATCACACCGCCGGGAGGAAAGCAACCATGAGTGTCATGGTAATTGTGCAGTGCCAGCCCAATTTGTTTCAGGTTGTTTTTCGCTGACGACATACGGGCTGCCGTGCGGGAACGATGTATGGCTGGGACAAGCAGTGCGATGAGCAGCAGGAAGATCCCCATCATCACTGCCAGATCTCTCCAGAGCTGTCTGGACATCGCCGACTCCTTCCATCAGGTTGATGGGATTTTCTTCGTTTTAAAGCATCCTGTCACGCATATTTCCAGTGGCCTTCCCATTTGTCGGTCCAGTGGAACCGGGCGGCGAGATGGCCGTTGCGGCGGAGTTCCAGCCAGTCGATGTGTTCAATCTGACAGACGATTACCGCGAAATTTTCGTAGCCCAGTTGTGCTTCTTCATCATTGGGCAGTCGGTCAAACAGGTAGTCGGGCAGATTGGGCGAAGCGGTTTCGGCCTGCGTTCCCGGAGCTGAAACTGTGATATAACCACGACGGTGCTCGGGACTGCTGGCCTCCCAGTGCCGGGCAGCCTGATCATTTTGGGTATGCACTTCAGCCCGGCCGCGCAGACGGATCTGCACCCGTGTGACCGGATCATAGGCCACCCACTCAATCCAGGGTTTTTCCTTAAGCTCCTGGACTTTGTCTGAACGCTGATCGGTGTAGCAGATCACCTGCCGCTGCTCGATTTCCACGGCTCTCAGAACCACGGTACGTACGCGGGGACGATTGTCTGAAATCGTAGCCAGAGTGCCCAGCCGCCAGGGATGCGTTTCCGTTTCGACCGCATAGTTCAGGTGCCGCCAGGTCTCGTTGAGAATCGTATGGACTTTGGCCGGATTAAAATCAAATTGCCTGGTCATGGGTGTTCTGTCCTGAAGGATCGGCTGCAAGGATGGCGCGTCTCATTCAATTGTGGGCGCTGATCGACGCTGGTCAAGCAAAAGTTATCAGGTTCCAGGGGCATCGTGCGATAAAGCTTCATCGCGGGGATGATAAAACAGCGCAACAGGCAGGATTACCAATGCCAGCACGAGGAAGACATGGCTCATAGGCCAGTTCAGCTTGTTACAGACCATGGTAAAGAGACCGAAGAAGACCGCGGAGAGTACGATGCCCACCCAGTTGATCAGATTCATTGTACCGATCATGCGGCCCTTCTGCGATTTGGGGGGCCGGGTCTGCAGTTCCACCTGGAGCGGGACAATGAACAGACCGGCGAAGAAACCGACGAGGGTCAATACCGTCCGCGACATCCACTCGGCGGCGTTGAGGGGAATGAAGGCTTCCCAGAGCGAAGCATCAGTTTGTTTGACGGTTTCCAGTCCGTCTCCAGGCCCCCACCAGCCGATCCCCGACATGAGCGCCAGGCAGAGGACCAGCCCCCAGGCGCCGACAGTGACCAGTTTGAAATTCACCCGTTTATGCGAAACACGTCCCGCGGCGACACATCCCAGCGAAATCCCAACTCCCATACAGGCCGCCATCAGACTGGTACGACTTTCACTTAAGTGCAGTTGTCCAATCCCGAAGATATTCACCAGGGGTTGCACGATGCCTCCCACAAACCAGAAGACCGATGAAATCAGCAGTACAGACAACAGGCGACGATCCTGCAATAGCAGAGTTCGCGTCTCGGGGTTAATGCCCAGTGTCGACCAGCGAAAGGGGAGCCCCGGATGCGCCACCGGCGTGCGGCGAACCCAGAAGGCAGAGATCGTGCCGATCACGGCAATCGCGATACAGAAATAACTGGTTTTCCACAATGCATCGGGAAAGGCCTGCTTTACGAAGCCCGCGGAAGCCATGCCGAAGATGATGGCGACGAATGTTGTCATCTGAATCACACCGTTAGCCTGAGGCAGATCATCGCTGCGGAGCATTTCCGGCAGGATCCCATACTTGGCAGGTCCGAAGATCGCACTCTGGGTACTGAGCAGACCGAGAACGACCAGCAGAGGCAACAGTTGACCGGTAAAGAAGGCCGCCATCGCCAGCAGCGCAATGATGATCTCAGCAACCTTACAGGCGATGACAATCGTCCGTTTTGTGTGTCGATCGGCGTACCAGCCACCCAATCCTGAGAAGAAGACGAAGGGGAGCGCGAAGACTCCCAGTGCGATCCCCTGCTGATCTTTCGCCCCTTGCAGCGCCTGTTGCGCGCAGAACAGCAACACCAACTGTTTATAGAGATTGTCGTTGAAGGCGCCCCAGAACTGCGTGACCGTCATCCCCCAGAACGAGGAATCATGATACAGGGATGGCAGTTCTGTTTGAGACGTCGATTCCGTTTCGGTCACCAGTTACAGTCCTTGTAAAGGGGGAGCATTCAGACAACCCGGACCCGGGTTCAAAGCAGCTAAACCATAGTGTCTGCAACGGTTTCTTACAATGTTGATTCAATGAAAGCCGGGAATCTCAACGGATTTTCACAATCACATATGCGCATGGCAGACTGCAGCACAGTGTGTGCATTCGCTTACTCAATCGTTGATGTTTCGGGCACTATTCCACCGGCTGCCGCGGCGGCATTTTTAATGCGGATGACTTTGAATTCGTCTGCCCGCTGCTTGCGGGAGAGTTGAATGATCAATCCCTGGTTCCCGGCTTCACCATAGATCCAGAGCTCGTTGATCGCCCCGCCGGAAATACTGCGACCGACCTGTGTTGGCGCTCCCAGTGCTTTCTTAACCTGATCCCGGTTCATGCCAGCGACCACGGTCCCGTTGCGAATCGCCTTACGAATCGGATCGTCGCGAAACTCCTTAACTTCCTGGGGATCGAGCCATTTATTTTCATGCAGCATATACCCCAGCCGCCCCAGCATGGCTGCGGTTTCCGCTGATTTCGGATTCAGTTCCCAGGCCTGCAGCAGAAGTTTGACAGCCCCGGGCCTGTTCCCCGTCAGCTCCATCAGGTCGCGGGCCACACTCACGCGACCATCCGCATCGCCGGGCTCGAGTTTCTTCCGACGGGCTTCCACCCAGTTTTCCAGAGTCTGTTTCGCTTTGGTCTGATCACCGCGCTGCTGGTATTCTTTCGCCAGATCCAGAACGTACTGTCGGGGGAGTTCGTCAATCCGGTGGAAGTCAAAGCTGAGCTGCATCTGCTCATACTGTCTGGCAAGGTCAGGTCGTTCGGGCAGCTGTTTTTTGATATCTGCGGCGATCTTGAAGCCGTTACTCCCCCCTTCGGCGAGCCCTTTGAGAATCTGATCGAGCACAATCTGTGAATAGAACCAGCGGACCATCCGCTGCCGCTGCTCCGGGTTTGCTTTCTGAAATTCGGCCACCTGATCTGCGAGATAGCGTTTGCGTTCGGCCGGCTGATCGGCTTTGAGCGGGGTAATACTTTTGGGGAACAGCTTGATCAGCTGCGCCCGGACGGGATCTGCATTGGAACCTTTCTGTTTTTTCAACTGTTCCCATTCGAGAACCAGGGCTTCGTGCCGATAGGCCTCTGCCAGCCGGGGATCCAGTTTGAATTCCTCTGCCTTCTCAGCCAGTTTCATCAGGTTCTCCGGCTGCTTGATTCGCAGCTGGCTGTATTCGGCTTCGACGCCTCGGCGAAATGCATTGAGTGCCTTCTGTTTGAGCTCCTCGTCGTTATAAAATTCGGCCCGCTGCTGTCCCCATTTCGCGAGTTCATACCAGTCGCGGGGATCACTCAAATCGATTTTGGATTGTTCGGTGACGAAATGCTCCAGGTCGCCCGGTAATTTTTTGAGCGATGTAATCTTAAACAACAGCCGTCCATTCTCGCGGGCCAGTTGACCGGTCACTTCCACATTCTGAAAGCTGTCATCCAGCCGGGGCACTTTACCGGCAAAGTAGAAGGGGATGGGACAGTTGCGGAACCGCATCGAGAGCGAGTTGTACGTTGAAACGCGTCCTTCCAGCGTCTGCGTCACACCCAGCAGTTTATTCCATTGTTCGCGCTGACTCACAAAGTTCTGGATACTGCGGTCGGCGGCGAAGATATCCCCCGTGCCGATCAACGAGAGACAGACTAAAAACAGGCAGCAGGTGCGTATCAGGCGTTGTATCACAGGGCACGCTCCAGAAATAACGTTTGTTGCTTGAGCAGTTTTTCGACGTGCCCCCGGTCGTGATATTCATCGAAGGGGATACCCAGTTGCTCATACAGATTCAGGTGTGACCAAAGAAATGCGGTTTTGCCGTCGAGCAGAATCACGCCGGACGCAGGCTGATTCTGATCCTGTTCAAAGGCCTTCATCTGCGCGGCAAAAATCAGCGGCTCACCGGGGTGCCTTTCGACATACTCGCGAAATGACGGATCAGCCAGATCCAGATTCAACGTGTATTCATCCAGCATCACCGGAAAATTGAGCCGGTAGCGAGGTCCTGCTTCCTCTTTACCCGAGGAGACGGGAGAGAGTGTGGTTTCAAACAGGAGCCAGCTGCCTTCATAACGAATGTCAAACAGGGACTGCCAACCTTTGAGATCCTGTTCCTTGATCTGAGTGACCGCTTCTTCTGCGATGTCAAACAGCGGAGCCCCCGCCTGGCGGTTCAGTGCCTGCAGTTCCCGCGCGGTCTGCTGCACATCGAATGCCTGTCGGTCATGCCTGCCCAGTATATCCACGGCTTCAGACGCCTGTTGATATGCACTGTTCGCCCCGACCAGATCTCCCTCTTCCAGCAGTTGCTGCCCGGCTTCGGATGCGGTTTTCAGCATGACCTCGGCTTTCTCAATCTGACGGCTGTGCCAGATGCCATAACCGGTGACTCCAATGATCAACGCGATTCCCGCCAGGATCGCCCGAAACGGTGTGATCAGTCGGGTACGCGGGGGTGGCAGCTCAAAGGGTGAGAGCTCGGCCTGAGCGGGCTGACCGTTGTCTGCAGCCTGCCCTTTACGGGTCGCCTGTTTCTGCTGGCGTTTCTCCCGCAGGCGCGTCACCAGCGGGGAATTCAATACGTATTCCGTAATCCGCTGCTGGGTCGGAATCTTCTTCTTTTTCTTCCGGGACTGAAGCGGGGGATAAGTGTTACGGGGCAGAATAAAATAGCTTTCGCCGCACTGCTGACAGGTATGTCTGTAGGGGGCCTTGCGTCGATATCCGGAAAGGCTCACGCCACAGACGCAGACGATCTCATACGGCTCCGGTATATCTTCTTCGCGACGCTTTGCCTTCGACGGATTTTTCAGCCAGTGTGCCATATAACCGGTACCATTTGCGAGACAGGCCCCCTGGAACCTGCCGTGTCGCCGTCATGGAATGGAGAGTGCGAATCGGAATTGTAACAGTCACTACCATTATAGACATCCCGGCTGCCGATGTCACAGGACTCTGTAGAAGAGAGCGGTTTCACTACCATTTTTGTCTGAATTTCCGGAAATACAGACAAAAACCAGCGGGCTGAGAATACCTACAATCGTCATTTTCGCGCCGAGTTACCTGACACTTTTATTTCAGAGAAATCCCTCCATTTGTGCAGGTGCCAAAGTTTGACCGACCTCTGTTTCTGAGGTATATGCCAGTAGATATTGTATGTTTCTTTTTTGAATCATCGTCACATTTGAACTCTCTGGTCACTGCGACAGCTACGTTCCCCGCCGTACCAGCCACGTGTTTTTTTGGAGTAGCAGGATGTTAACGACCTCATCCACAGCCTCTCAGTCAGGGCAGCAGACGAGCACCTCAGGGCTCGAAGTCTGCCTCGTGCCCATAACTCATCGCATCGCTCCACTCAAACTGACTACCGGTGAATATTTGATCGGTTCAGGGACGGAATGCGCGATCCGGCTGGAAGTACCGGGAATTGCTCCGGAACACTGTCGGCTGACAATCACCGACTTTGACGCGACGATCGAAGCCATCGATCACCGGCTGTGGGTTAACGAACGCCCCATTCGACGACTGACGTTGACGCAGGGCATGAAGCTTTTGATCGGCCCTGTGAAGTTCGAGGTCGAATCGATCGAAGAAGTGGCTCCCGCCGCGAAATCGGAAATGGAACCAGCGCCAGTCAATGCACCTGTTGCTACACGTACCCAGATTGAGATCCCGGAAGAACTGCGTGCCCTGGCTGCATTCCAGAAACAGCTCGAAGAACGTCAGCAACTCCTGAAACAGATCGAACAGGAGCAGGTTGCCCTGCAGCAGGAAATGCAGGCACAGGAAGCGGAACTGGAACAGTTGCAGGAACGCTTCACCCTGCAGCCCCCTGCTCCGCCCGAACCGGCGCCCCGCTCTGCAGAACAGGAGGACTCAATCCGTTCTTTTGATGCAGCGATCCTGGAACTGGATCAGAAACTGCAGCAGCTGGAACTTCTCAAAGGCGATGTGGCTGAAGAACAGCAGCAAATCATCATCGGACAGCGACAACTGGAAGGTCAGCACCAACGATTACAGCGTCTGCAAAAGAATCTGCAAGCCGAACGAAACAACATCACTGCGGAACAGCGTGCCCTGGTCGCAGCCTGGATTGACCTGGAACAGACGCAGGCCGCCGATCGTTCAGAACAGGAAACCGAACGTGCCTGGCTGGAAGCAGATCAGTCTGCCCAACAGCACTCGACAGCCGCCGTCATCGAGATTGAGCGTGCTCTCAGAAACTGGGAACAGGATCTGGCAGAACAGCACAACCAGTTGAATACCCGGGCAGAAGACCTGGAACAACGTCAGCAGGAACTGGAATCGAAACAACAGGCCCTAAAAGAGCAGCAGCAGAACCTCGATGTCGCCCAGCAGAACGCAGCCGACCAGAGTGCACTGCAACAGGAGCTGGAAACAGAGCGAAAACAACTGCAACAGGAGCGGGAATCCCTGGAAACCGCGCGGCAGGAATTAGCAGCGCAGCAGTCCCGAGTGGAAGCAGAAACAGAGTCCTGCACGCAGCAGCAACAGGAATTGCAGTCACAGCGTGAAGCCTTCGATCAGAAATCAGCGGCTCTGGAAGAATTGCAAACCAAACTCTCCCGGCAGCAGAACGAACTGACGGCCCAGCAGTCAGAACTCGAGCAGCGACAGGCGGCTCTGGAGTCTCAGGTTGAGGAACTGTCAGCAGAGCGGTCTCAACTCGAAACGCAGCAGGCAGAGCTGGCCACACAGACGGAACAGCTGAAAGCCGAGCAGAGTGAATTCGAAAACGAAAAACTCGAATGGGACAATGCCCGTACCGAACTGGAACAGGAACAACGCGAACTGGAAGGAGCCCGCGCTGAACTGGATGATCAGCGTACAGAACTCACACAGAGAAGTGAAGAACTCGACCAGTTGCAGCAGAAGCTGACGACACAGGAACAACTGCTGACCGACCGCGAAACAGAACTGAGTCAAACAGAGGCGGAACTGGAATCGAAACAAACTACGATCGAGCAGGAACAAACAGAGCTGGAGACGAATCGCAACTCCTGCGAGGAACAACGGGCCGCGATCGTTCGGGACCGTGAAGAGCTGGAAGTTGAGCGAGAGAAATTACAGCAGGCACAGTCTACGCTAGATCACCAACAGGATGAAGTCGAGCGTCAGAAATTCGAATTGTCTGAGCGTGAGTCTGAACTGGAAACACGGCAGCAGGAACTTGAACAACTACAGACCAGCCTGGAAGCGCAGCAGTCTTCCCTGGAAACCGCACAGACAGAATTAGAGAATACGCAAGCCGAACTCGCCCAGTCGCGGGTAGCGCTGGATACAGAACGTACCGAACTCGACGAAGCTCGAACTGAACTGGAACGTGCTAAATCCGACTTGCCGGATCAGGATGAATTAGCAACACGCGAAAAGACATTAGCGGAACGGGAAGCCCTGATTTCGGAGCAGGAACAGGAACTTGCGAAACTGATCAGCGAGCAGAAACAACGCGCTGATCAACTGGTGAATGAGCCTGTTGCTGACGTCATGAATTCGACAGATGCGGAGAAACTGGCGGTTGAGCGTGACGAACTGGAACAGCTGCGATCGGATCTGGAACAGCGTGGAGCCGAGCTCACAGAACGGGAAACCGAACTGGAAGAACTCACTCAGAGCCAGGAACAGTTGAAGTCTGCCCAGGAAACATTGCAGGCAGGTGAAACCCGGTTGCAGGAAGCTCAGACGGAACTTGAAGAACAACAGGCACAGTTGAGTGCGCGAGAGGGACAACTGGCAGAACGCGAAGCCGAACTCGCACAGCGGGAAACCGAGCAGGAAACGCTCGCTCAGAACCAGCAACAGTTCAAGGCTGCTCAGGAAGCATTGCAGGCGGATGAAAGCCGGTTGCAGCAGGCCCAGGCTGAACTCGGAGAACACGAGGAACAGCTGCATGAGCGGGAACGGCAACTGGCGGACCGGGAAGCAGAGCTCGCGGCACGCGAACAGGAACTGACTGACAATCAGCAAGCGTACGATGAAGAACAGTCGACGATCGCCCAACTGGCCACAGAGCGGGAACAGTTAATGCTGGATCGCGATCAGCTGGAGATTGATCGCGATGAGATCAGCCGTCAACGGGATGATTTGGAAACACAGCAGATACAGATCGAGAAAGATCGCGGGCAACTGGACGATCGGGAACATATCGTCGAACTGCGAGAGCAACAGTTGAATGAACGCGAAAGCCTGATGGCGGAAGTGGGGCTCCCTGCCAGCGGGATGGATGATCATAGCGCCGCAGAGCCAGAAGCAGCAGCGTTAGCGGAAACAGACACCGCTCAACCAGCTCCGTCTGAAACAGAAACACCTCAAGCGACCGGTTCTTTACTCGAATCATTCTTAAGCCAGCCAGATGAGACACCAGAGCCGGAGCCAGTTTCTGAACCTGAATCAAAACAGAATGAGGGTGTGACACTGCAGACAAGCCGGCTGCTGAGCATGTTCTCCCGCGAGACTCCTGTAGATCCAGAAGTTTCTCCCGAAGACAACGCCACACCGACCATGGAGCAAACTGAGTCAGCAGAAATGCAGTCTGTTTATGAGTCGACTGCAGCCGAACCCTCTCCTGCTCCGCAAGCAGAAGAGGAAGAAAATTCGATTGCAGCCTATATGGAAAAACTGCTGGAGCGATCACGTTCCAAATCTCCCGGTTCACAACCAAATCAGAAACAATCCGGATCAGCAAAGCCGGCTGGCGCGACGCATCATGCGGAAGCAGGTATGAAGCTGGTCCACCAAGCCACCGCTCCCCAGCTGTCGATGGAAGAAAAACTGGCGACGCTGAACCAGGCTCCCACACACGCTCAGGATCGCGATGCGGTTCGTGATGCGATGAACTCATTCCGTGATGTGGCCAACTATTCGGCCCGTATGGCGATCGCCCGGCATTCGATGAAGCATCAGAAAACAGATCTGCTGTTCAAAGGAATTCTGACCAGCGTCTGTGTGCTGACGACCCTGATTATTTTCGCAGAGTCGATCTGGGGATCCAATACTCTGGGGATCATCAAATGGGCAGCGCTGGCTGTCAGTGTCACCTCGTCAGCTCAGTTCCTGCGTGGTTTGCTGCAGGTAAAGCAACTGTTCCCCGATAAGTCGAATCTCGAGTCCAGCGCCGAGGACGAACAAGTCGATCCGCAAACAGCCACAGAACCTGCGGCGGCTACGGAGCTCGTGGATTTTCAGGATGAGCCAGATACTCTGGAAGAGAGTAATTCATTTTCTGCTGACGAAGAAGCATTGTCAGCAGATGAGGAAGAACTACAATCACTGGAAGCACAACTGGTGAAAAATTCCCGCCGTAAGCGTAGAACTCCCCAGGCCGATGCGGATCACGAATTGCAGGATCAGCCTGATTTTGAAACGGATGCAGAACCATAACCAGTCCCCACAAGACAACACGAAACAGGAGGCGTATTAGATACATGATTTTGTTCTGGTGCGTCTCTTTTTTTATTGCCGTCTGGCTCGGCATCGTAGGGGTGAATTCCCTGACTTCCCCACCTGACAACCTGGGAGTTAACGCTGGTAAACTCAGCCCCTGCCCGGAATCTCCGAACTGCGTCTGTTCCAGCGACAGCTCTAAAACTCATGAGATCGCCCCCCTGGAGTTTTCTGATTCCCCGTCACAGGCCCGTGAACGCCTGCTGTCAGTCCTGGCTGAATTTCCTGGTTGTCAGATTGTGACGGGAGATGAGAACTATCTACGGACGGAATTTCGTACACGCTGGCTGCGGTTTGTCGATGATGTTGAGTTCCTGATCGAACCGCGTCAGAATGTGATCCAGGTGCGATCCGCATCACGCATCGGTTATTCCGACCTGGGAACCAACCGCGAACGGATCGAAGCAATTCGTCAGAAGTTCGCGGCGACCGCACCTTAACCCGTTCCGAAACCAGGCACCTGCCATCTGAGGCCCGCTGTGACAGAGCTCCCCGATTATTTACCGACCGCTTCACTGGAAACTCTGCAACAACGAAGTGTGTTACTGCGAACCATACGGGAATTCTTCCAGGCGCGCGAGTACTGGGAAGTCGAAACGCCTCTGCTCTCCCGGGATACTGTTGTTGATGCCTATATCGACCCCTTCACCAGTGAGTGGCGAGCCGAAGAAGGAACAGCACAGCCAACAGCCAACCGGGGTGCAGCAATCCGCTACCTGCAGACCTCACCCGAATTCGCCATGAAGCGGCTGTTGACCGCGGGGGCAGATCGGATCTACCAGATCACGCATGCTTTCCGACAGGCCGAGCGGGGCGAGATGCATAACCCCGAATTCAGTATGCTGGAATGGTATCGACAGGGCGAGACGCATCAGAAGCAGATGACCTTTGTGGAGACTCTCGTACGCACCATTTATCAGACGGCTGCTGAAATTTCGGATCAGAGTGAGCGACATCCACTGCCCAGCGAGACATTCACCCGGCTGAGCTATGAAGCCGCTTTTCAGCAGTTTGCCGGGCTGTCCGCTTTGAGTTCATCTGCTGAAGAATTTGCCCGGGTTGCAGAATCAAAACAGATTTCTGTGCCCGGAGGGTTCGATGCCACTGACCGTTTAAGCTGGCAGAACCTGATGCTGGTAGAACTGGTCGAACCTGAATTGAAACGCAGGGGCGCCGTCTTTGTTTATGATTACCCTCCCGAACAATCCGCGCTGGCCCGGATCCGTCCTGCTGATGAGCAGTCACCACATGCGGTGTCGGAACGGTTCGAACTCTATCTACAGGGAGTCGAAATCTGTAATGGGTATCACGAACTGACTGACGCGACCGAACTGCGGGCACGCATTCAGAAACAGTCAGAACTGCGTCAACAGGAACAGCGGCTGGTACTGCCGGCGGAGAGTTATCTGTTACAGGCAATGGAAGCCGGCCTGCCCGCCTGCGCGGGAACCGCGTTGGGACTTGACCGGCTGATCATGCTGGCGCTGGGTAAACAGAGACTGCAGGAAGTGATTGCGTTTCCGTTTGACCGTGCCTGAAGTTTACCATTCGGTGGTAACGCGTTCGTTTCCATTCCGGGTACAGAGCGCCAGGAACACCCGGGCATCGATATTTTTCGCCATCCCGCGGGCAGAGCCATCAGCGAGCGCGAAGTGAACGACGTCATCGTGCCATGATCCAAAAGTGAGGTGGATTGTCTGGCTCATATAAGGTGGACCGTCAAAGTTGGTCCCTTCGTGGAAAATGGGTGGGTTGGTACTGGGATCGGCGTTGGGGTCGAAGACGGCCCCCGAGACGGCGCTATGGCTGTCCGCCCAGAAACCAAAGGCCGCTTCGCCAAAGAGCAGCGTATTGGATTCGCCATCCTGCATATCGCGTACTTTGGTCGCGCTATTCGGACCGAAAACACCACCCCGAAACTGGGCACTGAAGGGATTCACCGAAGAATATCCGGTCAGCAGTCCACCAACGCCACGATAGTTGCAATACCCTAGGTCCCGGGGACGATTCGAGGGGAGAGAAGCACTGGGACAGATGTAACTTTCAATGGGAACAGTGCTCGCCACTTTGCTGTCTTGTTCAAATTTGCCAAGATCATAATCGATATTCACTGTCGTAGCATTCATATCGGACAGGATCAGAGCCTGCCAGCCCCACCAGGGGGAGAGTTCCCATTCGGTCAGGCTCCACTGGGTCACGGGCACTTTATTACCGTTGGAATCCGTAGTATGAGTATCTACTGGAATTACCACGTTTTCGGCGAAAGCCACATTGGCATTTGCTGGACCTGGTTGCTGATTTCCATTCGCATCGACGGGCATCGCTTCAATCCAGCCGGAAGGGAACGAGCGAAAAGAACTTTCATAGTTCATTGTGGCCAGGGCGATCTGTTTCAGATTGTTGATGCACTGTGTGCGACGTGCCGCCTCGCGGGCTCTCTGAATTGCTGGCAGCAACATGGCAGCCAGAATCGCAATGATTGCCATCACGACGAGCAGCTCAATCAGCGTAAACCCCTTGCGGGATGAATGTTTAGAATCTGAAACGAGTTCGCGCATCGATCACTCCCTGTAAATGTTGAACATGATCCCAGCCCGATGCAGTTTGACGGGATTTTGTAACTCGAAAAGGGTTGTTGCCTGGTCTCCAGTACGCTTTTCTATCCTGATATCTTCCACCTGCGCAGTGCAGAAGTCAATTCCCAATCGACCGCGTACAGCATAAAAGATACCGATGAACAGTTTATTTTAAACCAGCCGGAAAACAAACGCAAATAGCGACTTCTTTTTCCCATTAATTTTATGGAACTTGACGCAGATAAGTCAGCTAACCTATTGATGCTTAACGTAGTTTTGAACGGGTTGGCTACTGCGTTAATACAGTGTCAGTGAGCCTCCCGTGAGTTCCGCATGGCGTACATTCCCTGTCTGCTGGTTTAGAAATCAACCATCATTCTTACGTAAAGATCTGCGCAAAGATGAAAAAAACTCATTGTTTCTTGAGTTTTTCCTGTTTCCTGTCTGTGGTATCAGGATTTCGCTGCCCCGGAGACTTTAAAATCCCCCACAATCCAGGGCAGCATGCGGACCATGTTACGGGCATCGTCGATTCCACGATGATGGGTTCCTTCCAGGGGCAGGCCCGTCAGCTTCAGGGCGCGCGTCATTCCGAATTTTCGTGGATAACCCTGGACCTGAGAGAACTGCTTTTTCAGATTGAGATGCTCCTTCCCAAAGGGATACTCTCGACCGTGGTATCGGCAGTCCTGCTGAAACTGTGATTTGTCATAGTCGCCCCACGAGCAGAACAGGAACGGTTTGTACTCCCTGCTCCAGTTGATCAGCGCGTCCAGAGCTTGAGGGAAACGGACTGCGGTAGAGACATCGCTCTGAGTGATCGAAGTCAGTTCGGTACAGAAGGCAGTGAGCCGGGGATGCCGGACCGGTTGAATGAAGGTCTGGAATTCAGAGACGGTCTGGAGCGATTCGCGGGCCACCATCACGGCCCCGATTTCGATGATCTCCATCTCGTGGCGGGGCACCGTTTTCTGATTGCAACAGGTGGCTTCCAGATCAACGACCAGGAGATGAGAAGACGCACTCACGGCGTCAGGCAGTTGATGCATGTTGTTCCTTTCTTTGAGAAGTCCTGCATCGCTTCTCAATGTGTTTTTTATTCTTGATTAACTCTGTCGGATTATAAATGGAATTTGCCTGGTGTAAAGGCAAAGCTCCTCAATCGCGGAACGCCTTTAGAACGGTCTTGTGTAATCCCCCGGATCGACGACCAGACGAATGATACGTTTACCGCGGATTAAACTGCGGAGCCCCGGTTCCATAATCAAGAGCAACACGCAATGGATGCCGTACACGGTCATGAAGACGACTTCTTCCATGGTGGCATACTCGGGTGTCTCCTGAGGATAATAGTATCGCATGATCAGAAAGAACCCTTCCATCACCAGGGCCATGATCAGCAATCGCACCAGGACAGACGGCCGAAATTGTTTGTGTTTCCTGCTCCAAAACAGAATCGCCACATTTCCTGACACCACCGGCAACCAGAGAAGCATGGTTTCAGTAAAGAATGGCGGACAATCAACCACCATCATTAAGAGAGGAAAGATTGTCGACGCCAACATGTAAGCCAGCAGAAACAGAACGTAAGGTGTGCGAGGCATCTCGACCAGGCGTTGCCTGGCTGTTCGATACCAGCGGGTAAATGTAGGCATGTGTTGCGTTAAATTCATCTCAGTTCCTGTTTCATCAGCCAATGAAGTATCCCAGTCCGACGCACTACAGGTGCAACAGTCCCCAGAACGAGAAGACTCCGTAAGCCAGGAAGAAAAACAGGAACGTATAAAAGATAAAAGTCCGTTCTATATCCTGTTTGCGGAGGGGATAACTGGTTACGACTGTCATCAACAGTGTCAGGTTGAAAAGCAGACAGGACGTGACCCCCAGATTCCAGAGCAGATCATCACCATGACCGGCTGCCAGAAAACAGAATCCGAAAAAGAGTAAGACGGGATTCAATACGAATTGAAATAACGCCAATAGAAACGCGTTTAAAAACCGCTTCTGCTGTCGCTCAAGCTGGTCCATAACGGACTCCTCAGATCACTGACTGGACGTCTGCCGGACTCCCCCGTTTCCGGAGAAATCTAGCCCTGCAGTGAGTGAGGCGTAATACAGATAGAAATATCACGCAAAAAAAGAAATTTGCCCAATTTCCGACTCATTTTGATCCTTGCGGCCTGTTTGGCGTTCCCTGAAACAGGCTGCTCATCAGGATCAACCACTTTCTCGACAGGAAATTCTATGGTTTTCTTCCAGCTGTTTGTATTTTTCGCGCTCTTAGGTCTGCTCAAACTGATGGGCGAACATCTTCGGCGGCTCCGAAAGTTACAACAGGAAATTGAAGAGTTGAAACACCTCATCGTCGGGGATTCCGCATCAGAGGCGTCCGTAAAAAACGAAACCGGAACGGATGGAGAATGAATCGCTGATACCCCCCCCAGAGGTAATCAGCCCGTTTCACTTAAATAAATTGAGTTTTCCCTGGCTGGGCGACGGGAGGTACTTTCAGAGGACCAAAGGCATATTCGGCAGGTGTCAGGTCTTCCTGAGAGTTCCAGGCTTCTTCCCAGGTCACGTTTTTCCCGGTATAAGAAGCCATGCGTCCCATGATGGCCATCAGCGAACTTTTCGCGGCGTACTCCCCGTTGCAGATGGGGCTGCCGGTGCGAATGCTCTCAAACAGGGCCGCGTGTTCCTGGACGTAAGGCAGGTCCTGCACGCCGCCTCTGGCACTGCCGCGCGCCCGGCTGTAACGCCAGGTCTTGGCGCCGCTGAGCGTATTACGATTCAGATCGGCGGTTCCCTTTGATCCGTAAATCAGCTGGGAGGTATCGATGTCGGTGCCGTCCTGCTGGCGACAGTAAGCAAAGCAGCGTTCGCCGCCACTGTATTCATAACAGATGGCGTGATGATCGAAGATGTGGCCATAGAGGGGATCGACCCGCGACTGCCGACCGCCCAGTCCGAAACATTTGACGGGATATTCATTCTGCATCGCCCAGGACATCAGGTCGAGTCCATGCACGTGCTGCTCCACCAGTTGTCCCCCCGAGAGCCAGGTAAAGTAGTACCAGTTGCGCATCTGCCATTCCATGTCGCTCCATTCGGGTTTGCGGGGATGTGACCAGAGCCCATTGATGTTGTAATTCGTCTGCAGCGTCACAATCTTGCCGAGTTGCCCTTCATGGATCCGCTTCATCGTTTCCTGCATGGCTTTGCTGTAGCGGAGCATCAGGCCGGACATGATGGACAACTTTTTCTCCCGGGCCACGCGACAGGTTTCTATCACGGAACGGACACCGGGGGCGTCGACGGCGACCGGCTTTTCCGCGAAAACATGTTTGCCGGCGGCAATCGCCTGCTTTAAATGCAGCGGGCGGAAGTGGGGCGGCGTGGTCAGCAACACGACATCGACGTCGGTCTGCAACAGTTTTTCATACGCGTCGAAGCCGATGAATTGCTGATCCGGTTTTACAGCGTACTGCTTGCCAATCGTTTTTTTGATCCGGTCGGCACTCGCTTTGAGTTTATCTTCGAAGACATCCGCCATAGCCACGAGCTTTGAATTCGGATCCGCCTGCATGGCATTCACGGCCGCCCCGGAGCCGCGGGAACCGCAGCCGATCAGACCGACCCGGAGTGTTTCCGACTGCTCATTCCCCCCGGCCCAGACATAAGGTGCGGCAGCCAGCCCGGCGGCCGTCGCCGTACCTGCCTGCTGGATGAACGTTCTGCGTGTTACCGGACGATCCTGATCAACGGGGACATCTCCGGACTGTTGACTCATTTCTTTCGTCTCCCGAATTCACAACTGTGACAGCTTATACGTAGTATTCAGCATGACAGAGTCTCCGCGGGATGTCCAGAACAGGAGCCTCCCTCAATCAAATAGCTCCGGCAGCGAGGATAAGTCATCCTGCATAATCTGGTTGAGCTCCTTCTGGAACAGGCGGTTCAGATCGTGTCTCTTTATAACCAGAGACAGCAGTTCGACCAGGCGTTGCCAGGCGGTCTCTCCAATTGCGGCATGGAATTCGGCGTGCCATTGTGCCAATGCCCGCAGCAGTTCACTGGGGTATGCATAATCATCATCTTTGACTTCGGCTGAGAGTTGAAGCAGGGGGAACAAGAGGCTTTCTGCCGCCTCGAACTGCTGGAGATGCAGGTGGCAGCTGACGATCAATTCCCTGATTTTGATCTGCGACCAGAGGAAATGGAGTGTCAGATTGAGCTTCTGAAACTGCGTCAGGGCGGTCGCGTATTTGCCGACATCAAAGGTTTCGTAACCCAGATGCAGATTGGACTGGTGATCGTCGGGAGCCAGTGCGACTGCGGTCCAGAATTCTGCTTCGCGGTCGAGAGGCTGCATGACTTCGCGAAAGTGGTAATTCAGATAGCCCCGCAGGAAAGCGCGCTCGGCCCGGCCGAGCTGCGGGTCGGCGTTGATCTCGTCCAACAGGTATTGAATATCAGCGGGATCCGCTCTCTGGAATCCCTGTTGCTCATCAATGAGATCGTGATACAGATTCCTGAGTTCGTAATTCAACACGGCAAATTCCCTGCTGCTGTCTGGCTAAGTCACAGACGATGGTTTCAGAAAGAGAACAGCATTTGATTTTCGAGTTCGAGTACAAACGTCGGCCCTGGTTCCAGTGCCTGCCAGCCCTGCTGTCGGGCCTGCTCGATAATAAAGCGGACGTGCTTCGGCGTGATAACAGGATAGTCCGCAGGGTCCTTGTCTCCCGGTTCCGAAATATCCAGCCAGAAATCGCGTGTCAGCAGACCGCGTACATCCAGTCGGGCTCCCCCTGTCTCGCGCTGCACGGTTACATTCAGGCGATAATTCCCGTCTTTGTCGAGGCTGGTTGTCGAGACTTTAAATCGATACGTCTCTTTGTCCACCACGATGCGGCGGCTGTGTTTGCGGTTCAATGCCATTATGAAAGGACTCCTTCTGTCAGTTTACTGACAATCTCCGCCCGATGCAGGTTCAGAAAAGCTGGCCTGTTTCGCGAAAACCTGTTCGAATAGACAACAGAGAAAACCCTCCTTAAAAACAGAGAATAAGGAATCATTTTATCTGTATCTGCAAGTGGAAGAATAAGGGTTTTCGTTGCAGTTTTTAAAACTCTTGCTTAAACGAAAAATTCATCTTGCCAACTCAAATAAACATCAGCAAACTTAGATATAACTGACCGCGCACAATTCATAGAACTGTGCGCGGCTCCAAGTTCGACCTGAAAGACATGGGCCTGAGGTAACTAGTTCAGTGGCAGGAATACAGGGAGGGAATATTCATTCCTGCCATGCTGCATATTCAGCGTGGCCATTATGCAAAATACCTCATTACTGCTTGTCGAAGATAACATCCTGGATGCCAGGCTGATCACATCTCGCTTACAGAAGATCGGCTGCGGTGCTCTCACACATGTCGGTTCTCTGGAGGAAGCAGTGAACTGGCTCAAGTCTGCCCCGCGTGTGGATGTGATCGTCCTCGATCTCACGCTGCCCGACTCGATGGGGCTGCATACATTTCAATTTCTGCATCAGCGTTTCGCGCACATTCCTATCGTGATTTTAAGCGGACGTAACGATCAGGAACTGGCCATCAAAGCGGTTTCACTGGGCGCACAGGATTACGTGTTCAAATCCGAGGCAAGCAGCTGTGTGCTGCAGCGATCGATACGCTATGCCATCGAACGCAGGCACCGCCTGGAAATGGAAATGAACATGATCGCGATGGACCGGGATCTGGAATATGCCCGGGAAATTCAACGGCATCTGCTGCCTCAGACATTGCCGGAAATCGCCGGCGTCGACATGGCAAGTGCTTATATCCCCGCTAACTGGACTGGCGGGGATTTTTTTGACGTGATTCCGATCAGCCGCCAGGCAAAAAAGAATCATGATCTCTGGCAACCCGCGCATCTGATGAGTGAAGAAGACAAACTCAATTCCATCTGGGGCCTGACCATTGCGGATGTCAGCAGTCACGGCTTCGCGCCTTCGCTGATCATGGTCGATACCCGCCGCGTGCTGCGCACCTGCTCCCACATTCTGCAGGATCCGGGGGAGATTCTGACCTTTGCCAATCGCGCTGTGAGTGAGGTGACACTGGAGGGGCAGTTCGTGACTCTCTGTTACGGACGTTACGATCCCCTGGAACGGACACTGGAATACTGTTCGGCGGGGCATCCCTTCTGGGTCATCAATACCGAGGGAATCAGAAGCATGCCCGATTACAACGGTCCGGCCCTGGGACTGCTGCACGATTACCAATATGGCACGGATGGCAAACTGCAGTTACAGATTGGCGATATTCTACTCGTCGTGACCGATGGCCTGTATGAGTGCCGCTCGGACGAAGGGGAGTTATTTGGCATCGAACGGGTGTGTGAGGTCATCCACCAGCATCGAGAGAAACCGGGGAAAGAAATTGTAAAACAGATTCTAAAAGCGATTTACCGTTTCTCGGGATCACTGAGAAGCGAGGACGACATTACCATCCTGTTAATCAAGATGGTCGAGTAGAAAGACAAAGGCATGTCAGGTAAACCGACTCTCTGGTGGGCCCTGCTGGGAGTGCTGCTCTCACTCGTCATGCCGACGGTCGGCAGTGCCATCGTGCTGCTGTTTTATCCGGAGACCCGCTTCGCCCACCTGCCCGTACATTCGCTGCTGGAAACATCGGGTGGACTGATGGCGGTCGCGATTGCCGGCATATTGATGGTGGAATCCCGACGTAAGCCGGAAGCAGTCTGCTACCTGTCGATGGCCAGTGCCCTGATTGCGATGGGCGTGCTCGATACATTCCATGCGGCTGTGGAACCGGGCAATGCCTTTGTCTGGCTGCACAGCGTCGCCACCCTTGCGGGAGGGGTGATCTTCGCTACTGTCTGGATCAGTTATGCCCCGCTGTCGGGCCGGCTCTCCCAGGTACTGATCTGGCTGATCCTGCTGACCAGCTGCCTGTTGGGATTACATGCCTGCGTGTTCCCCACTCAACTGCCGTCGATGATAACTGAGGGCAACTTTACTCCACTGGCGCGGGCGCTCAATATCTGTGGCGGCGTGGGATTTCTGATCGCGGGTCTGTTTTTCATCGTGCGGTTCCATAAAACAGCGCAGCATGAATCGTGGCTGTTTGCCGTGCACACCATGCTGCTGGGGGCAGCGGGGATTCTGTTTGAAATGTCGGCACTGTGGGACATGGCCTGGTGGTGGTGGCATTTCCTGAGGATCAGTGCCTACATCGCTGCCCTTTCGTTTGCACTGCGGGCGTATCACGCCACGGAGCAGCAACTGATCGATCTCAACCGGCGTCTACAGACTTCCAATGAGCGGCTGGATCAGACCGTTGCCCGGCGTACCCGGGAACTGGAGGCCAAGGAAGAACGGTTCAAGCTGGCCGTTGCGGGGTCCACCGATGGACTGTGGGACTGGGATCTGCTGACCAATAAGGTCTATTACGCGACTCGCTTCAAGGAACTGCTGGGACTCAAAGAAGAGGAAATGGGTGACGACTTTTTCGAATTTGAATATCGTCTGCATCCCGATGATCTCACCCCAACCAAAGCCGCCCTCAGCAGACACATCGAACGGCGTAAACCGTATGACGTGGAGTACCGACTTCAGTTGAAAAATGGGGCTTACCGCTGGTTTCGTGCCCGTGGGCAGGCGATCTGGGATGACCGGGGACGTGCAGTACGAATGGCGGGATCGATTACCGATATTCACGATCAGAAGCTGGCAGAAGCCGCGCTTGAATACGAACAGTTTCTACTGGAAACACTGCTCACCTATCTGCCCGATGAAATCATGTTCAAAGATACCGAAGGCCGGTTCCTGCGTGTGAGTGCGGCGCTTTCCCGACGACTGGGGATTGAGAACCCCAAAGAGATGGAGGGGCTCTCCAACTTCGATTTCTTCCCCGCCGACTATGCCCGGAAACGTCTGGTGCAGGAACGGGATCTGATGCAGAATGGAATCGAGATGTTGCGTCGGGAAGAGAGCCTGGAGGGACCCAACGGGAAGAACCTCACCATGCTGACAACGAAAATCCCGCTGCGGAACCGCAAGGGGAAAGTCATTGGAACCTTCGGCATTGCCCATGACATTACTGAGATCAAACGGGCCGAGGAACGCTTTCGGCTCGTTGTGGAAGCGACGCCGAATCCGATTCTGCTGGTGAATCTCGCGGGGACAATCCAGTTGGCTAACTGGGCCGCGTTCCAGATGTTTGGTTATCATCTGGATGTGCTGATCGGTATGACGCTGGAAAACCTGTTCTCCCAGCACTCGGGGGACGTGGAAATTCAGAGCCTGCGCGAGCTGCTGAATCATCCGCAGGCGAGGCTGCTCAACGAGCCGCAGGAAGTGAACGGCGTCTGTCAGGATGGGAAGTTGATTCCGCTGGAAGTCCGACTGATTCCCGTGGAAATCGACGACGAGCAACTGGTGCTGATCAGTCTGTTTGACATGACCGTGCATAAACAGATTGACGAGACTCTGCAGAGAGCCCGGCTGGCCGCCGAGCAGGCGAATGAAGAAAAAAGCCGCTTCCTGGCCAACATGAGTCACGAGATCCGCACACCTTTAAATGCGATCATCGGCCTCTCCGAGCTGCTGCTTAGTGATTCACCGACACCCCAGCAGCAGGAATTTTTGACGATCGTGCTGGAATCGGGCGAATCGCTGCTTTCGATCATTAATGATCTGATTGATATTTCCAAAATTGAGTCAGGGAAACTCGAACTGGAAGCGGTTTCCTTTGATCTGCGTGAAGAGGTCGGCAAGGTTTTTCGGTTGCTCAGTTCTCATAATCGGGAGAAAAATCTGGCGATCACGTGGGAGGTACACGAGGCAGTCCCGCAGACTCTGATTGGTGATCCCGTGCACCTGAGACAGGTGTTGATGAACCTGGTGGGGAATGCGATCAAATTTACGCTTGAGGGGGAAGTCCACCTGGAGGTCACACGCGAAGCCGATGATGCGGAGAGCCGCGTGCAACTGCTGTTTATGGTCCGCGATACGGGCATCGGTATTCCGGCAGAACAGCTGGAGCGGATTTTCTCGCGGTTCGTGCAGGCGGACTCTTCGACCACGCGTCAGTTTGGCGGTTCGGGACTGGGCCTGACGATCACTGCCGGCATTGTCGAAGCGATGCATGGTCGGATTTGGGCGGAAAGCGAAGAGGGGCGGGGCAGTACATTCCGGTTCACGCTCCCGCTACCAGTGGGAGACGCGTCGGCAGAGAAAGCCGCCGGTGATTCACCTGAAGCAGAATCGGCACCGTCGGAAAGCCCTGATGCGTGGACGAGTGCCCCGCTGCGGGTCCTGGTTGCCGAGGATGGAAGGTCGAATCAGCGACTGGTCAAAGCACTGCTGGAGAAGTGGGGACATACGGTGCAAATCGCTGAAAATGGACGTCTTGCGGTAGAGCGCTGGCGAAGTGAGCCGTTCGATCTGATCCTGATGGATGTGACGATGCCGGAAATGGACGGGCTGGAGGCGACCGGATTGATTCGTGATGAGGAAGCGGCGAGCGATGCGCACATTCCGATTATCGCGATGACGGCGCGGGTGATGCAGTCTGATGTGAAGGCGTGTCTTGAGTCGGGCATGGATGGCTACATTGCCAAGCCGATTCATAAACAGGAACTCGATGCGGCTCTGGTGAAGTTCTTCCCTGCGACTGCTGTCATCGATTCAGACAACATAGCGACTGAACCGGAACCAGAGGCGTGCGAAGCTCTGGTCGACTGGCAGGAAGCGTTGCGGGTGGTCGAGGGGGACGAAGGTCTGCTCTGTGAGTTGATCCGGGAAAGTCTCACCGAACTGCCTGAATTAATGGACCGGCTGGAGCGAGATTTGAAGCACGGCGATGCCGTCCAGGCCTATCGCCACGCCCACACAACAAAAGCAGCCGCGAGAACATTCGGCATCCCTGCCCTGCTGAAACAGGCTGAGCGCACCGAAGAAGCCGCTGCGAATGGGGATCTGGAAACCGTGAGCACGCAATTACCTGTACTGCGAGAGATTGTCAGTCAGGCCCTGCTGGAACTGGAACAGCGGTTGAAGCATGAGGTTTGAGGGGGGGGAGTCTATTTCGCATTGGAATATGATTTATTTGCAAGAAAGATACTGCCAATCACAATTGGTGCAGCAGCGGTCCCGATTTGAATCGGCACTGCACAATCCGGGATTCTCGGGTATCCCAGCTCCACAACGTTCCCTGTTGGAACGGATTCTGAAACGAATTCGAACCTGATTCGTTGAGTTTGATGTCAGCGCGCAAAAAAAGCCTCACTCAGATTTCTCTGAGTGAGGCTTTGATATAGCAAAAGGTTGGTGGTCAAACTTTAAGAGCATCGTCCTCATCAGGTTGTTGATCGGACTGCTATTGATAAACAGTCATCAAGTATCCTTAG